>NZ_CP120717.1:6300000-6900000 GCF_032883915.1 Endozoicomonas sp. 8E | reverse complement strand
CCATTTGCAAGACTATTTCCTCTCCATAGTGTCGAGCGCAATGATTTTTCCCGGGAAGCGGTTTTGGCGTTGATGTTAAATATTATTAACCTTCTTCTGTTTCCTGAATCCAATGATCAATACATAGACTTTGGCGTCAATACCAATAGCGCGGATGACGATTGCCTGAAGGCCATTCCTGAGGTAAATAGTGAAAGTGCACAAAACAACACGGATGACCTGGCTCTTGTTAAAATGCAAAATTACAAAGCTCGTCTTTGTATGTTTCGCCTTAAAGAGTACCGGGAGTATATTCATCAATTCTGGGAAGAATGCTCAGAAAAGAGCCAATTAACAATAGCCAAACACTGTTTGCTTCATCAAAATGTTATCGTGAGTCCTTTAACAACCAGGGAGTTTTTAAATGTGGTGTCTAAAGAACACGACGGGAAAAATTGGCTGAAAATCTATCTTGTTAACATGGAAAAACATATAAAAATTGAGGAAGAGTGGCGTCCGATGCTTGTGGAAGAAATTGGGGAATGGAGCAAAGACAAGAAACTTTATTGAGTTCAAATTGGCTGCCCTCCTCCTGCCATTCGACAGGTATTTTTATAGTTTTTCCCAATCTTCACAGAATGGATGGAACTAACTGACTGGATAAACTGTCCAAGCTTTAATGGATTCGGTTTGACTCAAAAAGGTCAGTATTACAAGGACAGTAGTGAGGGCTAAAAAAATGGATTTGCTCCCCGGTAACACAATAGGTGGAACAAGAGAACAGGTGCCTTTTGACGACTCAAGGTTATCTGAAAGTATTGATAAGACAGGCACCGCTTTTGCCAGAAAAGTGAGTATAAGTGGAGAGTTAATGCCCACGGAAGTTGCTTCTGCAAAGTGGGTTGACGCGGACAATAACGATTTCTGGCACAAGGCGGGGCACAAACTGGCCGCTACTGATATTCCCCCGAAAATCATTGAGACAGGGCTGGAAACGCTGACCATTGAACCGGCAAAAAAACGTCTGAAAATAGCTGCAACCGAAGCAGCCCATTGGCCGGTCATTGATTCATCGTTGATTGAATCCACCCAGGTAGCGAAAACAGCCTTGCTTCAGCCTTATCGCCCATCACACATCTCACCGCCTGCCGGGACCATTGCCCGTGAGGTTCACGGTGTCCAGCACAGTTGTCGGGCAGCAATCTGGGCTGTAGCCCTGTTGGAACTGCGTAAACAGCACGGCGACCCACAGGCGCGGGCATTTCCCGACCATATGGTACCCCTGCTGATTAAAACCTGCCTGTTTCACGACACTGGTCGTGAAGGCGATGGGAACGATACGCCCGAGTGGGAGCAGGCCAGTGCTGACAACCTGAGGGAACACCTGCGCAACTTCGGCGTGGATCAGTCCCTGGCCTGGCAGTGTGGTGAAGCCATTTGCCACAAGGATAACCCGAAGGGCTGCGAACATCTGCCGGAGGTGATACAGACCCTGCGCAGCCTGCTCCATGACGCCGATACGCTCGATGTCATGCGGGTCAGAGGATGCTTTTACATGGATCGGCTGGAGTGTTTTGCTGCCTGTCAGGATGATTACCTGAGGCTAGAATGGCGCCTGCTGGCCGAAGAGGTCTGCCGGGTGATTGCCAGGCAGGGTGACCTCTGGTATCCGATCAAGTTGCAGGACAGTGATGCAAACTGCGAACATTTCTTCAGCATCGGTGACGCCAGCCTGTGTGAAAACACTAAAAAGCAGTGGGAGCACCATCCTTCGCCCTTCAGTTATCAGCTGTTTAGTGTTGGTGAACAGTCCGGTGTTGTCCGGGAGTTGATTACGCCCTATACCGGACAGCTGACAGAACCACCGGTATCGTCTTTCTCCCTGGCAAAACTGACCCCGCAAGTTGCTGCCATGGAAGAATGCCAAGGCAGCACCTTGTCAGCGGGTTTTTACACCGACCCCGTCAGCCAACAGGTTTATTCCATCAAACCGGCGAGCTGTGAGCTAAGTGCCCGCAACCAGCTACTGATGGCCAACCTCGCCGGGCTACTGGGCATCAAAGTACCTCAGAGTTTTGTCCATGAAGAGCAGGGCCATTTTTATGTAGTCAGTTCTGTTCCCAAACAATGGCAGGGTAAGCTCAAAGGCGGCGAGGCGACGCTGCGCTCTCTGTCTCCAGAACATTGGGCCAGATTATTGCTGATTAATGTGATTGTCGGTAACGAAAGTATGGTGAACAGTGCCTGGGAGGGCATTGAACTGACCCCGGAAGGGGAGCCGGTCATATTCCACTGGGATTATGCCGGGATGGCGACCCGCTATCCGTCTCCTGAAAAACCAGAGCCCGCCTCGAAACCGGATGATTTTTCCTCCATGCCCCTGCTGCTGCAAAAACTGAGGAACCCTCAGGCGCCCTCCATGAACTCGTTCCCGATCTATAACCCCTGCATCGATATTCTTGCACAATTAGAGGATGACTTACTGGGCCACACCCTGAAAGATATCTTGCGTCAGGTTGACTGGCAGGCCCTGGACCGGCAGATCGAACACAGTGGTTTTCTGCCCGGTGACCGCAGCTGGTTACGACAGACCCTTCACGATCGTATTGCCTGGCTGACCACCCGCTTTCCCAACAGCCTGGAGGCAGGTGAGAGAGTATCCATGGCGGAATACAAGGCGATAGAGGCGGCGGGTATCCGCGGCGGTTGGTTGCCGGTCAAAGGCCGGGATATCCGGGGCGGGCAGATCGGTATCAGTCAGTTACTGGATGCCAATGGCCAACCCATCACCCGGATGACCCTCAAGTTGTCCCGGGAGGCGGGCAATAAACTGGCTGATAACCTCGCCCTGGAGCGGGGATTGCACCGTCTGGCCAGCCGGGTTAAATATATCCACTGTCGCCTGAATGACGATTACCGCGACTGGCGCAGTGACCTGACCAGCCTGGCCAAAGACTGTGACGGTCTGGCAGAGCAGTTAACCGGAGATAAAACACGATGGCACGCAAAGAACCAGCATACTATTGATAACACCGTGACGATTCTGCAGGACATTGCTAACAATTGCCGGGCGTCGTTAGCCGCCGACCGGCCGTCCATTGCAAAACTGCCAGCCATTAAAACGCCACTGCCCGCCCCTGTCTTTCCTGCACGAGTCAGTTCAAGAATTGGCGAAGAGGTTGAAGCGAAAGTAGAACTGGCTGAATTCAGCCACGGTTTTGCCAAATTGACAGGCCAGAAGGTCAGTTATTTGAGTCCGGAACAGCTGAAGTTTACCCACCTGAGTGCCTCACCGGTACGAGCCGTTGAACTCGAATCGGTGGTCTGTGAAGGCGGCAGTATTGTGTTTTCTCCTCCGAACCTGCCTGAAGCCCTGAGCTTTGAAAATCAACTGACCCTCACCTTTGAGGGACACAGTAAAACAGTGGTTGAAGCATTGTTCAGGGAGCTGGCAGGGCTGGGCATTGACGGAGAGCGGCCGGATACCAGCGACCTGGAGGAGCAGTGGCTGGACGCCCTGGCTGACTGCCATGGCTGCCTTGGTGATATGAATCTTGCCGTGGCAGCGGATCTATATACGCCGGTAAACATCGGCAAAAAAGCGTTTCTTAGAGAATTGCTGAACTTCAGTGACGAACAACTGACCTGGGAAATCCATTCTCGTACTCGCGCAGGACGTTGGGTGCAATTACGTCCGGGGTCGCCCCAAGGCATTTCGGCAACCCCAGCCAGAAAGTTCTGCCCCGCGCACGATATAAAATTTTGTGCAGATCGACAAGGAAATGAAGAACAATTTGTGATCAATAGCCTGAAAAATGACGCTACCCTGAGTTCCTTTGAACGACGTACTCAGATCGGGATGGAACCCACTTGGCATATCCATCCCGTCGCTTCATTGCGCAGGATGAAATGCGACACCGGTTATGCATTTACCCGAATCATCGAGGACGACGAGCTGGCGGATTATTCAGAGCGGATTTATGAAGCTGGGGTCGTGTGTATGAAATTGACTTCTGAAACACTCGGCCGTATGGATGCAGAAATTTATGATGATCAATGTCAGTTTAATGGGGCCCTCGGTTTGGACGCCTTTGCTCGTAATGAGAAAATCATTAAGCAGTCAACCTCTGACTACCAGAGTTTGGTTCAGCACAATAATCCAGCTAATCCACAGGAGACTCGTTTTTCCAACCCTCTGTCCCTGTTTGACGAGTTGAACCTGCTTGACATCAGTTCTCCCGAAGATACACGTCAATTAATTTATATTCTAAAGAAACGCTTCAGCCACTGGCCCGACGGGCGCCCGCTGGAAAAGCTTTTTCGGCAATCCTGGTCAGTCTTTTATCATGAGATAACCCGTAAAGGCAGTCAGTTTGACGAAAGCATCAAAAGTCTCGTCAAGGCTTGCGGCGAAGAGCGCATACAGTTGTTGTTTGAGCAAAACCCACAACTGTTGAAGGGCAAGCTGGATTCCCTGGATGGCTTTAATCTGGATGGGAGGTTGAATGTTCTCGAAGGGATTGATTGCAGCGGCTGTTCAATGAATGACACAGTGTTGCAATCCTTTCTATTTCGAAAATGTAAATTCAATACAGAGCTGTTAAACAGAGCCATTGTTGAAGGTTGCTTTTTCACCAAATGTTCTTTTGAGGGTAAGCGGTTTTCATCATCGATATTAGACAATGTCCGTTTTAACCCTGAAAGTGGGACAGATGGCCAGGTGTCTGAAAGAACAAACCAGCTTTCCCGGATCTTATATCAGTCGTGTGTTAATCAGCACAATGCGTTTAATCTGGAGCAATGGCTGAAGGTGATGCTTAAAAGTAGTTGTCTACAATGGGGTTCTGCACCGCTGGATGATTTAACCCGGGATATTCTGTCTCAACATATGGATGAAATTTCCAGAACGTATCCAGAGCAACTTTGTAAAATCATTTCTGGACTTTTTTTCATTGATTTTCAAAATGCTGCCAATGCGATAAATTTTGTCAGGAATAATCCTGGATTCTATGATCACAAAATAAAAGATCTCAAAGATTTTTATTTTGATTTCAGAACCGTCTTCCTGAAAGTAGGATATTCTGGTGTAGGGAAATTAGGTCATCCATTTGATGAATTTTTCAGGTCCGATTATGGGCCAGGCAAAGATTTTTCCCGGGAAGCACTTTTGGCGCTTATGTTAAATGTTATTAACCTTGTTCTGTTTCCTGAATCCAATGATCAATACATAGACTTTGACGTCAATGCCAACAGTGCGGATGAGCATGACGGTTGCTTGAAGGCCATTACTGAGTCAGGTAGCGAAAGTACACAAAGCAATACAGATGGCCTGCCTATGGTTGAAATGCAACGTTATAAAGCTTTTCTTTGTGAATCTCACCTTAAAGAATACCGGAACCGTATTCATCGGTTCTGGAAAGAATGCTCAGAAAAGAGTCAATTAACAATAGCCAAACACTGTTTGCGTCATCAAAATGTTGCCGTTAGCCCCAGAACAACTAAGCAATTTGCAGATTTGTTGTCTCAAGACCACGACAAGCAATATTGGCTGGAAATCTATCTCGCTAACATGGGTAAACATAAAAAAAATGAGGATGAGTGGAATCGCTTGCTTTCGGGACATTTTCGAGAGTGGGACAAAAACAACAGGTTTTATTGAGTTTGAATTGCCTGCCCTCCTCAATGTGGCATTTTTAACAATATCCAAGGTGATGTTGCCATTCGGCCGGTGTGGAGCCAATCTCATAGTTTTGCCCGGTCTTCACAGAATAGATGGAACTAACTGACTGGATAAACTGTCTAATCTTTAATGGCTTCTGTATGACTCAAGAAGGTCAGTATTACAAGGACAGTAGTGAGGGCTAAAAAAATGGATTTGCTCCCCAGTAACACATTAGGTGGAACAAGAGAACAGGCACCTTTTGACGACTCAAGGTTATCTGAAAATATTGATAAGACAGGCAATGCTTTTGCCAGAAAAGTGAGTATAAGTGAAGAGTTAATGCCCACGGATGTTGCTTCTGCAAAGTGGGTTGACGCGAACAATATTCATGACAGGCACAATGCCGGGCATAAATTAACCGCTACTGATATTCCCCCGAAAATCATTGAGACAGGACAGGAAACGCTGACCATTGAACCGGTAAAAAAGCGTCCGAAAATAGCTGAAACCGAAACAACCAAATTGCCGATCATTGATCCATCGTTGATCGAATCCACTCAGGTAGCGAAAACAGCCTTGCTTCAGCCTTATTCACCTGACAGCATCGCGCCTCATGCACAGGCTATTGCCCGGCAGGTTCACGGTCTCCAGCACAGTTGCCGGACGGCGATCTGGGCAGTAGCCCTGCTGCAACAGCGTAAATTGCACGGCGATCTCCTGGCGCGGGCATTTCCCGACCACATGATCCCCCTGCTGATCAAAACCTGCCTGTTTCACGACACTGGCCGTGAAGGCGATGGGGACGATACGCTGGAGTGGGAGCGGGCCAGTGCTGACAACCTGAGGGAACACCTGCGCAACTGCGGCATGGATCAGTCCCTGGCCTGGCAGTGCGGTGAAGCCATTTGCCACAAGGATAATCCGCAGGGCTGCAAGCATTTGCCAGAAGCGATACAGACTTTGCGCAGTCTGCTCCATGACGCGGATACGCTGGATGTTATGCGGGTCAGAGAATACTTTTACATGGACCGACTGGAATGTTTCGCTGCCTCTCAGGATGACTATCAGAGGCAAGACTGGCGCCAGCTGGCCGAAGAGGTCTGTCAGGTGATTGCCAGGCAGGGTGACCTCTATTATCCGATTAAATTGCAGGTCAGTCCCACAGACCGCGAGCATTTCTTCAGTATCAGTGACGCCAGCCGGTGCGAAAACACTAAAAAGCGGTGGGAGCATCACCCTTCGCCCTTCAGTTATCAGCTCTTTAGCGCAGGTGAACAGTCCGCTGTTGTCCGGGGGTTGATTGCGCCCTATACCGGACAGCTGGCAGAACCATCGAAATCATCCTTCTCCCTGGCAAAACTGAACCTGCCTGCTACCTATGTGGAATGCCAGAACAGCTGGCCAGCGGGGCTTTATAACGACCCCGTTAACCAACAGTTTTATTCCATCAAACCGGCGAGCTGTGAGCTAAGTGCCCGCAACCAGATACTGATGGCCAACCTCGCCGGGCTGCTCGGCATCAAAGTTCCTCAGAGTTTTGTCCATGAAGAGCAGGGTCATTTTTATGTAGTCAGTTCTGTCCCCGAACAATGGCAGGGTATGCTCAAAGGTGGCGAGGCGACGCTGCGCTCTCTGTCTTCAGAACACTGGGCCAGATTATTGCTGATTAATGTGATTGTCGGTAACGAAAATATGGTGAACGGTGCCTGGGAGGGCATTGAACTGACCCCGGAAGGGGAACCGGTCATGTTCCACTGGGATTATGCCGGGATGGCGACTCGCTACCCGTGTCCTGAAAAACCAGAGCCCGCCCCCAAACCGGATGATTTTTCCTCCATGCCCTTGCTGCTGCAAAAACTGCGGAACCCTCAGGCACCCCCCATGAACTCCTTACCAATCGACAACCCCTGCGTCGATATTCTTGCACAATTAGGGGATGACTTACTGGGCCACACCCTGAAAGATATCTTGCGGCAGCTTGACTGGCAGAGTCTGGACCGGCTGATCGAACACAGCGGCTTTCTGCCCGGTGACCGCAGCTGGTTACGACAGACTATCCATGATCGCATTGCCTGGCTGACCACCCGCTTTCCCAACAGCCTGGAGGCAGGTGAGAGAGTATCCATGGCAGAATACAAGGCGATCGAGGCGGCGGGTATCCGAGGCGGTTGGCTGCCGGTCAAAGGCCGGGATATCCGGGGCGGACAGATCGGTATCAGCCAGTTACTGGATGCCAATAACCAACCCATCACCCGGATGACCCTCAAATTGTCCCGGGAAGCGGGCAATAAACTGGCTGATAACCTGGCCCTGGATCGAGGATTGCACCGTCTGGCGAGACGGGTTGAATATACCAACTTTACCCTGAATGATCCCAAACATGCCCTGAAAGAGCGTTACCGCGACTGGCGCAGTGACCTGACCAGCCTGGCCAATGACTGTGACAGCATGGCGGAGCAGTTAACCAGAGATAAAACACGATGGCACAGAAAAGATCGCAAGACCATTAATAAGACTGTGATGATTCTGCGGGACATTGTTAGCAAGTGCCGGGCATCGTTAGCTGCCGATGTGCCGATTATTGCAGAACTGCCAGCCATCAAAACGCCTCTGCCTGTCCCGGTCTTGCCTGCAAGAGTCAGTTCAAGAACCGGTAAAGACGTTGAAGCGAAAGTGCAACTGGCTGAATTCAGCCACGGTTTTGCCAAATTGACAGGCCGGAGCGTCAGTTATTTGAGTCCGAAACAACTGGATGCTGTCCGCCTCAGCGCCCCACCGGTTTGGGCAGTAGAACTCGAATCGGCGGTCTGTGAAGGCGGCAGTATTCTGTTTTCTCCGCCCAGCCTGCCTCAAGCTCTGAGCTTTGAAAATCAACTGACCCTCACCTTTCCAGGCCACAGTAAAACGGTGGTTGAAGCATTGTTCAGGGAGCTGGCAGAGCTGGGTATTGGTGGGGAGCGACCAGATATCCTTGACCTGGAGGAGCAATGGCTGGACACCCTGGCCGACTACCATGGCTGTCTTGGTGATATGAACCGTGTCGTGGCAGCGGATATCAATACTCCGGTAAACACCGGCAAAAAAGCCTTTCTTAAAGAATGGCTGAACTTCAGTGACGAAGAATTGCTCGATTGGGAAATCCATTGTCTTATTCGCGCAGGACGTCTGGTGTATTACCGCCCGGGGCTGCCCCATGGCATTGAGGTCAACCCCGTCAGGCAGTTCTGCCCCGGGCACGAGTTAAACTTTTGCGCAGAGCGGCAACAGGAAAGTGAACAGATTGTGATCAGCCTGAAAAATGAAGCGGCTCTGAACTCCTTTGAACGACGAACTCAGATCGGGATAAAACCGCTTTGGCATATCGCTGACATGGGTTCGGTGCGCAGGATGAACTGCGACACCGAATATACATTTTCCCGAATCATGGAGGCGCGGGTGGATAATCCCGAATATTTAAATGACAGGGTCATGCACATGCGTTTCACTTCTGCAACACTGGGCCGTATGGATGCACAAATTTATAGAGATCACAGCCAATTTTTTGGGGATTTCTTTGGTTTGGAGTCCTTCGCCCGTAATGAGAAAATCATTGCGCAGTCAACTGATGACTACAGAAGTGTGATTCAGCACGAGAAGTCGCAGGAAACCCGTTTTTCCAACCCTTTATCTTTGCTTGACGAGTTGAACAGAATTGAGATCAGTTCTCCCGAAAAACAGCGGCAACTGTTCGGTACACTAAAGCAACGCTTCAGCCACTGGCCCGACGGGCGCCCGCTGGAACAGCTTTTTCAGCAGTCCTGTTCCCATAAGTCAACCCGCAAAAAGAGCATGGTTGCCAGAGAGATCGAAGGTCTCGTCAAGTGTTGTGGTGAAGAGCGCAGACAGTGGCTGTTTGAGAAAAACCCACAGTTGTTGGAGGGCAAGCTGGATTCCCTGGATGGTCTTAAGCTGAACGGCTTGAAGCATAGTTTAAAAGAGATTGATTTCAGTGGCTGTTCAATGAAGGGTACAGTTCTGCAATCCGCTGTATTTCAGAGATGTAAATTCAATACAGATCTGTTAAACGATGCCATTATTGAAAAGGCCTTTTTCAGCGGATGTTCTTTTGAAGGCAAGCGGATTTCATCCTCGCTATTGGACAATGTCCGTTTTTTTCCTGAATGTAAAATAAAAGGCCTGGTGTATGAAAGTACACGGCGGCTTTCCCGAATCCTGTATGAGTCGTGTGTTAATCAGAACAATGAGTTCAATCTGAAACAATGGCTAGAGGTGATGGGAAAAAGTGATTTTCTACGCTTCCGCTCAACACCGCTGGATGATTTAAGCCGGGATATTCTGTCCCAACATATTGAAGAAATTAAAAGTACTAATCCACAGCAACTTTGTAATATTATTTATGGACTTTTCTCCATTAAATTTAAAAGTACTGCCAATGCAATAAATTTTTTCTCGAATAATCCGGAATTCTATCATCGTCCAATCAAAGATCTCAAAGATTTGTATTTTGAATTCAGGACCATCTTCCTTAAAAAAGGAAATTATAAGGCGATACGAGGTGATCTATTTGAAAAATTATGTACCCTCGATCGCCTCGAACATAATGATTTTACCCGGGAAGCGGTTTTGGCGTTGATGTTAAATGTTATTAACCTTGTGCTATTCCCTGAATCCAAGGATCAATACATAGACTTTGGCGTCAATGCCAATAGTGTGGATGAGCATGACCATTGCCTGAAGGCCGTTCCTGAGGTAAATAACGAAAGTACACAAAGCAACTCAATCTCATCCCTGAAAACAGATGCCCTGCCTCTGGCTGGAATACAAGCTTACAAAGCTTGGCTTTGTAAATATCACCTTAGAGACTACCGGGACCATATTCATAAATTCTGGGAACAATGCTCAAAGAAGAGTCAATTAACAATAGCCAGACACTGTTTGCGCCATCAAGATGTCGCCGTTAGCCCCTCAACAACCAGAGAATTTTTAAATTTGTTATCTAAAGAAGACGGCGAGGAAAAGTGGCAGGAAATCTATACCGCTAACATGAGAAAACATAAAAAAAATCAGAAAGAGTGGGACCTCTTGTTTAAGAAACATTTTGGCAGGTAGGGCAAAGGCAACCGTTATTATTGAGTTTGAACTGCCTGCCTTCTCCAATGTTGCACTTTTGCCAATAGACAACAGGCTCCCTTATAGTTTTGCCCAGTCTTCACAGAATAGATGGAACTAACTGACTGGATAAACTGTCCAAGCTTTAATAGCTTCGGTTTGACTCAAGAAGGTCAGTATTACAAGGACAGTAGTGAGGACTAAAAAATGGATTTGCTTCCCGGTAACACAATAGGTGGAACAAGAGAACAGGTGCCTTTTGACGACTCAAGGTTATCTGAAAATATTGATAAGACAGGCAATGCTTTTGCCAGAAAAGTGAGTATAAGTGAAGAGTTAATGCCCACGGAAGTTGCTTCTGCAAAGTGGGTTGAGGCGAACAATATTCATGACAGGCACAATGCCGCGCATAAATTAACCGCTACTGATATTCCCCTGAAAATAATTGAGACAGGGCTGGAAACGCTGACCATTGAACCGGTAAAAAAACGTCTGAAAATAGCTGCAACCGAAGCAGCCCATTGGCCGGTCATTGATCCATCGTTGATTGAATCCACCCAGGTAGCGAAAACAGCCTTGCTTCAGCCTTATCGCCCATCACACATCTCACCGCCTGCCGGGACCATTGCCCGTGAGGTTCATGGTCTCCAGCACAGTTGTCGGGCAGCAATCTGGGCTGTAGCCCTGTTGGAACTGCGTAAACAGCACGGCGAACCCCTGGCGCGGGCATTTCCCGACCACATGGTACCCCTGCTGATCAAAACCTGCTTGTTTCACGATACCGGCCGTGAAGGCGATGAGGCCGATACGGTGGAGTGGGAGCGGGCCAGTGCTGACAATCTGAGGGAACACCTGCGCAACTTCGGCGTGGATCAGTCCCTGGCCTGGCAGTGTGGTGAAGCCATTTGCCACAAGGATAACCCGAAGGGCTGCGAGCATCTGCCAGAGGTGATACAGACCCTGCGCAGTCTGCTCCATGACGCGGATACGCTGGATGTCATGCGAGTCAGAGGATGCTTTTACATGGACCGGCTGGAGTGTTTTGCTGCCTGTCAGGATGAGCAGCAGAGGCAAGAATGGCGCCTGCTGGCCGAAGAGGTCTGCCGGGTGATTGCCAGGCAGGGTGACCTCTGGTACCCGATCAAGTTGCAGGACAGCAATGCCAGCCACGAACATTTCTTCAGCATCGGTGACGCCAGCCTGTGTGAAAACACTAAAAAGCAGTGGGAGCACCATCCTTCGCCCTTCAGTTATCAGCTGTTTAGCGTTGGTGAACAGTCCGGTGTTGTCCGGGAGTTGATTACGCCCTATACCGGACAGCTGACAGAACCGCCGGTATCGTCTTTCTCCCTGGCAAAACTGACCCCGCAAGCTGCTGCCATGGAAGAATGCCAAAGCAGCACCTTGTCAGCGGGGCTTTACACCGACCCCGTCAGCCAACAGGTTTATTCCATCAAACCGGCGAGCTGTGAGCTAAGTGCCCGCAACCAGTTACTGATGGCCAATCTTGCTGAGCTGCTGGGCATCACAGTACCTCAGAGCTTTGTTCATGAGGAAGAGGGTCATTTTTATGTGGTTAGTTCTGTCCCCGGGGAATGGCAGGGCAAGCTCAAAGGCGGGGAGGCAAGGTTGCGCTCCTTGTCTTCAGAGCAGTGGGCCAGATTATTGCTGATTAATGTGATTGTCGGTAACGAAAGTATGGTTAACAGTGCCTGGGAGGGCATTGAACTGACCCCGGAAGGCGAGCCGGTCATGTTCCACTGGGATTATGCCGGGATGGCAACTCGCTACCCATGTCCTGAAAAACCAGAGCCCGCCTCGAAAACGGATGACTTTTCCTCCATGCCCCTGCTGCTACAAAAACTGAGGAACCCTCAGGCGCCCTCCATGAACTCCTTGCCGATCGACAACCCCTGCGTCGATATTCTTGCACAATTAGAGGATGACTTACTGGGCCATAACCTGAAAGATATCCTGCGGCAGGTTGACTGGCAGGCCCTGGACCGGCTGATCGAACACAGCGGCTTTCTGCCCGGTGACCGCAGCTGGTTACGGCAGACTATTCATGATCGCATTGCCTGGCTGACCACCCGCTTTCCCAACAGCCTGGAAGCAGGTGAGAGAATATCCATGGCGGAATACAAAGCAATCGAGGCGGCGGGTATTCGTGGTGGTTGGCTGCCGGTCAAAGGCCGCGATATCCGGGGCGGGCAGATCGGTATCAGCCAGTTACTGGATGCCAATGGCCAACCCATCACCCGGATGACCCTCAAGTTGTCCCGGGAGGCGGGCAATAAGCTGGCTGATAACCTGGCCCTGGAACGGGGATTGCACCGTCTGGCCAGCCGGGTTAAATATACCAACTCTGCCCTGAACAGACGTTACCGAGACTGGCGCAGTGACCTGGCGAGTCTGGCCAATGATTGTGAGGGTATGGCCGGGCAGTTAGCCAAAGATAAATCACGTTGGCACGCAAAGGATCACGGTACCATTGATCAGACCCTAATGGTTCTGCAGGACATTGCTAACAAGTGTCGGGCATCGTTAATCGCCGACGAACCGTATATTGCAGAACTGCCAGAAATCGAAACGCCCCTGCCTGACCCGGCCTTACCTGCACGAGTCAGCTCAAGAGCCACTGAAGAGGTTGAAGCAAAAATACAACTGGCGGAATTCAGCCACGGTTTTGCCAAACTGACAGGCCAGAGCGTCAGTTATTTGGATGAGGAACAACTGCATTTTACCTACCTGAGTGCCTCACCGGTACGAGCCGTTAAACTTGAAGCAGCCGTCTGCGAGGGTGGCAGTATTCTCTTTTCTCCTCCAAACCTGCCTGAAGCCCTTAGCTTTGAAAATCATCTGACCCTCACCTTTGGGGGACACAGTAAAGCGGTGGTTGAAGCATTGTTCAGGGAACTGGCAGAACTGGGCATTGATGCTGAGCGACCAGATACCCTGGATCTGGAAGAGCAATGGCTGAACGCCCTGGCCGACTATCACGGTTGTCTGGGTGATATGAACCGTGCCCTGGCAGCGGATATCAATACCCCGGTAAATACCCTTAAAAAAGCGTTTCTAAAACAGTTTCTGAACCTCAGTGACGAAGCTCTGCTTGATTGGGAAATCCATTGTCGTATTCGCGCTGGACGTCTGGTGCTTTACCGACTGGGGTTGCCCCACGGCATAGGAGCAGACCCCGCCCGGGAGTTCTGTCTCGGGCATAATGTAGACTTTCTTTCAGACCGGGAACGGGTCAGTAAAAAGGTTATGCTCAATAGCCTGGCAAATGAAGCCACCCTGAGTTCCTTTGAGCGACGCACTGAGATCGGAATGGAACCGTTTGGGAATATGTGGAGTATGGACCTCAGGATGAAATGCGATACCGACAAAGTATGTACCCGAGTCATGGAGAAGAAGCAGGCGGATAATTCCAGGCGGGATTATGAAGGAGGGATGATGTCTATGATCCTGACTTCTGCAACACTCGGCCGACTCGATGCAAGAATTTGTGAAAATTACAGCGTCGGCGGGAAGTTCCCTGATTTGGACGCCTTCGCCCGTAATGAGAAAATTATTACGCAGTCAACCTGTGACTACCGCAATCTGATTCGTTTTAATAAAGAACAGGAGACTCGTTTTTCCAATCCTCTGTCCTTACTTGACGAGTTGAACGTACTTGAGATCAGTTCTCACGAAGATACACGTCAATTATTTTATATTCTAAAGAAACGCTTTAGCCACTGGCCCGACGGGCGCCCGCTGGAACAGCTTTTTAGGCAATCCTGGTCAGTCCTTTACCATGAGATAACCTGTAAAGGCAGCCAGTTTGACAAAGGCATCAAAAATCTCGTCAAGCTTTGTGGTGAAGAGGGCATACAGTTGTTGTTTGAGCAAAACCCACAACTGTTGGAGGGAAAGGTGGATTCCCTGGATGGTTTTAAGCTGGAAGGGAGACAGTATGGTTTAACCGGGATTGATTTCAGAGGCTGTTCAATGAACGACACAGTGTTGCAATCCGTTTTACTTCATAATTGTAAATTCAATATAGAGTTGTTGAACAGTGCCATTGTTAAAGATGCCTTTTTCAGCGGATGTTCTTTTGAAGGTAAGCGGTTTTCATCATCGTTATTAGACAATGTCCGTTTTTACTGTGAAAATGGTATGGATAGCCCGGCATATGAAAGTAGACGTCATCTTTCCCGAATCCTGTATCAGTCGTGTGTTAGTGAGCACAATGAGTTCAATCTGAAACAATGGCTGGAGGTGATGGGGGAAAGTCATTATCTGCGCTTCGACTCAACACCGCTGGATGATCTAAGCAGGGATATTCTGTCCCAGCATATTGATGAAATTAAAAGAACTTACCCACAGCAACTTTGTAAAACTGTTGATGGACTTTTATCCATTAACTTTAAAAGTACTGCCAATGCAATAAATTTTGTCGAAAATAACCCGGAATTCTATGATCTCAAAATCAAAGATCTCAAAGACTTGTATTTTCAGTTCAGAACCCACTTCCTGAAGGAAGGAAAATATCTGGGTGAGTCAATAGGGGCTCCATTTGATAGATTATTTATCCTCTATCCCGTCAAACGCAGTGATTTTTCCCGGGAAGCGGTTTTGGCGTTGATGTTAAATGTTATTAATCTTGTTCTGTTTCCTGAATCCAATGATCAATACATAGACTTTGGTGTCA
This sequence comes from Endozoicomonas sp. 8E, assembly GCF_032883915.1. Classification (NCBI taxonomy): domain Bacteria; kingdom Pseudomonadati; phylum Pseudomonadota; class Gammaproteobacteria; order Oceanospirillales; family Endozoicomonadaceae; genus Endozoicomonas; species Endozoicomonas sp. 8E. The sequence continues at coordinate 6,884,554 of NZ_CP120717.1, read as the reverse complement.
ATCCCAATAACTCGGATGACCACGACCAATGCCTGAAGGCCATTCCTGAGGTAAGTAGCGCAAGCACGCAAAGCAACACAGGTGACCTGCCTCTGGTTGAAATGCAAGGTTACAAAGCTCGTCTTTGTATGTTTCGCCTTAAAGAGTACCGGGACTATATTCATCAATTCTGGGAAGAATGCTCAGAAAAGAGTCAATTAACAATAGCCAAACACTGTTTGCGTCATCAAAATGTTGTCGTTAGCCCCGCAACAACCAGGGCATTTTTTGATTTGTTGTCTAAAGAATACGGCGAGGAAAATTGGCGCGACATGCATATCACTAACTTCGGAAAACATATAAAAATTCAGAGTGAGTTGACTGCGTTGCTAGAGGAAGAATTTGGGGAATGGAGCAAAACCAACAGATTTTTTTGAGTTTGAATTACCAGCCCTTCTCATCACCTTCTGCTATTCGACAGGTATGGAGCCAATCTTATAGTTTTGCTCAATCTTAACAGAATGGATGAAACTAATTGTTGGATAAACTGTCCAATCATTAATGGATTCGGTATGACTCAAAAAGGTCAGTATGAGTGAGGGCTAAAAAAATGGATTCGCGCCCTATTAATGCAGGAAAAGTACAGGCGCCTTTTGTCGGCTCAAGTTTATCTGAAAATATTGATAAGACAGGCACCGCTTTTGCCAGAAAAGTGACTCTAAGTGGAGAGTTAATGCCCACGGATGTTGCTTCTGCAAAGCGGGATGAGGCAGCCAATATTCATTGCATGCGAAATGTCGGGCAGAAAGTAGCCGCCACTGATATTCCCTCGAAAATAATTGAGACAGGGCTGGAAACGCTGCCCATTGAACCGGTAAAAAAGCGTCCAAAAATAGCTGCAACCGAAACAGCCCATTGGTCGGTCATTGATCCATCGTTGATTGAATCCACTCAGGTAGCTAAAACAGCCTTGCTTCAGCCTTATCGCCCTTCACACATCTCACCGCCTGCCGGGACCATTGCCCGTGAGGTTCATGGTCTCCAGCACAGTTGTCGGGCGGCAATCTGGGCACTAGCCCTGTTGGAACTGCGTAAACGGCACGGCAATCCCCTGGCGCGGGCATTTCCCGACCAGATGGTGCCGCTGCTGATTAAAACCTGCCTGTTTCACGACACTGGTCGTGAAGGCGATGGGGACGATACGGAGGAGTGGGAGCGGGCCAGTGCTGACAACCTGAGGGAACACCTGCGTAACTGCGGCGTGTATCAGTCTCTGGCCTGGCAGTGCGGTGAGGCCATTTGCCACAAGGATAATCCGCAGGGCTGTGAGCATCTGCCAGAGACAATACAGACCCTGCGCAGTCTGCTCCATGACGCCGATACGCTGGATGTTATGCGGGTCAGAGGATGCTTTTACATGGACCGGCTGGAGTGTTTTGCGGCCTGTCAGGATGATCAGCAGAGGCAAGACTGGCGCCTGCTGGCCGAAGAGGTTTGCCGGGTGATTGCCAGGCAGGGCGACCTCTGGTATCCGATCAAGTTGCAGGACAGTGACGCAAACCGCGAACATTTCTTCAGCATCGGTGACGCCAGCCGGTGTGAAACCACTAAAAAGCATTGGGAGCACCACCCTTCGCCCTTCAGTTATCAGCTGTTTAGCATAGGTGAGCAGTCCGGTGTTGTCCGGGAGTTGATTACGCCCTATACCGGACAGCTGGCAGAACCTCAGGAATCATCTTTCTCCCTGACAAAACTGACCTCGCACAGTGCTGCCATGAAAAGTGCTGCCATGGAAGAATGCCAGAGCGCTTGGCCAGCGGGGCTTTACACCGACCCCGTCAGCCAACAGGTTTATTCCATCAAACCGGCGAGCTGTGAGCTAAGTGCCCGCAACCAGCTACTGATGGCCAACCTTGCCGGGCTGCTGGGCATCACAGTACCTCAGAGTTTTGTTCATGAGGAGCAGGATCACTTTTATGTGGTCAGTCCTGTCCCCAAACAATGGCAGGGTAAGCTCAAAGGTGGTGAGGCAACGCTGCGCTCTCTGTCTCAAGAGCAGTGGGCCAGATTATTGCTGATTAATGTGATTGTCGGTAACGAAAGTATGGTGAACAGTGCCTGGGAGGGCATTGAACTGACCCCGGAAGGGGAGCCGGTTATGTTTCACTGGGATTATGCCGGGATGGCGACTCGCTACCCATGTCCTGAAAAACCAGAGCCCGCCCCCAAACCGGATGATTTTTCCTCCATGCCCGTGCTGCTGAATAAACTCAGGAACCCTCAGGCGCCCCCCATGAACTCGTTGCCGATTTATAACCCCTGCGTCGATATCCTCGCGCAATTAGAAGATGACATGCTGGGCCATACCCTGAAAGATATCTTGCGGCAGGTTGACTGGCAGGCCCTGGACCGGCTCATCGAACACAGCGGTTTTCTGCCCGGTGATCGCAGCTGGTTACGGCAGACTATTCATGATCGCATTGCCTGGCTGACCACCCGCTTTCCCAACAGCCTGGGTGCGGGCGAGAGGGTATCCATGGCGGAATACAAGGCAATCGAGGCGGCGGGTATCCGTGGCGGGTGGCTGCCGGTCAAAGGCCGGGATATCCGCGGCGGGCAGATCGGTATCAGCCAGTTACTGGATGCCAATGGCCAACCCATCACCCGGATGACCCTCAAGTTGTCCCGGGAAGCGGGCAATAAACTGGCTGGTAACCTGGCTCTGGAACGGGGATTACACCGCCTGGCCAGCCGGGTTGAATATACCAACTATGCCCTGAACAGATGTTACCGAGACTGGCGCAGTGACTTGACCAGCCTGGCCAATGATTGTGAGGGCATGGCCGGGCAGTTAGCCAAAGATAAACAACGGTGGCACGCAAAGGATCACAATATCATTGAGAATAACGTGATGATTCTGCAGGACATTGCTAACAAGTGCCGGGCGTCGTTAGCCGCCGACTGGCCGTCCATTGCAAAACTGCCAACCATCGAAACGCCTCTGCCTTTCCCGGCCTTACCAGCACGAGTCAGTTCAAGAATGGGCAAAGACGTTGAAGCGAAAGTAGAACTGGCTGAATTCAGTCACGGTTTTGCCAAACTGACAGGCCAGAGCGTCAGCTATTTGATTCCGCAACAACTGAAGGCCACCCCCATGACCGCCTCACCGGTACGAGCCGTTGCACTCGAATCGGTTGTCTGTGAAGGCGGCAGTGTTCTGTTTTCTCCTCCGAACCTGCCTGAAGCCCTGAGCTTTGAAAATCAACTGACCCTCACCTTTAGGGGACACAGTAAAGCGGTGGTTGAAGCCTTGTTCAGGGAATTGGCAGAGCTGGGTATTGATGGGGGGCGACCGGATACCAACGACCTGGAAGAGCAATGGCTGGACACTCTGGCCGATTACCACGGCTGCCTTGGTGATATGAACCTTGCTGTGGCAGCGGATATCAATACCCCGGTAAACACCCGCAAAAAAGCCTTTCTTAAACAGGTGCTGCACTTCATTGACGACGATTGGGAAATCCATTGTCGTATTCGTGCAGGACGTCTGGTGCACTACCGCCCAGGGTTGCCCCATGGTATTGAGGCAAACCCCGCGAGGAAGTTCTGCCTCGGGCACGATATAAACTTTCGCCCAGAGCGAAAAGGGAGCAATGGACAGTTTTTGAGCGATAGCCTGGAAAATGAAGCTACCCTGAGCTCCTTTGAACGACGTGCTCAGATCGGGGTGGAACCACCCAGGCATATTTCGGTACGCAGGGTGAAATGCGACACCGAATATACATTTTCCCGTGTCATGGAGAAGGAGCTGGCGGATAAATCCAGGTTCAGACCCAGTGGGGTCATGTCTTTGCGCCTGACTTCTGAAACACTGGGCCGTATGGATGCACAAATTTATAGAAATCACAGCCAGATCAGGGGGCCATTCTTTGGTGTCGAGGCCTTTGCCCGCAATGAGAAAATCATTACGCAGTCAACCAATGACTACCAGAGTGTTACTCAGTGCAATCAGCCACAGGAGACCCGTTTTTCCAATCCTGTGTCCTTGCTTGACGAGTTGTACATACTTGAGATGAGTTCTCCCAAAAGTCAGGGGCAATTGTTGCGCACTCTGAAGCAACGCTTTAGCCATTGGCCCGACGGGCGGCCGCTGGAAACGCTTTTTCCGCAATCCTGGTCAGTCTTTTACCATGAGATAATCTGCAAAGGCAGCCAGTTTGACGAAGGCATCAAAAGTCTCGTCAGGGGTTGTGGTGAAGAGCGCATAGAGTTGTTGTTTGAGCAAAACCCACAGTTGTTGGAGGGAAAGCTGGATTCCCTGGACGGCTTTCATCTCAATAGAATTATGTATTGTATAAAAGGGATTGATTTCAGCGGCTGTTCAATGAAGGGTACAGTATTTCGTTCCGTTGCATTTCAGAACTGCAAATTCAATACAGAGCTGTTAAACAGTGCCATTATTGAAAAGGGCTTTTTCAGCAAATGTTCTTTTGAAGGTAAGCGGTTTTCATCATCGATATTAGATAATGTCCGATTTATTGCTGAAAATGATGAGAATGGCCTGGTATGTGAAAGTACACGTCAGCTGTCCCGAATCCTGTATCAGTCGTGTGTTAATGAACACAATGAGTTCAATCTGAAACAATGGTTGGAGGTGATGGGCAAAAGTTACTGTCTACGCGGGTACTCAGCACCGCTGGATGATTTGAGTCGGGATATTCTGTCCCAAAATGTTGATAAAATTACCGGAACGTATCCACAGCAACTTTGTCCTGTTATTTATGGGCTTTTTTCCATAGGATTTGAAAATACTGCCAATGCAATAAATTTTGTCAGTAATAATCCGGAATTCTATGATCGAAAAATTAAAGATCTTAAAGATTTGTATTTTGATTTTAGAACCATCTTCCTGAATGAAGGGAATTATAAGAAAATGATGGGTGATCCATTTGTAGTATTATTTGAGCTCGATTGCGTCGAAGGCAATAATGATTTTTCCCGGGAAGCCGTTTTGGCGTTGATGCTAAATGTTATTAACCTTGTTCTATTCCCGGAATTCAATGATAAATACATAGACTTTAGCGTCAATGCCAACAGCACGGATGAGCATGACAATTGCTGGAAGGCCATTCCTGAGGTAAGTAGCGAAATTACACAAAATAATTCAATCTCAGGTTCGGAAACAAATGACCTGTCTCTGGTTGAAATGCAACGTTATAAAGCTCTTCTCTGTAGATTCTGCCTTAAAGATTACCGAGACTATATTCATCGATTCTGGAAAGAGTGCTCAGAAAAGAGTCAATTAATAATAGCCAAACACTGTTTGCGTCATCAAAATGTTGCCGTTAGCCCCTCAACAACCGGAGAATTTTTAAATTTGTTGTCTAAAGAAGACGGCGAGGAAAACTGGCAGGAAATCTATACCGCTAACATTGAAAAGCATAAAAAAAATCAGAAAGAGTGGGAACTCTTGTTCGAGTCACACCTGAACACCTCCTGCCATTCGACGAGTGTGAAGCCAATCTTATAGTTTTGCCCAGCCTTTACATAAGTACTCAACCATACGAAATCATATTTTCTGACTCATTGCTCAGGCACTCGCGGCAACTGCTCCTGCGTTGCTCTAGCTCCTGCATCCATGCAGTCGTGCTGCGTTGCAACTCTGGTCACATAGCTTGCTATGTTCCCGTCGTTGCGCCTTGCAGAGCACCTGCCCAATAAGCCAGAAATATTCGATTCCGTATGGCTGAGTACTTATAGTTTTTCCCAGTCTTCACAGAATGGATGAAACTAATTATTGGATAAACTGTCCAAACTGTAATGGATTCGGTATGACTCAAAAAAGTCAGTATCACAAGGACAGAAGTGAGGGCTAAAAAAAATGGATTCGCTCCCCAGTAAAACAGTAGGTGGAACAACAGAACAGCTATCTTTTGCCGGTTCTATCCCTTCATCTGACAATAGTGGTAACACAGGCGTCGCTTTTGCCACAAGGAAAGTGAGTGGACGTGATGAGGTCATGCTCCCCGGTGCTGCTTCTGAAAAGTGGGATCAGGCAATCAAAATTGATTGTCAGGCCGGGCATAAACGTAATGTAACCGTTGCTGATATTACCTCGAAAATCAGTGGCACATCGCTGGCAGCGCTGACCAGTGAACCGGTAGAAAAGTGTCCGAAAATAGGCAAAACCGAAACTGAGCCAGCCCATTGGCCGGTCATTGATCCATCGTTGATCGAATCCACTCAGGTAGCAAAAACAGCCTTGCTTCAGCCTTATCACCCATCACACATCTCACCTTCTGCCCAGACCATTGCCCGCGAGGTTCATGGTGTCCAGCACAGTTGCCGGACGGCGATCTGGGCAGTAGCCCTGTTGGAACTGCGTAAACAGCACGGCGATCCTCTGGCGCGGGCATTTCCCGACCAAATGATACCCTTACTGATCAAAACCTGCCTGTTTCACGACACTGGCCGTGAAGGCGATGGGAACGATACGCCCGAGTGGGAGCGGGCCAGTGCTGACAACCTGAGGGAACACTTGCGTAACTTCGGCGTGGATCAGTCCCTGGCCTGGCAGTGTGGTGAAGCCATTTGCCACAAGGATAACCCGAAGGGCTGCGAACAACTGCCAGAGGTGATACAGACCCTGCGCAGTCTGCTCCATGACGCCGATACGCTGGATGTTATGCGGGTCAGAGGACGCTTTTACATGGATCGGCTGGAGTGTTTTGCTGCCTGTCAGGATGATCTCCAGAAGCAAGAATGGCGCCTGTTGGCCGAAGAGGTCTGTCAGGTGATTGCCAGGCAGGGTGACCTCTGGTGCCCGATCAAGTTGCAGGACAGTGAGGCAAACTGCAAACATTTCTTCAGCATCGGTGCCGCCACCCGCTGTGAAAACACCAAGAAGCAGTGGGAGCATCATCCTTCGCCATTTAGTTATCAGCTGTTTAGCATAGGTGAACAGTCCGCTGTTGTCCGGGAGTTGATTACGCCCTATACCGGAGAGCTGAAAGAACCACAGGAATCGTCCTTCTCTCTGGCAAAACTGACCCCGCAAGCTGCTGCCATGGAAGAATGCCAGAGCAGGTGGCCAGCGGGGCTTTACAACGACCCCGTTAGCCAACAGGTTTATTCCGTCAAACCGGCGAGCTGTGAGCTAAGCGCCCGCAACCAGCTGCTAATGGCTAACCTTGCCGGGCTGCTGGGCATCACAGTTCCTCAAAGCTTTGTCCATGAGGAGCAGGGGCATTTTTATGTGGTCAGTCCCGTTCCCGAACAATGGCAGGGCAAGCTCAAAGGCGGCGAGGCGACGCTGTGCTCTCTGTCTCCAGAGCAGTGGGCCAGATTATTGCTGATTAATGTAATTGTTGGTAACGAAAACATGGTGAACAGTGCCTGGGAGGGCATTGAACTGACCCCGGAAGGGGAGCCGGTCATGTTCCACTGGGATTATGCCGGGATGGCGACTCGCTATCCATGTCCTGAAAAACCAGAGCCCGCCTCGAAAACGGATGACTTTTCCTCCATGCCCTTGCTGCTGAATAAACTGCGGAACCCTCAGGCTCCGCCCATGAATTCGTTGCCGATCGACAACCCCTGCGTCGATATTCTCGCGCAATTAGAGGATGACTTACTGGGCCATACCCTGAAAGATATCTTACGTCAGGTTGACTGGCAGGGTCTGAACCAACTGATCGAACACAGTGGTTTTCTACCCGGTGACCGCAGCTGGTTACGGCAGACTATTCATGATCGCATTGCCTGGCTGACCACTCGCTTTCCCAACAGTCTGGAGGCAGGTGAGAGGGTTTCCATGGCGGAATACAAGGCGATAGAGGCGGCGGGTATCCGAGGCGGTTGGCTGCCGGTCAAAGGCCGCGATGTCCGGGGCGGGCAAATCGGTATCAGCCAGTTACTGGATGCCAATGGCCAACCCATCACCCGGATGACCCTCAAGTTGTCGCGGGAAGCGGGCAATAAACTGGCTGATAACCTGGCCCTGGATCGGGGATTGCATCGTCTGGCCTGCCGGGTTAAATATACCAACTTTGCCCTGAATAATCCTAAGCACGCCCCGAACGACCATTACCGCGACTGGCGCAGTGACCTGATCAGCTTGGCCAACAATTGCGAGAGCATGGCCGGACAATTAGCCAAAGATAAATCACGATGGCACGCAAAGAATCACAATACCATTGATCAGACCGTGATGGTTCTGCAGGACATTGCTAACAAATGTCGGGCATCGTTAACCAACGACTTGCCGTTTATTGCAAAACTGCCAGCCATCAAAACGCCCCTGCCTGCCCCGGCTTTACCTGCACGAGTCAGTTCAAGAACTGGCGAAGAGGTTGAGGTAAAAATACAACTGGCTGAATTCAGCCACGGTTTTGCCAAACTGACAGGCCAGAGCGTCGGTTATTTGAGTACGGAACAACTGGATGCTGCCCGCCTCAGCGCCTCACCAGTACGAGCCGTTGAACTCGAATCGACCGTCTGTGAAGGTGGCAGTATTCTGTTTTCTCCCCCGAGCCTGCCTGAAGCCCTGAGCTTTGAAAATCAACTCACCCTCACCTTTCCCGGACACAGTAAAGCGGTGGTTGAAGCATTGTTCAGGGAACTGGCAGAGCTGGGTATTGGTGGGGAGCGGCCAGATATCAACGACCTGGAAGAGCAATGGCTGGACGCCCTGGCCGACTATCACGGCTGCCTCGGTGATATGAACCTTGCTGTGGCAGCGGATATCAATACTCCGGTAAACACCGACAAAAAAGCCTTTCTTAAAGAATTGCTGAACTTCAGTGACGAAGAATTGCTCAATTGGGAAATCCATTGTCGTATTCGCGCAGGACGTCTGGTGCATTACCGCCCGGGTCTGCCCCATGGCATTTCGGCAGACCCCGCCAGACAGTTCTGCCTCGGGCACACGTTAGGCTTTTGTTCGCATGGGGAACGGAACAATGGCCAGGTTTTGATCAGTCTGGAAAATGAAGCTGTCCTGAGCTCCTTTGAACGACGTCATCAGATCGGGATGAAACCGCATGATTTCAATGCGGGGAATATAGCTCGCAGGATCAAAAGCAACACCGAATACACATTTACCCGAGTCATGGAGCAGCTGGCGGATAATTCCAGGTACAGACCTGGTGGGGCCATGTCTTTGCGCCTGACTTCTGAAACACTCGGCCGTATGGATGCAAAAATTTATAAAGAACCCATCCAATATTCAGGGGGATTCCCTGGTCTGGAGGCCCTCGCCCGTAATGAGAAAATCATTACGCGGTCAACCCATGACTACCAGAGTGTGATTAAGCACACTCTGGCACAAGAGACCTGTTTTTCCAAGCCTGTGTCTTTGCTTGACGAGTGGAGCAAACTTGAGATGAGTTCTCTCGAAGGACAGCGGCAATTGTTGGATACACTAAAAAAACGCTTCAGCCACTGGCCCGACGGGCGTCCGCTGGAACAGCTTTTTCGGGAATCCTGGTCAGTCCTCTACCGTGAGTTAACCTCTCAAGGCAGTAAGCATCACCCAGGCCTCAAAGGTATCGTCAGCTCTTGTGGCGAAGAGCGCATACAGTTGCTGTTTGAGCAAAACCCACAACTGTTGGAGGGCAAGCTGGATTCCCTGGATGGTTTTGAGCTGAAGAGTTTGAGTACTATAGAAAGCATTGATTTCAGCGGCTGTTCAATGAAGGGTACAATACTGCCATCCATTACATTTCAGCAATGTAAATTCAATACAGAGCGGTTAAACAGTGCCATTGTTGACAGTTGCTTTTTCTCACAATGTTCTTTTGAAGGTGAGCGGTTTTCATCATCGGTATTAGACAATGTTCGGTTTCACACTCCAGGTGGTAAGGATGGCGAGGTACTTGAAAGTACACGCCAGATTTCCCAAATCCTGTATCAGTCCTGTGTTAATGAGAACAATGAGTTCAATCTGAAAAAATGGCTGGAGGTGATGGGTGAGAGTGATTATTTATGCTATTTCTCAACACCGCTGGATGATTTAAGCCGGGATATTCTGTCCCAACATATTGATGAAATTATCAGAACTTATCCACAGCAACTTCATAAAATCATTTATGGACTTTTCTTCATTGAATTTAAAAGTACTGCCAATGCAATAAATTTTATCCGGAATAATCCGGAGTTCTATCATAGCCAAATCAAAGATCTCAAAGATGTGTATTTTGAGTTCAGAACCACCTTCCTGAAAGAAGGAGATTATAATTGGTCGATAGGACATCCATTTGAAAACTTATGTCCCCTCTATCGCCTCAAAGAAAATGATTTTACCCGGGAAGCAGTTTTGGCGTTGATGTTAAATGTTATGAACCTTGTTCTGTTCCCTGAATCCAATGACAAATACATAGACTTTGGCGTCAATGCCAACAGCACGGATGAGCATGATGATTGCTTGAAGGTCATTCCTGAGGTCAGCAGCGAAAGTACACAAAACAACTCAATCTCATCCCTGCAAACAGATGACCTGCCTCTGGCTAAAATGCAAGCTTACAAAGCTGATCTTTGTAAGTATTACCTCGAAGAGTATCGGGAATATTTTCATCAATTTTGGAAAGAATGCACAGAAAAGAGTCAAATAAGAATAGCCAAACACTGTTTGCTTCATCAAAATATTGCCGTTAGTCCCTTAACAACCATTGAATTTTTAAATTCGTTGCCTGAAGGCCATGACGAGCAATACTGGCTGAAAATCAAACGCGCTAACATGAGTAAACATACAAAAAATCAGGATGAGTGGGACCGCTTGCTATAGGAATATTTTAGAAATTGGGGTGGAGACAACAGATATTATTGAGTTCGTATTGGCTGTTATGGTGCGCCTGTTTTTTGAATGTGTGCGCTTATTTTTAATTGCGTAGTTAAGTACCTAGTCAGGTACTTATAAAATTAAAGAAACCAATTTCTCATCCTGGCGTTCGAGAGGGATGAGAAATTGTGAAATGATCTCAAAAGAAATTAATTGTTGATAACCAAAGGGCAGCCATGAGCTGGATGCTCCGAAATCGTAACATCCACATCAAACACAGCCTGTAACGTTTCGGCGGTTAACACTTCATGGGGTGTTCCCTGGGCTGCTATAGCCCCTTCTTTTAGAACCACCAGACGGTCTGAAAAACGGGCTGCCAGGTTAAGATCGTGCAGAATAACCATTACACCTACACCTTTGTCAGCCTGCCTGAGAGCCATTTTCAGAGTCAGTTGCTGATGAGCCGGGTCCAGTGCTGAAGTGGGTTCGTCCAGCAACAGGTAGCGTTTGCCAAAATCCGGCTCGTTCCAGATCTGGGCCAACACTCTGGCCATATGAACCCTCTGTCGTTCACCACCGGAAAGGGTGGTGTAGCGACGATCTCGCAGGTGCAGACCATCGACTTCTGTCAGTGCCGCCTCAACGATGGCCAGATTTTCTGTCCGGTCTGTAGCACAGGGAATGCGTCCCAGAATAACCACTTCTTCAACCGTGAAAGGAAAGCTCAGGGAGGAAGATTGGGGTAACACGCCCAGCATAAGAGCTTGTTGTTGCAGTCCCCAATCACTTCTGCCATTTAACAGTACCTTTCCCGAAGAAGGCTTTTGCTCTCCACTGGTGACTTTCATCAGAGTGCTTTTACCAGCCCCGTTAGGGCCCAGAATTGTGACTATTTCACCGGGAGCGACTGAAAGACTGACATTATCAAGCAGTATTTTGTCGCCGATCTGCACTGTGGCATTTTCAACCTTGAGACAACTCATCAGGCGATCCTTTTGCGTTGCTGCCATAGCAGGGACATGAAGAACGGAGCACCCATCAGGGCGGTGACAATACCAATGGGCAGTTCAGCGGGAGCGACAGCGGTTCTGGCGATCATATCGGCTGCCAGCAACAGGATACCCCCCAGCATGGCTGAGGCAGGTAACAGTGTTCTGTGATCAGGCCCTGCCATCAAACGAATCAGATGGGGGACGACCAGTCCGACAAAGCCAATGATACCGGCTACCGATACAGAGACACCGACGGCCATGGCAGTCACAAGAATCAATTTCAGCTTGGTTTTCTGAACATCAATGCCCAGATGTCGGGCTTCGGATTCGCCCAGCAACATGGCATTGAGAACCTGTCCGTAACGACACAGCAAGAAAATAACTGGACCTAAAAGGGTGAAACAGAGCAGGACCGAGTTCCAGTTGGCGCCACCTATGCTGCCCATTTGCCAGAAGGTCAGGCTTCTGAGGGTGGCATCATCAGCAATGTAATTCAGGATTCCCATACCTGCGCCTGCCAGTGCAGAGATGGCGACACCGGCCAGCAGCATGGTAGCGACAGAGGTGCCATTGTTGGTGGTACCCATCTTATAAACGATCCAGGTCGTAAGAACACCGCCGCCAAAAGCCAGCAGTGAAACGCTGTAATCCATAAGCAGTGGGTTGGAGAATCCTGCGAAAAGCGCCGACCCCAGAACAATACCGATACCCGCTCCAAGGGCTGCGCCGCTGGATACACCGATGATACTGGGATCAGCCAGCGGGTTTCTGAACAAGCCCTGCATGGCGGCACCGGCAATGGCCAGAGAGCCACCAATCATGATACCCATCAGTGTTCTTGGCATGCGGATGGATTCTACGATCAGACGGGTCTGGTCAGATACCTGACTGTCAGTGATGCCCAGTCGATCCAGAAAAATGTAGATAATATCCAGAGGAGCAATGGCCACCGGACCGGTCCCCACAGACAGCACAATGATAGCTGGCAGGGCCACTGCCAGTATTATCAGCAACAATGCCGATTTACGACTAGGGTTCATTGTTGTTCTCAGTGGCGGTGATCAGGATTCCGGATAAAAGGCTTTGGCCAGACTCAGTGCTGTTTCTCCGGTTCTGGGGCCCAGACCTCCCAGCAGTAATCGACCGTCTAAGGGAATAACACGGGCATTTTTCCCCGCAGGCGTCTGTTTCAAAACAGGCTGGCTCTCCAGCAACTGTTCCATGGTGAGGCCACGACCGCGATCCGAATAGATAATCACATCAGGAGCGAGGATCAACAGCGATTCATTGGATAGAGGTTTATAGCTGTTGAACTGAGCCTCTGCAGGATTAAAACCACCGGCCAGCTTGATCAGGGCATTGGCTTCGGTACCGGCACCGGAAACGGAAGGGTTTCTGCCTTCCATGGCCAGCAGGAAGAGGACTCTCGGCTTGTCATTGCCGTCAGCCATTTCTTTAGCAGCTTTCAGATCGCTGTCAATAGACTTCCAGAGGACTTCACCTTCTTTCTCTTTGTCCAACAGTTTGGCCAGTGAATGGATTCGCTCATGAATGTTTTTAGCCGAATTTTTGATGGCATAGGATTCCACTTCCAGACCCGCCATTTCTAGTTGAGTGATGGTGGTTTCTGGTCCCATGTCGTCTGTGCCTATGAGCATGTCAGGCTTCAGAGCCAGAATGCCCTCCGCCGAGAGCTGCTTGTGGTAGCCGAGCTTGGGCAGCTTGTTAACCTGCGGTGGGTAGTTACTGGTCAGATCTACAGCAACCAACTGGTCTCCAGCACCCAGGGCATAAATAATTTCAGTGATGCCATTACCGGCAGAAACAATACGTTTTTCATCAGCTGCAGGGACTTTATGTGAAGCATCGGTCACTGTTGCAATTGCGGAGTAAGAGAGCGGCAGCAGGGCTGCCACCGCCAGGGTTGCCAGAAGTTTCTTCATGGGTTTTTCTCCTCCATAAGGACTTGTGCAGCAGTGATCTCGTGCTCACTTAAAAACGTCATCAACTCAACCAGATTGCCCAGAGGTGCTTCCTGATCACCTGCAACAAGAACCGTCGTATCGGGCGCTTCCTTGATGCGGGCCAGAAGGTTCTGACTCAATACTTCAAAATTGTCGTATTTATTCTCTTCCAGTGCCCAAGGCTGACCTTTTGCCAGAATACTTACGGTCAGTGTTTCTGGCTCTTCAGTCAGAGCGGCTTCTTCACGGCTGGCTTCAGGCAGATTTACGGGCAGACTCAGGGTTTGCACGTTGGCTGTGAACAGGAGGAAAACCATGACAATAAAAACAACATCCAGCAACGGTGTCAGATCTGCTGCGGAAAAAGAGGCGTTTGTTTCGTCGCTATCGGAAATACGAATCATGCTGGAACGGCCTCAGGACAAGAGCCGGTTTCCTGATTCAGAGCAATGCCGTCGTCGTTCATTTTCAGGCCTTCCAGCAGCAGGTTGGCATGATTCAGGGCAAACTCCAGTTTGGACACATAGTGATTGGCCCAGATGCCAAAACCATGGGCGGCTGCCAGTGATGGAATGGCCACCATCAGACCAAAGGCGGTGGTGAACATCGCTTCCCAGAGGCCGCCAGCCAGCACATCAGGTGTTACCGGACCCTGTACTTCAGAAATTCCCTGGAACATACCAATAAGGCCAAGAACGGTGCCCAGCAGCCCCAGCATAGGGGCCAGAATACCAATCAGCATCAGTGGTTTCAGCCAGGCATGAAGGGTGTTTTTTTGTTTCAGGAGCCAGAGGCCTGCTACTTCTTCACGCATCTCTTTTTCGCAGTCATTGTGGCTCAACAGAATAGCGATACCCTTGCGAACGCCTTTTCCGGCAACAAGGTTTTTGCAGAGTTTGTTCTGGCTGTTATTGCAGTGGGAGCAGCCGCGAACTTCATTGAGCAGGGTCTTCATGCTTTTTTTATTGAGGCTGGGCAGCAGAATAAAAGTAATCAGCCTTTCCAGAATAAGAGCCAGACTGATGCAGGAGATAATGACCAGAGGCCAGCCCATGAGTCCCAGGGAAGAGATCTGTTCCAGTAACATCAATTAATACCTGTTTTTTATCTTCAAAATCTTTTATTTTGGGTGAGCCAGAGGCTGTTAATTCAGTTGGAAGGCCACGGGAATATGGACCCGGGAAGCCACCAGTCGGTTGTTACGCTTCTGGGGTTCGAACTCCCAGTCTTCAACGGCTGCAATGGCTGACTGGTCGAGTAGCTTGAAACCGGATGACTCCAGCACTTTTATGTTCATTGCATGGCCTTCGATATCTACCACGACCTCCAGCATTACGACGCCCTGCTGGTTTCTTCGTTGCGCAATGCGCGGGTATTTGGGGGGGACAGACTTGCGAATAGCGGGTCTGGAGACGAAAACAGGCGCATTGCTGAGGCCTTCTACTTCAGTCTTTTCTGTGGCGGTTTTGACCACCTGAGTCTCTGCGGGAGGTTCTTCCTGAGGCTCTACTTCTTTTTTGGGCGGTTCGGGTTTTTTCTCGACCACCTTTTCTGGCTCAGGTTCTTTTTTAACTTCGGGTTTTTCAGGTTGCGGCTCTGGTTCCGCTATCTTGACGACGTTTTTCTTCGGCTCTGGCTTCTTGATGGGCTTTGGTTTTTTCTCGACAGGTTTGGGGGTATCCCTGAAAGGCTCCGGCTCGGGCTGGTGAGCAGCCTGCTGCACAGATGAAAAGGTCATGCTGATGGGGGCCCTGATGCTGCCCTGAGCCACTTTAGTCTGCTCAACTTCCTGCTGACCATGGTAGATAGCCGCTGCAATATGAACGAAAATGGAAATGATCAATGTGAGTAGCAGCGTTCGAGACATAATCAGTTTACTTGTGCATTGGCGAGTGAAGATTACTGCAACTTTAAGACGTATTCAATAAATCAAATGATAATAATTCGCATTTATTTAGTGCGCTCTAATAAACGCTAAAGGATTCAAAGTCAAAGCGCTTACCCGTTTTGCAGGGCTATTATTTATCACTTGTTAATGGCTGGGGTATCAGGACATCATCCCCTTGCGTAGACAAAAGCCGAAGCATTCAAATAGACGGGTAGGTTTTCTCTGGTTGGAGCTGTGATATTTGTCCAGATAGTCCGGTGTTTTCACTGGTATCTGAGGTTGTCGCAAAACTCCAACAACTCGTTCCCATGCTCTGAGGTCGTCATTCCCGCGAAGGCGGGAATCCAGCGCCAACGGTGGATCTCTGCCTTCTCGGGGATGACAAGGCCAGGGGGACACCGGGTAGTATGGTTCTGGTGGTGAGTCAGTGTGGATTCCCGCCTTCGCGGGAATGACGAGAGCCGGGAATGACGAGAATGAAGTCGGGTATGACGGGAGTCAACTCGTTCCCTCGCTGGAGTGGCTTTGCGACACCCTCTATCTGAGGGGGGAGAAATGCCGGGCAGATGCCCGGCATAGGGGAGGTTAGAACATGTAGCGCACGTTCAGTTTGATGTTACGGCCCGGCTCGTAGAGTGTTTCCCAGGCAGAAATGTAGTACTCGTTCGTCAGGTTGTTGACGGTCAGATCGGTCTTGATGCCTTTCAGAGCGCCGGTAGTTGGCTCATAGCTTGCGTAGAGGTCGACCAGGTCATAGCTGCCGTAGGAGGATTGGCCATCGTAATCGGAACGAATATCTTCCTGAGCACTGACATAGGTGTACCGTGAACCAATTTTCAGGTCACCCTGCAGCATCAGGTAGGCAGCATCTGCAACCACTTTGTCGGCCGGTATGTTATCCAGATATTCACCCGTCTTTTTATCTTCGCCACGGGTCTGGCCGTAGGACAGGCCGAGCTGGATATCCTGGTAACGATACTGGCCGGCCAACTCAAAGCCCTTCAATTGAGCTTCATCAACATTCTTCCAGGTTGTTTTGGTTGGAACACCAAAGATGTTTGGATCATAAACGAACTGGGTAATGAAGTTATCTACATCGTTCTGGAAGACGTTGGCTGTAATGGTCAGTTCATCATCACTCAGAAGGCCAGCAAAATTCATCCGGGCTGAAATTTCCTTATTCTTCGCTTCTTCAGGTTTGAGGTTCGGGTTGGGTACGAACCTGTTGGTGCCAACTGGCGTTGCAAAGTGAGTTCCTGTAGAGAACATTTCTTCCATATTCGGTGCGCGGAAGGCTTCATTGTAACTGGCAGTCAGAGTCAGCCAATCAGTGGTGTCCCAGATCAGGGCAACAGAAGGGGAGACTGCGTTGTCAGACTGTTTCTTCTCTTCAATGTCGGAGTCAGAACGGTTGTCCTTGGCCTCAAAGCGGTCATATCGAACCCCGGTTTGCAAAGTCCATGCCTCTGCCAAAGGAACATCTGCCTGAACAAAAGCACCTGCAGTGGTGGACTCGCCATCGAGATTTTCCGGGCGATTACCTTCATTTCCGAAGTCATCACGAACTGTTTCAATGGTGTTTTTGTAGGCATCAAGACCATAGGTTAAATCTAAATGAGTCAGCTTTGATACGTTGGTAAACGCTGCACCCAATGTCTTGTATCGGGTATTATCAGTCTGCTCGTCTTCAATACGATACTCATCAAATTCAGTATCGGTGTAAAACAGCTGGAACTTGCTGTCGATCAGAGCACTGTCAGGATTAAAAAGATAAGCAACAGACAGGTTGGTGTTGGTGGACTCCTGAATAATCAATGGGGAGTCCGTATCCACAGCCGTTGTCGGATTGCTGGGAACTTTGGCATTGGTTTGAGCCTGCTGAGCCTTAAACTCAAGACGACTGTCGTCATTCAGCTGCCAGCCCAGTTTGGCCATACCACCCTGTTCGCGGGAGCCGGAGTTTTCTACGTCGTCGCCATTCCCATCGCCGCTGGTCCCTGTTTCATAGTTACCACCATCGTTGTAGTAGCCATTGAGCAACCAGTCGAAGTTGTCGTTCACACCGTAAAGCGAGCCACTGGTGCGGGATTCATTATTGTTGCTGTGGAAGCCCTGGGATAGATAGCCACCCAAAGTTTCACCGGGTTCCAGCATTTCTTCTGCGGTTTTGGTGTTTTGCACAACCACACCGCCAATAGCACCTGAACCCCACAGGTTACTGGATGGGCCCTTAACCACCTCAATAGATTTCATCAGTTCCGGGTCTGTGAAATAAGTACCACGGTGGCCGTTGGAGAAGTTTTGGCGGGCACCATCGGTGATCTGAAGAACACGAGTGCCTTCCAGACCACGAATATTGATGCTCTGGGAATTAGCGCGCGGGCCACCACTGACGGATACGTTTGGCAGAGACTTGACGGCTTGAGCCACAGACTCAGGTTGTTCCTGCTGGATCTGATACTGGTCTACGATTTCAATCGTCTGGGCGATATCGTTGATGTCTTTTTCAGATCGGGTGGCGGTGACTGTTACCTGATTGAGCAGGGTTGCATCAGTCTGAGGTGCACTCTCTGCATATACAAAACCGGAAGACACTGCCATTACAGCAATTGCCAGACTACTTTTGGTAAACGTCATTGTTGGCCTATGCGTACTGCTATTGGATGATTCTTTATAGGGATGAGTCACACAAGCGCTGTACTGTGAATACCCCGAAGCGCTCGTGATGATGGCGTCGGATGATAGGCAAAAAACAAACTAAATGCAAATCATTATCATTTGTATATAAATTTAGTCTTCGCAATTGTGATATTTCTGGTTGCTCTGAAGGTTTTTTATAGAGTTGTAGTTTCCATTCTGCCTTGCTCCCTGCTAGTTTTCGATTGGCTTATTCTGTCTTGCATATAAGTGGTAATTTATCGAATGAGCGTAAAACCCCGTACTTCTAGAGGGTGTTGCAAAACTCCAACAGCTCGTTCCCATGCTCTGAGGTCGTCATTCCCGCGAAGGCGGGAATCTAGCGCCAACGGTGGGTCTCTGCCTTCTCGGGGATGACAAGGCCAGGGGGGGCACCGGGCAGTATGGTTCTGGTGGTGAGTCACTGTGGATTCCCGCCTTCGCGGGAATGACGAGAATGAAGAGTTTTGCGACAGCCTCTTCACGGCGGGGAGGATGTCAAACTGTGCAAATCTCGCAAAGGTCTCGATATGTTTGTAACACTCATTCCGCCAGTGTTTGGTGTTGTTGTACGAGCAACATATTTCCGTCCTTCCTATCTGGTCTGGGGTAATTATCCAATACATGGTCAGCAGCAAATAAGTTTTTGTAACAGGTTTGATTGGCTGGATCGGTCCTCTGGAATTTTTATTCACGGGATTAGATTTTCAACGAGCACGGGTGATGTCTTCTGGGGGTTTGATTCATATTTCTTCCGTGAGCAGGTACTACTGGACTGGCTGGTGAATATTATTCCACTAGCGTCCTTTTCTCATGGGTTCTAAAGTTCAACGAGGCCTACTCCAAAATGATTTTCATCTGGCGAGTAGGCTCAACTAAACTTCTCGTATTACATATTGCATTACCTTTGTGGCTTATTCTTCAACTGCTCTGACAGCTGCTTAACCTGCGCCAGCAAACTACCGATCTCCCTGGTCAGGGTCTTATTCTCCCGCTTCAGCTTTGCCAGTTCAGTTTTAAGTTGGCCGACCTTATTGTTCCGGTTATCTGTACTGGCCTCCAGTCCTGCAACACTGGTTTTCAGTTCAATCAGCTCACTGGCCTGCTGCCGGCAGGACTGATCCAACACTTCCTTCTTGCCGGTAAAAAGTTATGCCATGAAGACTCTTAAATGATTTGCTTTGTTCTGACGCAGTTGTAGGAAACAGGTCTACTATTAGCAAGGTATACAGCTGACCTTGGCGTACTTGCAATGAGATCATTTTGGTATGTCAACTCGTTCATTTAGAGGGGAATTAAATGAAAAAGACACTACTGGCGCTAACTGGTGTGTTGATCATCATGGCGGGCTGTCAGGACGAGAAACCGGCGGATACAACTGCGGTTGACGTTCCTCAAGCAACAGATCTGGAAAACGCAATTGATGTAGCTCCAATTAAAGAAGAGCAGGTGACCAACACCGATACTTTTGTCGATTCTGGTCAAAACGCGCAAAATGCTCTGAATTGGAGTGGCGTTTACGAGGGTAAACTTCCTTGTGCAGATTGTGCAGGCATCGATACAACACTGACACTTAATGAAGACGGCACCTACTCGCTGGTTGAGTTGTATGAAGGCAAAGCAGGCGACCCAATCAAATCTGGAGGTAAATTCACCTGGAACAAATCGGGCAATGTCGTCACCTTGGTTGACGAGTCAGGTCCAAACCAATACTTCGTAGGTGAAAACATACTAATGAAACTGGATATGAACGGCGAGAAGGCAACGGGTGATTTAGCTTCACGCTACAATCTGAAAAAGATGCCATGATGGTGACACTTGGAAGAGGAGAGTTCGAATGAACTCTCCTCGCCAGAGCTACTGCTCGATCTTATGCTTCAGGGTGGCTTCAACCCGGCGGTTGGCGGCACGTCCTTCAGCTGTTTCATTGCTGGCAACAGGCTGATCTTCGCCGTAACCAACGGCTGTGATACTGTCGCCTGCAATACCATAATCATTGATGAGAATGTTGCGAACTGCGTCTGCACGACGCTGTGACAAGTTTCTGTTGTATTCCTCAGCACCTCTATTGTCGGTGTAACCTCCAATCTCTACAGGTACTTCAGGATAGGCTTTCAGGAACTGAACCACTTCGGCGACGTTATCAATCTCGCCGTTTACGTCGGTAGAGTTGGTGGCAAAATTGACGCTGAGCTTCATGCTGATGTCTTTTATCAGTGCGATTTTGCAGCCGTTGTCGTCGACTTTGCGACCTTCGGGTGTGTTCGGGCACTGATCCATATAATCCGGAACACCGTCTTTATCGGTGTCCAGTGCACAGCCATTGGCATCAACCGGTGCACCGGCTGGAGTATTTGGGCAGTTGTCACGA
Organism: Endozoicomonas sp. 8E; assembly: GCF_032883915.1. Taxonomy (NCBI): domain Bacteria; kingdom Pseudomonadati; phylum Pseudomonadota; class Gammaproteobacteria; order Oceanospirillales; family Endozoicomonadaceae; genus Endozoicomonas; species Endozoicomonas sp. 8E. The sequence continues at coordinate 6,863,907 of NZ_CP120717.1, read as the reverse complement.
CTGTCAGGTACACCGTCCTGATCGGTATCGGCTTCAACAGGTGCTGGGGCAGGTGCTGAACTTCCACCGAAGGCGTAACTGATTCCGATATTGACCAGACTGTCCCAGGTGCTGTCGTCGGTTCCGTGGATGCCTCGAACATCCCCGCGCAGTGACCAGTCCTCGTTAATGGCATAGCGGACACCAACGCCGGCGTTGGCCTGTGTTTCCTTAGAGTCACTGAGCTTGCCTTCAAATTCCCCGTGGCCCACACCCAGAATGGCAAAAGGTTGCCACTTGGCTGTCATGGGTTTGAAGTAGTAGAGAGCATCCAGGTAATATTGGTTGACGTCAGTGTCTCCAATTCTGCTGTCAGCATTGCTGTCGAGAAATCTCAGTTCTGTGGCCCAGTGATCGTTAAAGCGATATTCACCCCCAAGAGTCAGTGTGGTGGCATCGTCCAGATTGCGATCAGAATCAAAATTCTGAAGACCAATCGCAGGGTTGATATACCAGCGTCCTTCATCAGCATAAACCGAAGCGGTCAATCCGGTGGAAATTACTAAAGCCAGTAACTGTCGTTTTTTATACACGGCTACATTCCTTGGTGTCGTTGGGATGTAGGCGAAGTGTACCTATTTAATGTGCATCTGTTAAATGTCTTTATAACGTCAAGTGAGATTTCTACCCATATTCAACGACAGAGACTTGGAATTATTCTGAAGGTATTCAGCATTACGAAAAAAATATTGTCCTTCATTATGGTGTTATTGCTTGCACTGGCTGCTGTTGTAGCCCTACAGATTCAGTTACCCGCTGCTTTGTCTTCTCCCGAGCCGGGGTTAAAACTCAGCAAGGTTGAACTGGTGATTCCGGGTGAGCCGCGAACAACTCCGGTCAGTCTGGAGGTTAAGGGTCAGACCATTACCAGTGTCAGAAAGGCTGAAGTCGATAAAAATGATCCGTACGCCGGCCTGTTTGTGATGCCCGGGCTGATCGATATGCATGCCCACTGGAATCATTTGCCGCTGCCCGATCAAAATGAACTGTTTGCTTTTTTGCATCTTTATCATGGTGTGACCACGATTCGAACCATGGGAGATATGAAGCCGGGGCAATCTTCAGAGCTTCGAACCCTGATATCGAGAGGAGAACTGGCCGGTCCGGATATAGTAAGTTGCGGTCGTATGATTGATGGCCTTGATCCGGTCTGGGATTCTGCACTGGTTCTGGAAAAGCCCGAAGAAGCCGAATGGATCGTTAAAACACTGTCCGGGCGAGGAAACAGCTGTATCAAAGTATACGACCATGTGAAGCCTGATGTGCTGGAAGCACTGCGTGTCGCGGCTCATAAATACGGTATGCGGCTAGTTGGGCATGTGCCTCACGGTATGAATGCCGCAGAAGCCAGATTGGACGATGCACAGCATTTGAGGGGTTTTCCTCCTGCGGCAGAGAATCCGGACAACTACATTGAAGGTCGGATGCAATGGTTGAATATGGACGAAAAGCGCAGAAATGCATTTGTTAAAGCGCTGGTCGAGCAGGGAGGCGCTGTTACGCCAACTCTGGTGACTATCGAGCGAGTGATAGTCAGCAAACATCGTGAAACCATGTTGGCGGACAGAGCGAACGAACTTCTGCCTCATTACTATCGGGATACTCTCTGGGATTCAGAAGAGGGAATAACAGCTGCCCGATTTATGAATGAAGCGCGGATTATGGCCTTTGAGAACGTATTGAAAGAAATGCAGGCTACCGTAAAAGCGCTTTATGAAGCCGGTGTGCCTGTTCATGCCGGGACCGATACTATGGCACCGGGCGTCGTTCCCGGGGCATCGTTAATCAGGGAGATCGAGTTACTTTCCGATTCAGGTTTGGGTCCTGAGCAGGCTCTGGCAGCAGCGACAACGGTCCCGGCAAAGTTTCTGGGGCAACCCGTCAGCTTTAAACCCGGTGCAAAGGCCAGCTTTGTCATTTATCGAGAGAATCCCGGGGCAAACCTTGCTGCCCTCAATACCATCGAAGCCGTTGTGGTGAATGGACGACTCTACACCCGCGCAATGCTGGATGAGCAAATGGATAAGTATCAGAAGAGCTATGATGCTTTTATCCAAAAGCAGGTTGTTCAGCCTGCACTGAAGTTTGGGATTAACGCGATAGTCAAACAGAAACTGCAAGAGCAATAGAAAACTGCGGTCTATACTGGGTATCCGGGGTCGGCGATAAGAGACTGATCGAGAGCAGACTCAGGCCGACCTGATGTTTATCCATTCAGGGCGGAACTATGCCTTCAGATTCGAAAACCCCTTCGCTTCACTCGTGGTTACTTTGGATCGCTGTGTTACTCAAGCTGGGTCTGGGAGCCGGTTCTGTTTTTGCAAAACCTTCTGTTCAATGCACTGGAACACCAGAAAAGCTTGAAGCCGGTCAATCCATCAAGGTGATGACCTGGAATGTTCAGTTTCTGGCCGGAGGTATTTATGAACTATGGAAGCCCCCGCAGCAACGCGAAGCTCTGGCTCTTGACAAGCAATTATCTGTTTTTCAACAGGTTGCAGACCTGATTGAAGAAGAGAACCCTGATATCCTTCTGCTTCAGGAAGTTGACGTAGACCCCAGAGTCAGGATGAACCAGATCCAGTGGTTCAAAGACGCCCTGCCTGCAAGGTTTTATTGCAGCACATTCACTGCCTATAGTTTTTTGAACGAACGGGCCTCACCGAATGTCCGGAAAGAGCCGGGTGGAGTGAATCTGCTGACTTTTTCACGGTTTGCTATAGAAAGTGTCGTCAGGCATGACCTTCCTGCCTTACCTGATCAGTCTCTTTATCCTGCGACCACCCAACGGGCCCTGCTGGAGACCGAAATCAATCTGGGGGCCGAGTCACTGACGGTGATTAATACGCATCTGGATGCTTTTGCCCAAGGGCTGGATATTATGCAAAGGCAGGTAAAGCAATTGGCTGAGCGGCTGGACCAGCTGGAGGCCAGCTCCCTGTGGATTACCGGAGGGGATTTCAATTTGATTCCGCAGGGACAGTATGAGCACCTTCATGACTCCGAGCAGTTCTGGTATCAGAAAGATTCCGAGTTATCCGTACTTACCGACAGGTATCCGGTTGTTCCAACACCTCAACAGGCTTCTGGAGAGGCAAGGCAACAGTGGTTCACTAATCGAAGCCGTCAGGAGTTGGGTCTGGATCGGACGTTGGATTATCTGTTCTATTCAACAAAGCTGGATCTGGTGAAAGCCAGAGTGGTCCAAAAAGCTGAATTGCTCTCGGATCACCTGCCTTTGGTGGCAGAGTTCAGATTGCGAAAGAACTGATCTATTTTCAGGATGAACCGGACTGACCCTGAATCATCAGTCCCTTTCGTCATGGTTAGTCATTGACTCGAAAAACGCAACATCAATAGCATGAAGCCCGAGCCTCAGGAATTGCCGTTAAACAATGAGCCTACCCGCGATTCAAAAAACACATCTGGCCCTGGCCGGTTTGGCATTAGCAATTGCCTCAGTCAGGGCTGAAGAAGCTTTGCCGTCCATACAACCCACTCTGCTGGACCAGGTGACTGTGTCTGCGACCCTGACTGAACAGAATCTCGATTCAGTGGCCAGCAGCGTAGATGTCACCACGGCGGATGACATTGAAAAGAAAATGGTCAATGACATTGATGACCTGGTTCGTTACGAGCCGGGAGTTACCGTCACAAATGATGGCAGAACCGGTGCGGGCAGCTTCAATATTCGTGGGATGGATGCCAACCGGGTCAAGATTACCGTAGACGGAGTGGATCAGGCCAAAGCCTTTGATTCCACCAAAATGTTTCTGCGTTCCCAGCGAAATTTTATTGACCTCGAAACCATCAAGGCCGTTGAGGTCTTAAAAGGTCCGGCATCGACCGTCCATGGTAGCGATGCTATCGGCGGTGTTGTTGCTTTTGTCACCAAAGACCCGGCAGACTTTCTTAATCCCGAAGATGATGACGCCTACGCATCACTGAAGGGGGGATACTCTTCTGCTGACAGTGCCTTTACTGAAACGGCAACGTTTGCCAATCGCACTGATGATCTGGAAAGCCTGCTGATTTATACCCGTCGCGATGCCAAAGAAACCCGGACTCATGGTGGTGCCGATGTGAAGGGTGAGACCAGGGGAGAAGCCGACCCCAAGGATATCGGGATCAATAACGTACTGGGCAAGTTACAGTATCAATTGAACGACGATCATCGTATGGGGCTGACAGCCGAGTGGCGGGAGTTACACTCGGATACCGATTTATTGTCAATGGTCGGTGCACAACCCACTGGAAACTCTTCACCTTACAGCAAATTTGATGCAGAGGACTTAACAAAACGCCAACGCCTTGGCGTGTTCCATGAATGGGAAGCTTTCATACCGGTTTTTGATACGCTTAATTGGTCTCTGAACTGGCAGGAAACCGAGACCAATCAGATTACCTATGATGAAATGCAGGTAGAGGCCGGGGCCCCTTCGAAATGGGAAACCCAGGGAAGAAACAAGGATTACATCTACAAGGAAACCAGCTGGCAGCTGGATCTGAAGATGACCAGGTGGCTCGACTTCAAATCGTCCGATCACCTTATCAGCTATGGACTGGAGTTGGAAAGAAAAGAGCAGAATAACCTGAACAAGACCACATACGTCAAGAATCCGGCTGGCGAAGAGAATGACATTAGTCGTTATGCGCCACTGGCGACCGTTGATTCTTTGGGTATCTATCTTCAGGATGAAATAACCCTGCTGGACGATCGTCTGATCGTGACACCGGGCATTCGTTATGACAGCTTTTCACCCGAAACTGAAACGGATCAATATTACAAGAAAGCGTATAAAGACAAATCATACGACAGTTGGTCTGGAAAACTGGGCGCTGTTTATAAGTTCACAGACGTATTTTCCGGGTTTGTACAATACAGCCAGGGCTTTGGCACACCTGATTTATTTGCGATGTATTTTGAAGAGATCGTACCTGTCGGCCCAATGAACATTCATGTTATGCCTAATCCCGATCTGGAGCCCGAGAAAAGTGACTCTATTGAAGTAGGATTGAGAGCGAACGGGCGACTTGGAAGTGCAGAAATCACTGCATTTTACAATCGGTATGACGACTTTATTGAAATGGTTCCCCTTGGAACAGTTGGGAGAGATGTTCAGTACCAATATCAGAATCTGGATGACACAACCATCAAGGGTCTTGAGTTCAAGGGCCAGCTCTGGCTGGATGAGGCCATAGGGGCGCCCATTGGAACAAGTTTTAAGGCAGCGGTCGCCTGGAGTAAAGGTCAGGGTACTTTCTCCAATGATAAGGGAGAATTATTTAAAGACGATCCTTTAAACAGTATTGCTCCGCTCACCGCTGTTATTGGACTGGCCTATGATTCACCCGATGACAACTGGGGCGGGGAGGTGATGTGGACTCTGGTCGCCGCTAAAGATAAAGACGATATCTCTAATAGCGATATTGCTTCAGACGAGAGTGAAGCAGGGGGCGAACAGTTCGCAACACCCGGCTATGGGCTTGTTGATATGACCGCTTACTTCAGGCCTATTGAAGACGTGATCCTCACTGCCGGTATTTTCAATATTACTGACAAGAAATACTGGAAGTGGGATGATGTACGGGGTCTTTCCGACACCTATAAGGGCCTTAACCGTTATACCCAGCCCGGAAGGAACTTTTCTGTCAGTGTGAAGTGGGAGATATGACCGGGCTGTCGCAAAACTCTGCTTCCCACGCTTTCAGACCCTGTTGGTCTCCTTGGGAACCCATTCCTTGCCTCAACCAGAAAACTTCCTTAAAACACACCATTATCATTGCGAATGTTGCCGCCACTGATCAGTGAATAAAAGCGCATAAAATCGTCTAAGGCTTGAATGGAGTCCCAGTGTTCAACAATAGGACCATTCTCCAAACGCCAGGTATCAATAATATTCATACCCTTTTCATCGTTACCACGATCATCTTTATGCAATGTGGCGTGGGTGGGATATGGCTAAGCCAGCTCAAACTGAAAGGCGGATGTTCCATAATAGCGAGGACTGTCCGATCCGAAAGGTCATCGCCCAGATCGGGGATAAGTGGTCGTTGCTGATTCTGTTTGCCCTGGTGGATGGCCCCGATCGCTTTAATTCTCTGAAGTCGCGTATTGTAGGTATTTCCCAGCGCATGCTGACACAAACCCTGAGAGATCTGGAGCGAGAAGGATATGTGCTGAGAACTGTCTATCCGGAAGTCCCGGCACGGGTGGAATACGAGTTAACAGAAATGGGGCGCGATATCGTTAAACCTTTGTACCAGTTGGTCGCCTGGGCTAGCAAACATCATGATGATATTAAGCAGGTCAGAGAGGCTTACGATGAAAAATGCTGAAGATTGAGGTCGTCATCCTAATTCACATCAACAGGCTTGCGTTTTCGATGTATTCTTTTGTGATTCGACAGGTCTTGGGCATTTTTGCAGACCTTCCCACACGGTCGCTGCTGCCCATCCTTTCCAACCACGACCACGTCACAGGCTTTTTGCCCGCTGTGGATTTTGCTTTTGTGATCCTGCAGGGATCTCATATCGTTAAGGACTTTCCTGCATGGTTGCAGTTGGCCATCCTTCCCGAGCACGGTCAAGTTACAGGTTTGTTGCACGGAGTGAACTCTTCTTTTGTGATCCGACAGGGCTTGAGAGTTCTTAAAGGCCTTCCCGCATGGCCGCAGCTGCCCATCCTCCCCTGGCTCGGTCAAGATACAGGTTCTTTGCCCGGTGTGGACGCTGCTTTTATGAGACGACATTAATCGTTCATTCTTGAAAAGCTTTCCGCATGGCCGCAGCTGGTCATCGTCCCCGAGCACGGTAAAGTTACATGTTTTTTTTCCAGTGTGAGCCTTTCTTTTGTGATCCGACAGGGTCTGAGCATTCTTAAAGATCTTCCCGCATGGGCGCGGCTGGCCATCCTCCCCGGGCATGGTTAACTGACAGGTTTTTTGCCCGCTGTGGACGCTGCTTTTATGAACCGCCAGAGATTGAGCACTTCTGAGGATCTTCCCGCACGGCCGCGGTTGGCCATCTTTTCCAACCATGGTTATCCGACAAATTTTTTGTCCGGTGTGGTAATGGTTTTTGTGAGTCGTCAGGGCTTTAGCATTCCTGCAGACTCTGCCGCATGGCCGTGGTTGGTTATCCTTACCGATCACAGTAACTTCGCAGGTTTTTTGTTCAGTGTGGATGCCGCTTTTGTGAGACGACAGTGATCGTGCACTCTTGAAAGACTTTCTACATGGTCTCAGCTGACCATCCTTCCCGCGCACGTCCAAGTTACAGGTTTGTTGCCCGGTGTGGACGTTGCTTTTATGAACCGCCAGAGATTGAGCACTTTTGAGGATCTTCCCGCACGGCCGCGGTTGGCCATCTTTTCCGACCATGGTTACCCGACAAATTTTTTGCCCGGTGTGGTAATAGTGTTTGTGAGTCGTCAGGGCTTTAGCATTCCTGCAGACGCTCCCGCATGGCCGTGGTTGGTTATCCTTACCGATCACAGTAACTTTGCAGGTTCTTTGTTCAGTGTGGATGCTGCTTTTGTGAGACGACAGTAATAGTGCACTCTTGAAAGACTTCCTACATGGTCTCAGCTGACCATCTTTCCCGCGCACGTTCAAGTTACAGGTTTGTTGCGCGGTGTGGATGCTGCTTTTATGAACTCGCAGAGATGAAGCATTCCTCAAGGTCATCCCGCATGGGCGCTGCTGGCCATCCTCCCCGACCACGGTTGCACCACATATTTTTTGCCCGGAGTGGACATTGCTTCTGTGATTGTATAGGGCTCTGGAATTCTGACAGAGCAATCCGCATGTCCGTTGCTGCCCATCCTCACCGACTATTAATAAGTCGCAGCTTTTTTCTCCAGTATGGTATTTACTTTTGTGAGACGACAGGCCTCTGGCATTTTTATGGACTGATCCGCATTGACGAAGATGGCCATCCTCCCCGAACACTATCACGTTGCAAGTTATTTGTCTGACAGGGCAGGTTGTATCTGCTACCCCTGAAACTATTGAGTCCGGGGCGGCACCGTCGGAAGAGTTGCAACTGTAAAACTGTGTATTGGCCAAATGGGGGTATGAAATTTGTTCGGGTGTTTCTTCTGTGTTGTTTGTTGAACTTTCTTCACAAACCAACGCTCCGCTTCTGGACGTATCGGAAGATTGTCGGAATCGACAAACACCATTACAGGGATAGAGATAACAATTTAAACCCAAAGTATGCAGGTCTTGTTCAGGATCTTCGTCACTACTGCCAGAGTCAGAATGCAGGAGTCTGGTGAAATAGCCTGTAATATAAGTGGTAGCCTTTGGAATTTGCTGGCTGGATGATTTTGATGGCTGGCCTTGTTGTGGGGCATGTCCAGAGCCAGGCATCATAGTGGTGATTGCAAACGGGTGATTTTGACACGCTTCTTGTTGTTCAATCGGATTAAACAGTGGTGAGTCGGGGTTGAAATAGCTTTTTAAAAGCCAACCGACAGCGATAACTGTTTCCAGGGGTGGCCATGAACAAGGGAGTGAACCCAGAGGGGGAGGGTTGATGGTCAGAAGTAGCTCACAAGCAACCAGCAGATTCGTAGTATAAAGCCACTGCCACGAAATCGACTCAATGAGGATCGTTTTCACCCTGTAGCTGTCAGGTTTGTGTCGTTTGTCATCAGGTGATGAGTCGGGTTCTGCATAGCCCTCTGAGTCGATATGGTCTGACGGATTGCCCGACAATTCATGTCGGCCAAGCTTTATAGAAAAGTCCCTGTTTGGAAAATCTGCATTCTGCTCGAGCTCGACAACAAAATGCCTTGTCAACGGTTTAGATTGGCTGATGACTGACAATGACATCAAGAACAGTGCTGCAAAGAGTGAGTGTTTAATAATTCTATCCCTGCCTTCTGGTTTACAAAAAGGAAGGATAGATCAAGATAATAAGTGTGCTTTTGCGTCTTCCACGTGAAAAGGCTGGGCGCTTGCGCAGACCTTCCCGCTCCGTAAGATTCCAGGCTGTACTATCCTTTTCCGCCTAAGTCCGACAGAAATGGGGTGCAATAGAAGGCGCAAAGAGAGCGCAACATCCAAAGGTGGTTCTAATGGCAAAACTAACCCCAATTCAATTGAAGAGCATCAAATAACGGCTTGGTGAACAGGTATGGAGTCGCGGAGATAAAATCATGCCAGCACAACAAAAGACGAAATACATAACCGATGACGAGGGAAACCGGGTATCAGTCGTTTTGCCTGTGGATCAGTATCAGGAGCTTTTAGAAGACCTTGAAGATCTTGCGACAGTGGCAGAGCGTCGGGGCGAGGAAACCGTATCCCATGATGAGCTTATCAAGTCACTGAAGGCAGACGGCAAGCTATGAGTCGGGAAGAGCGGGAGGCGTTGTTGGGGAAGGTGGGTTAAAGACGCCTCTGCGCGGCCCGGTAAACTTTCTGGCGATCACGTTTGCCCACGGCAATGACAACAATCACAATCTCTTTGTCCCTTACTTCATAAACCAGCCGGAAGCCGGAAGAACGCAATTTTATCTTGTAACAGTTCTTCATGTCTCTGAGTCGGGCCGATTGCACTTTAGGTGATCGTCGCCGTTCATCAAGTTTTTTCCTGAACTGATCCCGAAGGCTCTGATCAAGTTGGTGCCACTCCTTCAGAGCTTCTTCCTTGAAGATCAGCTTATAAGTCATCAAGGTCTACCGGGATTTCTTTCTGGTTTTTTCGCTCCTCAACCAGTCTGGCCAGTTCGATGTCTTCCAGCTGGTCCAGTACCGCTTCCCAGATGACAGAGGGCACGCAGTAAAAGGCGGGTTCATTGCGGTTAAGAACGGCCACCGGCTGCCCCCCTCCCTTATGAATGACGGCCATGGGGTTTTTTTTGAATTCGCTGATACTGGTCGCCATATCGGCCAGTACGGGATGGACGTTGGGCATATTAAACCTCTATAGAACTCTTTTAACAGAGCTAATAATAGACCATTTAGAAGAAAAAACGCATCATATGAAAAGGACATCCAGAGATTGATAAACCAGTTCATACTTTTCACTGTGCAATACCTTGGCGGCCCCCTCTCAATGCCTGCTATTCTGACTACTCCTACGACAAATGATAACGGTACGCAGTATGTCACTGGAACATCGTGTAGAGAGACTTGAATCCCATTTTGAATCGCTGGATAAGGCTGTACCCCGCTTCGTCCAGATTACCGGGGAAACACAGAAGATTGTGCTGGAAAACCAGCGAGAGAACCGGCTCATGTTCGCTCAGGTAGAAAAACGTTTTGATCAGCAAGACCACAAGATCGAGGCTTACCAGTCTGAGAACCGCGAACGTTTTGACAATATAGAAGAAACTCTCGGCATGATTGTAAACCACTTTCAGAAATAACCACGCCACCTAACGAACTCACTTGACGGCACAGCTACGCTACCCGTCAGCACTACGGGTTATACGTATACTTAGTCATACTCTCCACCAGATCATCAGTAGAACCGTTAATATCAACATTCGGCATGATACTTTGTGGCTTCCAGATAATTCGGTTGTGATAAACACTCACACCAACACCGTCCATCTGTTCAGCAAAGTATGTGACATTATCGGACAAACCTAAGAAGTGCTTTTTAAATTCATTGGGACCCGTCTTACAGGTGACCTCCAGCTGCCTGTTGCTGTCTTTGATTGCACACTTGCCCTCAAGCGACAGCATATAGTCGCCTGTAATGCCATTGTAAAAAACAACTCTACGATCAATTTCAAATTGATCCGCTGCTTTCGATAGATTCCTGGATGCGAGTTGGGCATCACGATCACAGCCAGACAGCATTAGAGCCAGTAAGACTGATGTAGAAAAAAATAGCTTTTTCATTTTCTTCTTCCCTCTCATTTTCTATAGTTCACATGTCCCCGCAATGCTTGGTTGTGCAGAGCCTTTAGTGTGCTTTTGCGATGCCCTCTTTTCGGCGGGGAGGATGTCAACTGGGGCGACGGTCACTGCTTTTAAGGGCTCTATAGATTTACCTGCCTCCTCACCATTTAATACCGTTACAGTCCGACACAAAGTAGGCGCATTAGTAGGCGCAATATACAAGACACAAAAAAGCCCGTAGTGCTTACTAGCGCTACGGGCTTTTTTGTATATGGTGGGCCTTCCGGGACTCGAACCCAGGACCTGCCGATTATGAGTCGGATGCTCTAACCAACTGAGCTAAAGGCCCCATTTTTGACACCAACCCCGTAATCTTTCCTGTTGATAGCGCATAACGCACAGGACTTCAGGGCGTGGTTCTTAGTGGAGGTGAATTATAAGCATATCAGGGCGCTCTCGCCAACCCTCTGATTTTAATAAAGCTTTTAGTAATCAAAAAAGGTTCTTTAACAGGTCTTGAAGTGTATGAGAAGCATCGTTGGTGCCTGCTTTTTTGTCAGCGCCTGCTGTGTCTTGTCGAAATATAAAGCCATGCCTCTGTTGGATGGAAGTCCGGCAGGTCATGCTGGATTGTGGCAGGGGCATTTGCCCGCCGTATCAGCGAAGTGCAGCAATTTTGCGATAGCCGCGTATTGGGTGAGGGTTTCTGGCGTTTTGCCAAGCGGTCATTCACATAAGTACTCAACCATACGAAATCATATTTTCTGACTCATTGTTCAGGCACTCGCGGCAACTGCTCCTGCGTTGCTCTAGCTCCTGCATCCATGCAGTCGCGCTGCGTTGCAACTCTGGTCACACAGCTTGCTATGTTCCCGTCGTTGCGCCTTGCAGAGCACCTGCCCAATAAGCCAGAAATATTCGATTCCGTATGGCTGAGTACTTAGCGCGATGACTGCGTCTTTAATACCCGCCCTGAATAGAGGATAATGAACAGGATTCAGATTGGAGCAATGAGGAATCTATGGCTCTGGAAAAGATAAAAGAGCGTGTGTCTTCAGTAACTGAGGGCCTCACTGGCACCCTCAGTGATGGTATACCTGGAGCCAAAACGATTGCCGTTGCTGTTGGTGTCCTGATAGTTGGCCTGACTTCTCTGGGTATTTACTGGAGTATTGAGCCGGATCGTTTTTCAGTAAAAGCCAATACCGAGCAGATGGCACAGGCCAACGGCCAGGAAGTTGTGGTGGGTTACACGACCACGGCTACGCTTTATCGTATTGCTGACACGCTGCTGAGCAAATCCGGTGGTTATATTCGAAATGATATCGGTCCTCCCGGTGTGTTTATGGACAATATGCCAAGTTGGGAGCTGGGTGTGTTGGTTCAGGTGCGTGATATGGCGCGTTCTCTTCGTAAAGATATGAGTCGTTCCCAGTCCCAGTCTCAGGAAGATCGCGATCTGGCCATTGCAGAGCCTCAGTTTAACTTTGATTCCAGGAGTTGGATTCTTCCTTCCAGTGAAAAAGAATACCAGCGTGGTATCGATAAACTGGGCAATTATATGCGTCGACTGCCCGATAAGCAGGATCCCGCCCAGTTCTATGCCCGTGCCGATAACCTGACCCGCTGGCTGACCGATGTTGAAACCCGTCTGGGCAGCCTCTCTCAAAGGCTAAGCGCCAGTGTCGGCAAACCGCGTATTAATACTGACCTGGCAGGGGATGCGGAAGCTTCCCAGTCCACAGAGGCAGAGACGCTGGTGGAAGTGAAAACACCCTGGACCAAAATCGATGATGTTTTCTACGAAGCCCGTGGTTCTTCCTGGGCGCTGATTCATCTGATGAAGGCGATAGAGGTCGACTTTGCTGATGTACTGGAAAAAAAGAACGCTACGATCAGCCTGAAGCAAATTATTCGGGAACTGGAAGCCACTCAGGAAACAGTCTGGAGTCCATTCATTCTCAATGGCAGCGGATTTGGCATTCTGGCCAACCACTCACTGGTCATGGCCAATTATATCTCTCGCGCCAATGCCGGCATTATCGATCTGCGCCGACTGCTTGAGCAGGGGTAGATGCAGTAAATAGTTAGGGTGCTATATTTAACCCTTTATTATTTGGAGGCTGTGTATGAGGGAACATTCATGGCTTTCTCTCTCAGAAAGTGAGATAGATAAAGAATATAATACTTTAAAAAACGAAGTAGTTGTTTCAACTGGTCTTCAGGATTTGTTATCGATCAGATCAAAAAGTGACCTGTTGAGAGTCATCAAGCTTCTTCAAAAAATATCACTTCATCAAGAAAATGATGCTTAATTCAGATCAAGCAAACATAGACAGGCTTTTTTGATATTGAATAATCAAAAAGGAATTTTTGATGAAGAGTTAGGAATAAAGAAGAAGCATTATATAGATGCTGTTGCAGCAAAAGAGTGGAAGAAAGAATATCAGGCGATTTTTCATCCAGATAAAAATACTAATGACAAAACAATTGATTATGATGAGGTGATGCAAAAAATAAACAAGATTTACAACAGGATGTCAGGCAAGGCATGAGTGGCGGGTTGCCTTCTGTTGTATATCACTAGCTCAACAGTTTAACTGAAAACGGTGAGCTAAATAGTATCGTTGATACCACTATCCATCGTTTAGGACCATGGATCGTTTGCTGCCATTGCTGCAGAATTGCCGGAATGAATGCATTATCTGGGGTGAACGAGGTGTGCCTAACTCACAGCTCATCAAGCGGAATGAATATCTGAAAGGGCTTGTACCCTGACTTCGGGACTATATGCTGTGCGTGAAATTGATCAAGCCGCGGACAAAGGCTGGTTGACAGGAAATTGAGGTGAAGAATGAGCAGCAAACTGGTTTATTCGACTGATATGGGTCGCATCAGGGAAGAAAAGGTTGTTAAGGAAGAGGCGGGTGACGGCAACGTCCGTGTCCGCCCTGAAAAGAAAGGTCGTGGTGGTAAAGTGGTCACAGTGATCAGTGGCTTGCCTCTTGCGGGTAATGACCTCAAGGCTTATGCCAAAACATTGAAAAAGCGCTGCGGCGGTGGTGGTTCTGTAAAAGACGGCAATATCGAGCTACAGGGAGATCATGTGGATGTCATGGTCGATGTGCTCAAGAAAGCTGGCTACGATGCCAAGCGATCCGGCGGTTAACTTCAACAAAAACTTCACGGGAAAAAACGCTCTTTTTTTTTTTGAAAGCGCTTTTTTTTTTGGAGAATTAAAAATTAATCCTCTCAATCTGTTTATTTTGTATACACTGGGTAGATGTTTTCTTTGAGATATAGACTCAGTCTTCAGGCTTTTTGTTGTACATGTGTACTAAGTTCATGCAGTGCTCCGGGGAGATGTGACGAATAAGGAAGTTTTTGTAAGGAAATTTTTCATCCCGGATGGATGAAATTTTCTCGGTACAAATAGCCATGAGAGAAGGAAATTATTTTTCATGGCATAAAAAGGTACATTTGAATGGACCACGAAAACACCGTGTATGAACAGACCCCGGAGAATCCTCCACAGTTTACTTCCAGGCTGGGTTTCTATCTTGCGGCTGTGGGCTCTGCTGTAGGTATAGGCAATATTTGGGGATTCCCTGCCCAGACTGCCGACAATGGTGGTGCTGCCTTTGTTCTTATCTACCTTTGTTTCTCTTTTCTTCTTGCCTGGCCGATGCTGGTGGCTGAGCTGGTCATTGGCCGTTATGGTCGCTCAGACCCGGCTACTACGCTCGAAAGCGTCAGCAACAGATCTTTTTTCAAGCTACTGGGTAAGGTGACTGGCTGGGTTTCAACAGTCACAGTTCTGCTGATTTATACCTTTTATGCCATCATTTCCGGCTGGATCATCTGTTTTGGTCTGGCTCCCATGGCGGTGGCCCTGGGGCTGGACAATCTGGCCACCTCGCTGACTTCATTTAATCCTTTGCCTACTATGGTAGCGGCCGGTGCATTCATGGCCATGGTAGCAGCTATTGTTGCCGGCGGTGTTGCGGATGGCATTGAGAAATGGTGTAGCCGTCTCATGCCAATGCTGGTGCTGCTGATTCTGTTGCTGATTGGTTTCACCATGACGCAGGAAGGAGCCCTGAAAGGTCTTCAGTATTTTGTGCTACCTGATTTTTCCAAATTGCTGAATAAAGACCTGCTGATCAGTGCGCTGGGTCAGTCATTTTTCTCCATGTCTCTGGGGGTAGGCATCATGGTGGTTTATGGTGCCTACCTGACCCGGGACTCTAATATTCCAGTGATGGCTGCCAGTGTTGCCGTCACTGATACGCTGGTGGCCGTGATGGCCGGTTTGTTGATTATTCCGGGTATGTTTGTTGCACTGAATCACGGAATTGATATCTACACCGCAGAGGGTACCCTGAAAAGTGCCGACAAGCTGGTGTTTGATGTTTTGCCACAGCTCTTTCTTCAGTTTGGTTCACCGGGTATTCTGCTCTCCCTGGCCTTCTTTCTTTTGTTAACCATTACGGCTTTGACCTCAGCGGTTTCCATTCTGGAAGTACCGGTAGCGGTTTTCCAGAAACGACTTCGTGCCCGCAGGGCTAACAGCTCCTGGCTGATCTCGGTGATTACATTCGGGGTCAGTGTCTGCGTGATGATCTGGTTTGATGTGCTCTTTGACTTTGTGGTCAACCTGACAACCCGCTATGCTATGCCTCTGTTGAGTCTGGTCGTCTGTATCTATGCGGCCTGGATATGGTCCAGAGATCAAAAACTGAAAGAACTGCAGAAAGGATATCCGGATATTGAGCACAGTCTCTTCTGGAAGATCTGGCCCTGGTACATCCGGTTTTTCTGTCCGTTCATGGTGATGGTCCTGATCTTTTTCACTTTTTGATGATTCCTGGAATTCAGGCCGAAATGGTATTAAGTCAAACAGGTTCCTGATTTCCGGGTTAAGAGCTTTCTCACAGAATGAAAATTTGGGTTGATGCCGATGCCTGCCCGGTGGTGATCAAGGACATACTGTTCAGAGCTGCCGACCGAACCGAAACCCCATTGACTCTGGTGGCCAACCAGCCACTCAGGGTACCGGGGTCACGCTTTATAAAATCCCTGCAGGTCGCCTCCGGCTTTGACGTGGCAGACAATGAGATTGTCAAAAGAGCCGAGTCGGGAGACCTGGTCATTACCAGCGATATTCCTCTGGCCGCCGAAGTCATTGAGAAAGGCGCTGGCGCATTGAGTCCCCGTGGTGAATTGTTTACTGAAGATAATATTCGGGCAAGGCTGAACATGCGTGACTTCATGGATACACTTCGCGCCAGTGGTATTGAATCCGGTGGGCCTCCTGCACTGAGCCAGAGTGATCGCCAGCAGTTTGCCAACCAGCTGGATAAGTGGCTGGCAAGGGTTCAGCGCTGAGCGTTCACCATAAATTTGCTCGAAGGCATTTGACAAAATTCTGGAAGCTGGGAGATTGATTTTTATCAATATCCATATGCGGTGGGATATTTTTGGACCATAGTCTATGAACTCTAACTGTAGTGAGACATTTTTTTGGAATTCTACCTGCGCTTGAAAGAGTGCTCCCGCCGAGCTAGGCGGGAGGTGAATTTCATTCAGCCCCTTAGGGCTGATTCTGGTTCTCTATGTATTGTTTAATTACCTCCAGAGGGGCTCCGCCGCAGCTCCCAGCAAAGTACGATCTTGACCACAAAACCGGCTTTCGGTACGCACCTGCAATATCACAAAACTCCTGCCTTAATCGTCTGGATGAAACAGCTTTCAGACTGTTTACTCGTTTCGCAATGGCTGGCGTGTTGGGTGAATACTCAACCAACAGGTGAACGTGGTCTGCCTCTCCATTGCAGTCTGTTAGCTCTGCCTCAAAGTTTCCGCATATCTCAGAAAATATTTCTCTGAGTCTGGCTAGATGCAACTCGCCAAGCACCTTCTTTCTGTACTTTGTCACAAAAACAATGTGGCAGTGCAAAGTATAAGCACTGTGTCGGCCTTTCTTTATTTCTTGTATACTAATGCTTAATATTCCATTTTATGCTATGTAATTTAAGCATTAAAGATTAACACACTGATTGCATCAATGAAGATTCTCAAGGCATATAAATTCAGACTGAAGGCAACACCAGAGCAGCATGTAAGACTCATGCAGCTTTGTGGCACAGCTCGCTTTGTCTGGAATAAAGCATTGAGCATCTGCAATGAAAAGTGGGAGTCTGGCGAAAAAATTCCATCATCTTATACCATGCACAAGTGGCTTCCAGTATGGAAAAAAGACGAAGAAACGAGCTTTCTTACTCAGGGAAATGCCGTTGCCTTGCAGCAAAAACTGAATGATCTTGGTGCGGCATGGAAACGTCACTTTGACGATCTGGCAAAACTCAAAGCCGGGAAAATCAAGGAAGTCCAGTTTGAAAAGCCATGCTTCAAGAAGCGAAATCAAGATCACCATAACTCAATTCGTATCATGCAGTTCTCCAAGTACTGCAAGGTTGAAAATCGCAGAGTAAAACTGCCAAGTAAATTGGGTTGGGTAAAATTCCGCAAGTCTCGCAACATAGAAGGTGAGATAAAGAATTGCACCATTACCCGTAAATCAGGCCATTGGTTTATTAGTTTTCAAACCGAGCAAGAATTAACAACTCCAGTTCACCCTTCTGAAAAAGCGGTTGGTCTGGATATGGGCATTGCCAAGTTTGTCACGCTGTCCAGCGGTAAGCAGTACAAACCGATTAATGCTTTCAGGAAACACGAGAGACAGCTTGCCAGAGAACAAAGAAAGCTCTCCCGCAAAGTGAAGTTCTCCGAAAACTGGAAAAAGCAAAATCAGCGTATTAGCCGCATTCACAGTAAAATAGCCAGTTGTCGGGCTGATTACCTTCACAAAACCTCAACCGAAATTAGCAAAAATCACGCAATGATAGTGGTTGAGAATCTGAAGGTATCGAATATGTCCAAGTCTGCAAAGGGCACTGCAGAGAAACACGGTAAAAATGTGAGGGCCAAGTCTGGACTTAACAAATCCATTCTCGATCAGGGATGGTATGAGTTCAGACGGCAGCTTGAGTATAAGCAGGGCTGGTTAGGTGGTGAAGTGGTTGCAGTTAATCCGGCATATACCAGCCAAGCATGTAGCTCTTGCGGTCACACTGAGAAGGCAAACAGAAATACTCAGGCAAAATTCGAGTGTGTGGCTTGCGGTCATTCTGAGAATGCAGATATTCAGGCTGCAAAAAATATACTAGCGTTGGGGCACAGCGTTTTAGCCTGTGGAGAGGGTTCGTTAGAGCCTTTGAAGAAGCAGGAACTTCAGCGAAATCGTGAGAAAGTAGCTGTCTAGCAACAGGAACCCTCCAGCGACCTGGCTGGAGGAGGATGTCAAATGAATAGGAATACAGATATAGTTCTATGAAATTAAAACTATGTCTAATTCAAGCCTCCCTTCAGAAACAAACTAATTCGATCAAAAGGGAGCATTGAAACAGGGCTTTTAAGTGGAACCCAACAGCTGCTTGATCACCGCAGGATCAGCCAGTGTACTCAAGTCGCCCAGATTATCTTTCTCGCCCTGAGCCAGTTTACGCAGGATGCGTCGCATGATTTTACCAGAGCGGGTTTTGGGTAGAGCCGGGCATGGGTGAAGTATCTCCGGGCGGGCGAATGAGCCGATTTCACTGGCCACCAGATTTGAAAGTTCCTCCATCAGGTCATCGGTGATCTCAATACCGTCCATGGGTGTCATGAAGGCATAAACAGTTTCGCCTTTAACCGGGTGAGGCACCCCCACTACGGCTGCTTCTGCAATGGCCTCATGCAATACCAGGGCGCTTTCTACTTCTGCCGTGCCCAGACGATGACCCGCGACATTAATTACATCATCCATTCTGCCTGTGATCTGGTAATAGCCATTTTCATCCCTGCGGGCTCCGTCTCCCGTGAAGTAATAACCCGGATACTGGCTGAAGTAAGTATCAATCGCTCGCTGGTGATTGCCATACACGGTTCTGATCTGGCCCGGCCAGGAACCGGTGATCACCAGACTCCCCTGACCGGGTCCGACAACCTCATTACCCTCATTATCGAGAATGGCAGCACGGATGCCCAGGAAAGGCCGTGTTGCATACCCGGGTTTTAACGCGGTGGCTCCCGGCAAAGGCGTAATCATCATGCCACCCGTTTCTGTTTGCCACCAGGAATCGATAATGGGGCAGCGTTCTTCCCCCACGATCTGGTAGTACCAATGCCAGGCTTCCGGATTAATGGGTTCGCCCACGGTTCCCAGGATTTTCAGACTGGCTCGTGAAGTTCGTTTAACGTATTCATCCCCCTTGGCCATCAGAGCCCGGATTGCCGTGGGTGCTATGTAGAGTGTATTCACCCGGTGGCGATCCACAATTTCCCAGATTCTTGCAGCATCGGGCCAAAAGGGGACACCCTCATACATGACCATAGTGGCACCGTTGGATAAGGGACCATAGGCGATATAGGAGTGACCGGTAACCCAGCCAACATCAGCACCACACCAGAAAATGTCACCTTCGTGGTAATCAAAAACGTAGTGAAATGTGACCGTAGTATGAAGCAGATAACCCGCTGTGCTGTGGAGAACACCTTTAGGCTTTCCAGTGGAGCCGGAAGTATAAAGAATAAAGAGAGGGTCTTCAGATTCCATGACCTCAGGTTCACAGGTGACGGGCTGGCCTGCTGTCAGCTCCTGGTAAGAAATGTCGCGTCCTTCCTGCCATTCAATCCTTGCTCCGGTTCTCTCATAAACCACTACAGTACTGACATCGGGACACTCTTTCAGAGCTTCATCGGTATTGTTTTTGAGAGGGATATGTTTCCCTCCCCGAACGCCTTCATCAGCAGTGATCACTGCCCGGCAGCCACAGTCGAGAATACGGTCACGAAGGGAGTTTGGGGAGAAGCCGCCAAAGACTACGGAGTGAACCGCGCCAATGCGTGCACAGGCAAGCATGGCATAGACGGCCTCAGGTACCATGGGCATGTAGATACAAACCCTGTCACCCCGGTTGACCCCCCGCTCCTTCAAGCCATTGGCCAGCTTACAGACCTCATCATGAATCTCCTGATAGGTAATTTTACGCTGCAGGTCGGGCGTGTCACCTTCCCAGATAATGGCCACCCGGTCGGCGCGATTTTCCAGGTGTCTGTCTATGCAGTTGACGCTGGCATTCAGCTGTCCACCTTTAAACCAGCTCACTTCACAGCTGTTGAAGTCGCCTTCATAAATGGAATCCCAGGGGCGGTACCAGTCGAGATAGCGTTCAGCCTTTTTACCCCAGAACGCTTCCGGATTCTCCAGAGAATAGTGATACAGCGCCTGATATTTGTCTTCGCTCATCCATGAGTTTTGAAAAGCCTCGGAAACCGGATAGATTGTTGCCTGGGTCATGGCCTCTCACCTGCCTCATTTTTATAAAGTTAACCCAGTATAGAAGTGAGTGCGTTTGCAGGCATTATATCCGGGCTTTTTTGACCATCTCCTTGACAGGGGCAAGCGACTGACATCCTCCCCAACCTGAATAGGGTGTCGCAAAAGTAGTGATTCGGTTGTTTGTTTATTCAGAAATTGTAACCGACAAAAGCATCATAGATACTCCCCTGATTACCAAAAGAATCAATCTTCAGTGATCCGTGCTCCATCTTACTGCTGACTGATTCATACCCAGCTTTACCACCAATAATGTTCTGCCGGGTTTTCATCTTGAGTGTGGCAGGCATCTTCGTTGAAGGCAGTTTCAGGCATCCTGTGCACATTAGTTCTCCACACGCAATATGTAAGTCGTTAAACAGTCTGGATGTATCCGGCCAGTGCCCGGACAAAGGGTCAACTCATAAAGTTATGGAACCTTTCGATCCGGTAACTGTCTGATCTTACAGTTTGCTTAATTTCAATTTGTATCGCTGCTCAACATTCCAAGGAGGTTTAAACCAATGAAGGTACATTTTCATAGCATCAACAGATTGTCTATTCCACTGGATTTCAAACATGGCTGCCAGGAGTCGGCTAAAGAGAAACTTCTCAGTACTAAAGGAAAAGAACTTATTAACAGCTTGCGACAGGAAGGAAAAACCAGGCAGGAGATTGATAAACAATTCGCAGACGAAATGGACAACCAGGAATGTTTTAATCTGCTTGTCGATAATGTCCCGCCAATGGCTGAGCGTATCGGCCGAACCGTCACTGGCCGCCGGGTGACTGAATCTTCATTGCAAGAGCCTCATGTGCTGCTGGTCCAGGAGTTGACCGGCCATGACTGTGAACCCATGGAAAAAGCACTCAGAGAATACCAATACAGCCTGATCCAGTTTGCGCCTCACCAGAGTGAGTCACGAAAAAAACGGCACCATGATCTGCTTCACGGCACTGCCATATTCCTGCGCGATCCCAAAAACGTCCTTGAGGTGATCGCCAAAGATTCATTACCCGTGAGCGAACAGGATTTACAAAAAAATTCCCGCCTGTCAACGCACGCAGAAGCTAATAACAGAATTGTCAAAAAGATTAACGGCAGAAAGGTAGCCACCTGTGTATTCAAACTCAGAGGCACCCATCTTGCCTTTTCTGCTGGCTCCGAGCACTTGGTAGGTTTTGATCGAGATGCACCAAAGGGCCCTGAAATGGATGCTTCCAGGCTACCCGGCGCAATACAGCATGAGATCCATTTGCAAAATCAGCTGACATTTTTCCAGAAGGTTGAAGCTGCACACCGCATCAAGGTCGTTGCCATGGTTTCCGGTGGGGATTTCAATGAAGATGACCGCTTTGCCAGTCGAACCTGTGAGACCAGTGGTCAGGTTCCAGATGATCTTTATCGTTTAAAAATATCTTCTGACTACGGGTTCTTGCCACCACAGAACCCTGAGGATCAGGAACCCTGCAAACTGATTTCAGAACCCGGTAAGCAGACCCAGATAGATTTCTTAACCTTGCTTAGTGACAAAAAGATAAAGTGTAAGCTTGAAAATAACTATAACGGCTTCAAGGATCAGAAGGATGGAGGCATTGAGAACTACCCCTCTGACCATATCCTGATATCTGCAGATCTCACTATCCCTGAGTCGGCCCAGCCAAGCCAGCCGTAGGATATGCCGGTCAACTGCAGCGCCGATGGTGAAAGCCCGTTTGGCCAAAAAATGAAGAGTGCAAACTTACCCTGCAATACAGGATTTGTCTCACCCCAACGTTACGATGATTTCCATCTGAAGATCATCCGGGATCTCCTGAAACGGCAGTATTGTTAATGACCGGTATATAGAAACCCTGTTCAGATGCAAGCGCAGAAATTGCAGGTAAGGGCCAAAGCTACCATGGTTATTCTCATGAGTGTGTGCCACCTGAATCTGAGTGTGGTTTTTTTAAATTACAATACAGCATTGGATAAACCAATAAACAAACCTCAAGGAATAACCATGGCCAATGAAGTGCATGAAAGTATTTAACCTATGCCACGGACTTGGTGGCAATTTTATCATTGCTGCATGACCTCAGCGGGAATGACCAAGTCTTGTTGAGTACCTCATCGTTTCTGATAAAGATAATTCCCTGCAAGCCGAGAAAATTACAGGAGAAAATAAGCCGGGACATGAGGCAGCATGAAAATTGGTTCTCAAAAAAGCATGCCTTCGAACCCAGTCGAAAAGGTCAGTAGAAAGTCTTCAGCAAAGGCAAGCAGAGGCCACTCCAAAGGACGCCGCGTCACAACAATCGCTCTGGTAAAACCGCCATATTTATCCCTTGGTGAAAAAGCAAAATCTTCAAATATCGTTCTGGCATTGAGAACGGTATTTTCCTTTGGATTAATAAAAGATCGAAATATTACGATCGTTCAACCTGATGGCACCAAACTCAAACAATCCATTGGCATCAACCAACTGGCCAGAGAAGGATACATTAGCGTTGACCAGAAGGCACAGTTGCTGGCTTTTCAAAGCAGTAAAGAGCGAGGAGAGAAACTGGCGGCAATTCTGCAAGAGGTTGATCAGCAACTGTTGTCCACTAAGCCGCAAAAGAGTGAAACTGAGCATGACTGGACCCGGCGAGTGATTGCCGAACACAGTATTCAGCCAAGAAAAAATTATTGTCAACGGCGGATCAGTCTTGAAATAGAGCCTGACCAGATAAGCTATTACAACGATTTGCAGCAAACCATCGCAAAGCTCATCCCCAGGGAAAGCCAAAGGCCAACCATCGATCTTCATATCGTTGGTAAATCCGCTAGAAAAAACAATTGCCAACGTTCCCAGCTGGGGGTTCTTGGCGGTATGGGGCCGCTGTCAGATGCCAAAATAGTGTCCAGAGCTTTGGATGATTTTGTCACTAAAGGAGGAGATAAAGATCATCTGGTAATGAACCTGTTTTCCTGCCCACCACCCCGGACCCTATGGGAAGTGATCGCCAGTGGTTCCAGCTTCATAGAGAACATTCGAACATTTGCAGCCCGCCGACACCGAAGCTATGCAATAGCGAGTAATGCCGCACATTCCAAATGCTCCACATTGAACAAACTGGGCATAAAACCACTTTTGCATCTGGTGGATCAGATAGCGAGTAGTATTGCAAAAGATCAGGTGCCCTCTAAAAACACAACGACATTGGTTCTGGAAACGACACAAGCGTATAAAAACAAACTTTATCCTCTGGCTCTCAAGCATCAAGGAGTAAATTCGATCAACCTCTCACAAACTGACCAGAAAGATTTGCAACAGCTGATAGATTATACAAAGAGAACGGGGGGGAGCGATAAGCAGGAGGAACTGTCTTCGATGATCCGTCAATACGTCAACAGTGAGAGAAAGGCGGGCAGGGAAGTGGGGCACGTGCTGTTAGGTTGCACAGAGCTGCCAATGGCTTTGGGTAAAGAAAAAATGGCAGAACTCGAAGCAGAGTTACAGGTCAATCTTGTGAATACTGAGGCCATATTTGCTGAAATATTCGCCGATAAGTTAACTGAGGCATAAATAGAGTATGTGCATTATGTGAATTGAGACAGAAGCACAGAAGACTGTAATTTAAGTTTTGCAAACGCTCCTGAAGGTCACAACAGGCTAGTTGATTGATGGTTCCTTAATGACATGTGTGTTAATGGCATGAGTCATCCGGTCAATGAGGCCGCTTTGATGGATGGTTTCGCGTAGTAGCAGAGTTTCAAAGTCAGATGATAGCTCTGCAATGTTGAAATTTGCCCGAATGTTTTTTTCATGTGAGGGGGTGAAAACGAAGCTATCCTTAACACGCTTAACTCTCCTATGGTTTAAGGAGTTCAAGCTCATGAATCACGCAAAATTTTTTAAAAGCCTTTTATTGCTCGTGCTGTCGTGTTTCGCAGGGATGCAAGTGGCTAATGCGGAGCTTAACAGTCACGCTAACGAACACGACGGCGTCCCCTTGTCTGTATATAGTGCTAACTGCCCCTACAACCAGATATGCACTGGCGATATCGTGCAGATTGGCATGGCTGATTTCAGTGCGTATAGGGATATTACCATGATTCGGACTATGGTTTATGTCGCGAATAACGCATATGACCTGTCAAAAGGTTACACCCTGGTGGCTAGCATCGGAACGTTTTTAAATGGTTTGTACTACCGGGTAAAACCCGGTAAGACTTATTACTTCAAGGCTTACTTCTTCTATAGAGAATCGAGTGGTCACTTGGTACGCGTCACCCGGGATTTATATTTTAAATCCAGAGATGATTCCCACAATCCGGGCGGATACGGCGAGGATGGGCCTATATACCCAGGCGAGCCTCAAATCATAGGGCTTCCGTCGATACCAAAATGCCATCGTGAAACGGCAGGGGAATTCTGTACCAACCAGGTAGTGCACATCTTCTGGAATAATGATCGTGGTCAGGAGGTGCGCGTAACCGACGTTGACCTTTATATTGACGGCCAACACACCAAACACGGTGACGGACCCTTCTATGGAGGCCATTTCCAGGATTTCTACTATGTACTCCCTGACTCAAAAT
The DNA here is from genome assembly GCF_032883915.1 of Endozoicomonas sp. 8E. Classification (NCBI taxonomy): domain Bacteria; kingdom Pseudomonadati; phylum Pseudomonadota; class Gammaproteobacteria; order Oceanospirillales; family Endozoicomonadaceae; genus Endozoicomonas; species Endozoicomonas sp. 8E. The sequence goes on along the minus strand of NZ_CP120717.1, from coordinate 6,839,021 downwards.
ACAGCGGAGTACCGGTGAGTTTCCAGGTTACTTGGAAAGCTTGGGGCTGGGACTCCTCTGCTCACTTTGAAAACTCGCAAATACTGGTAAGCAAATATATGCCAAAACGGGCCTCCGCATGCAAACTTCATGATCATTGGCTGAAATGCCAGGATCGTTCATCTGGTCGTTAGCAAAATCGTCGTAAACCCTCGCCCAATCGAGGGTGTCGCAAAACTCTGGTTCCCATGCTTTCGCCTGCAAGCTGGTACGCAGTCAATCGGGTGTGCTCTGGCTGTTAACGTATTCCTTCAAAGTCTCTATAGTTGCACCTCCGGCACTACAGGCAAAGTAAGACCTTGACCACAATCGACCCGATTTACTCTGGGTTGTCAGATGGGTATTAAGGATTCTGAGTCGTCTGGATGAGGTGGCTTTCAGAGTGGGCTCGTTGAAGACTACCTTACCACCCAATCAAACTGCCTGGCTGACGGATTGAGAAGATTTCCCGCCTTGTCAGATCATTAATGATGCTTGCTGATCGCCAGGCGGTCAGACTCAGTTGTGGCTCTGCAATACCATGACTGTGCAGACCTGCGTTGACGGCGTAAATGCGTCTGTTGTCCGGACCATCCCAATCAACGGCAAAGCAGGAAGAAAGTTTGAAACGACGGTGTTCGTCAAGGTTCAATCTGGACTGAATTGGCTCCAGATAGTGGGGCAGGATATTCTGAAAACCTGTACAAAGAATGACGATATCAGCAGAGAGCACTTCATCCTCTGAAGACAGCGCATGGGTCAGCTTGAGATCGTAAAAGCCACCCGAAGATTCAGACATGGCCGTGAGGGTTCGGTCAGGCAGCAGTTTCCAGTTTACCTGACTCCGGGACAAGTAGGTGCGGTCATAAAGTTCACGGTAGATTTCCAGCAGATAAGCAGGCGTAATGCCATCGCTGGCCAGCTTTTGATATTCGACAATGGTGTCTTTTTTCTCCTCAGGCAGGGATAAAAAGCGGCTGACATAGTCGGGCGTAAAATATTCATTGGTAAATGGACTTTCATCCAGAGGCTCAAAGCTGGCCCGGCGGGAAATCCACTGAATCTGATCAGCCTTACCCCATTGTTCACGCAGACAGTTGAGGAAGACTTCTGCACCCGTCTGGCCCCCACCAATAATGGCAACCTTTCTGTTGCGCAGATCAGGCTGGCGGGACATCAGTTCACTGGCATGGAAGCATTGCTGGCCTACCAGAGCCCGGGCACAGTCAGGAATGTAGGGTACTTTGCCTGTTCCCAGACATAGATTATGTGCTTTAACCTTCTCCTTGTCCGAGCGCAGCACGAAGCTACCCTCTTCAAAGCTGACTTCTCTGATCTCCGAGTCAAACTGCAAAGACTCCAGGTTTTCTGCGACCCAGCTCATGTATTCGACAAATTCGCTGCGGCTGATCACCATCTTTTCTGTGGCTAAAAAAGAATAAAACCGTCCCTTTTCCACCAGGAATGACAAGAAAGACCAGCGACTGGTGGGTTGTACGGCAGTTACCAGATCTTTCAGGCAGGAGGTCTGCATATGAGCACCAGGCAGCATAAGCCCCGGGTGCCAACCAAAGGCGGGTTTTTTGTCAAAGAAACGAATCTTTAGCTCGGGAAGACTGTCCAGCAGTGCTGCAAGACTCAGGTTGAACGGACCAGATCCCAGTCCGGCCAGATCCAGGTGGGCGTTTTCATCTTGATAGTGTGTAAAGTTCATCATTCTTCCCTGAGTGTTATTGCCAGAGGGTTCTTGAGAGGGGTTCCCAGTTCTGGCAGAGGGCGTTCGCTGGTGTCGCCATAGCCGAGTTTGAAACGAACCCGGTTCAGACAAACCCGGGCCATTTCCGGTGTGAACAGATCAAACAGTTTGAAGCGATCTTCCAGTTCGGGGTGTGCCTTCATATACGACTTAAGTTGTTCACCCAGTAACTGGTAGAAACGGGACTCGGAAAAGCCTTTTTCGGCCAGACAGGCAGAGATAAAGCGGAGAACGGTCACAAAGTGGCCGGTCTGCAAGTCGTGAATAAGGTGAGCAGCAGGCAGACGAGTAGTGACTGAGCGGGCATAATCACTGAGAGTGTCAAGTTCAGGGAAGTCCTGATCGATCAGTCTCAGGTCACCCTGAAAATCCTTCAGTGCTACTCTGACTGGCAGATGATTATCCAGAACCAGAGTAATATTCTGGCCATGAGCCACCAGACCAACGCCGTATTGACACAGCAGGTGATAAAGAGGAACCACCACCACATCAAAAAGCTTTGATAACCATTGTTTTGTCGTCAATCCGGAACGATGGATGTACTCGCAAATCAATGGATAGCCATAGCCGTCTTTCTGGAATAGGGTAGAGATCAGGATAGCCCGTTCCGAGTCTGTGGTTTTAGCATGAACACTCTGCCGCCAGATACAGCCAAGCATTTCGTGATAACGGTAGGGAGCATCCGTTATCTGTTTGAACTGAGGGTTTGGATAAAAAGCCCCGGCAGGCTCTTCCAGAATAATGGTTCTGCGATTGGACAGGATTGGATCAGATGCAGCTATCTCAGAGAGCCAGCTTGAAACCATAGGGCCTGCCTGAATGTACCGACCGGGAATACCCCGGTAGCAGGAGGTATTTAAAATGGAGAGAGGCAGTTTGATGTTCAGTTGCTCTGGTCGCTTCTTATTGGACAGAGTTCTAAGAGACTGTTGCGGAAGCATGGGGTCTCCATAGTTTCCCAGATGAACGATGTGACCTGCAGCAATTTCAGAAGCGAACAGGTTGACCAGACGGTTGCTCCATTGCCAGGGGTGCACCGGCATAAGGAAAAAGTTGCTTGCATCAATATTTAGTTGACGACAACGATCGTTCAGTTTTGCCTGCTCCCTGCTGTTAAGAACAGCGCTGATCAGATCATTTTCCTGAAGGTCGACGGCCAGAGAGAGCCTACAGTTTTCACGACTTAATGCGACCCACTCAAGTTGAATTTCAGGCAGAAACTCAGTGGCGTAACCTTGATAATCCTCCTGTCCCCAGCCAAGACGTCCTTTGCTGACAGTGACTTTGGGATGACCATCCAGATAACATTGCAGTTCGCCATCCTCCAGCTCAATCAGTTCGGCTGCACTTTTCTGGTGATAGTTTTTCTGAACCTGTACCTCGGCCATCAGTGTATTGGCCAGTTCTTCAAGAAAGTTTGCCAGTGTTGCAGAGTCCAGTCCCAGCTCTTCCCTTGCGTCTATAAAAAACTGACTGACTTCCAGTGCTGAGTCGCTGCGACTGTTTAGATAGCTTCGGGAAATGGACTCAGTGTCCACTATTAACTGATCCCAGATGGTTCTCCAAGCATAAAAGCGATAGTTCACGCCACTTTTCAGTTCAAGGATAAACCGTCCGCCACTCTCTTCTTCAGGAGCAATTGCTTTGGGGATGATGGCTTCTTCCCAGCTCAGCTCACTCAGTGTTTTTGCTAACAACCGACGATTAGCCTTCTGCCAGAAGTCAAAGCGCTGATTGACAGGTAAAGCCGTAACAGCCTGATTCATAACCGGATCTCCTGGAAGAAAATCTCCCGGTAACAGTTGACCAGTGCCGCACGTTTGTGAGGGAAGTCAAACTCTTTGACGAATGACCAGCCAGCGGGACTCAACAGCTTCAGCAATCTCTTATTGTCAGCTCTGGGCTCTCCCACCAGGCGCGTAGTTCTGGGGTCGTCCAGGTACAGGAAGTGAGTGATGCACTTTGTCCAGCTGTTGGAATATCTCTGGCCCAGAAATTCCAGATTCCCTACCAGAAGGTGAAAGCCACGATCCCAGGGCTGGCAATCGTAGTAAGGGGCAATGCGGTCTTCCAGAGCCCAGTACAGTTCGAAATAGCCGAAAGGCTCACCGTTGATGCACCCGATCATTGGCCAGGTTCTCCGGTCTTTCAATACTGACTGAAGATAGGCTGTCAGCTCTTCCCGGCTCTGGGCCATCTCCCAGAACTCTGCGATACGAGGCTGATTCATCCATTCATGGAAGAGGTCAAGGTCCTGTTCCGGATCAAGGGTTCTGAAGGAGATAGTGAGGTCATTTTGATAGTCATAACGCTTATAAACGACACCATTAGTCTGTTCCTGACGCAGTGGATGCGTGACAGCTTTTTCGTTTTCAGTCCAGATTTCAGGCATCGTCTGGTTATCTCTCTGGCAGTGCCAGAGGGTTCGGTCCTGATACAGGCCTGAGCGATAACAGATACCTTCCAGTGAGCTTTCCTTACAGCTGTGTATCAACTGATTATCCTGAAGCCTTTCAGCCAGCGAGGGTGCAACGTAAATCCGGGAGAGATCCGGATTACGGGAAAAAAGGTAGTCCAGACTGGCTGCAATCAGATGATTGGGTACATTCTCAGGGAGGTCGGATTCGTTAGCTGCAGTTATTAAGGCGCTATCCTGTTCTGAGATTTTCAACAGCAGAGATTGATTGTTGTCATGCACCGCCAAGCTATTGGATGACAGTAATTGCAAAGAAATCTCGCAGTCTGATGTCCCTGGCAGGGTAATCGTTGTTATTTTAGTCATTGCTCTTCCGTAAGAGTGAGTCTGAGTAGCCTTGTGGGAAGAAAAACAGGGTACGTCATGCTCAAATATGAAAATGGCATCGCAAAATGTTTTTCACGGTAAAATCAATGGGGTGTATTACCGGGCAACCTCACTGAATGCCTGCAAGGGATTTCTCATGGAGTGATAGACATCCATCGGATTCTTTAATGTGTTCTCGTTAATGTTGCAGTAGGTGCAGTAAAAGTTACCTTTTGACCAGAGTTCTCTGCTGTCGAGCATGTAATCGAGGCAGCTGGTGTCCCGACGGCCCTGCTTGCGCAGTTTGTCCAGAAAGCGGTAGAGGGAGGACAGAAGCTGTTTCTCCGGAAGAATATTGCTGGCTCCCAACACGCTGATGACACCAAAGGTGGAATTAATCAGCAGATAGTAAGTGAATAGCCGGTTGCCAAGCTGTTCACTGACGTGGTGCTCTTTTTCTTTATCGGCCAGAGGCAGGTGTGCTTGCAAGAGCTCTCTGGCCAGATGGCTGTACCCCGTGCCCTGACAGTCGCGGAAATAGACGGTCTCCGGGTAGCCCTCTGGCATTCTGAGCAACAGGTTCTGTTGATGTGCGCCCAACAGCAGGCCAAAGTCTGATTGAGCAATGATCAGGGGCTCTATAACTTTGGAAAGGTATTTTCCAAACCACTTTTGTGCGACAGCTTCTGCCCTGGCCCTTTCCTTTACGGCTAACTCCCGGATCAGATTAATCAGTCTGGGTTCACCTGCCGGGTTGTCCTGGGTGAGGCTGGCCAGTAACTCAGTACACTGGTTGACGGTTTCCCGGTTGAAAGGGTTTTCCCGAAGCACCATCATGGTTTCAGGCAGCACCTGACCGTTTTCTCCCTTGATGGCGGCATGAGCCGGTTCGGTAATGATTTCGAAATCCGGATATAGGCTTTTCAAGTCATTACCCAAAGGAGTATGGTATTTCACCTGGTGGATTTCTTTGCCCCGAAGCACTTCCTTGGGGAGCAGGTGACGGATTGAATTGGTCAGTTTGACGCTGAGTGAATACTTCAACTTAAAGGAGGCATGGATTCCATGGATCGCGCGTACTGAAGAAGTGGCGCGCCATTGGCTGCCATGCAGACCATAGTTAATGAGTTGTCCTTCTCTGAGCAACCGGCGGATATAAGCATTCTTTAACCACTGTTTAGCCTGCCAGGGGTGAGCGGGTAACAGGGTGTGATGTTCGGGAATGTCACCAGGAAAACGACCGGAGAACTCCGGATCTTCAGAAGCCAGTTGGCGAGTCAGTTCATGGAATGAGTATTCATGAACACTGTCTGCTTCCAGCAGGCTGGCATCAATAGAAAACCAGTGCAGCTGGAAGCTGTTTCCGTATTCAGGAATATAGCGCTGCGAGTCTTCTGAGGTAAATTGATCCCGACTTTTGGGGGTGGGGTGAACGGAGTGACCTGCCAGCAGGGCCTGCTCTGAAGATTGAAAATCTGTGCAGCCGGAAAATAGTTGATCAAGTTCGTTTTTTCTTAATTCAAGAACAGACTCCATATTCTCAACGCTTCTTTTAACACGATAAAAAAACAGTTGTCTTTGCTCGGCGTCACTGTTCCATAAAGCATTGTCTTTAACGATTAACTGAACACTTTCAATGAAGGATAAATCAGTGATGGTGTTGTCTTTTTGGTTAACCAGGGCGATGGGTTTGCAGAACTGATGTCTGCCGCTGATGGATAAATATTTAATGTAAATCAAAAGCCGATAGTTGCTTTTGTGCAAGGGGATTGAAGCAGTGGCTTCAGCGTCAACAGGCGGTTGCCAGTCTGAACTTATTGATTGACCGCTCAGCCACTTCTTGTGGCTATCAACAGACTCTAATGACCAGTCTTTCCATTCCCTGAGCAAGGCATTAAAAAAGCAGCCTGCACTGAGACTTTCAGCCTGCTCATGACTATTGGAGTCGTATTTACGTTCATGTCCGAACCTGTTAAAGGATGAGTCGTATTCGGCTTTGATGGTCGTGGTTTCCAGAAGCAGTGTGGTCACTGATTTCATTCTCCAGAATGATTTTATTATTCAGCTCATAACTTTGAAGACCTTATTCCTGTTACACCAAAGGTTTAATTTAAGGTCTGGGTCAACTAGGCTTGAATTGTAAATGAGAATTGTTATCATTTGCAACTGTTCTCAACAGCATCCATGAAACATTTAACAAAATGATGCCCACGTCACAGAGGTCTCAATAGTGACCAATGACAAGCCATTACAGGTCATGATGACTGACAAGTGACTTTCATCTACGGAACAGTAAAACCGCTGCAAAGGAGCAGCGAACCATAAAAGGAGAAGACTTTCTCTGGCTGGTTTTACAGCATGTTCTGCCCAAAGGGTTGAGACGAGTCCATGACTACGGATTCCTGAACTGTCGGGCTAAAGGCAGACTTAACCTGATTCAGCTGATCTCGCAAGTCATGCTGAAACCTCTGGAACCCGTTATCCGACCAAAACACGCTCGTAGAACCTGTGGCTGCGATATGAAAGCCTTAGCATTCCGGTTCACAGGTTTCACCTGACCGATAAAAAAGGGCTTAAATTCACTCAACAGAGGAGAGCCAGCACAATCTGAATGCATAATTTTACGACAATGTGCAATTAATAGCTGGGGCAGGGGCACGCTCAGCTTAACAAAAGTCAAAACCAACCCGCATTAGCTATAAAGGCTGCCAGAGCATAGGCTATTTCTTATAAACCATACTGAGTGGCTGTCAAGTTCAGGCTTGTTCAACAACCGGATAAGATTGCGGTTGCGCGCAATCTATCCTTATTCGTTAGGTGCTTTCTTCGGGTTCAAGACTTAGCTCATGCTGACTATCTTGCATTTTTCTTGCGTATCTGTACTGCCTGCCTTGGGTCGTTTCTTTGCTAACACCTTTTTCAATCTTTTCTAAAACTGTATCTACAGCATGACCTGTGACTGTTATTTCACCAGCTTCATCAAGCTTTCTTCTTATTTTAAGAACACAAACTATGGTGGAGCCATGCTGAAAGCTAACAGATTTGTTGAGTACAGCCTCTTTAAACTCTTTATCCTGCATGGAAAAGCTAATAGGCTCATCTTTGTAAAGCCCTTTCCAATGAGCGTTACTTTCTTTCAGGACTGGAGCAATAATTTCAACCGATGCATTTTCATCAGTATGTGTTGGCAAATTATTACTTGCTAGAATGAATCTCTTGAACTTACTTTTTGGTATTATTTCCTGACAGCCTACGTTCAAACCATCATGATCGAGGGAACTAACGCCAAGATTCGAAACCTTATCATAATGTGATAATTTTTTATAGAAGTTTGATTTTCTGGCAATTACTTTATAGCTTTTATTTGTAATTTTTTTTGCTGCTTCAACTGCATTATCAGATAATTCATTCTCTTTTATTTCTTTCTTTAGCTTCTCAATTTGTAGTTTTTTCTCTTGAATTGAAAGCTGTAAAAGTTCTTTTTGTAGTTTTTCTGTTTCAGAATCGGTTTTTGGAACCTGTGACAAAATCAAAGCCACAACAGAAACAACCAATGCAATTTGAGCGTTATTATCTCCCGTAAACTTCCATATGTCCCGAAGACCTCCTTCTTTATGAGCTTCTGATTCAACTCTTATTTTTATTTCAAGTGTTTCAGCGACCTCTTTTATTACCGCAAGAATCTCTGTCTCGCATTTATTACGAACAAAAGCATCCATTGAATGCGATTCATCATTGAAATAATAATGAAGTTCCAGTTTTCTTGCTAATTCCATATTTTCCTTTTAAGTTTGAGATGTTGTATTTGCGCCTAACGCCTGCGTTAACTGCGCGCCGAATGCGCGTCGGGTGGAGCCCTCCAGGGCGGAAAGAATTCCACGCATTTGTTATGCCTTTGTTCGGATTATCTCAGTTCTTGAAACACCTGAGGGCATTGCTCAGCAATTCTTAGCAGAGCTTTTGCGGGACCTTGAGGGTTTCGACGCCCTTGCTCCCAATCTTGTATGGTTCTTATGCTGACACCCATAAAACCAGCAAAAGCAGATTGAGAAAGCTTTAGCTTTTTTCTGATTTCTTTGGCTGGTGATGGGTCTGAAAGAACCGTTGTTTCAAGATTGCCCTCACCAGACTTAAAAGCTTTAATTTCTTCTATGCCATCAAGGATTTCTTGGCCGATATCTCTTTTACTCATTCTCGATAGCCTCCGCAATTTTCTTTAGAATATGACTAGGGATGGTTGCTTGTTCAGATTTACTATAAATTGTGAGCATCCATATTTCATAGTCACTTTTTTTCCAGTAATAAATTACTCGAACTCCACCGCTTTTACCTTTACCTTCAGGAGCCCAACGAACTTTTCGCACGCCACCACTACCACGGACAATATCTCCTGAATCTGGCTTTTCCTGTAAATGCCACTGCAACATCCTGTATTCATCATCGGTCAGATAGTCAGAAAGTAGCTTGGTAAATTTGCTAGTTTCAATAAAAATCATAAACTTAATTATACGGCGTTGCCGTATTCTGTCAAGCCCATATATCTTATTGAAAATGTTGATGTTTTGTTCTGAGGCGTAACCGCGAAGCTGACGGGCAGTGCGCCAGCACTGACCCTGCCGAGCATGTTGGTACACCCGGCATGGGCATGAACTTATGGGGTGAAAGTCCCCTGTAGGTAAACCAGCATCAGATCTGGTGCGGAGTAAGGAAATTTCGTATGGAATCCCCTTATGTAAGTCCACCGATGATAACCACTAGCAGCCTGTCGGACTTAAGCGCCCGTAGCGAGGATTGCGAGAAATTGAGGATAAAAATTTCTGCTTCTGAGGAGAATAGCGGGGCTATTTGACGAAGAGGCAGGAATTTTTAGACCAATTTATCGCAACCGCACGACTGCACGGATGCAGGAGCTAGAGCAACGCAGGAGCAGTTGCCGCGTAGGGCAGACTTAAGTCCGACAGGCTGCTAGCTTAAGGTAAGTGCAATCCAGCGAGGGATTGTGCGGAGGCAGTCTGACTGCAAAGGTGCGAGCCGACGGAGACTGGGCGTCCCCCAGAAATCGCATACAAGGCCAACTCTCGTGGGCGAGTGAGTCAAGGATTACAAAGCCCTCTGGTTTGAGAGACACCGTAAATGCGGCAGTCGCCTGCATGGATGCAGTTGAGGAGCGTGAGCAGGACGCAGAAGCTTTGTACGCTGACAGTTCATGTTCCCTCTTGTTTAAAAGAGTGGGGAGGTCTGTTCAACATGCGATTGGTTATTCCCATTTCTCAGCCACTGCCTAGAACAGGCTCGGCGGGCAAGATTCATCACCCGGTTCGAGCAAGCCCGATGACAAACAATAACGCCCAAAGGAGTAATCCAGTGTGGTGATTGAACAGAAGACCGAAAACTGCTCCTGCATTTCAACTCGTTCCCACGCTCTGAGGGTGTCGCAAAACTCCAACAGCTCGTTCCCATGCTCTGAGGTCGTCATTCCCGCGAAGGCGGGAATCCAGGGCCAACAGTTGGTCTCTGCCTTCTCGGGGATGACAAGGCCAGGGGTGCACCGGGCAGTATGGTTTTGGCGGAGAGTCAGTGTGGATTCCCGCCTTCGCGGGAATGACGAGAATGAAGCCGGGAATGACGGGAGTCAACTCCTTCACACGCTGGAGAGAGTTTTGCGACACCCTCTCCAGCGTGGAAATGCATATCAGACTGACAGTTCACTCGGAATTAAACATGGGTAGAAGTCAATACAAATTTACGGAGCCAGACCAACCTCATTTTATGACAATAACCGTAATGCACTGGATCTCAGTTTTTTACCAGACCTGAGACTGTCGCCATAATTCTCGATTCAAAGAGGCATATGATGATCGAAAGGGGCAGGTTATCCATGATAAACAAACACGCCGCAATCAATGCAGCGTGTTATTGGTTTTTGGCCAGGATTAAGCCAGGTCAAAGCGATCAGCATTCATCACTTTGGTCCAGGCCGCGACAAAGTCACGGACGAATTTTTCCTGATTATCGTCCTGGGCGTACACTTCTGCGTAGGCTCGCAGTATTGAGTTGGAACCCAATACCAGGTCAACACGGGTAGCAGTCCACTTCACGGTACCGGTCTTGCGGTCCCGGATCTCATAGAGACCGTCGGCGGCGGGTCGCCATGAGTAGTTCATGTCCACCAGGTTCACGAAGAAGTCGTTGCTTAACTGACCTTCGCGATCGGTAAAGACACCGTGTCTGGTGCCACCATGGTTGGTGCCCAGAACCCGCATACCGCCAATCAGTGCTGTCATTTCGTGGGCGGTGAGTCCCATTAATTGGGCACGGTCCAGCAGCATCTCTTCCGCAGCCACGGCGTAATCCTTCTTCAGCCAGTTGCGGAAGCCATCGTGCAGAGGCTCGAGCACTTCAAAGGACTTAACATCCGTCTGCTCCAGCGTCGCATCGCCCCGACCTGCGGCAAAAGGCACTTTAACGTCAAAGCCAGCCGCCTTGATAGAGGCTTCCAGACCAAGGTTACCGGCCAGAACAATCACGTCTGCGACGCTGGCACCGGTCTCGGCAGCAATGGGCTCCAGTGCTGCGAGTACTTTTTCCAGGCGCCCGGGTTCGTTGCCTTCCCAATTCCTCTGGAAATCCAGACGGATACGGGCACCGTTGGCACCACCACGCTTATCGGAGCCACGGAAAGTACGGGCGCTGTCCCAGGCTGTAGCGATCATGTCGCTGTTGCTCAGACCGCTGGCGGCAATTCTGGCCTTAACCACACCCACATCGTAATCTGTCTTGCCAGCAGGTACCGGGTCTTGCCAGATCAGTGATTCCTGTGGTGCATCCAGGCCAATGTAGCGGGATTTTGGTCCCATATCCCGATGGGTCAGCTTGAACCAGGCACGGGCAAACACGTCGGAGAAGTAGGCATGGTCGTCACGGAAACGTTCGGAAATCTTGCGATATTCCGGGTCCACCTTCAGAGCCATATCTGCATCGGTCATGATGGGGTTGTGGCGAATGGATGAGTCTTCCACATCCACAGGCTTGTCTTCTTCGGCACTGTTAACCGGCTCATATTGCCAGGCATCGGCCGGGCTCTTCTTGAGTTTCCAGTCGTATTTGAACAACAGGTGGAAGTAGCCGTTATCCCACTGGGTCGGGTTGGTGGTCCAGGCACCTTCAATGCCGGAAGTCACGGTATTGCGGCCAATACCCCGGCTGGTTTTGTTCAGCCAGCCAAGACCCTGATCTTCCAGTTCAGCACCCTCTGGGGCTTCACCCAGTAATTCCGCCTTGCCGTTACCGTGACACTTACCTATGGTATGGCCACCGGCTGCCAGGGCTACGGTTTCTTCGTCATTCATGGCCATACGCTCAAAGGTGACGCGCATGTCCTGGGCGGTTTTCAGCGGATCAGGATGACCATCCACACCTTCCGGGTTAACGTAAATCAGACCCATCATAACCGCTGCTAACGGGTTTTCCAGATCGCGGTTACCGGAGTAGCGTCCACCTTCTTCAGTGCTTGGCTGCAGCCACTCTTTTTCAGATCCCCAATAGGTATCTCTTTCAGGATGCCAGATGTCTTCCCGGCCGAATGCGAAGCCAAAGGTTTTCAGCCCCATGGATTCATAAGCGACAGTGCCTGCATAAGCCAGCAGGTCAGCCCAGCTCAGCTTGTTACCGTACTTTTTCTTGATCGGCCATAATAGACGACGGGCCTTGTCCAGATTGGCGTTATCGGGCCAGGAATTCAATGGCGCAAAGTGCAGGTTGCCGGTACCGGCACCGCCACGGCCATCGGCAATACGGTAAGTACCGGCAGCATGCCAGGACATACGCACCATCAGGCCACCGAAGTGTCCCCAGTCGGCAGGCCACCACTCCCGGGAGCTGGTCATCAGATCTTTGAGGTCTTGTTTCAGGCTGGTAAAGTCAAGGGTGTTTACCGCTTCCCGATAGTTGAACTCAGGAGCCATCGGGTCGGTTTTTTGATCGTGCTGATGCAGAATGTCGAGGTTCAGAGTTTTTGGCCACCAGTCAACATTCGACGTGCCGCTTTCTGTCACCGCACCGTGCATAACAGGGCATTTTCCAGAGTGGGGGTTATTCATTTGCCATCTCTTCCTTGTTGATTAAGTTATCTAAATCATCAGTTCCCTGATTGCATTGATTTTGATCTGAATCAATATTTATTCATTGTTTATCAGTATGTTACGAGGTTTTTAGATTGCTTTAAGACCCCATTCCCATTGCACCAAAGTATTTATTTTGAGGTCAGGGTCAATTGGACTTGAATTGCAAATGAGAATTGTTATCATCTGATGCAGATCTCAACAACACACATGAACCATGCAACAAAATGAGCTTGGCCCTGTCATAGCACAACCGGTCTATGAATCCGGAGACTCCATCAAAGAATTCAGTCGGTTTGGGTCGGTATTTATACTCGGTGCCGGCCAGACGACATTATTGATCTGTCTGCCAGCCATAGCCGAAGAAACCGGGTTAGGTTATGGCCTGCTGACGCTCATGGTGGCACTGGGAACCTGTCTGTTTATTTTCACTTCGCCCTTATGGGGAAGAATAAGTGACCGTTTTGGACGCAAGAGAGTGGTTCAGTCCGGGCTCTTTGGTTTTGCGGCCAGCTTTTTACTGCTGGCATTCGCGCTTCATGGTCTGGGCTCCGGCCTGCTGAGCAGAGAGTTGGCCATGGGTTTGATGTTTTTGGCCAGGACTCTTTATGGTCTATTGGTATCGGGTTTGTATCCAGCGGTTCAGGCTTGGGTTATAGACGACAGTAATCATTCTAACAGACTGTCTGGTCTAAGCCGGATTACAGTCAGTATTAATGCCGGGCGTCTCATAGGTCCTGTGATCCCGGCAGTGCTGATTTCCCAGGGCAGCCTTTTCCCTGTTTTAGCAATGGTAGTTCTTGCCATCCCCTTGCTGATACAGGTCTCGATATTACTCAATGACAAGGCTTCAGAAGTCAGACAGGAAAAGGGTAGCCAAGAAAAGAATCAGTTCAGGCAAATGCTGAAATCACTCTGGCCTGTTTTGCTGGTGGCCTGCTCTGTAACAACGCTCTTTGGTCTGTTGCAGTACCTTATAGGTCCTATTTTGCAGGCGCGTTTTTCTTACGACGGAGTATCAGCATCAAGAGTACTTTCGATACTTATGATGGTGGCCGCTTTTTCGACGGTGGTTGCACATTTGCTGGTATCTCGTTTTGCTCAGGGCAGGCTGATTCTGTCATTAAAAGTCGGCAGTGTCTTATTACTGTTCGGTAGTTTCCTCCTGATCACCGCCACTCACCTGATATGTCTGATATTCGGGCTGGTCATCAGTGCCGCTTCGATTGCATTACTGACGCCTGCTTACACGACACTGGCTTCAGAACAGGTAGGTCAGCAGGGCGTTCTGACAGGAACCCTTGCTATGATTCATACCCTCGGATATACCCTGGGAGCCGTCCTGGCCGGACTGGGAGGATCACTGGGCATCCAGATGGCAGAAGTTTTCTGCATTTTTCTGGCTGTTCTGCTTCTGATGATTTCCTTTTTATTAGTTGAGTCTCCAAAGAGACGGAGTTGTTAGGTTTACATGAACTCAATTCAAATGGTGGGCTGGCCTGTTGTAACAGTCAGCTTTAATCGCCCGGCCAGCGACGACGATGCTCGCCAATGGCTGGTGGATCTTTCTGGGCTGCTGGCAAGAGAGCAGCCATTCAGTCTTATCATTCAGGCAAAGCCCAACAGTGAGTTTTCACCGGAAGCCAGAAGAGAACTGGGTCTCTGGTTTAAAGAGAACAGGATAACACTGGGAGCCTTTTGCCGAGGTATTGCCCGGGTTGTGCTTTCCGAAGAGGAGGGTGACAGGGTGGTCAGTGACAACATGAAAAAGGCTATGCCTTTTCCCATGGTGTCCTGTCTCGATTTTGATCAGGCTCGTGACTGGGCGATTGAGCGATGCCATCAAACGATCGCTTAAGAATTGATAATGTAAATAATAACTATTATTATTCGCAGTCGTTGTCCATCGGTTGAGCCATGGCTATCAGCATTGTACGACTGTCTCGGTACAATATCAGGCAGTCAGGAATTGAAAAATAATTATTGAGTGAATTGTCAGTCCGGCTCAACAGAGATTTCGGGAGCTTGCTTCGGTTGTCTGACAGTTAAGCGGTGACACTTCCACAGATCAAAAAGAAACTGAGGCCATGGAGCAGACTCTAACGCTTGACCAGGCATGTTTGCGGGTGGGAACAAAAACCATCCTGCAACCAACCCATCTTGATATCACGCCAGGAAAAATTACCGCTATTCTCGGACCCAACGGCTCGGGTAAAAGCACCCTGCTGAAATTGCTCTCCGGTTTGATTGAGCCCAGTGAAGGGCAGGTGCTTTTGGGAGGGCAGTTGCTAAAGTCACTCCACCGCAAAGAACTGGCTAAAAGTCTGGCCTTGTTGCCACAGCACTCACCGGTTCCACTTGGTATGTCCGCAAAGGATCTGGTGGCCTGTGGCCGATACCCCCATGCAGGCCCATTCGGGCGATTGAAAAAAGAGGATCACAGGGCCGTCAGTTCGGCACTCTCCAGAGTCGGTATGGATCATTATGCCAGTGAACTGGTTGATCATCTCTCCGGTGGTGAAATGCAGAGAGTCTGGCTGGCCATGGTGCTGGCCCAGGAAACCGGCATTTTATTATTGGACGAGCCGACCTCATGGCTGGATATCGCTCATCAATTGCGCCTGCTGAATATTGTCAGACAGCTGAATGATGAAAAGCAGACCACCATTATCTGGGTACTTCACGACCTGAATCAGGCCCTTCAGTACAGCGACGAAATAGTGCTGATGAATCAGGGGCAGGTGATTAGAACAGGTGCAGCTACAAAGGTACTGGATAAGCGCATTATCTCGGATGTATTTGGGGTAGAGACCCGGGAAGTGCAATTGGAAGGCAAAAAAGAGTCGCTTTTTTTACCGTTGGGTGAGCGTAAGGCGAAGCCCGTGATCCATGGTGTTTCGAGCAGGGAAGTCGCCTGATGTTTGCAGTCCTGAAAAAAACCTGTTGTTTCCTGCTGTTCACATCGGTAACAGCGATGGCTTCAATCACTGAACCCGATCTGGATACCCCGGAAAAGATTGCAGCACTGAACTGGACCCAAGCTGAAATGCTGCTCACCCTCGGTGTCGTACCTGCAGGGGTGACTTCAATAAAGGGCTATCGGGAGTGGCAGTCCGATGACCCGGTTATGCCGAAAAGTGTTACCGAACTCGGGCAAAGAGCTGAGCCGAGTCTGGAAGCCGTGGCGGCTCTCAAACCGGATCTTATTCTTGGCTATAAATGGCGTCATAGTCGTATAGTTTCAGAGCTTAAGAGTATTGCTCCAACCGTTCTTTATTCTCAGTACCCGAGCCAGGAAGATCCTGCGGATTATTTTGTCAGAATGCAGGGTATTTTTCGTTCAGTGGCACATATTCTGGGGCGCGAAGCTCTGGCAGAAAAGAGACTGAAGGAAATGGAGTCTGAGCTGGAACAGGCTCGCAATATTATCAAAGCAGCGGGACTCTCTGGCCAGAAAGTCGTTGTGGGTAAGTTTGTCGGTATGGGGCTGGGACTTCGAGTCTACGGCGATTTGTCTCTGGCGGGTGCCATTGTTAACAGGATGGGTCTGGAAAATAGCTGGCACTCTTCATTACCCGGACGGGATTTTACCCATGTTGATCTCCTCAAACTGACCACTATTGGCGATGCCAGTCTGATCATTATTGGCAGTCAGCCCGAAAATCTGCCAACGATGGCGCAATCACCGGTTTGGAATGCCCTTCCGGCTGTTAAAGAAGGTCGGGTCTATTATCTGCCTGCACTCTGGTCATATGGTGGTCCTGAGTCGGCTGCTCGAATGGCCAACGCTTTTGCCCGTCATCTGGCTCCGGAGGTGTGATGTTTATTCTGGAGTCTGTAAACAGTTTTTATGAAGGCGTTAAAAAGACGGCATTAGTATTGTTTCTGCTCATCCTGCTGGTCACTGTATCCCTGACAGTGGGGCCTGCTGGCATTGATCTGAATTTATTGAATGGATTGCCGTTCCTGCAGCAACCCGTCGATCATGCTATGGCCTCTGAAATAGTGACCTGGCTCCTTCTGCCAAGAACATTGATGGCATTGTTATGCGGTGCTGCACTGGGGGCTGCGGGTGTGCTGATTCAGGGAGCGACAAGAAATCCCTTTGCCAGTCCGGCAACACTGGGTGTGAACTCCGGGGCCATGCTCGCCGTAGTGCTGGGAACTGTTCTGTTGCCTGAATTGACCGACCAGTATCCAGTCGTAGTCGCCTTTGCGGGTGCTGCGCTTACCACTTTACTGGTGTTCAGGCTGGCCACTGCTATCAGTGATTCGCCGGTTAACCTTGTTCTGATTGGCATGGCAATTACCCTGTCACTGGGTGCTCTCAGTGCCGGTATTCTGATGTTTTTCGAGAATCGTCTGGAGGGTCTGTACACCTGGGGTGCAGGGAATCTTGCCCAGTTTAACTATCAGGCCATCAACAGCAGTTGGCCGATCTTTACCCTGATGATTCTCTTTGCCACATTGCTGGCCCGACGTCTGGACCTGATTGAGTTGGGCAGAGAGCAGGCCGAGAGTCTGGGAGTAAATGTAAGACGAACCGTTGGCCTGTCGCTGGTGATTGCTCTGCTTTTGTCTGCCACTGTCGTCAGTCAGGTGGGAATGATCAGTTTTATTGGCCTGATTGCCCCGCACATTGCCCGTGGTCTTGGTTATCGCTCAGCATGGAAACGTCTGCTGGCAGCCAGCCTCACAGGTGCATTGCTGCTACTGGGTGCAGATGTGCTGGCCAGAACGATTCCTTTCCTGATGTCAGAAGCGCATTACAGTATCCCGGCCGGAGCCATGACAACGGTTGTCGGTGCACCTTTCATGATTTTCCTGTTGAGCCAGCGTAAAAGGATCAGCAATTTGGCCAGAGCACCTGGTGAGACAGGAATACGTGCTCTGTTTCAAGTGTCTCCGGCAAAAGTCCTCTGGGTTCTGCTGTCCTTAATGCTGGTCGCTTTTTACTTCAGTCTGTTCAGCGGCCTTGACCAATCCTGGATCGACCTGCGTTGGCCCAGAGTTTTAACGGCAGCTTTTGCCGGAGCTGCGCTGGCTGTCTCCGGTCTGG
Organism: Endozoicomonas sp. 8E; assembly: GCF_032883915.1. Classification (NCBI taxonomy): domain Bacteria; kingdom Pseudomonadati; phylum Pseudomonadota; class Gammaproteobacteria; order Oceanospirillales; family Endozoicomonadaceae; genus Endozoicomonas; species Endozoicomonas sp. 8E. The sequence continues at coordinate 6,821,286 of NZ_CP120717.1, read as the reverse complement.
TTCTTCAGACCCTCATGAGAAACCCTCTGGCCAGTCCCGATGTTTCTGGCCTGACGACCACGGGCGTTTTGTTTGTGGTTCTGGGCTCTGTCATGATGCCTGGTCTTGAGCGTCTGGATTTGCTCATGCTGTCGATGCTTGGTAGTGGTTTTGCCTTGCTTGTTTTGATGGCTCTCAGTCGGATGACCGGGTTTAATCCCCAGCTTTTTGCTCTTGCTGGCCTCTGTCTTTCAGCGGTTTCGGCAACACTGATCAGCGTAGTTATGGTACTGGGCAGTAATCAGTCCAGCGAGGTGCTTGTATGGCTTTCAGGCAGTACCTACGCAGCCAGCAGAGAGTTGGTTTATCTGCTGTCTTTTGGTGTATTAATCCTGATACCCATGTTTATGCTGATGTGGCGAAAGCTGGACATTCTTCAGTTGGGCGCCTTCTGGCCTTCCCTGCTGGGCATTAAAGTAAAGGCTTCAGTCTATTTGCTGATGCTGCTGGTTGCCCTTTTGAGTGCAACCAGTGTTGCGACAGTGGGTGGTATTTCTTTTATCGGATTGATGGCGCCCCATATTTGCCGCGTCAGCGGTATGTCAAGCCACAGACATCTGATTCCGGCTACCGCCATGACGGGTGCCTTGCTGCTGGTACTCAGTGACTGGCTATCACGATCGCTGATGGCTCCTTTTGAAATTCCTTCGGGTCTTCTGGTTTCAGGAGCCGGTGGTGTTTATTTCATCCTTCTACTGCTCAGTGGTAAATACGTCCAAAGCCGTTAAATAACCTTTTTAAAAAATCAATAACCTGCGGGAAGCGGACTCGAAATAAAAACAGGGATCAAATGAGAATGATAATCAAACACAGGGAGAAGCTAACCTATGAAAACTAATAAAACGCCCCTTGCCATCGCTATAACCATGGCCTTGGGAAGTCAGAGTGCTTTTGCAGAAAGCAATGATTCCGTGACCCAGCTGGAAGAAGTTGTCGTTACCGCTTCCCGCTCCGAAGCCAGTATTTCTGATGTCTCCGGGACCGTTCAGGTCATCAGTGGTGAAGCAGTGGCCCAGCAGAGTGTATCCGGTCAGAAACTGGCTGATATTCTCGAACAGCTGGTCCCTGGCTTTGGTCCCAGCACCCAGACGGTGACCGACAGAACGCAAAGCGTCCGTGGTCGTAAGGCTCTGGTTTTGATTGATGGCATCGCTCAGACCGAGAACCGTCAGATCAGCCGGCAGCTCAGCATGATTCGTCCTGAAAACATTGAACGTATTGAAGTGATTTCCGGTGCCAGCGCTATTTATGGTGGTGGTGCGACCGGCGGTGTTATCAACGTGATCACCCGTAAGCCAGCCGAAGGTGATATCCAGTTTGCTTCTGAAGCAGGCATTAAGGTGTCTGGTGATGAGCTGAGCAGCTATACCCTGAATCAGAGTATCAGTGGCAGTGAGGGTAATTTTGATTACCTGTTCAGCGGTACTTACGAGAGCCGTGACGGCATTTTTGATGCCGATGGTGACCGGGTTAACCCGGACCCCTCTCAGGTCAGCCGAAGCGATACCGATACCAAAGATGTTCTGGTGAAACTGGGTTATGACTTCAATGCGGAGCAGCGTCTGGAAGCGACACTGCAATATTTTGATGATCAGATGGATTCTGAGTATGCGCCAGACATTTCTTCTCTGATCAGCGGAGATGTTGCTGACGCCCCGCCTCCTGTTAAGGGGTTGCAGCTGGAAGATCAGCCTTACAGCAAGAGAAATTCCATTGATCTGGTCTACAGTGATGCTGATTTTTTTGGCAATAATTTCCAGTTGCAAACCTACTATCGTGAGCGTGATGCGAGGTTCTTCCCGTATCCGAATATGTTAGGCTCCACGATATCTCCCGGCACTACTTTTGTTAATCAGTCGACGTCTACCTCAGAAGTCTATGGCGTGAAGCTGCTTCTGGACAGGGAGCTGACCGATACGTTCAGAATCTCCTACGGCCTTGATTACGATGTTGATAAAGGCGAACAGAGAGGACAATTGCACGATTTGCAAAAGTACATTGACAGTGGCGGCACAGTGATTGAACCCACAGGATCTTCTTATGAATACGGTCCGGATGTTGATGCTACGACCCTCGGGTTATACCTGCAGAGCGCCTGGGACATTACCGAACAGCTGACAATGAACGCAGGTGTGCGTCATGAGCGCGCTGAGCTGGATATCGCTGACTACACCCCGTTGGCAGAAACCTGGTTTTTGCCTGTTTTGGCTCCCTGGGCAGATGTAACCGTATTAGAGGGTGATGTCAGAAAGTATGACGATACTCTATTTAACGTTGGTCTGGTTTATCGACTCAATGACAGCAATGAAGTGTTTGCTAACTATTCTCAGGGCTTTGAAGTCCCTGATGCTTCAAGGGTTCTAAGGGATGTTATTTCACCAGACAGCGCTCTGGCCATTTTGCCACTGCCGCTGAATCCTACCGATATCTCACAAGCTAATCTGGATGCCATCAAGACTGACAGCTATGAGCTGGGCTGGCGTGGGCGTTTTGACGATCTGCTGGCTAATGCCTCTGTCTTTTATAACGAGTCTGATAAAACCATAGACTTTAATGAAGATTACAATGTGGACCTGCTGGATCAGCAGAAAAAAGTGTATGGCTTTGAAGGCTCCCTGGAATACTTCGTCAATGATTACTGGAGTGTCGGTGGTAGTTATGCCTTCACAGAAGGACGCAGCTACTACGAAGAGGTGGGCAAATGGCTCGACCTGCAGGCAGCCGATGTCTCTCCTGAAAAATATGTGGCCTATGTCACCTACGATCAGGAAGATATGAGTATACGTCTGCAGTCTACAACCTTTGCCGATTACGACAAAGGCAAGAAGGTGTCCGGTGGTAATGTCGTGAGTTATGAGGTTGACGGTTACACCACCGTTGATCTGCTGGCTTCCTTCGCTATGCCGGTGGGCACACTGAAAGCAGGTATTACCAACCTGTTGAATGAAGACTACGAAACGGTCTACAGCCAGTGGGCTGGTGACACCTACAATGGCATCAGTGCTCATAATGCAGAAGGTCGTGCTTACACTCTGAGTTACCGCGTAGAGTATTAAGCAGGAAAAGCGGCCGGGCAAAACCTGGCCGCTAATTTAGGGCAACCAGCCAAGAACCCGGGGTACCACCCAGGGAGCCAGCAGGGCGCTGATACTGGCAGAAAGTACTAACGCCAGCGCACTGTAAGCGCCTTCCTTCAATGAACTTTGAGCCATTCTGGCAGTGCCCAATGCATGGCAGGCCGTGCCCATAGCGATACCTCTGGCTTTGGGATCAGTGATCTTCAGTAGCGACAGTAATGGCAAGCCAAAAATAGCACCCATCAAACCCGTCAGGATGACGGCAATAGCTGTAAGAGAGGGGACGCCATTCAGGTTATCCACAATCATAACAGCAATGGGTGTTGTGACCGATTTGGGTGCCAGGGAAATAGCGACCTGACCATCGGCACCAGCCAGAACTGCGAGTATAACCGTGCTGACAAGGGCAAACAGGCTGGAAATAAAAACCACCAGAATTACACCGGGCAGCTCCCGATGAATATCCCTCATCTGTTGATAAAGAGGCACGCCCAGAGCGACAACCGCGATGCCCAGCAGGTTGCTTAGCCAGTCACCTCCCTGTTGGTAGTCGGAGTAAGGAATGTTGCCGACAAGAAGAATACCCACAAGTACCAGAATGCTGATCAGTAACGGATTAAGCAGTGAATACTTAAAACGATTCTGAAGCTTCCAGGCGATCAGGTAGACTGCCACTGTCAGAGAACAGTAGAGCAGACTCTTCATCGGAGTGCTCGAAAACATCAGGAACAACGTCATTGTCGTGTACGCTCCAGCCATTGAAACAACCAGCCGGCAATGGCCATAATAACCAGGGTCCCAAAAATACTGGTCAGCAGCAGAGCACCAAGACTGTTGGCCAGCAGCTCCAGCTGGTTGATAACACCGACTCCAATGGGAACAAACAACAGGGACATCCAGCGAACCAGAAAGCCGGCACCGGCCTCAACCCAGGACAGTCGAATCAGGCCGCTGCCCAGCAGGGCTGCCAGAAGCAGCATGCCGATAATACTGCCCGGAAGGGCATGATTGATCCAGACGCTGAACAGGTCGCCTGTCCACAGACAGGCCATCAGAATAATGACACTGCTTAGCCAGGCTGCCATACGTTGGCATAGAAAGGCTATTTTCACTAAAAAACTCCGCTATGATGCTTAACCAGACTGCCCATACCAGTAAATAAAGGTACCTGAACGATCATGAAAATCTGTATCTATAGTGCCAAAAAATACAATCGTGAATTTTTTGACCAGTACAATGCCGACTAAAGCTTTGAGAGCGTGTCGCAAAACTCTAACAACTCGTTCCCACGCTCTGTGAGAGTGTCGCAAAACTCTCTCCAACGTGGGAACGAGTTGACTCCCGTCATTCCCGGCTTCATTCTCGTCATTCCCGCGAAGGCGGGAATCCACACTGACTCACCACCAGAACCATACTGCCCGGTGCCCCCACCGGCCTTGTTATCCCCGAGAAGGCAGAGATCCACCGTTGGCGCTAGATTCCCGCCTTCGCGGGAATGACGACCTCAGAGCATGGGAACGAGCTGTTGGAGTTTTGCGACAGCCTCTTGAACGGGAATACTTTGCTATTCATCTGGGTGAGAAAAAACACACACCGGGTCAGGACGGGTGATGCAGTTTGTGCTTTTGTTAATGACGATATCAGTTGGCCGGTTCTGAGTGCAATGGTGGAATATGATATCAGACTTCTGTCCGTGCGCTGTGCCGGATTTAACAATGCTGATCTGGATATGGCAAGAGAGTGGGTATTCAGGTGGCGTGGTTATTTCTGAAGGTGATCTACGACGATGGAAGGGTATCCTCGATTTTGTTAAACCGCTTGTCGTGTTCATCAAACTAAGTAGGAGGTCGTCATTCCCGTGAAGGAAAACGTCATTCCCGCGAAGGAAAACGTCATTCCCGCGAAGGAAATCGTCATTCCCGCGAAGGAAATCGTCATTCCCGCGAAGGCGGGAATCCAGCGCCAACAGTGGGTCTCCGCCTTCTAGGGAATGACAAGGCCAAGGGGGGGCGGGCAAGTATGGTTCTGATGGTGAGTCAGTGTGGATTCCCGCCTTCGCGGGAATGACGGGAGTGAAACCGGGAATGACGGGAGTGAAACCGGGAATGACGGGAGTGAAACCGGGAATGACGGGAGTGAAACCGGGAATGACGGGAGTGAAACTGGGAATGACGGGAGTGAAACCGGGAATGACGAGAGTGAAACCGGGAATGACGGGAGTGAAACCGCGAATGACGGGAGTGAAGCCGGGAATGAAACCGGCAATAAACCCATAAAGCATTGATACTCCTTCGATAGTCATTCTCGCAAAGGCAGAAACCATTCAGCTTGATTTAATAAGCTTGCGCTTAAACCTGCTGGCGAGTACCCACTCTCCCTTTTATATCAAGATTCATTAGAGAATTGTCCCCTACAGAGCACCTTATCTTAACGGCAACCCGGGCTCTGGCAGGACTGGGATAGCAATACTGACGCAGTCGTCTAAATTTGATGATGAACTGTTAATATGAACATATCTGCCACAGGCATCTTTTTTATAGCCAAGAGAATGAATTTTCTCGTTAAACAACTGTTCCTTTTTACTTTCATCTATCTCAGTGGCTCCAAAAAGTCTCATATTCAATTCAAAAATGTTTAATTGATTTAGAAAAGTATTTGTAGAGGCTTGTAGTATCTCAACCTTTTCCTGATCATTAGATGAATAACACTGATTGGAGATCAATTCAGTATCATGATCGCTGGTGCGAGTCATGGTAATTAGATAGTTCGATGGTAAAATTTCTTCAATTTTATCATCTTTATCACTTTCCTTTTCTTTGGCTATAACCTTGGAATTGCCATTTAACAAAATTGATTTCACCGTTATTACCCGAGAAGAAAAATCAATCAATACTTTTTTCGTTATAGCACCAGGATGTAATCCATTGAATAAGTCATGCTCATAAAGCAGATTTGAACTTTCGTCCAAAAATTTGATATTCACTTCATAGTCATCGGGGTTATTGATTTGGAAAAAAAATCGGTTATCAACACAAATAGATTCATTTTCTTCTGAACAGAAGCCCGTCACGGCGATAATCAGCATCGCCCCAAAAAATATAGTTTTCATAAAATCCCTATCATTTAATAAAATCCTCTGGAAAAGGTAGTAGAAAAGATTCAAATTTCAAACGTTCACATCAGAACAGTTCGCAACATTATGTTTTGCTTGCTGATCAGTGTCGCAAAATTCCTGGCGTTTAAGGCCGGATCAGCGATACCCGACCCGCCCGGCTAACCCGGGAGATTCAAATCAGACCACAGCGCGGAAGAGCTGCCATACGTTGGCATAGAAAGGCTATTTTCACTAAAAAAACTCCGCTATGATCCTTATCAGCAGCCCAGAGCTCATGGCTGTTAACTGCTCATGCCAGTGAAAAGAGGAACCAACCGATCATGAAAATCTGTATCTTTAATGCCAAAAAATACGATCGTGAATCCTTTGACCTGTACAATGCCGACTTCGGCTTTGAGCTGGAATACTTTGATATGCGACTGGATGAAAAAACCGCTCACCTGGCCAGGGCAGGTGATGCCGTCTGCGCTTTTGTTAATGACGATCTAAGTCGGCCGGTTCTGAGTGTCATGGCGGAGTACAACATCAGACTTCTGCTTATGCGCTGTGCCGGGTTTAACAATGTTGACCTGGATGCGGCAAAAGAGCTGGGTATCATCGTAGCAAGAGTTCCGGCTTATTCTCCCGAGGCCACGGCTGAGCACGCCATTGCCCTGATCATGACCTTGAATCGCAAAACCCATAAAGCGTACCAGAGAACCCGGGATGCCAATTTCTCACTGGAAGGGCTGACAGGGTTTAACCTCCATGGTCGTGTAGCAGGGGTCATTGGCACGGGCAAAATCGGTCTGGCTGCTGCCCGTATTCTGAAAGGCTTTGGTTGCAAACTGCTGGGGTACGATCCTTATCCGAACCCGGCTTTTGAAGATCTGGGCGGAGATTATGTTTCCCTGAATCAGCTGTTGCAACAAAGCAAGCTGATCACCCTGCACTGCCCTTTAACGAAAGACAACGAGTACATGATCAATGAGGACGCATTTAACCAGATGCAACCCGGAGTGTTACTGGTCAATACCAGCAGGGGTAAACTGCTGAATTCAGTGGCAGCAATGGACGCTCTGAAAAAAGGGATTCTGGGTGGACTGGCGCTGGATGTTTACGAAAACGAGCAGGATCTGTTTTTTGAAGACCTGTCCGATGAGGTGATTCAGGACGATGTTTTCAGACGCCTTTCAGCCTGTCACAACGTTATCTTTACCGGCCACCAGGCATTCCTTACCGAAGAGGCGCTGATGGCCATTGCCAAAACCACACTGAGCAATGCCAGAGCTTTTTTCGAGGGAAAAGCCTCTGGCAACGAAATAGTCAGAGAAGTGCCAGATCAGCATTGAAGGTCGGATCAGTGTGACCCGACCCACACACTTAAAGGGTGTCGCAAAACTTCAACAGCTCGTTCTCACGCTCTGAAGTCGTCATTCCCGCGAAGGCGGGAATCCAGCGCCAACAGTGGGTCTCTGCCTTCTCGGGGATGACAAGGCCAGGGGGGCACCGGGCAGTATGGTTCTGGTGGTGAGTCAGTGTGGATTCCCGCCTTCGCGGGAATGACGAGAATGAAGCCGGGAATGACGAGAATGAAGCCGGGAATGACGGGAATAAAGCCGTGAATGACGGGAGTCAACTCGTTCCCACGCTGGAGAGAGTTTTGCGACACCCTCACTTAGTGTTTGGCGGCTTTGAGCGCTTCTTTCTCAGCGTCACTCAAAAAAGAGATGGCCAAACCATTTTCCTGGGCCTGGCGGATCTGCTCAGGCAAGAGACCAGCGGCAGGCGCCGCGACTTCATACTCATAAGGCAGCTCAATGCCTTCCACCGCCGGATCATCGGTATTGATGGTGGCCAGCACGCCGTGTGCCAGGAATTTCCTGAGCGGGTGCTTTTCAATGCTTGGGAAAGTGCTGGTCTGGATATTTGAAGTCAGGCAGGACTCGATACCAATTCGGTGCTCGGCCAGGTAATCCATCAGCGCCGGGTCCTCAATGGCTCTGACACCATGGCCAATTCGGGTGGCACCCAGATCACGAATAGCCTGCCATACGCTTTCGGCGCCCACTGCTTCGCCCGCATGAACCGTGACATTCAGGCCAGCATCACGAACCTGTTTGAAATGCTCGACAAACAGCTCACCCGGCTTGCCGAACTCGTCGCCGGCCAGATCAATCGCAACCAGTCTGTCTTTGAAGGCCAGACAGGCATCCAGTTCCTGCTGGCAGGCTTCCTGGCCAAAAGTACGGCTCATGATACCGATGAGGTTGGTTTTGACCCCAAAATCACGGCTACCGGCCTGAACACCGTCCACGACCGCTTCGACCACACCCTGAGGATCAAGGTTGTGAGTCATGGCCATGTAGTAAGGGCTGAAGCGCAGCTCAGTATAATCAATTTGGGCATTCAGGGCGTCTTCAACATTCTCATAGGCGACTCGACGACAAGCGTCGTAATCTGCCAGAACCTTTACACCCCAGTCCAGCTTGGTCAGAAAACTCACCAGGTCAGGCTCATTGCTCATAACCCGAACATGGGGAATCAGATCTTCCAGATTATTGGCGGGTAATTCCAGATTGTGCTGCTGGCCCAGCTCCAGAATGGTCCGGGGGCGAATATTACCGTCCAGATGACGATGGATGTCGGTGAGGGGGATGGACTTGTCAATCATGTTAATGCTGCTCTCATCAATTTCAGGGTCCGCGTCGCTTAAGCCCGGGACCATTACATAATGCGGTGTCGGAGGGAATGAATATTACAGGGAATCAGTCATAAGTCTAAGTCGAGAGTAGCGGATTTCCCTATTGGCCGGGGAAATTTTGTCAGAATGGCTAACAACAAAGTTATTCAGGATCTAGCAGGGGAACAAGCCGTGCTGGCCAGAGTCAAAAGATACATGACTTATTAAATTAATTGTTGTCAGAGGAGTATTACTATGGCAGATCCATTAGGTGCAGTGGGCCCCTCATCATTGGCTGGCCTGAATGTTCAGACGACACCTGAAATGCCCGTGAAGCACCGAGGTACTACTGCGATGTATTCATTGCATCGATGCAGTGCATATATAGACAAATTAAGAAAGTTTACGACAGATTTCGGGTTGCCAATTGCTCCATCGCCTCTTAGACACTCTTCTGCGAAGGTTGAAAAACATCTGGAAGCCCGGTCGATAGAGGCTGTTTCATCCAGTCAGAGCTCGTTAACCAATCCACAAAAGATTAGCGAGACCACTGAAACTGGAATTCAGGCTGAGCGAAAGGAAATGGTTGAATGTACGCCGGAGAATTACTTGCGCCTCTGTGAGCATAGTCGGCGGTTAAGCAAAATTTTGGCTGTTGCTTTAGAGATTGAAATGGCATTGGGTGAAGATATTTCCTTCTATAAGAATGCTTTAGCAGGTCCGCATATGGATCAGCAAGAATTACAATCAAAGGCTGTTGCGCTGAATGGGAAACCCAAAATGTTTGAGGCCGAAGATATGCAGGCTCTTGAACTGGAGATGAAAATCCTGAACCTTATGCAACAACCTGTAGATAGCAATAAGCCAATGAATCGACCACAGGGCGAGCAAGAAATAAAGTCGCCCGTTGATGAAAAAGTCATGAATTTAGAGAAACGTCTGAAATTAGCTGACAGTCGTATAAAAGATATGCAGTACGAACTTGGCAAAATGCAGAAAGAAAAAGATACATTATCCAAGCTTATTAAGCGGAGGGAAGATTCTATAGAAGCATACATCCGTCGCGTTGAAGCTGATCATGATATCAAAGAAGAAACCCGGATTGAAAAAGAGAAACAATCCAGACGGGCTGACAAACTGCAGAAAGATTTATCAGCAGCTTATCTACAAATAGATGAATGTAATAATACCATTTTCGAAATCAGGAAAGAAAAATATGCCCAATCCAGACAATGGGATATCGACAGGGCTGCAATGAAAAGAGAGATTGAAATCCTGAGAACTAACCTGAGAGCACTCTCGGTTAACAACCCGACGGCAAAGACGAAAGCCTCCACGGATGCTCGTTAATCGTCAAACCAGTTATGAATTTTTAATGTTGTAAAAGGAGTAGTAAATGATAAATCGATTTGGCACAGGTAGTCCTTCAACAAGTACCCAACTGAATGCTCAAACGTCAACCGGGACGCCCAAAGAAGAACCTGTGTTGTATGCATTGAATCGATGCGGGGATCATAAACGGGCATTACGCAAGATTTGGCTGGACTCGCCTCGCCCGCGTTCACCTACCCCCCCTGAGCATTGCCCTCTTCTGGAGGGTGGTAAACGTCTGGAAAAGCGGAAGGTGGAAGCTTCGTCATCCCGGCAGGAGTCAACCGATTCAGATAACTGTTTCAAATACTATAAGTTTGATATCCGGGATAAATACCCAAAAATCCAGCATAAACTGCACACTATGTGGGATCAGCTGCAAACAACCCGGGCTGTACTGGAAACAACCCGGGTTGAACTGGGAGCAACCCAGCGTGAACTGAAAAGAATGGATGAACGTGTTCAGGAGGGTCATCAGCGCTACTGCGAACTCTATAAAAAGTACTACGAAGCTATGTCACATGTTGCCCAGGCTGAATTGGAATTGGATAAAGATTTCGAGTTTTATTATCGGGAAGCGTTTCCAATGGAGCCTAAGAATAGCACGGAGGCAGCGCTTCACAGACTCCGGTTTGCAAACGTTGCGCTATCCGTTCGGGCTGACTCGCTTCAGAGAGATTTATTAGAAGCTCGACAACAAGTAGCTCATCCTGATCATGCCTTTATTGAAGATCCGCAAGAAACAACTGAGCTGTCCAGACGGAATGCACAATTAGAGAATGAGTTACATGAAAAGAACACAATGCTTGAAGCCAAACAGGAGCAACTGTCTAAAGCGGAAGCTCTAAACGTTGATTTGATCAGAAGGTTAACTGATATGCATCAAAGGGCAAAGTCCGAGGGCGCTGATGTGGCACCCAAAGAGCCGCTATCTCAGCTACAGAATGATCTGCGAGAGACTCGGTCTCTCTCGCAAGAGAGAGAGGATAAAGTGAGTTCCCCGGTTGCAAACGCTACCCCGGGAGCACTCTCAACTGACAATCAGACGACAGGGATAGAAGCTGCACAGGATGAGGCTCATTGATAGTCAAAATAGTTGTGAATTTTTTAATGTTGTAAAAGGAGTATTACATGATAAGTCCATTTGACGCAGGAAATTCTTCAGCAAAAACCGACCTCGCTCAGGAGTTACCTGAGACGCACAGAGGCACTGCGATGTTTGCATTGCGTCGATGCGGTGATCATCAAAGAGCATTACGCAATATTTGTCTGAACATGACCTGCCTGACTTTACCTCCCCCACCTGAACATTGCACGCTTCTGGAGGGTGGTAAACGTCTACAAAAACGGACGGTGGATGTTTCTTCATCCCTGCAGGAGTCGACTGCATCACGAAAGCTTACCGAAGACAGTGAGGCTGGACCCCGGGCTGAGCTGGAGATAACCCGGGCTGAGCTGAAAAGAATGCATGAACGTATTCAGGGAGATTATCAGCGCTTCTGCAAGCTCCATAAAAAGTTCACTGAAGTTATGGACCTTGTTGAGGATACTGAATCGGCATTGATTAAAGACTTTGATTTCTATTATGAGCGAGTGTTACTCAGTCACAGTGAGGATGACAGGGAGAATGAGTTTTACAGACTTCAGCATGAAAAAGCTGTGCTATCCAGACGGAATGAACAGTTAGAGAAGGAGTTACATCAGCAGAACACAGTGCTTGATGCCAAAGAAAAACAACTGTCTGACATGCAAACCACAAACGTTCAATTGCTTAGAAGGCTAAGAGCTATGCATCAAAGGCTAACGTCCAAGGGCGCTGATGTGGTACCCAAAGAGGCGCTGTCTCAGCTACAGAATGATCTGCGAGAGACCCAGGCTCTTTTGCAAGAGAGAGAGGATAAAGTGAGTGCCCGGGTTGCAAACGCAGCCCCGAGAGCACTCTCAACTGACAACCAGACAGCAGGAATGGAACCTGGACCGGACGAGGCTCGTTAACAGGCAAACGGGTTATGAATTTTTGAATGTTGTAAAAGGAGTATTACAATGGCCAACTCACTCGGCTTAACAATGAGTCCACTCGGACATAACCCGATCAGATCTGAGACGCCATGGGGCCATTCAGACGGCGTTGTGAGATATGCATTGCGTCGTTGCTATGTTTGTAGAGATGTATTAGAGAAATTACCGAAAGAAGACTCGATCATGTCGGGTTTTTCTGCCCCTCCGGAAAATAGCCTTTTTTGTCGTAAAGGTCTGGAGACCCGAGAGGTGGAAGTCTCTTCATCTTGTCAGGGCCCGACAACTATTCTGCGAAAAGTTAGCGAGGCCAGTGAGGCTGAAATCGAGGCTGAACTGGAGAAAATGAATGAACGTATTCAGAATGATTACAAGCGCCTTTGTGAGTACCGCTCGCAGTTAATGGAATTTATACAATTTGCCAGGCAGACTGAAACTATATTGAAAGAAGATATTCTCTTCTATACGAAAGCGTTTTTAAGTCTGCCTAAGGATCAGCAAGCATTAGAGGTAACGACTAATGAGCTGCATCAGAAAACCAAAATGTTTGAGGCCATAGATCAGGAGGTTTCTGAACCGGCTAGAAAATTCCAGAAGCTTACACTACCGCTTGAAGAGATCAAAAAGCCAATGAAGCGACTGCATGACGAGCAAGAAGCAAAGGCGCTTGTTGATGAAAAAATTAAAAATTTAGAGAAGCATGTGAGTGAATACCGTAGTCGTATATCGAGGATGTCTAGCATCCTTAGCGAAACCGAGAAAGAAAAAAATAAAATATCAAAAGATAATGATTATTATCTGGCGTTATTGAAAAAAGAATATGCACGACGTTCGGATAGAGAAAACCAGATCGTTAGAGAACTTGAAGAACAAACTGAGAAACAATCCAAACGGATTAAAAACCTGAGGAAATGTGTAGCAAGATATAAAAGTGACTATCAGACACAATCCAATAAGGTTAAAAGACTGAGGAAGCTTGCAGTACAAAATAAATTTCGCTTCGAGACTGATAAGGCTATCAAAAAAAAACTCAGTGATGAAAAAGATGCGCTATCCAGACGGGTTGAGGAACTAACGAATGAGTTACATCATCAAACCGCACTGCTTGAAGGCAAACAAAAGCAACTCTCCAATACAGTAAGTCAAAATGCTCATTTTATGAAACTTCTGAATCATTCATCTAACTTTCACAGGATCAGAGAGCCTGAATTGATAAAGAGCAAAAAGATGCTCTCTCAGCTTCAGAGTGAACTGGAAGAGAAAAAGGCTGAACTGAGCTCATGGGACACTGAATCCATACAGTGGGATATTGACAGGGCAGTGATGAAAAAAAAGATGAAAACCCTGAGGGCTAAACTGAGAGCACTCTCAATTGACAACCAGACGACAGATACTGAAGCTGCATTGGATGAGGCTCGTTAACAGTCAAAATAGTTGTGAATTTTTTAACGTTGTAAAAGGAGTATTACAATGGCAAATCCACCAGGTGCAGCAACCTCTGCGCACATAACTGACCCGGGTGTTCAGATCAAAGATATGATGTCTGGCGACCATCCCGACAGCGTTGCGGAATATTCATTATATCGATGCAGTGCTCTTTCAGATCCATTAAGCAAGATGCGTAAAGGGATCACTGTGGAAGAGTTACCTGAACACCCTTTGCCGTGCCGTCTTTTGAGTGAATTTAAATGTCTGGATCGTCGGACGGTGTCAGCGCATCCATTCCTCAAGGATAGTACTGAGAACAGGCCAGGCGTTTTAAGCAAGATTAACGCAGCCAATGGCTATGGAGTCTGGGCTGAACTGGCAAATATGGATCAAGAAAGAAGGGCGTACTACCATCGCCTCTGCCAGCTTCGCAGTCAGCTCTGTGAATCTCTGAATGTCGCTCGACAGGTTGAAAATTCATTAGAAAACGATATTTCCTTTTATATCGGAGTGTTACAAGGTCAGCATAAGGATCAGGAAGCATTACCGGTAATGGGCAGTAAATTCTCTCAGGCTTTGACTGCACACTTGGATTCTCTTGAGAGTGCACTACATCAGAAGACGACAATGCTTGAAGCCCAAGATCGGCAATTTCATGAAATGGATAAAAAAATCCAGAAGCTTACGCAGCAGGCTGTACATAGCAAAAATAAAGCGTTTGAGGCAGCGGGCGAGCAAGTCAGAACCATTCAAACTATTGAATTAGTCACACAATTAGAGAACGAGCTGAGAGAATCTCATGAACGTGTAACGCTCATGCAGAAAGAGCTTGACGAAGTTCGAATAGAAAAAAACAGCGCTGAAGTTGCCCTTCGCAATATTCATGAACGTCTGAGGACACAAGGTTTTCAGAAGTTGAATCAGGAGTTAGCACAAGCTCGTCGCGATCAGCATTCCTTACAAATAACAAGGGAACATAAAAATGAACTATTCAGAGAGGTTAAAATGCTGAAGGAAGAAAAAGGTAAACAATACGAAGAGCTTTTCAGAGTGAAGCAGAAGTTATTAGAAACTGAAAGGTTCTCAAATAGTCAGCAAGTTGAATCAGAAAAAATGCAAAAAGCAATGCAAGAAAATAACGATGTGTTGTCCAGACGGGCTGAAAGGCTGGAGGGGGAGTTAGCAGAAGCCCGTCGTTGTTCAGATGCTCATCTGGCTCTCTTAAACAAAATGCAGGAAGAAAAAGCTCAACAATCCAGGGGGGCGAGCCAACGTGAGAATGAGTCAGATCCAAAAACCACAGCGCGTGACTACAATCAGGAGCAACTGTCTGAACTGGAACTTGAAAACAATGTTTTGCTGAGACAGTTGGCCTATTCACGAGAAAGTCTCAACGCTGAAAAAGAAAAGCGCTCTCAGCTTGAGAATGACCTGCAACAGACCCGGTCTCTTTTGCAACAGAAAGAAGATGAGGTGATCGCCTGGATCAATCAATCGAGACAGTGGAACACCGCCAGGGCGGCTATGGAAAAAGAGATTCAAAATCTGATGGATAAACTGAGCATGCTATTACAGAACAACCAGTCAGAGGAGATGGAAGTTTCCCAGGATAATAGTTAAACGGTTTATAAATTTTTTAATAGTGTAAAAGGAGTATTACTATGACTTACCCAATTAAATCAGCAGCAGGACCTTCATTTGTATCTGACCCCAAGGTCAATGAAAATGTTGAGATGCCACCAGAAGCGCCTTGCAAATGTGCGGACAGTTCTGCAACGGATTCATTGCATCGATTCTCTGCTGTTATGGATACATTAAGCCTGTTGCGCAAAGGCATGACCGTGGAAAAGTTGCCTGACCGTCCTGAGCATTGCCAGCTTCTTTACGGTGATAAAAGTCTGATGTCACGGAAAGTGGTCGCTTCTTCACTGCGGTGTGACTCGTCAACCGATTCAGGAAAGCTTGAAGACAGAGAGGCTGAAATTCTGGCTGAGCTGGGGAGAATGGATAGACGAACTCAGGAGGATTATCAGCAGCTCTCCAGGCTCCATAGTCAGCACTCTGAGGCTATGGATGTTGCTCTAAAGACTGAAAAGGAATTGAAGATCATTTTTCCCTTCTACAACGGTGCGATGGAAAGGCAGAGTCATGATCAGCAAGAAATAGGGTCACTGTTTGGTGAGTTGCAAGAACAATACAAAATCCTTGACACCAAAGATGAGGAAGTAGGTGAACTGGTTAGAAAAAATCAGGATCTTACACGAGAGCTTGAAAGCAGCAGAAATAAATTGTTCAAGTTGCAGAATGCGGAAGACATAATCACTCGTAATGATGCAACAGTCAGACTGTTAGAGAACAGTTTAAGAGAAGCTAATCGTCGTTTAACATCGATGCAGGGAGAGCTTAATACACTCCGGCAAGAAAAAACTGAAAAATCGCAACCTGCTGACAAGCAGGATAAGGATTTAGCAAAAGTTCAACCTGATCCAAATGTTGATAAGGATACCTTAAGCACAATCCTTAAAGAAAAAACTGCACTATCCGAACGGATTGAAGATCTGGAGAGACTTTTAGAAGACGCCAGGGATCGCTCGAAAGCTGCTCAACATCTCGTGAACGATATGAATAATGAAATGTATGCACAAGCCAAACAGCTTCTGAAACTGGAGAAGAGTCTGAAAAGTGCTGATCGTAACGCAAGTGAGCATGCAAGCGCAGTAAAAAAGGAGCGTGCAGAAAAACACAGGCTATCCGGACAGCTTAACGATCTGGAGAAGCATTTATCCATTGCTCAGCATGCAACAGGTTATTATCAGAAAAAGGCTATCGATGCCCAGATAAAATTAATAGAGCAATCCAGACGGATTGAGCAACTTGAGAATGAGTTACGCCAGAAGGGCATAGAAGAGACAGAAGCCTCCCCGGATCAGGCACGTTAACAGTCAAACGGGTTATGAATTTTTTAATAGTGTAAAAGGAGTATTACTATGACCTACCCAATTAAATCACCAGCAGGACCTTCATTTGTATCTGACCCAGGGGTCAATGAAAATGTTGCGATGTCACCTGAAGTTTCCAGCAACCATCAGGGCCTTTCTGTGATGGATTCATTGCGTAAATGCACTGAAGTTTTGGAAACATTCAGCAGGTTGCGCGAAGGCATGAACCAGTACCAGTTGCCTCCTGCCCCCGGGCCTTCCCGTGTTAAAAGTCTCGAGTTCCGGACAGTGGTAGCTTCTTCATTCCGGCAGGGCTCGTTAACCGATTCGGGAAAGCTTGAAGACAGTGAGACTGAAATCCTGGCTGAGCTGGATGAAATGGATCAACGTATTCAGGAAGATTACCAGCGCTTATGCCAGCTCCATAGTCAGTACTGTAAAGCTCTGGATGTTGCTCTACAGAGTAAAACTGCATTGGATAGCCTTTATACCTACCACCACAGAACATATCAAAGCCAGCATAAGGATCAGCAAAAATTGCAGTTAATGTCTGATAAGTTGCAGCAACAAAGCAAAATGCTTGAAGCCAAAGATCAGGAAGTAGATGAACTGGTGAGAAAAAATAAGGATCTTGCAAGAAAGCTTCAAGACAGCGAGAATCAGGCGTTCAATTTACAGAGTGAGCAAAACATAAACATCCATACAGATGTATTAGTCAGACGATTAGAGAACAGTTTAAGAGAAGCTAATCGTCGTTCAACATCGATGCAGGAAGAGCTAAATACACTCCGGCAAGAAAAAGCTGAAAAAGTTCAACCTGATCCAAATGTTGATAAGGATACCTTAAGCACAATCCTTAAAGAAAAAACTGCACTATCCAAATCGATTGAAAATCTGGAGAGATCTTTAGAAGTCACCAGGCAACGCTTGAAATTTGCTGAAAATTACGTGGTCGATACACGGAATGAAATACATGCACGAGACAAACAGATTCAGGCACTGGAGAAGAGTCTGGAAAGAGCTAATCATAACGCCATGGCTCATGAAAGCGCAGCAATAAAGGCGCGTGCAGAAAAATACAGTCTATCCAGACAGCTTGACGATCTGGAGAAGCGCTTATCGCTTGCTCAGAATGAAGCTGGTTATTATCGGAAAGAGCTTATCAACGCCGGGGTAGAACTAAAAGATCAACCCAGACGGATTGAGCAACCTGAGGATGAGTTACGCCGGGAGGATACAGTAGAAATGGAAGCCTCTCCGGATCAGGCTCGTTAACAGTCAAACGGCTTATGAATTTTTGCATAGTGTAAAGGGAGTAATACAATGGCAACACCAGCAGGCACAGCAAACCGTCCACTGGAATCTGGCATTTTGCTTAATCAAGATGTTGAGGTGGCATCTGAGTTGCCCAGCAAGCATTCGGGCCATACTGCGATCTATTCATTGCATCAATGCAAAGCTCTTACAGAGATATTAAGCAAGATGCGCGAAGCTACGATCGTGGACGCCTTGCCTGAAGCTCCTGTGCCTGGCCGTTTTAAAAGTCTGAAGTCGCGGACAGCGGCAGTTTCTTCATTCTGGCAACGTTCGTCAACCGATTCAGGAAAGCCTGTCCAGGCCAGTAAGACTGAAATCCTGGCCGAGCTGGATAAAATGGATGAGCGTCTTCAGAAGTATTATCAGCGCATCTGCCAGCTCCATAGCCAGCTCACTAAAACGCTGGAAATTGCTTTGCAGACAGAAACGGCATTGAGCAACGATATTCCCTTCTATGAAGAAGCGTTTAAAAGCCAGCATAAGGAGCAGCAAGAATTACAGTTAATGGCTGATAAATTGCAGAAACAAACCAAAATGCTTGAGGCCAAAGATCGTGAAGTCCGTGAACTGTGTGCAGACATCAGCTTTCTTAAAGAACAGGCTAAGATTAGCAAAGAGCATTTGAACCGAGCTCGTGACCAGCAATCAATTAAGGCGATTGCTGATGAAAGAGTCAGACAATTAGAGAATGACATAAGAAATGCTAATAGTAATTCAACATCGATTCAGAAAGAACTTAAAACCGTCCGGGAAGAAAAAAAGCAGTTGGCTCATGCCTTTTCCAAAATCGGGCTGAAAAAATTTTCGGATCCTCAACAGATTCTAAAGCTGTTGCAGGACTTAGAATCGGCTAATCGCATCGTAAAGTCTTCTCGAGATCAAAGTGAAAGAATAGTTCAGCTAGAAGAATTGAATAACAATCAGAGCAGGGATTTGCGAGAAGTTCGAAGGCGCTTAGAAGACTCTGAATCTTACGTACTAAGAATCAGGGCAAAAAATGCTGATCTATCCAGTCAGAATGAGCAACTGAAGAGTCAATTGGCCAAAGCTAATACTGGCTCCGAAAGAAAAATCCATGAAGACAAAGGTGCGCTAACCAAACGGGCTGAGAAGCTGGAAAAGGATTTAGCAGAAGCTAACCGTAACTATCAGGAATCCATAAGAACAATCCGGGAAGAAAATGCTGTTCTTAATCGTGGCTATCAAGAAACCATAAGAATAATCCAGGCAGAAAAAGACGTACTTAATCGTGCCTATCAAGAGACCATAAAAGTAAACCAGGAACAGGCTGACCATCTAAATTGGCGTATATCAAAAGCTCAGCATACTGCAGGTTCTCATCAGGATGACGATATCAGAGCCCGTTTAGAACGATTGGAACAATCGAGGCCGACTGAGCAACTTGAGAATGACTTACGCCAGAAGGCCACCATGCTTAAAGCCACACAAGAGCAACTGTCTGAAGTTGAAAGTCAAAAAGCTCGTATGCTGAAGAAGTTGAAAAATATGCATAAAAAGCTCACCGCCAAGGGTATTGATGTGGTGCCCAAAAATACACTGACTGAGCTTCAGAATAACCTGCAACGGACTCAATCTCTTTTGCAACAAAAAGAGGATGAAGTCACTGCCTGGGTCAACCGATCCCGACAGTGGGAGACCGACAGGGCAGCTTTGGAAAGGGAGATTGAAACCCTCAGAGCCCTGCCAGGCAGGTTTATACAGGACAACCCGACAAGCGGAGATGAAAGCCCCCTGATCAGGCGGAGTGATAGTCAAACGGTTTAAGAATTTTTTAATGAAGTAAAAGGAGTATTACTATGACCAGTCCAATACATAACCCAGCAACAGCATTGATTCAATCTGAACTTTTGGTGAGAGAAGGGGGACAGATAACACGAGAGAAACCCGGCAAGGATCCGGGTCATGCTGTGGAGTACGCATGGAGACGCTGTCGTGCCTCTAAAGGCAACTTAAGCATGGTGCTGGCAGGAAAGACTTTATCAACCTTGCCTGCCCGACCCGAGCATAGTCGTTTTGTGAATGGCGGTAAATCTCTGGGGGACCGGACGGTAGGGGTGGAGCCATCTTCATCCTGGTTCGGTAGTTTTTTGCCAACCTATTCGCTTCAGCCAGCCCAGGCCAGCGATGCTGAAACTCAGGCTGAGCTGAAGAAAATGGACGCGCGCATCCATGAGTATTACCAGCTTATCTGTCAGCTCCATAGTGACTACTGTGAAGTTTTGAAAGCTGCGCAACAGACTGAAGATGCATTAGGTAACGATATTCCCTTCTATGAAACCGTGTTAGAAAGTCAGCGCAAGGATCAGCAAGCGTTACAGCTAATGACCAATGAACTTCTGGATGAGTTCGATACATTAAAAGAAAGCTTCCTTGCTGATATCCAGCAGAGAGATCAGAGGCATTTGCAAGCTTATGATCAAGATCCTTCAAGAGCTAACTTCGCACAGGCATTGATTACCCACGTTCGCTCACTTAAAGATGAGCTGCGTCAGAAGACCTTGTTGCTGGCAACTAAAGATGAGGAAGCTCATGACCTGGATAGAAAAAATCAGGAGCTTACACGACAGGCTGAGTTTAGTGAAAAACAAATGATTCAGGCGCTGACCGAGCAAGACAGAATGGGGCGTGTTAATGAGGTAGCTGGCACACTGGAGACGAATTTGCATGAGGCTCGTCGTCGTTTAAAGATTTTCCAGGATGCTATTAGTAAACTCCATAAAGAAAAAACTGCACAATCCACACGGGCTGACGAACTGAATTTCCAGCTCAATCAGCTTACCGCCCAGTTACGAGACAAGACCAGGAAGGAAGGGCAACAGTCTGAAACAGAACTTGAAAACATTCGCTTGAAGAGACAGTTGCATAATGCACAAGCCAGCCTTAAGTCAGTATCAGAACCTTTAGAGAAGGTTGCAGCCTTGCAACTCAGAAGTGAACAGTTAGAGACGCTGACAAAAAATCAGACGCAAGATTTGAAGAGAATCAGGGTTGAGCGAGATCAGGCCCATTCAAGAGTTGTGGCTATTGAAGAACAGTTGAAAAGCCACCACGTAGAAATGAAGCAAGTCATGGATGAGACGAAGAAAACCGAAAAAGGCTTGCACTACCTGCAATCTCAGATTCAACGGCTGCAAGCCCAGCTCGGCGAAGCACGAGAGCGCAATGACAAATTGCAGGCCGACAAGCTGTCTTCTGACACTGAGGTGCGTCAGCTCAGAGCACGTTTCGCCAGTGAGGTCTCTGGTGCACGAATCAAGGCCAGCCAAGCCAATATCCAGCTTCAAAAGGAGTTGAAAGAGAAGAAGGGAGAGTTTGAGAAAGAAAGAGCTTATTACCTTGAGCTGTCGACTCAGCTTGAGTCCCTGAACGGTGCCATGAAAAAGGAGAGTGAAAAAGCGTCCGGGTATTTTGAAAAAAGTCAAAGGCTGGAACAGGAATTCAGACTGGGTAAAGAGCGGTTAACCGAGCTTGAATCTCAAAAAACGCAGCTGAAAAAACAGTTAAAGGATACCCAAATTCAGCTAAAAGGCTCTAACGGTCGCATTTCAGCGCTGGAAGTTCAGCTGGGTCAGCAAAACACGGAACTGGAGCAACTCAGAGCCAAGGGAGTTGAACTGAAAGCCAACAAAGAGATGCTCGCCCTGGTTCAGGCTGACCTGCGACAGACCCGGTCTCAATTACAAAAGGCTTCTACGGCAGAGACAAGTGCAAAGGAAACACTGCAAAAGAAAGAGCATGAAGTAAGAACCTGGATCGCTCAATCCAGGGAGTGGAATACCGCCAGGGCAACTCTGGAAGGAGAGGTAGCTACCCTGAAAGCCGGATTGCAAACAATCTTACAAGAGCAGCGTAGAGCGGAAGTGGAATTCGCCCAGCAGGCCAGGAGCGTTGAGGATCTGGCAAAGTCGCTGCTGGCATCAGAAACAAAGCTGAAACTGGCTTCCAGAGAGGCTCAGTCGGCCCGGAGCTCGCAAACCCAGCATATTGAATCTCTGACCGTTCAGGTCTCTGAACTAAGGCGTCTCAAAGAGAAAGCTGAAGATGAATTGCTGACAACCGAGGCCCGGTTCAAGGAGGACTATAGCCAGTCTGAGCGAAGTGTGAGTGAATTGAAACAACAGCTCATTGCCGTGAAAGCTGAACTGATCAATGTGTCCGAAGCGGAACAGAGAGCGATCAGTGAAGCAGCTCAGGCCAAGTCAGACTGCAAAAAGTTCAGGAGTGATGCCGTTCGTCTTGAACAACAGGTAGACACGCTCACCAGAGAGGTCTATCGACTCAGGGATGAGCAGAAGAGGGCCAAAATGGAACTCGGGAAAGAACGGCTTGAGTTGAGAAGTGAAGTAGCAACGCTAAGGGAGAAAGCTTCAAAAGCGGATATTATTGAGCAGGAGCTGCAGCTAAAGCAAAAGGCGTTTTCCGATCAAAAAGCTCAGCTTTCCGCGGCAGAAAGCGCACGCAAGGCTCAGCTTGAGCGGCTCAGGCAGGATTTGGACGAGTCCAGGCAAAAGCTTCATGAAGAAGAGGCGGCTAAATTAAGCTTTCAGCTGGATTACAATTCTGCCAAAAGCCAGTTGCAGCAGTTGCAGCAAAAGCACGCCGAGGCCATGGCTGAAATTGACAGGTTGAAAGTTTTGTCGGAAAACAGTGGGCAGGCGCCAGGGGCTGACCCTGGTTTTGATTTCCGGGAGTCCGGCGTCGAGTTTGACGATCAGGGAGCCTATGTCAGTCTCAGTACCGCCACACATCAACCCAATTCTTTACTTCAACCTCTTTCTATGGACGGTGAAACCAGGTTGACCGATTTTCAGGCTCAGGGTCCTCGAAGTGTCTCTCGCTTTGAGTATCAGGATCTTATGAGGAAGAAGAATGAGTTGGAGCAGCAGATGTCAGACCTCAAGGAGGAACTCAAAATGGCTCAGGATCAAAAGCGAGAGCATAAAAAACGAGTCAGTGAGGCCACCCGTGAAGTGGCAGATATCAAAAAACAGCTGACAGAGGTTAAGGCAGAAAGTGAGCAATTTGCGCACATTGCCAGCGATCGGGCAGAAGAAGAGAAAAAATGGCGTGAAGAGGTCGGTAAACTGACCAGAGCTAAGGCGCAGATTGAGCTTGAGAAACAGGTCGAGGTGGATGAAGCCAATGAATTTGCTGACAAAACCGGGCTTCGAAATGCTGAACTGGAGACAGAGACGAGGTACCTGAGAACCCGGTTGGAGGATCTGGAATACCGTCTGGAAAAAGAAATGCCTCCTGTTATGCAGGAAAATGAGAATCTGACGCAGCAAAATGAAGCCTTCAGGACGGCACTTCTTGATGTGGTTGGTTTATTCAGAGAGAAGCTGTCGGAAGCGGATCAGCAACAACTTGAAGACAGGCTTTTGAAGGTACAGTCACTGCTGCTGCCACAGCAGTAAAATGCTGCCTTTGAGGTCAAAAAGCCATCGAAAACCAAAGCCGCCCATACAGGGCTGTATGGGCGGCTTTTTCGAAGCGGCAGACGCGCAAATGTCGACTAGCCTTGAAACCAGTAACCTGCAAGCAAGGGGTTAGCTGATGTCACCTTGAGTGTGTCTCCATTCGCCTCAAGAGTTTCTGGTTCTATCATCGCCATTTCGTCTTGATTAAAGCAGAAGCCAGCGTCGAATTTGATTTCATTGGGTCCCATTTTTTGTCCTGACTGCATGCAGTCTGGCAGCTCAAAATAGACCTGCTCTCCAGATTGAACAATGGTCAAGGTACCACCAGCGGAATTACTGTATGTGCCGCTAACATTTTCAATTGCGATCCAGTCACTGGGACTGTGCATTCTGAGTTCAAACGAGTCTTCATTTGACTCGCAACGGTATACATCACCGAGCTGACACTGAATATTGCCTTGATTGAAGCTCAGACTAGTCGTTTGTTCGTCATAGTCACCTGTGTAAACTGTAGACGACTCATCAGCTTCAGTTACAGTGAGATAGAACGCGCCTTCGTTTACAGTGAGCCCGAGATGCACGGGTTCCTGATCGACTAGCTGGCTGCCCACATATTGACCCTGATATTCGGACACAAAGTCGCTTTGACTCATAGTCGAGGTCCCGTCCGTGCCATCGTTACAGCCCGCCAGGACTGAAGTGGCAGCACTCAGCAGTATAAGCTTTTTCATGCTGTCTCCTTAAAACAGTTCGTTTAGTATGTATCGAACCCACTCAGACTTGGCAACAGAGCCTTGAACATTGGCTTGAATCGCGCTGATGGTGACATAACCCTGACCGACAGCAATGCCCTCACTGTTTTCAGACTGATCGGCGTAGTCAGCGTCAGAGTCCATGCTGATACCTGCTTTGTCCTTATACATTTCTTTGGCGATGGACATGGCTTCTCCCAGGGTCAGGCTTGGATCATTTTCCATCAATTCCATAGCCACATAACCCATGAGCATGTCACTTGATGACAAGTCGTCAGTGAACTTGACGATCATGTTATCGTGGCCTGCATTCCAGCCTACTTGTGTGTGTTTGAATCCGCGATGATTGGCAGGATCTTCAGGAATGTTAACATTCAGGCCCGTGAATTTTGGGAGTATAGGTGCCCCATCTTTTGTTTGGCTAACCAGCTTATCAAGCAGTTCTATAACAACGTTAGCAACATGAAGCGCTTTCTCTGCCTCACCGTCATAAGCGCTGACGGCGATGGCAGGAATACCACGTGCGATAGCTGCATTTGTTGCACCCAGCGTGCCGGACATGTTGGTCGAAAAGCCAACATTGTTACCCTCATTGGGACCGGAAATAACCAGGTCAGGCTGTTTACCCCAGCGCTCGTTAGCGAACACATCAATGCCGTACAGCGCAGCCATAGCCGGTGTGCCCTCGACATATTCTTCAAATGCAACGCTTGTGTCTGTGTCACCGACACAAACCTGATCATTATCGATTTGCGTACGATCTACCGAGACAGACTTCAAAAAGTGGATGGCACCACCTTTACCACTTTGCCCCGTGCACGGTGCCGACATAATAACGTCATGGCCTGCCGCTTTGAGTGCGGTATGAAGCGTCTGAATATTGGTTGTGGACCAGCTGTCATCGTTGCTTAAAACAATATTCAGTGCGTTTGCCTGAGCACTGACCCCTAAACCGATTGCCAATGTCAACGCAGCAAATTTAGTTTTCATCGTATTTCCCTTTGTGTGCTTGAAAGTCGACAACCAAGCTAAAAGGGATAGATGACGGTTATGTTAAAACAAGGTTTCTATACTTTTAGTGATATCTATAAAATTAATCGATTGTTTTTATTGAAAACTTATTATTAATCAGCGTTTGTTGATAGCGACCGGTTTTTGGGTCTCTGCTTTTTACGAACAAGTAGGCCTGAGCCAAATCACCAAAGTGTGCCTTCATTTCGTCTTTAATCTTGTTCCGGTTTTGGTCAAGCGTCCTGGCTTTCAGACCGTGTTGCTCCAGCTCATTGATTGCTCGCGCATGTCCACCATAGCAACGCATGATCTGTGCTAATTCGCGTCCTTTATATGTATCGGGCTTGCTACCGCACGGGTTGATATAAGCAGGCAGTCCATCCAAACTGCGCCTGGCATACCAGTAGTAGTAGAAAAACGGGGTTTTAGACATTTCAAGGGTATCGTTACCGATAGTGACAGTGTGTCTGGTAAGGTCGAGCGTGGCTTCGGTATCAGAAGAAACATGAGGCAGTGCTGGCTCAGTGTTTTTCGTGAGTGGGCCAGCCGTCTCACTGCTATCTGTTGTTATTTCCTGCTCCCGGCTAATAGGCTTATCCTCTGGTACTGTATTGGATATTGATTTAATTCGGGCCGGTTTGCCTGTCCGATGCAATTGGAGATAGAAAAAGAGCCCTGCAAAAGCACTAAGCGTTGCCATTATTGTCAGAGCTACCCGAGAGTGAACGACAGCAATTTGCCAATTCAGACCAAAAGCCTGCTTATTTAAATAGAATGATAAATCTGAGTCTTCCGGGGAGGGTTTTGGAGTTAGAGATATCTCTAAAACCTCAATATCACTGAACATCGAGATATTCGCCAGCGACACTATATTCGCGTTCTCTATCCATGTTTTCAATATCATCGCACTGCGTTTTAAAAGTTCCTCCTTATTGTAACTATTTATCAGGGCTGCGTTGAGTGCGTCCGACAAATACTGTTCAAGAGCAGACTCAACCACATAATTAAGTGCTAGCTGGTTAGCATGGCATAGCAATGCGAATATCAGACAGGTGATGACCAGTGACAGTGCAACTGAGCGGTATTGATTTGAGATGGCGAGATAGGTATTCATAGTCGTAAATAATGTGCCGCTATGAGCAGGCATCTGTTGCCATAGTAGTTTTGTTTAGCAGATTACCCATGACAGGAGACTCTTGGTGTCTCTTGAGTAAAGATTGACTGGCTTCACATCTAAGAGTTTGATTCAATGCTTTGGAGAGGTACCAGCTTCCCGCAGAAGGGATGGTTTTCAGTTCAAAACGCTGTTCAGTTGGCCAGTCGGTGAGTTCAGGCTCAATGCCGATAGCGGGAATAAAATCGACTTGGTTTTCGACAAATGCTTCAACCAGGTCAGCACGATGGTTGAACAACTTTGTTTCACTGTTATTAAGGGCAACGCCGCGTTTTTTGAGCTCGATTTCAGGTACGAGAAAACCAGACTGACTGCGTTTATCATCCAGCAATCCAATACTGCGTTTGTATAGTGTCGAGGAAGATAGTTGATAAATGGGTATGTGGCCGTATAGATAGATGGTATAGGCTGGCAGCACTAAGGCTTCTTCATAGAGAGATTGCGTATCGGGGGCAAGGCCATTGAGCACTCGAGGCCGGCTGAATAGGAGATCAAAACGTTGGGATATTAGATCATCAGACGTAAAGTGCTCTCTCGGCTTCCAAGATAATTCAACCCGAGCGAAGTCGCTTCCCGATAACACTGATTCACAGAAAAAAGCCGCCATAGCTTCCGCTTGCCAATCTGAAGGGGTATAAATACGAAATGTCTTGTCACCCTCAGATGCATCTACCTGGCAACTCAGCTGGTTGAGATTGATAGGGCCTGTCTGCAAAATAGAAAGCGGTAGCACAAGCAATGTGCCCAAGAACAATGAGACAACGAAGGAGCCCCATTGGGCCGAACGAAAAAAGGTATTCCTGTGCATAGTTCTCCCTTGAGTGTCAGGGAAGAGTAGACGACAAATGTTACATCTGAGTGACTAAGAACCAAGCGCCAGACCTAACGCGCGGTCCTTTGTGGGGGATAATATCGAGACAAAGCTTGATATGAAAGGGTGAATAGGTGGCCGATAGCAGGCATTCTGCAAGCCCATTACCTCAACAGTCACCTTTCGTGCAACACACCCATTCACTTGCAAAGCATCTTAAAACCTCTCTTGGCTGGCATCAATCCCGTATTGACCTTATTGCGCTGGTTATTTTTGGCCTCATCCAGATGGGTTCAGTCAACCTGTCCCGTATTGCCCGAACTATGGGGCACGCTACCGAGATCGACTCCAGGCGTAAGCGTCTCAAGCGCTTCTTCGCTTGAATGGCATGGAGCTTGACGATATTGCATGATCGTTGACTGGATGGTGCCCGAAGGGAGCTGGGTTGTCTGTCTGGATCGCACCAACTGGGACTTTGGCCAGTTCAAAATCAACATCATGATGGTCGCTAAGCAGGAGGTCGTCATTCCCGCGAAGGAGGCTGTCGCAAAACTCTAACAACTCGTTCCCACGCTCTGCGCGGGAATGCCTACGTGTGCCGAGCATGTCACACAGCTTGGGGGTGAAAGTCCCCTGTCCAGCCAGATGAGGGCGAAGGACTAGTGAAGCACAAGGTTTGTATCGTGAGGTGCAGGCTGAAGGCAGTGTGGAGCAAAACCGCGAGCCGACGAACAGAAATCAGATATGAGGCTGTTTGCGTGAGGACGAGTCAGCGTATGATGACGAAGTCCATACTCATCCGGACATTCAGGCAGTAGATCTGGCGGTTGTGCGGCGAAGGCGGTGTGACTTACCTCGGGAGGTCTGTGTGGTGTCTGATATTTCGGACTGAGGCCATCGTAAGGTGACTTGACCGCCACACAGAAGTCAGCAGATGGCATAGTAGCTGGCGTATGTCAGTGAAGGCTTGAACGGTACAGAGTGGTGAGTAGTTTCTGTTATTCGATACACTGGACGCAGACAAATCCAGAAAACACTGGAACTCATGCCAAGTGGTCACGGCGGAACCGGAGGCTGCAAGGCTATGAGAGCTGAGGTCGTGTCGGTATCACAGGATTACGAAAGCCCGGCGGGTGGTACGAGCCTGATGGAACGTATCGCCAACCCCAATAATTTAACAAGAGCCTTTCAGCGAGTTAAACGCAATAAAGGCGCAGCAGGCATCGACCGTATGACAGTGGAAGGGTTGTACACCCATCTACAAGAACATGGTCATGAACTGCGGCAATGTCTTTTGCAGGGAGAATGGCGTCCTGCTCCCGTAAGGCGAGTACTGATTCCCAAACCGGACGGAGGAGAAAGGCAGTTGGGTATACCAATCGCCTTAGACCGAATGGTGCAGCAAGCGATACAGCAAGTATTGCAGGCCGAGTGGGAACTAAGGTTTTCAGCTTTCAGTTACGGGTTCAGGCCGAACCGGTCAGCTCATCAGGCGATTAATCAGGCTCAGTCGTATATCCGAGAAGGATATAACTGGGTTGTGGACATTGACCTGTCGAAATTCTTCGATCGGGTTAACCATGATCGACTGATGGCAAAGCTGGCAGTTCACACAGATGACAAGGATGTATTACGTTTAATTCGACGATTCCTACAGTCCGGAGTGATGGAGAACGGGCTGGTAAAACCGCAGACCGAAGGAGTGCCTCAGGGAGGGCCGCTCTCACCTGTGTTGTCTAACATCGTACTGGATGAACTCGATAAAGAGTTAGAAAAGCGTGATTTACGGTTTGTACGTTACGCTGACGACTGTCGGGTGTTTGTGCGAAGCCAGAAAGCAGGCGAGAGAGTGATGGCAAGTTTGACTGGTTACATCGAAAGTAAGCTGAAGCTAAAAGTCAACGTTGCGAAAAGTGCAGTTGACAAGGCATGGAGGCGGGCGTTCCTGGGATACAGCTTTACCAGAGATGGCAGGAAGAAGCTGGCAGATAAAACCTGCAAGCGGTTCAGGGACAAGGTCAAACAACTAACCCGCAAAGGCGGGCGGTCACTGGAGCAGAGATTGGAGTGTCTGAATCGCTACTTACGGGGCTGGAAGAACTACTTTCGAGAAGTTGAAACCCGTTCGGAGTTTGAAAACTTTGACTGCTGGATCAGGCGACGATTGAGAAGTTTGCTCTGGTATCAATGGAAGAAAAGCCCGAAGCGATATGCGGAGCTAAGAAGGCGAGGAGTCAGTGATGAGCTGACGAGGCAGACAGTAGGGTCGAGCAAAGGGTACTGGCGGATAAGCCGGAGTCCTGCGCTGCACTTAGCATTGCCGAATAGTTGGTTCGATGAATTAGGTTTGATTAGATTATTGGCTGCTTAACTGACCGAAACGCCCAGTACGGACCCGTATGCTGGGTGTTGTGGGAGTTGCGCCTTGCAAGCGCGTAAAATCTTGTGACCTGAAATGGTCATCGCGGTAAAGCTGTGGTCGGCAGCCGTGTACCGAGTCTTGCGTGGTAGAAGGTAACGACTACTGCGAAGCGTAGACAGGGTGATAACAGGCCGTAACGTCTGCTAAG
This sequence comes from Endozoicomonas sp. 8E, assembly GCF_032883915.1. Taxonomy (NCBI): domain Bacteria; kingdom Pseudomonadati; phylum Pseudomonadota; class Gammaproteobacteria; order Oceanospirillales; family Endozoicomonadaceae; genus Endozoicomonas; species Endozoicomonas sp. 8E. The sequence goes on along the minus strand of NZ_CP120717.1, from coordinate 6,791,563 downwards.
GGATAATTAGCCCCGAAATTGAACGTGGTTGAAGTGGCTGACCTTCTCTCTCAATGGGGAAAGCGGAAGTCGGGAGCTCCGCTAATGACAAGGCATCCCGACTGCTTCCGGGGTTCGTACCCACGGCATGTTATCGAATGATTTTACGTGAACAAGGGAGATCCTGAACGTTCAGGCGGAGCCTGTAGGGTCCGACGAGCCTGTAAAGCAAGAACGACTTGATGACGTTCAGGAAGTCAGACCAGCTGATAGTACTCCGAGGCGGGGAGAGCCCGTCACATGGGGAAGCGGCTGGCGGTATTTGAGCCTTTCCAGGGAAACATGGGCTCCACATCTGAGGGAGTTACGGTCTTTTACGCAGTGAGAAGGTAAACCAGCCATGGCAACGGGACTGGAGAGGGTAGCAGCGAAAGCCCGGAGTTATCCGAAACTTCGCTTCACAAGTCTGGCACATCATATTACCCCGGCGAGCCTGTGTATGAATCTGAACAAGATTCCACACAACACATCGCCCGGAGTCGATGGGCTGACTGTCGAAGAGACAAAGAAAGACTTTAAGCGGTGGTTGCAACAGACACTGACGTCTATCCATCGGCAAGGCTACAAGGCACCGCCGGTCAAAAGGGCATGGATACCCAAGCCGGGGAAAAAGGAAAAGCGCCCTCTGGGTGTTCCCTGCATCAATGACCGGGCTTTGCAGCGAAGTGTTGCTGATGTGCTGAATGCTATTTATGAGCAGGACTTTTTGCCCTGTTCCATGGGTGGCAGGCCACGACTGGGAGCGCACCATGCCCTGTCCACTTTTAACGAGGTGGTTTCAGGCCGAAAGGTCAGCTGGGTGCTGGAAGCGGACTTGAAGAATTTCTTTGGGAGTCTTGACCATGGATGGCTGCTTCGTTTTGTGGAACACCGGGTCGGTGATCCCAGAATTCTGAACCTTATACGGCGCTGGTTGAAAGCCGGGGTGATGGAGGCCGGGGAGTTGCAAGAGTGTGAAGAAGGTACGCCTCAGGGTGGGCCGATCAGCGTAGTTCTGAGCAACCTGTACCTGCATTATGTGCTTGACCTCTGGTTCGAGTGCAAGGTCAAGCCCCGGCTAAAAGGCGAGGCATGGCTGATCAGGTACATTGATGACTTTGTGGTGTGTTTTCAGTATCGCAGTGATGCGGAGCGGTTCATGAATGTGCTGCCACAGCGACTGGAGAAATTTGCGTTGAAACTGGAGCCGGATAAAACCCGGTTAGTCAGGTTCGGACGTTTTGCCAGTCGTGGGGAAGACGATCGGAGACGGTTTACTTCCTTGGCTTTACGCACTACTGCACAAGGAATCTGAAAGGAAACTTCATGGTGGGAAGGAGAACGGAAAAATCCCGCCTAAGACGCAGCATAGCCAAACTGAAGGAACTGCTGAGACGAATACGCCATGATCCGCTGCACGAACAAGTGACAGCGATCAATCGACGGTTGAGAGGGCATTATGCGTATTACGGTCTGGGAGGAAACTTCCGAAGTATGGAGAAGCTTTACCGGTTTGTTGACCGCTACTGGTACAAGATGCTGTGTAGCCGATGCCGGAAAGGCAAGATTCCATGGGAAAAGTACCATAATCTCAAGCAGCTTCTGCCGTTACAGAAACCGAGGATGATGCTGCCTTTTATGGCAATGAAATCCATGGCTGTGCTGTGAGTCAAATATCGAAGAGCCCGGTGCGGGAAATCCGCACGCCGGGATCTGAGGGGGTTGGAGCTACAATTGGTAGCTCCTTCTACCCGGTGAGCGTAGCTGTGAGGCTACGCCCTATCCCGATCTCCCCTGAAAAGCGGACTCTCAAGCGTGAGACAGGTATGGGTTCCCATGCTGGAGCATGGGAACCAGAGTAAGCCAGTTGCAGCAGTTGCAGCAAAAGCACGCCGAGGCCATGGCTGAAATTGACAGGTTGAAAGTTTTGTCGGAAAACAGTGGGCAGGCGCCAGGGGCTGACCCTGGTTTTGATTTCCGGGAGTCCGGCGTCGAGTTTGACGATCAGGGAGCCTATGTCAGTCTCAGTACCGCCACACATCAACCCAATTCTTTACTTCAACCTCTTTCTATGGACGGTGAAACCAGGTTGACCGATTTTCAGGCTCAGGGTCCTCGAAGTGTCTCTCGCTTTGAGTATCAGGATCTTATGAGGAAGAAGAATGAGTTGGAGCAGCAGATGTCAGACCTCAAGGAGGAACTCAAAATGGCTCAGGATCAAAAGCGAGAGCATAAAAAACGAGTCAGTGAGGCCGCCCGTGAAGTGGCAGATATCAAAAAACAGCTGACAGAGGTTAAGGCAGAAAGTGAGCAATTTGCGCACATTGCCAGCGATCGGGCAGAAGAAGAGAAAAAATGGCGTGAAGAGGTCGGTAAACTGACCAGAGCTAAGGCGCAGATTGAGCTTGAGAAACAGGTCGAGGTGGATGAAGCCAATGAATTTGCTGACAAAACCGGGCTTCGAAATGCTGAACTGGAGACAGAGACGAGGTACCTGAGAACCCGGTTGGAGGATCTGGAATACCGTCTGGAAAAAGAAATGCCTCCTGTTATGCAGGAAAATGAGAATCTGACGCAGCAAAATGAAGCCTTCAGGACGGCACTTCTTGATGTGGTTGGTTTATTCAGAGAGAAGCTGTCGGAAGCGGATCAGCAACAACTTGAAGACAGGCTTTTGAAGGTACAGTCACTGCTGCTGCCACAGCAGTAAAATACTGCTTTTGAGGTTAAACGGCATCTATTGAACAGATGTCGTTTTTTTCAGCTCTAATACCAATCGAACTTTCTAACTACCCGGATTGCCGACGCAATGGCGTAGTTAAAAGGCTCGATTGGTTACCAGCTTGAGTCCCTCAGCGCCGTCATGAAAACGGTGACAGCAAACAATCAATCTTTCTTCCGTAGTTCGGTTATTTTCACCGTACCCTCTTCAGTGACAGTGAACACATGGCTGCCATCGCGGCTGAAGGTGGCTGTAAGGAGAGGACTATCATGGGAAATGATAGCTTTTTCGACCCATGTCCCACGGGTCTGCTGACCAATGATTTTAGTGGTTTTGTCCTTGCTGGTAGTTAGCACGTGGCGGCCATCAGGGCTGAAACTGGCCAAAAAGACCTCCTGTTTATGAGAAATTATGGCTTTACGAATCCAAAATCCATTGGCTTCCCGACCATAAATGCATACCGTACCAAAGATTGAGTTAAACGAGGTACTTCCGGCGCCCACTACATAGCGGCCATCCGGGCTGAAGCTGACAGAGACGACGCGGCTAATATTGCGAAAGATGATTTGTTGCCTCCATGATTCATCGGCATTCTCGCTATAGATTTGTGACTCTCCATAACGATTGACGGTAACCCAATGGCGGCCATCGGGGCTAAAGGAGACGGTGGCTGATTCGACATCAGCCCTGTGGGAAATCTGTACCCATGATCCATCAGCTGCCTTGCCATAGATTTTTGGCTTGTCATAAGTGGTTATTACCAGATGGCGGCTATCAGTGCTGAAGCTGGCTTTCAATAGAGGACATCTATGGTGACTGGAACCTGTTTCTTCCCATGATTCATCGTCTTTCAGGCTATGGAATTTTATCTTGTGGTCATCACTGGCGGTCACCAAATGGCGGCCGTCGGGGCTGAAGGTGGCTGATGTGACTGCATCGTGATGGCAAATGATGGCTTTTTGTTCCCATGATCCAGTGTTACTCAGACTATGGATGTGCGCCGTCTTATCGTCACTGATGGTCGCCAAATGGCGGCCATCGAAGCTGAATGTGGCTGATGTGACGATATCGTGATGGCGAATGATGACTTTTTGTTCCCATGATCCGCTGTCATTCCGGCTATGGACCTGCGCCGTCCTGTCGTTACTGTTGGTCACCAAGTGGCGACCATCGGGACTGAAGGTGGGCGACATCAGATTACGTCGATGTTTAATGGTGGCTTTTAGCTCCCATGATCCATCGCTCCCCAGGCCAAAAATGGTTGCCATGTCGTCCTGACTGGCAGTCACTAGATGCTGACTATCGGGGCTGAAGATGGCTGAACTGATAGAACTATCATGAGTGATGAGTTTTTTTTCTGGCCATGATCCATCATCCTGATGACCGAAGATTTTCACCGTGCTATGAGAATTGAACACCATCAGATGACGGCCATCATCACTCAAGGTGGCTGAACGGGCTTGGTAATTTCTTTCAATGATGGTTTTTGTATCCAACTTAAATGTTTTGTACTGAGACATAAGTACAGTCTTGGTGAAAAATAGCAGAGCAGGTACAGAAGCACCCGTCTTTTGGAGATGGGTAAGTGACGTCAATAAGGCCTTATCGTTGGTAAACGACCCAAGCCAATCATGGACTTGTTGATTACTTTTTGTAGTGATGGTTTTTCTCAGTTGATACTGGTGTGATAAAGGAAACCGACGAAACCATGCTTTTGCCAGGGCGTTATCGCTTTTAATAGCATCGCGAAAGTGGGTGCATACCTGTTTTAAGCGGTGAATATCCCGGAGCGACAAATATCTGAAGATGAGAGAATATGATGTTGTGGATAATAAATGCAGCAAAGAATCTATCTGCCTGTCAGGTACAGTGACGCACCTGCCGGCATGGATAACAGTGGTTGTTGCCGATTGAGCTTGCTCGGGTGGTGGTGAGGGTGAATCTGTAATTTCGAGCTTATTATTTATAGAGTTCATAGTGGTTTTTACTTAAGTCAGGATTTCCTTTCGATCAGTAACGACATTTAAAAGTAGTTAGATTGGGTTTTGGAATAAAAGTTCATAAAAATTTTTTGAGTGCAACTAACAAAACTTTTGTCTGCAAGTTGTTGCTGTAACTAACTAACCGGTTAGTGATTTTATTGAGGGAAAATTCTTAACTAATAGTAATCAGGCAACCGATAATTTACGGCAATCTGCAAAACATGCTCTTTTCGGAAGCAGTGAGTTTATTCTCTCTAATGAATTATCATCAGCTAAAGGAGTAACCGCTATGATACCTATTGGACACACAATAAAATCAATGCCTTCGCAGCCATTAAATCTGAATGACACACACTCCGGGGTCAGTTTACAGCCTTCTGATATTGCTAAAAAACTAATTGATAAAGTAACCTTAGGGATACTGAGTAGTGGGGGCAAAAAAAGCACGATAGTGTCTCCTACCAGCCTGACTCCGGTTTTGGGTATGCTTCTGGCGTGTATAGATGATAATGCCAAAAAGGAATCAATTTTGGGGATCCCCAAAGGAACCTTAACTGAAGAGCTGGAAACTGAAATCCATAAGGAACTCGGTAAGTTCAGCAAAGACAACCCTTACGGAAGCCATCCTGATCAGTTGATCTCCTGCGCTAACTTCATTGCTTCAGCCTATCGCCTCAGTCATGAGCAGTTAGAAAAAATACTCTCTGAATGTTATCAAACCCAAAAGCTGGAAAGTAATTTTTGGGATGTAGCTGAAGTCGCAGAAGCTTATGTTAAGGATAAAACCAAAGGAAAAATCGACAAGTTGTTTGATGGGTCGAGAGAAGTTAAAGCAGCATTAGGTAATGTAATGGAATTCCGGGGTGTCTGGGAGGATAGTTTTTCTCCAGAGGCTACGGCTGCTGGAAGCTTTCTATGCGCAGATGGAACTCGTATTGATAATGTCGAGATGATGTCCAAAATTGAAACGGTTCAATGCGCTTCTAACAGAAAATTTACTGCCATCGCCAAGGAATTCCAATCTTTTAATGGAGAAGATCTTAAATTGGTCGCAATAAAACCGCGTCAGCAAAGTGCCACAGCGATTGATGAACTTGATTCAGATACGATTAATGAGCTGACTGAACAATTAAATTATAAAGAAGCGAGATATCGGCTAACGCTACCCAAAATAAAAGTAGTAGACAGTTGTGATACCAAGTTACTCGAGAAAATTTGTGAGGCATTAGGAACCGAAATAGTAGCAGGAGATCTGACAAGACTAGGCCTACCGGCAGATCTTGATCTGGACGTGCTCCAGAAGATCGTATTATCTGTTGATGAAGAAGGCGCCAGCGGTAAGATGGCGACTGTTGCAGCAGTTTCTACAAGGAGCGTAGGATTCGGATTTTCCAGTTTCAGTTTTGACTGCCCTGGCTACATGGCCATTGTAAACAAAGAGGGTAAACGGTTGATTGAGCTGGTCGTTAAGGATGGCAGCTTTTTGGAGTTTGTTGGTGATCCTGTAATCACCACCGTTGAAAAACCGAGCTCTGATAAGGTGGCAAGTTGCAACTTTTTTGATATGTCTGAAAGCGAAGATGATATGTCTGATGACGAAGGTCATGATTCTGATTTCGATGATGATTATGTGGAACCCGCATATAAAAAAGAGCTATTACAAAAAGACTTATCTCAAATAAGAGGTCTATCTTTTAGACGTTTTGAAACTGCTGATGTGAGTACTTATATAAATAAAATCTATAATCCAAATGGGCATTTGGATATTACAAGCGCTGAGGCAGATAATAGGAAATTAAAAGTCAAGCTTTCTTCTTTGGATAGTGCTAAAAAGCTTCAAGAAAGCATATTAGAATCAATTGGGGAAGACTATATAAATTCATTTAGGGTTTCCAAGGGTTTATTTTCTGTTGATTTGGATGTTGCGCTTGGTGCCTGGTATGCAATCATCGATAAAATAAATTATTGATTCACACGACAGAATTTTGTAACCGCTGATTATCAGCCCTGATCGGGCTGACGAAATTCACCTTCCGCCTGACTCGGCGGGTGTCGCAAAACTCCAACAGCTCGTTCCCATGCTCTGAAGTCGTCAATCCCGCGAAGGCGGGAATCCAGCGCCAACGGTTGATCTCTGCCTTCTCGGGGATGACAAGGCCAGGGGGGCACCGGGCAGTAGGGTTCTGGTGGTGAGTCAGTGTGGATTCCCGCCTTCGCGGGAATGACGAGAATGAAGTCGGGTATGACGGGAGTCAACTCGTTCCCATGCTCTGAAGTCGTCATTCCCGCGAAGGCGGGAATCCAGCGCCAACGGTGGATCTCTGCCTTCTCGGGGATGACAAGGCCAGGGGGGCACCGGGCAGTAGGGTTCTGGTGGTGAGTCAGTGTGGATTCCCGCCTTCGCGGGAATGACGAGAATGAAGTCGGGTATGACGGGAGTCAACTCGTTCCCATGCTCTGAAGTCGTCATTCCCGCGAAGGCGGGAATCCAGCGCCAACGGTGGATCTCTGCCTTCTCGGGGATGACAAGGCCAGGGGGGCACCGAGCAGTAGGGTTCTGGTGGTGAGTCAGTGTGGATTCCCGCCTTCGCGGGAATGACGAGAATGAAGTCGGGTATGACGGGAGTCAACTCGTTCCCATGCTCTGAAGTCGTCATTCCCGCGAAGGCGGGAATCCAGCGCCAACGGTGGATCTCTGCCTTCTCGGGGATGACAAGGCCAGGGGGGCACCGGGCAGTAGGGTTCTGGTGGTGAGTCAGTGTGGATTCCCGCCTTCGCGGGAATGACGAGAATGAAGTCGGGTATGACGGGAGTCAACTCGTTCCCATGCTCTGAAGTCGTCATTCCCGCGAAGGCGGGAATCCAGCGCCAACGGTTGATCTCTGCCTTCTCGGGGATGACAAGGCCAGGGGGGCACCGGGCAGTAGGGTTCTGGTGGTGAGTCAGTGTGGATTCCCGCCTTCGCGGGAATGACGAGAATGAAGTCGGGTATGACGGGAGTCAACTCGTTCCCATGCTCTGAAGTCGTCATTCCCGCGAAGGCGGGAATCCAGCGCCAACGGTGGATCTCTGCCTTCTCGGGGATGACAAGGCCAGGGGGACACCGGGCAGTATGATTCTGGTGGTGAGTCAGTGTGGATTCCCGCCTTCGCGGGAATGACGAGAATGAAGTCGGGTATGACGGGAGTCAACTCGTTCCCATGCTCTGAAGTCGTCATTCCCGCGAAGGCGGGAATCCAGCGCCAACGGTGGATCTCTGCCTTCTCGGGGATGACAAGGCCAGGGGGGCACCGAGCAGTAGGGTTCTGGTGGTGAGTCAGTGTGGATTCCCGCCTTCGCGGGAATGACGAGAATGAAGTCGGGTATGACGGGAGTCAACTCGTTCCCATGCTCTGAGGTCGTCAATCCCGCGAAGGCGGGAATCCAGCGCCAACGGTGGATCTCTGCCTTCTCGGGGATGACGAGGCCAGGGGGTCACCGAGCAGTAGGGTTCTGGTGGTGAGTCAGTGTGGATTCCCGCCTTCGCGGGAATGACGAGAATGAAGTCGGGTATGACGGGAGTCAACTCGTTCCCATGCTCTGAGGTCGTCATTCCCGCGAAGGCGGGAATCCAGCGCCAACGGTTGATCTCTGCCTTCTCGGGGATGACAAGGCCAGGGGGGCACCGGGCAGTAGGGTTCTGGTGGTGAGTCAGTGTGGATTCCCGCCTTCGCGGGAATGACGAGAATGAAGTCGGGTATGACGGGAGTCAACTCGTTCCCATGCTCTGAAGTCGTCATTCCCGCGAAGGCGGGAATCCAGCGCCAACGGTGGATCTCTGCCTTCTCGGGGATGACAAGGCCAGGGGGACACCGGGCAGTATGATTCTGGTGGTGAGTCAGTGTGGATTCCCGCCTTCGCGGGAATGACGAGAATGAAGTCGGGTATGACGGGAGTCAACTCGTTCCCATGCTCTGAAGTCGTCATTCCCGCGAAGGCGGGAATCCAGCGCCAACGGTGGATCTCTGCCTTCTCGGGGATGACAAGGCCAGGGGGGCACCGGGCAGTAGGGTTCTGGTGGTGAGTCAGTGTGGATTCCCGCCTTCGCGGGAATGACGAGAATGAAGTCGGGTATGACGGGAGTCAACTCGTTCCCATGCTCTGAAGTCGTCATTCCCGCGAAGGCGGGAATCCAGCGCCAACGGTGGATCTCTGCCTTCTCGGGGATGACAAGGCCAGGGGGGCACCGGGCAGTAGGGTTCTGGTGGTGAGTCAGTGTGGATTCCCGCCTTCGCAGGAATGACGAGAATGAAGTCGGGTATGACGGGAGTCAACTCGTTCCCATGCTCTGAGGTCGTCATTCCCGCGAAGGCGGGAATCCAGCGCCAACGGTGGATCTCTGCCTTCTCGGGGATGACGAGGCCAGGGGGTCACCGAGCAGTAGGGTTCTGGTGGTGAGTCAGTGTGGATTCCCGCCTTCGCGGGAATGACGAGAATGAAGTCGGGTATGACGGGAGTCAACTCGTTCCCATGCTCTGAGGTCGTCATTCCCGCGAAGGCGGGAATCCAGCGCCAACGGTTGATCTCTGCCTTCTCGGGGATGACAAGGCCAGGGGGGCACCGGGCAGTAGGGTTCTGGTGGTGAGTCAGTGTGGATTCCCGCCTTCGCGGGAATGACGAGAATGAAGTCGGGTATGACGGGAGTCAACTCGTTCCCATGCTCTGAGGTCGTCGTTCCCGCGAAGGCGGGAATCCAGCGCCAACGGTGGATCTCTGCCTTCTCGGGGATGACAAGGCCAGGGGGGCACCGGGCAGTAGGGTTCTGGTGGTGAGTCAGTGTGGATTCCCGCCTTCGCGGGAATGACGAGAGCCGGGAATGACGAGAATGAAGTCGGGTATGACGGGAGTCAACTCGTTCCCATGCTCTGAGGTCGTCATTCCCGCGAAAGCGGGAATCCAGCGCCAACGGTGGATCTCTGCCTTCTCGGGGATGACAAGGCCAAGGGGTCATCGAGCAGTAGGGTTCTGGTGGTGAGTCAGTGTGGATTCCCGCCTTCGAGGCTGTCGCTATTCATCCTCAATCAGGCATTAAAACGCTTGAAACGATTAGCCAGTCCATTAGTGGAACTGTCCTGATCGGAAGTCGTACCGGACTCTTTCAGGCGGTCATAAACCCGGTTGCCCAGAACCTTGCCCAGTTCTACGCCCCATTGGTCAAAAGAGTTGATCTGCCAGAGGGCTCCCTGCACAAAGACTTTCTGTTCATAGAGTGCGACCAGAGCACCCACCACCTCCGGAGTGATTTTCTCAGGCACAATCATATTGTTGGGACGGTTGCCGGGAATCACCTTGTGAGGCGCCAGAGCCTCAACATCGGCACTGCTTATGCCCGCCTTTGTTAACTCTTCACGAACCTCATCCAGATTCTTACCCTGCATCATGGCCTGACTCTGGGCCAGAGCGTTGGCAAATAGCCATGGATGCTGTTCGCCCAGTGGATTATGGCTGGTGGCCGGAGCAATGAAGTCCACAGGAATCAGTCGTGTACCCTGATGCAGCAACTGGTGATAGGCGTGCTGGTCATTAGTGCCTGTGCCACCCCAGATAACGGCACCTGTCTGGTAATTAACGGTGCTGCCATCTCTGCGGGTCTGCTTGCCGTTACTTTCCATATCCATCTGTTGTAAATGGCCCGGGAAGTCACGTAGGAAGTAATCGTAGGAAATAACGGCGTGGGACTCTGAGCCAAAGTAGTTCTGGTACCAGACGCCCAGCATACCCAGGATAACCGGCATGTTCTTTTCCAGAGGCGCCTGGGCGAAGTGTTTGTCCATCTCCCAGGCACCTTTCAGCAGTTTCTGGAAGTTCTCAAAGCCCACAACCAGACTGATCATCAATCCAATGGTGGACCAAAGAGAGTAACGGCCACCGACCCAGTCCCAGAGTGGCAAGGTGTTTTCCTGGGCGATACCAAACTCATCAATGGCTTTCAGATTGGTGGAAATAGCCACGAAGTGTTTGCGAATGTCGGATTCGGCACAACCTTTTTCCAGCATCCAGGCACGGGCAGCCTGAGCATTTTGCAAGGTTTCCAATGTGCCAAAGGACTTGGAAGCCACGATAAACAGGGTGGTTTCCGGATCAATCCTGCGGAAAACTTCAGAAATTTCGTTCGGATCAATATTGGCTACATAGTGATGTTCGAGCCCTTCAACATGATAAGGCGTCAGGGCATTGATGACTGTCTTCAGACCCAGATAGGAGCCGCCAATACCAATATTGACAATGTGTTTGATGGCTTTGCCAGTGAAGCCTTGCCACTCGCCGGAATGCACTGAGTCGGTAATGCCTTTCATGCGCTTGTGGGTATCACGAATTTTGGGCATGACATCTTCACCGTCGACCATGACCGGGTCTGTGCCAAAGTTACGCAGGGCTGTGTGCAGAACGGCACGCTTCTCGGTGTAATTGATTTTGTCACCCCGGAACATGGCCTGAATGGCCTCTGGCAGTCTGGCTTGTTCAGCCATCGTCATCAGGGAAGACATTACATCGTCGTTTATCAGGTTTTTGGAGTAATCCAGAAACAGGCCAGCCGCTTCCAGGCTGTAGCGTTCGAACCGGTCCTTGTCAGCTGCAAACAGTTCTCGCAGGTGCGTGCCTGCCATCTTTTGTTGCAGGGTTTCCAGTGATGAGAATTCAGGCAAGTGTTGAATAGGACTCATGTGAGTACAGCCTCGGAGTGTTGTGATAGAAAGTAGAATTTATGAATGGTACGAATGCTTTGTTGATTTAATGAGGTTTCTGCTCCTTATATTTTTGACTGCATATATCATCAATTATTTTTTCTATATTTTTGTAGGTATCTTTTTTAAATTTCAATGAGTGGCGCTGCTCTTGATCAGTCAATATCAAATGCTCACCGGACCGCTCAATGTTAGCCAACAAAGTTTCCTTCTCTTCATCGTCGTCATCCCTGGCAAACAGTTGCCAGGGCTTCTCTGCTTCTTTTTTGGCCGATCCTTTAGACACGAAGTCTGTACAGCCATAGGTTCCGTTATCTTCAAGAAAAACCAGAGTGAAATGATTTTTTTCTCCACAATCAGAATCGCTGGAAGCATTTCCCGAGCATATTATCAATGCACCCGCTGTCACTTTCTTTCCCAGCACTTCAGGGTTTAGTAACAACCACATGCCATAGGGGGCTTCCTGGGCAGTCAAAGCCAGAGGGCTGTAACTGATCAGTGTCAGTAACCCTATACTTAAAACACTCCTGCACCGGCTAAACCAGTGTGAAACCTGTCGAGTCCTGTCTCCCATAGGGTTTACCTTCGTATTGAGCCTGGTTCAGTATAAGACACTCTTTCCCTGTTTAGCTCCCGGTTAATTCAACCATTGCTAATCTTTCTGACGTGTTATCGTGATGTTGTCAATCAATCGGGCCTTGCCAAGGTAGGCGGCTGCCAGAATCACCAGGTTCTGGTCATCGGGACCCGCTGGCAGAAGCGTGGTAGTACTGCTGATATTGAAATAGTCCGGCTTGAATCCAGCCTGTGCCATTTTTGCAAAAGCGTCACGGCGCAGCAGGTCATAATCACACTCGCCCGCCAGGATAGCTTTACGTGCGGCCTGCAGACAGCGATAAAGCGTGGGGGCTATTTCTTCACGTTCTTCCGGTGTCAGATAACCATTACGGGAACTCATGGCCAGTCCGGTATCTTCGCGGGCGATAGGTGCACCGACAATCTCAACAGGTATGCACATGTCTTTGGCCATTTTGCGAATGATGGCCAGCTGCTGGAAGTCTTTTTCTCCGAATACAGCCACGTCGGGACGAACAATATTAAACAGTTTGCTGACCACTGTGGCTATACCTGTGAAAAAGCCCGGACGGCTTTTGCCACAGTGCATGCCATCAAGCTCTTCGACACTGACGTGGGTGTGATGTTCGCTGCCTTCGGGATAAATTTCTGCCGTCTGGGCAGTGTAGAGCAGGTCCACTCCCTGCTCGATCAGGAGCTGCTGGTCCTGCTCCATGGTGCGAGGGTAAGAGTCGTAGTCTTCATTCGGGCCAAACTGCAGTGGGTTGACATAAATGCTGACAACGACCACATCGCAGAGCTCTTGAGCTTTTTCGACCAGAGTCAGGTGACCGCCGTGCAGATTACCCATAGTCGGCACGAAAGCTACGGTTTTGCCTTCTGCTCTGCAAGCTGCTACTCCAGTCTGGATTTCAGCGATGGTATGAAGTGTTTTCATAGCGAATAACTAGACGATCAGTGACTTTAAAAAAGCCAGTACTTTTGGCTTTTGGCGGCTGTAAGACATTCTGTTTATACCATTCAGGCAGATCATTCAGAGACCTGACTGAATGGAGAGACTCAATTGAAGCTGTGTTCCGGACCCGGGAAAGTGCCGTCTTTAACTTCTGCAACATACTGGGCCACAGCTTCCTGTGGGGAGGCACTGTCTTGCATGTAGTTTTTGACAAACTTGGGCTTGCGGCCCGCTGTCAGGTGGAGCATGTCATGGAGGACCAGAATCTGGCCATCGGTTGCGTCTCCGGCACCAATGCCGATAACCGGGATGTCAACGGCTTTAGTGATTTCCCGAGCCAGGTCGTTGGGCACACATTCCAGAAGCAGCATGGCCGCACCGGCAGCTTGCAGATCAATGGCTGCCTGGATCATGCTGTTGGCTCTTTCCTCTTCCCGACCCTGAACCTTGTAGCCGCCAAAGACATTGACAAATTGTGGCGTGAGTCCCATATGGACACAGACAGGAATGCCCTGCTGCCTGAGGCAGGTCACGATAGGAGGCAACCAGCCTTCACCTTCCAGTTTCACCACTTCGGCACCGGCCTGCATGATTCTGGCGGCATTGATCACTGCCTGTTCTTCGGTGGCGTAGGAAGCAAAAGGAAGGTCTGCCATGACCATGGAATCATGGGCTGCCCGGGCTACACAGCGGGTGTGGTAGCACATGTCATCGACGGTGACGGGAACGGTACTGCTATTGCCCTGTATGACATTGCCAAGGGAGTCTCCTACCAGAATGACTTCAACCCCCTGAGTGCTGAGCAGATGGGCGAGCGTCGCGTCATAGGCAGTCAGGCTGGTAAATTTCTCGCCGGATTGTTTCATGTCGGCCAGGGTTTTCAGGGTTACTTTTGCCATCTATCAGGACCTTGAGCCTTTAACGTTATTAGCAGCGGATTATACGCAAAGCAACCAGATGTGTCAGTGCCTCCGGCATGACACGGAGGTTTATAGCCAGGGATACTTTGTTGCCACGACTTCAATCCCTGCGGTTCCGACTTCTGCCAAAAGCGCGGCTGCCTTGCGGCCATCGGGCAGGGTCAGGTCAGGGGCGATATCGAGCAGTGGACAGAGCACAAAGTTTCTCACATGCATTTGATAGTGGGGCACCGTCAGACGCTTGGATTCAATGATGTCATCACCGTACAGGATAATATCGAGATCAAGTGTTCTGGGCCCCCAGTGCACAGTTCTGACTCTGCCATGGTCATTTTCAATGGCCTGCATAGCGTCCAGTAATGCCAGTGGCTCCAGTGTGGTTTCAATCCGAACGGCGGCATTGCAATAGTCGGGCTGCCCTTCAGGACCCACCGGCTCACTGATATAGAGCTTTGAACAGCCTGATAATTCAACTTCGGGCAGGGAGTCGATGTCGTCCACGGCTCTTTGCAATTGCAGACCGGGATTTTCCAGGTTGCTGCCCAGGGCTATATAGACGGTGGTCATAATTCTTCAGCTTCACTGATTTATTGCGGTTTGTTCATTACGGGAGGACGCTTGCGCGGGCGGCGTCTTCTTCGTTTCTGGCCTCCCTTACCGCCGGGGCGGGAATGAAGGTCGCGAATCATGCTATTTCTGTCCTGGTCAGCAGAGTCCTGGATGTCGGTCCACCACCCCCCCGCTCCGTCCAGTGCTTCACCGGTGGCTTCCCTGAGTACCAGAAAATCATAGGAGGCCCTGAATTTAGGGTGCTCCATTAAGGACTCAATGGTTTTGGGCTGACGGCGTTCCAGTCGATACTGCATTTCCCAGATATCCCGCACTACCATGGTGAAACGTTTTGGAACCGCAGTGTGAGCACACTGATTGTCCAGCACGACCATGGCTGCCTGTTGCAGAGCGGGTGTGGGAGGAACGCCCTGCTCACGGAGATCCCCCGCCAGTCTTTGCAGCGGTGCCCAGAGGAAGGCAGCAAATAAAAAAGCAGGCGTGACGGGTTTGCCACGAGCAATGCGTGAATCGGTACTTTCCAGCGCCCTGATAATCAGTGCTTCAGCAAATTCATCCTGAGCTTCAAGGCTGTGATGTGTTGCCGGGAAAAGGTATTGAAGCAGACTGTATTCACGCAGAAGGTGGAAAGTTTTTACCCCTTTGCCTGATTGCAGTAGTTTCAGCACCTCATCAAACAGTCTGGCCGATGGTATGTCACTCAACAAATAACCCAGATCATAGATGGGGTCCGCTGTTGCAGGGTCCATATCGAAATCCAGCTTGGCTACAAAGCGAAGGGCCCGTATCATTCGGACCGGATCTTCGTGATATCGTTTAACCGGATCACCAATCAACTTCAAAGTCTGATTTTCAAGATCTCGTACACCACCGCAGTAATCTATGACAGAGTAATCACGGACGTCGTAATAGAGTGCATTGACGGTAAAGTCTCGACGAATAGCGTCGTCTTTCATTGAGCCATAAACGTTGTCTCTGAGAATCCGTCCGGAATCGGAGTGATCGGACTTGTCCTTGCTGTGGCTATCACTGCGGGCATCATCATGACCAGCCCTGAAGGTGGCGACCTCAATCATTTCGCGACCAAACAGGATATGAACCAGTTTGAATCTTCGACCAATGATCCGTGAGTTACGAAACAGTCTGCGGACCTGTTCAGGCGTTGCATTGGTGGCAACGTCAAAATCCTTAGGGTGAAGGTCCAGGTAAAGGTCCCGGATGCAGCCCCCTACCAGGTAAGCTTCGTAGCCATTACTGTTCAGTCGGTGGAGTACTTTCAGGGCATTTTCACTGATTTCCCGCCGTGAAATAGGGTGATTTTCTTGAGTAATGCGAGTCTGGTCTTCAGACTGGAATTCGCCAGGTTCCCAAACAGAGTCGGGTTCAGGAGGCTGCGATTCAGAGGGTGCAGAGTCTTTATCTGTGGATGGCTTAAGCCAGAAGTAAGCAGCAAGCGATATGCCCAGCACCACTAATACTGTAATAATGATGCCTGTCATGATGAGTTTTGCATGAAATCTTTGTTGGTTAGTCAGTAATATCGTCGCGGTGGATCAGATGTACTGCTCCAGTCTGGCGTACATCATAGCATTCCAATGGGGGATGTTGACACAGGTTTATAGTCTTTAGGAGTTCATATCAACACACCGGACAGGTGTTAGATGGAAAAGAAAAAAGGGGGAAGTCAAACCTCCCCCTTAGCTGGCGAATAATTATTATTTTTATTGTATCGCCAGAGACTGTAAACGGATGATTTTGCTGGCTACCTTCTCCATGGTAAACCCAGAGGGCATACTGCAAAATAATCAACTTACGTTTGCCCTTATTATTGTTATTCGGGCCACGGTTATTATTTTTATTATTTGTTTTTATTGTTATTGTTTTGTCAGTCTAACGCATAGGTTGTGCCAGTTTTTTTAACTTGTTGATTTTTAATGATAATTAAATTCTCCGATGGGGGCTGATGAAGAAAAGGTTACGAGATGTTGTTACTCTTACAGATGATAGGTATTAATGCGTAACAGGCAGAGGTAACACTTCGGTGTTAACGGGGTGACAGAATCAGGTAGTTGCGGTCCTGGTCGATCTGAAAGTGGAACTGGCCCAGTACATTCATGCCCAGCAATCCTTCTGCAAAGGCGTAGTCCAGCTCTAATCCGGCTACTTCCAGGTCTTTGACAATGTATTGACCGAGGTGTAGCTCCTTCACCCGATAAATAGGAGCAAAGACAATCCCACTGGCTGTTTTCAACTCGGTATGATTTACCCGATGGGCCATTTTCTTGCGTTTAAGCTCTTTCAATAAAGCATTGGGTAAAGTTGTCAGACTGGCTCCAGTGTCAATCAGCAGTCTTGGCTGGCTTTTATCCTGAGTTAACGCTGCTACGATGTAGTGATTGCCTTCAGCAAGAAGAGGAATGGCTGAGGCTGGCATCTCCTCGGGTTCTTCCCGAACAGGGGGTAACAGGTCAGACAGTTGTTTGGAAGCCATTCGACCAAACTCTTCATCGGTCTGCAATAACTCCAGTTCGCGAATGGCATTGTTGGAGTCCTCGGCAGACAGGTAACCCTGAGCCATTGCAAACCGGTAAAAGGCACGCTCGGGTTCCAGCGTCGCCAGTTTCTGGAAGAGGGGCAGGGTTTCCTGGAGTTGTTGGTTTTTCTGCCTGTTCTCATATATAAGGCGGCTGAGCTTATGAATACTGTCGGCTGTATTTTCCAGCTGATCAGGCTGGCTGATGAATGAGCGGGCGCTGATCAGCACTTCAATGGCTTTCTCCAGCTCCTGCTGCTCAGTGTAGAGCTGGGCCAGCTTTTTCAGAAAAACCGGGTTTTGATAATAATGTTGGGTAAAACGTTCCAGTGCAGCAATACTGTACTCCCTGTGTTCATACCATTCATCTATTTTTTGCAGCAGGACTGTTTCCAGTCGTTGACTAAGTTCCGAATTCTGTCGCTCCTGCCGTTGAAAAATGATCAGGGCATCATCGTACCTGTGTTCTTCCAGTGCCCGTTCAAAATCAATTATTTCCTGAGGTATGTCAGGCCATTCCAGCGTGTTAGTGAAATCTCCAAGAGGCAGCCAGTTCCGGTAGTCCTGATTTTCGAAGTAAGTCTTTTTTCCCTTGACAGCCAACACTTCATGCAACCACCAACCGGTAATCAGGCCAGTGGCAAACATCATAATGGATAATGTCAGCAGTCTAAGAGCCAGAAGATTTTTCAAAGGGGCGGGGACTCCATTCGAGTATTTTTGTTTCAGTCTAGCTCGACTACGACGGAATCGTCGACGTAATCCATAGGGGTCTATGTGTTAATTGTGAAAATTATTTCATCCTTCTTTGTCGTCCCACTATAGTATTGAAGTGATTTTTTCGCCCGTGGCTGATGATTTTCAGAATCTGTGGTCTGCCGCTCTTTCGTGATGGTATGAAATGGAGACTATCCATGAGTAAAAAAGTAGCTGTTATTCTTTCCGGGTCGGGTGTTTTTGACGGCAGCGAGATCCATGAGGCCGTTTTGACCCTGCTCAGTCTTGATCGGCTTGGAGCCAGTTACCAGTGCTTTGCCCCCGATATACCTCAACATCACGTTATTAATCATGTGACGGGCGAAGAAATGGATGAAGGCCGAAGCGTATTGGTAGAAGCGGCCAGGATTGCCCGGGGTGAGATCAGGCCGCTTGGAGAGCTGAAGGCGGAAAAGTTTGACGCCCTGATTCTGCCCGGTGGTTTCGGAGCAGCAAAAAATTTATCGGATTTTGCCTTCAGTGGCAGCGAGCTCAAGGTTCAGAGTGGCGTCAGCTTTGCGGTCAAGTCTTTCTCAGAAGCCGAAAAACCTGTCGGATTGATGTGTATTGCACCTGCTATCGCCGGCCGCATATTTGGTGAAGGTGTTCTGGCCACCATCGGCAACGACGCTGAAACCGCTGCAGCTTTAGAGCAAACTGGCGTTAAGCATGTAGAGTGTGCTGTGGATGATATTGTGGTAGATGACCGTCACAAACTGGTGACTACTCCAGCCTATATGATTGCCAGGAGCATCAGTGAAGCCGCTGAGGGGATCGACAAGCTGGTTGATCGTGTTCTGTCTATGGTCTGATTTCTCGAAGCCTTGCCCTCCCTTGTCTGGCATGGCAAGGCTGCTGTGGCAGGAGGCATTTTAATTTCCCGTAAAGCCTGATCCGGTCGGTTCATGCTGTGCAGGCATTGATAGAAGGGATCAGTCTGAAGGATTGATCATTCAGAGAGTGCTCGCAGATGCAGCGTGCTGGTGTTTTTGTGATATGAATGATGAATATGCCTCATCTACGAAAATTAGTGATAGTTATCTTACTAATATTTTGTGCTGCTTCTTACGGATCTCAAGTTAATACCCATGATGAGTATATATGTTCCAACCATACTGCTTCATATGAAGATTATGGACAGGTTTTTTACACTGGCCTGTTGGATTTATTAACCTATCTGTCGTTATATTACGATGAATTCAGGCTGCGATTGCGAGTATCTGAAATGGCAGCTGTTGCTTTAGTAAATTTTTATATATCTAAAACCGGTAATGCTCATAATTCTAAATGTATTACTATTCTTTCAATGGGCGTGATATCAAGTTTTTTATATAATACTGCTTGTGATATAAGCGTATATCTTAAGAGCGATGAAAGCTCATTATTAGCCATTTCCAGATTCATTGCGAAAAGAGCAGAGCACAAATTATTTTTAGAGGTTTTCCACTGCCTGACAAGGCAGCTCTTTCCAGGATTATGTCTTATTTGTTTAGGGCCCATGAAAGACCCTGCAGTTGCAGCCTGTGCAAAACATTGGTTTTGCGAGGCATGCATTACTGAATGGGCGAAACAATCAACTTTGTGCTCTTTATGCCATTAGTAACCCCGCCTTCCCTGACCTGGGGGGAGTAGACTGTCAGGCAGCCGTTACAGGAGGCATGGAAGCTACCAGTTTCAATACTTCATTGTCGATGTAGTAGAGACCCTTGCCCTCAAAGCCAATCATATCGATTTTATCCAGAATGCCTTTAAACAGCTTCTCTTCCTCGTGCTGCTCGGCTACATACCATTGCAAAAAGTGGAAGGTACTATAGTCCTTTTCAGTAAATGCAGTGTGTGCCAGCTCGTTGATACAACGGGTCACTTCGCACTCGTGCTCGTAGGTTCGCTGGAAGATATCTCTTACCGATTCATACTGGTGGGGAGGTGCATTGATTGCACCAATGATAGCCATAGCTCCGGTCTCATTAACATAGTCAAAGAGCTTTTGCATATGCTCCATTTCTTCCCGTGCATGGCGGCGCAGAAACTCGTTGCAGCCATCAAGCCCCTGGGCTTCGCACCAGGAAGCCATTTGCAGGTAAAGGTTGGAGGAGTAAAACTCAAGATTGATTTGATCGTTGAGCTTGTCGATCATGGTTTGAGTCAGCATGGGTTTAACCTGTTCGTGTCAAAAGCTGAAGTATAACGGCTTGATGCTCCAGTTAAACATTCAGGGTATGATTTCGCCTTTTTTCACACTCTTTGTGGACTGAGTCATGACTTCTCCATTTGATCATCCCGATACGCTTTACTGCAAAATAAAAACAGCCTGTGCGGAGGACTGGCACCGCTATTGTCACCACGAGTTTGTTCAGGGTATTGCGGACGGCACCCTGCCTCTGGAAAGCTTCAAGCATTATTTGCAGCAGGACTATCTGTTTTTGATTCACTTCGCCAGAGCTTATGCGCTGGCGGTCTACAAGGCCGACAATCTTGAGGATATGAGGGCAGCTTCCGGCTCTGTGGCGGGGATTCTCTCAGAGATGAATCTTCATCTGGAGTACTGTGCCGAGTGGGGAATGTCTGAGCAGGATGTGGTCAGTCAACCAGAAGCCCGGGCAAATATGGCCTATACCCGTTATGTACTGGAGCGAGGAATGGCAGGCGATATTCTGGATCTCCAGACGGCCCTCTCCCCTTGTGCAGTGGGCTACGCAGAGATTGGTTTGAGACTGATTAATGATCCTGCGACTAAAAGAGAAGGTAACCCCTATTGGAAATGGATCCAAACCTATGGTGGAGAGGAGTTTGTGCAGGGGGCTGTCAGGCAGGTTGAAGCGATTGAAACACTGGCTGCCAGTCGTTTCTCTGAAGGCCGAATGGACTCTCTCTGTCGTACTTTCAGAGAGGCTACCCGCTTGGAAGTTGGCTTCTGGGATATGGGGCTGAATCGGACTTTCTAAGGAACATTATTCAAGGTGGGCTGGAAACAGTTCACTTTGATTAAAATAAACCTTCTCTTTCTAAAGGCTTCTTACTATTGATCTCCTATTTAAGCAAGTGATGACTTATTCACTGATCCCGCTATATGGCACTGCATAGTTTGAATGCCGATCTGCTTAAGTCTCTCTGAAATCCAATACCTGACACAGGTAGTAATGTTCTGTTTTATTAATAAATTAATCTTTGTCGTTTGCTTGTGAGCCGTAAAGTCTCTTTTTAGCGAAAAAGAGTGCGTTTCTTTAATCAACTTTTACTCGGTTTTTAAAAAAATTACTTAATCGGCTGCGCTAAATAATGACGGTAAAAAGACAGGCTCGGGAGATCAATAGGTAGGTGTGTCTATTCTACTGCTGGTTGTGATTGTGTAAAACCTTAGTCGTATAAGTGTAAATGCTGAGCAATGCCAAAAATTGAATAAGTGTATGAGTTTTAGTGATGTGATGAACGTCCAAGAACTTATAAGAATCCGCATATAACTGCTCGGTCATAGAATGATTTCTAATAGTTCGTGATCACATATAAAAAGCAGAAAAGATCCACACAACACAACACTTGAGTTAGGAGTCCAGTGATCATGCAGAAGAAACTGCTTGCCACTTTAGTAGCTTCCCTCGTTGCCGGTCAGGCAATGGCCCTGGAAGTTTATAACGATGACGTTAACAGCCTGTCAATTGGCGGTAAGATCGGAGCTAAGACCGTTAAGAGCAATGGTTCTGACGCTGAGATGAAAGATGCCAGCCCACGCATCAACTTCAAATACGCTCACAAGTTTTCCAGCGGCTGGACCGGTTCTGCTGTTGCTGAGTGGGGCTTCTACGCTGTTGACGGCGACCAGGACGATCAGTTCTTCAACCGTCTGGGTAATGTTGGCCTGAGCCACGATACCTACGGTGCCTTCACTGCAGGTAAAGCATGGTCTGTAACCTCTGACGTATCTGGCTGGACTGACCAGTTCGCCATCGGTGGTGGTGCTGCTATGGGTGTCTACAGTGGCCGTACAGGTCTGGTAAGTGATGCTGATGCTGCACACGACAATGGTGACACTGATGGTACTGCACGTGCTGACGACGTAATCCAGTATCGCAACAGCTTTGGCGGTCTGAATGTTGGTATCCAGTACCAGCTGAAAGGCACCGGTGGTAAGACTACTGATGAGGATGGTGAGACTGTAGACGGTACTCGTGACTCCAGTTACGGTGTTGTACTGAGCTATGACCTGCCAATGGGTCTGTCTCTGGGTGCTACATACAATGAGGCTAAGTACGTTGAAGAACTGGGCGTTCTGCCACGTTACAACGGTTCTGACAAGTCTACCTCTGCTACCGTTGGCGCCAAGTTCGAAAACGAAGCTCTTTACCTGGCAGCTACCTACGGTCAGTTTGAAAACAAGACTGCTGTAGTCAAAGGCACTCTGGACAAAGAATCTACCGGTATTGAACTGTACGGTAAGTTGGCCCTGCCTCAGGTTGTTGATGGTTTCTACCTGCAGTCTGGTTTCAACCAGCTGACTGCTGACGACACCTACACTGGTGACAAGACTGACGCTCAGTTCACCGACTACATGGTGGGTGCCATCTATGAAACTGGCCCAATGCAGTTCGCTTTCGAATACACCCGTGGTGAGAAAGTCGCTGCTGCTGGCAATAAAGATTTTGACGACACCTACGCTGTGCAGGCTCTTTACTACTTCTAATCATCAGAAGCAGTCAGCCTGACAGTAAGCAGTATCTGAGGAGGCGCAATCTGCTTCCCCAGACTCTGTCAAAAAAGGCGAAGCTCTATCCGGGTTTCGCCTTTTTGTTTTTTAGGAAACCTGAACCAGGGAAGCTAAAGCTTCACCAGCACTTAAACGGTAAGTTCTACTGCCTCCCCATACTGCTCACTCAAGCAGCGATTCAATACCTGCATAAACGCTTCACCGTTGCTGTCAGCAAGCCACTGTTCTTTGCTTTTATCGTAATCGAAGTGAAAGCCGCCACCTTTGGCGGCCAGCCATAATTGCAGCACGGGTGTCTGCCGGCTCAGAATGATCTTGGAGTTGTCTTCACAGGTCAGAGTGAGAATGCCCGCAGCGCTTTCATAATCAATATCCAGCTCTGCCTCTTCTATGGCGTCTTCAATAGCGACCATCAGGTCATCCAGGAGGTCATGGTATTCGCTTTCGTTCATTAGTGTATCCGTCAGTTAGGGCTATCGCCGCTGTTTGATGCAGATTATACTCAGCGGTTGATCATTGCTGAAACAGCCTTTTCAAAGAAGGGGTGTTCTGGTGGTGAATGACTATCCACAGAGCCCTGAGCGCATTCAGCTCATGGTAAAAAGTACAAGGAGCCTTTCATGAGAGCCCTTATTGCCCTCATGTTCACCACTCTTCTGCTTGCCGGGTGCGGTCAGAAGGGGGATTTGTATCTTCCAAAGGATGGTGACACCCAGCAGTTGACTCATAGCGGGTCAGAGTAATCAGTCTCCGGGGAGAGACAGACGACTGAAGCGCATAGATGCCCCAAGTGCATGGATGCCTTAAGCCCGGAAAAGTAGAATAATGCTCCCCAGAAATTTCATGATAGAGAGTAAGACAGTCTGATGGATTGGTTTCCCAGCCGTGACGGTGAGCTTTATGCTGAACAGGTTCCCGTTACTGAAATTGCCGAACAGTTTGGTACCCCCGCCTACATTTATTCCCGCAAAGGGTTTGAAGAAGGTTTTAAAGCTTACAAACAGGCGCTGGAAGGGTGGCCTCACCTGATTTGTTACGCCGTCAAAGCTAACAGCAATCTGGCGGTTCTGAATGTTCTGGCAAAACTGGGAGCGGGTTTTGACATCGTTTCTGTAGGTGAACTGGAGCGAGTTATTGCTGCCGGTGGTGAAGCCTCTAAAGTGGTTTTCTCCGGTGTCGGCAAACAGCGTCATGAAATAAGAAGAGCCCTGGAACTGGGGATTCACTGCTTCAATATCGAGTCAGAAACAGAGCTGGAAAGAATCCAGCAAGAAGCAGAAATCATGGGCAAAGTGGCCGCTGTTTCTGTCCGGGTGAATCCGGATGTCGATGCCCGGACCCACCCTTATATTTCTACGGGTCTGAAAGACAACAAGTTCGGTATTGATATCAAGGCTGCGCCTGCCGTTTACCGGCGGGCAGCTGAGCTAGCGAATATCGAAGTGGTGGGTGTGGATTGTCATATCGGCTCTCAGCTCACGACCAAAGAACCCTTTATTGATGCTCTCGATCGTCTATTGCTGCTGGTTGATCAGCTTCGTGAAATGGGTATTATCCTGAAGCATCTGGATATTGGTGGCGGCTTGGGTATTTCCTACGAAAAACACGAACAGCCACCGACACCCTCTGAATACCTGGGTCAGGTGAGAGAGCACCTGGCCGCCAACGAGCACCACAAGCACCTGAAAATTGTGGTTGAGCCAGGGCGATCTATTGCCGCACAGGCCGGAATGCTGGTCACTGAAGTGGAGCTGATCAAACAGTCTGACCATAAGGCTTTCACCGTGGTTGATGCGGCCATGAATGATCTGTTGCGTCCTTCAATCTACAGCGCCTGGCATGGTATTGAGCCAGTGGTGCGCAACGACGAGAGAGAGGAACTATTGTGCGATGTGGTCGGGCCCATTTGTGAGACCGGAGACTTTCTGGGGAAAGACAGAAAGCTGAAAGTGGCTGAAGGTGATTTGCTGGCGGTCCGCTCTGCCGGTGCTTATGGCTTTGGAATGAGCTCCAATTATAATTCCCGCTGTCGCCCTGCTGAAATTATGGTCGATGGCGATCAGGCACATCTGGTTCGTCGCCGGGAAAAACTGGCTGACCAGTGGGCCGACGAAATACTGCTACCAGAAGGATAATTATTGCGCTATGTTGTTGCACTTCACAAAAATGCACGGCCTGGGCAATGACTTTATGGTTGTTGACAGAGTCACCCAGTCCATACGCATTACCCCGGAAAAAATCCGCAGCCTGTCCGATCGGAATTTTGGAATTGGTTTTGATCAGTTGCTGATGGTTGAGCCGCCCACCGATCCCGATATGGATTTCCGTTATCGGATCTTCAATGCCGACGGCAGTGAAGTGGAGCAGTGTGGCAATGGTGCCCGTTGTTTTGCCCGTTTTGTCAGGGACAAGAAACTCATTGGATGTGACACCATTCGTGTTCAGACGTCCGGTGGCAATATGGAACTCACCATTGAAGACAATGGCGATGTTACGGTGGACATGGGTATTCCGGTGCTCGAGCCTCAACAGATTCCATTCAACGCACCATCCATGCAAACGACCTATGACCTTGATGTAGACGGAGAGCGTCTGACAGTGGGGGCGGTTTCCATGGGCAATCCTCACATCGTGTGGCAAGTGGACGATATTAACCGGGCGCCGGTTGAATCAATGGGTCCCAAACTGGAAGGCCATAGTCGTTTTCCCAAACGCTGTAATGCCGGTTTTATGCAGGTACTGGATGCCGCAGAGATCAACCTCCGGGTTTATGAGCGAGGCGTGGGTGAAACCCTGGCTTGTGGTTCCGGTGCCTGTGCGGCGGTTGTTGCAGGTCGTTTGCAAGGACTACTGGATGAAGAGGTTCGGGTTAATCTTACCGGTGGCAGTCTTCTGATTCGTTGGCCGGGAGAAGGTCACCCGGTTATGATGACAGGGAGTGCCACCCGGGTATTCGAAGGACAAACAAGGATATGACAGACTCGGCCACCAGTGATAAAGCCTCAAACAAGAAGAACGCTGGCAGAGAAAACCAGATCACTGCTATGACGGCAGATCAGGTGATTCAGTATCTGAAGAACCATCCTGACTTTTTTTTGAATCAGGATGAACTGCTGTTGGATCTCAAGATTCCCCATGAAAGAGGGGAAGCTATTTCACTGGTTGAACGTCAGTTGCAACTGCTCAGGAAACACAATCTTGAGTTGCGGCGCAGGCTTGGCAAACTGGTGGACGTTGCCCGGGATAACGACCGCCTCTTCGAACAGACTCGCAAACTGGTGCTCGGTCTGCTGGAAAGTCAGGATCTTGAGCAGGCGACGGAAACCCTCAAGGATGGCCTGGAGCAGGATTTTGAAATCGATTTTCATTCCCTGATTCTGTTTACCCGGCAACCAGCCAATCTGACCATCCGGGAAGAAGATCCTGATACAGCGGATGAAATTCTGGGTGATCTGCTTTCAGGCTTCAGGGATAAACAATCTTCCGGTCAAAAAGTCATCTGTGGCCGAATGAAGTCCCGCGAACTGGAATTCCTGTTTCCGGACAACCATGAGGAAATCGGTTCAGTGGCACTGGCGCCATTGAACTTCCCGGATAAAGTGGGTGTTCTTGCACTGGGTAGCCGGGATGAAAATCATTTTCGGGCCTCTATGGGCAGTCTGTTCATTGGTTATCTCAGCGATGTGACCAGCCGCGTCTTGAGTCGTCTTATCTGAAGGAGAGTAAGCCAGCGACGACTATTAAATCCGCTCAGACGGTTAATCATTGTGTGCATGTTCCTGACTAAATAGGGGGTGTCTACAAACAGGGCAGCTTCTTACCCCGTTATTAATCATTGCTATGGCGCATTCTTTATGGACTTTGTGGGAGCAGGGTAATATCTGGCAGCCGCCAAAGGCATCTTCCAGACAGATGCAGCACTCATCGTGGCCTGAGTTTTCCCGACATTTGTGATTGCCCAATAGCCTTTTATCCAGGCAGACACCGCAAACATCACAGTGATAGGATCTATCTGAGTGTATTCGGCAAATACCGCATTTATCGCAGTGGTGCGGATTATTATAGGTAGAGGTAAAGTGTTTACATATTGCGCAGTAATATTCCGACATTTGCTCTCCACATCCCGGGCATGTCTGGGAGTCTTCATTAATTTCTCCCTCATATCCACACAGAGAACACTTAAGCCGTAGTGCATGGAGAGCCTTATTTGTAGCTGTACATGAAGGATCCTTGTTGTCGTTATGACATCTATGGCAGGGGAAATACCCCGGACAGCAAGCAAAGCCCACAAAGCAGAACCTTCGGTAATGCTCGCACAATGCTCCTAACGACTCTTGCAGTGGTAGCCGTCCTGACTCTATGTTTAACCAGCCTGCCTGCTCATCGGGCGGGTTTGCATGCCCATTTTGGGGGCACGGCTGCTGGCAAGGGGCAGAATATGTGTCATTGCTATGCCAAAGGCAGGCTGCGGCCATCTGTTGATTTTCTTCATGGGGCATATCGTCTACTGATGGTGGCCCTGGATAGTCATCGTACGAGTTTGGCAGCTCATTGAGAGTCATTGAGTGATGGTGAGGGGCAAAAGACACTGCGTCAATGCTTCGCATCGCGTACCTGACATCATCTGCCAGAGGTTGATCTGTTTGATGATTCCTATGGTTTTCTGATCGCAGCTGATTGAGCTCACGCATCAATATTGAATATTGGTTAGTCAAGCTTCTGTTTTGATCTTCAAAATAAGCTACGCAGCCCCGTAATCCCTCACTATCAGCATTTAATTCTTGATTCTTTAGCGTTAATTCATGATTTTCTACATTTAAGTTTTGATTCTGTGTATTTAACATTCGCTTCTGTGTATCTGAATGTTCATTTTCAATTCTTAATCTTTGGTTCTCTGTTCTTAACATTTGGTTCAATTCTCTTAACTGTTCGTTTTGACCAGTTAACTTTTTAATCTTTTCTTTATCTTTCTCCTGATCTCTTCTGTTCAGCTCAATTATTTCTGCAAGCCTGTGGTATTCATTTGTAGCATGTTCTAACTTTTTTAAACTACTATTCAAGCTTTCAAGTTCATAAGGGGCAGGGTTTTCGACTGCATTAAATGCATTTGCCGGAGAAATCGGTGAAGGATTTGAAGGCAGTCCGTTGGTATCCCACATTTGTGCAGGCAAAGAAGGTTGTGGATAAGTTTGGGCGACGAGAAGAGAAACATCGATCGAATGTTTACTTAAGAAGTTTTGATTTATCCCTGACACTTCCATATCGGATCGGTCACGTGCCCTACTGATTTGATAAGCACCGTATGAACGTCCTGCCTGTAATCGCCTTTCGAAAGGGCCGATTTGCTGATGAGCAAGGGCAGGCTGCTTTGGCCTTGCTCCCTGCTGTAAATATCTGTCTGTGGATACTTTAGGGGTGCTGCCATTAGAGCCAGAGTCACTTTGGAAGCTATCAACAGGTCGGATTGAATGGCTGAATGCACTTGCCTGAAAGCTATCAACAGGTCGGATTGAATTGGTGAATGCACTTGCCTGGAAGCTATTAAAAGGCCAGATTAAATTGGTGAATGCACTTGCCTGGAAGCTATCAGCAGGCCGGACTGAATCAGTGAATGAAGTGGCTTGGAAGCTATCAGCAGGCCGGACTGAATCGGTGAATGAACTGGCTTGGAAGCTATCAGCAGGGCGGACTGAATCGGTGAATGAACTTGCCTGGGAGCTATCAGGAGGCCGGATTGAATCGGTGAATGAACTAGCTTGGAAGCTATCAGCAGGGCGGACTGAATCGGTGAATGAACTTGCCTGGGAGCTATCAGCAGGCTGGACTGCATCGGTGAATGAGCTTGCCTGCAAGTTATTAACAGGCTGCATTGAATCGCTGAATGCGCTTGCATTGCTGACAATCATTTCGTTGGAGGTATTATTGCCGTTACACTCGGATTGATGTTCATCAGGTTCGGGGCAGGCACTGTCGGTTGTTTCGTCGGAGATATAATCTCTGTTACGGATTAAAGGCTCTTGTAGTGAGGACTCTTTTGGCGAAGGTGCTTGTGATGAAGAGTAAGATTGCACCTGCCTCAAGAGTTTATCTGAAAAGCTTAATAATTCATGAAACGACGGGTGCTGATCAAATTGCGAAATATCTATAAAAGGGTTGGGAAATGTAAATGGCCTTGCATGGAACATAATATTACTTCTTATGGTTACATCTGATATTTTTCCTAACAGTTCACGAATAGGCCCAAGTGGTTTTTCATAGAGCAGGAACAATTGAACAAAGTATTCAGTAAAGCAAGATTGTTCAAATTGTCCTATTGGTGGCTGTTGGTCAGATTGGTTGACCCTGTCGATTATGTCCTGAACAATCTTATACAAAATCATCAGATTGTTATCGGCAGCTTCCGGCGGTGCCTGCTCAGGTGGAATAATCGGTTCACTTGTAGACAGGGGGCCAAGGTCATTCAACGCCTGTGTTTCATTGCTCGTGGCTTCTATCAACTGCTCGATAAACCGGTTGCGCACTGAGTTCTTACGGTAAGTACGCCGCAGTTTCAGTACTGCCTCAAGAGGGGTGACAGTATTACCTTTGGTGTTTGTGCTTTTGGTTTCCAGAACCTGCAAACGCTCAGGCATGTCCAGTTCATCCAGTATTTGCCTTAGCTTGTAAACGGCGTTGGGATCATTGCTTTCAATGATGGCGACAAGTTGGTTCGCAAGTACCTGAAGATCCTGAGTCCCGGTGTTATCTTTACCCTCACCTTCATCTTCATTGTCGTCTTTTCTGTTATCTCTATCTTCACTGCCGTCATCACCTTCTCCCGGTGATCTGCTCTCCTGACCTTCAGGTTCATCTCTTTGTTGTTTTTGAAGATAGTTATTTTCGTCCTTTGATTCTTTGTCTGGTGGACTGCCAGTGGGTTCTCCATCTCCATTACCAGCTTTGAAGCCACCTGCATGATTTGTCTTCAGGGCATTACACTCAAGAAATAGTTTCAAACAGCCAAGCTGCCACTGAAGGCTCTCGCTGGCCGGGCAAGAATTGTCAGCACGCTTTAAGAGAGTGTTCCAGAAATTAACATCGGTCAGTTGATTTATATCCAGGAAATCAAGCCAACCAACGGGTATAACGGCCTCACTGGAAGTACCATCTGCGTTAACGCGTGTCATTTTCAGACGGGCCGGGGACGGCTGTTCCTGAAACGAGATAGAATCCTTACCAATAGACATCAGCCAATTGATGACGGGGTTCAGGATAACCAGGTCTATCTCGAATAATCCTGATGGTCTTCCCCCTCCACCTCCCCAGGGTGGAGGGGGAGGCAAGTAGAAGAAGCCCCCATTGCCACCACTGGGAAAATTGGCCGTGCCAGTGAACTTGCCTCCTGTGGATGACAGTGTGTTATTTCGGGTTTGGCCGGTTTCCGGCCCACTGTCCGTCATGTTGTCGGAATAGACCAGAAGGGTCAGTGGAGCAGGATGGGGCTCGTCCTTCAGCGATTGATCGGTGGTTACAGAAGTCAACGCTGGTCTGTCTGTCGTCGTGGATTTTAAGCGAACAAGTGTGCCATTTTCAGAGCTGCCTTGTGATACATGTTGGAAGATGGGTGTTTGCTCTTCCTCCATTATCACTAGCTGATAGCAATAGTCACTCAAGTCGTTCGTGACCGATATTGCGATACTGTTCGAATCTGCTGGCGCCACAGGCGCATTAAAGCAGAGAATGCTTTTTCGGTCATCAAAGCCTTTCGGAAGCAGTAAACCTACTTGCCACTGATTCACACCCTGCGGATCTGCAGCATCATTGATTTCAATCTGAACCCTGCTCCCGTCGGAATAATGTCGGTCAATGATGGTTGAGGAATAGCACAAGGGTACAACCACCATAGCAAGCGGGAAAAGAACAAACGCTATGAATAAACGGTAAAAATGCATTCAAATCTTTCTAAATAATTATGTTAATAATACCAACCCCACTCTCCTTGTCTGATATAAATCGTCCGGAAAATCTGTGGTGACTTTCTGTTCTGGAAAAATAAAAGAGCATTATTGATCGGTCTTATTATTCTTAGAACAAACAGATAATAGACAAGAATTTCTGAATTGCTATGTGGGTTGCTTGCCTTTTATCGGAAAGCCTTAGGACGCAGCAAGCCCTGCATCGCTAAAAACTGCACCATCGCCCCACCTTCCTGCACTATAAATACCAAGTGATTACCGGCGGTGATTATTTAATCCGGCCATAAGGTCAATGGTTATTTTCAACTAACTGAGTGAATAGAGGGGTTCTGCAAACAGGGCAGGTTCTTATCCCATTTTTAACCAACTCAATGGCGCATTCCTTATGAATTTTATGGGAGCAGGGCAGTATCTGGCAGCCGCTGAAGGCATCTTCCAGGCAAATGCAGCACTCATCGTGGCCTGAGTTTTCCCGGCATTTGTGATTGCCTAGTAACCCTGTATCCAGACAGACATTGCAAACATCGCAGTGAAAGCTCTCTTCCTTGTGTGTTCGGCAAATGCCGCATTTATCGCAGTGGAACGGTGTTTTATTCATACCGGTGAAGTGTTTGCATTTTGCACAGAAATATTCCGACATGAGCTGATTGCATCCCGGACACGTCTGTGAGTCTTCTGTAATGTCCCCCTCATAGTGACACAGAGAGCACCGAAGCCTTATTGCATCAACAGCCATGCGATCTTCAACGTCGCAGTCATGACTATCGTTGTGACATTTTTGGCAGGGGAAAAATCCGATACAGCATCCAAAGTTCACAAAGCATAACCTCTTGTAATGACCACACAATGAGTTTCGGCCTGGTTGCTCAGATGTATTTAACTGCGCGTTCGATGGGTTTTCCTCTTCATTTTGGGTGCTTGATTGCTGGTAAGAAGCGTGAGACCCTGCGTCGTTTATTGGGCCCGGGCTTGCCGCTGCCGTCTGATGTTGTGCTTGTTGGATCAGATAGTCTACTGACTCTTGTTGTGTTCTGATGTCATCGTGAACGTTTCTGATTTGTTCCTCGAGGTATTGGACTGTAGTTTCCAAACGGGCCTCCGAATCCAAATGCCTCCGTCTTTCTGCAATTAGATTTTGCTTCTTTGTAGCTAACTCCAGATTCTCTCTTCTTAACCCTTGAACCTCTTCAGTTAATTCCTGATGCCCTCTTCTTAACCATTGAGACTCTGAAGTTAACTTCTGGTTTTCTCTTCTTAGTCCTTGAGCTTCTGAAGTTAACGCCTGATTCGCTCTTCTTAATCCTTGAACCTCTAAAGTTAACTCTTCAATCCGTTGTCTTTTTTTTTCTTTTTTCCTGAGCGCGTCTTTTCAGCTCAACGAGAATAGAGCCATCGGTCGAATGTTTACTTAAGAAGTTTGGATCTATCCCCAACTCTTCCAGATCGGATCGGTCGTCTGCCCTGCTGGATTGATGATAACCATGTGAACGTCTTGTCTGAGATCTCTTTTGGAAGGAGGCATTTTGCGGACCTGCAAGGCTAGGCAGCTTTGGCCTGGCTCCCTGCTGTAAGTACCTGTCAGCTGCTAAGCCCGGGAGGCTGTCGTTAGAGCCAGAGGCACTGTGGTAGCTATTAACTGGCTGGCTGGAATTGGTGAGCGTATTGCCATTGTTTGCAGTGGTAGTGTTAAAGGTAATATCACTGTGACTGCTTACAGGCTCTACGAAAGGGGCTTGTAGTGAATGGGCTTGTAGTGAATGGGCTTGTAGTGAATGGGCTTGTAGTGAATAGGCTTGTAGTGAATGGGCTTGTAATGAAGGCACTTGCAGTGAGTCGAAAGTATGCGCCTGCTTAATCAACTCATTCGAGAGGCGCACTAATTCACGGCGCGATGGGTGTTCATTAAGTTGTATAAAGGTATCGCGAAAAGAGATGGAGAATGTAAATGATTGTGCAGAAATCATAATATCACGGCTTATGCCTGGATCTGATATTTTCCCTAACAGTTCACGAATAGATTCAAGTGGGTTTGAATAGAGCAGGAACAATTTAACGAAGTATTCGGTAAAGCAACATTGTTCAAAGTGACCTATCGGTGGCTGTTGGTCAGATTGATTGACCCTGTGGATTATATTCAGAACAATCTTATACAAAATCATCAGGTTATTGTCGGCAACTTCGGGCAATGCCCGGTCAGGTGGGGTGATCGGTTGGAGTTCAGAGGGAATGTTAAAATCATCCAGGGTCCTTGTTTGATCACTCGTAGCTTCTATCAGCTGCTTGATAAACTGGTTGCGCGTTGAGTTTTCATCGAAAGAACGCTGCAGTTGCAATATCGCCTCAAGAGGCGTGACAGTAATGCCCAGGGTATTTGTGCCCTTTGTCTCCAGAACCTGCAAACGCTGGGGCAGGTCCAGCTCATCCAGTATTTGCCTCAGCTTGAAAACGGCATCGGGATCGTCGCTCTCAATAATGGCTAAAAGTTGGTTGGCAAGTTCCTGAAGGTTTTGAGTACTGGTGCTTTTTTCACTTTTTTTGCCATTGTTGTCTTTTCTTTTGTCACCATCTCCACTGCTCTTACTGCCTTCTCCCGGTGAATTGTTCTCTTGATCTTCAGGTTCACCTTTTTTCTCTTTTTGGTGGTCGTTATTTTCGTCCTTTGGTGCTTTATCTGGTGACTTACCCGATGGTTCTCCATCCCCATCAGCTGTCTTTAAGCCGCCGACACGATCTGTCTTCAGGGCAGTGCGCTCAAGAAACAGTTTCAAACAGCCAAGTTGCCACTGAAGGCCTTCGCTGGCTGGGCAAGCAGTGGCGGCACGTTGTAAAAGGGTGTTCCAGAAATAAACATCGGTCAGTTGTTCAATATTCAGGAAGTCAAGCCAACCGACGGGTATAACGGCCTCACTGGAAGAACCATCTGCGTTAACGCGGGTCATTTTCAAACGCGCCCGGGATGGCTGTTCCTCAATTGAGATAGAATCCTTGCCGATAGACATCAGCCAGTTGATGACGGGTTTCAGGATAACAAGATCTATTTCGAATAATCCCGATGGTCGTCCCCCTCCCCCGGGTGGATGGGGTGGCAATTGGAAGAAGCCCCCGTTGCCACCACTGGGAAAACTGGCTTTGCCAGCGAGCTTGTCTGCTGTTGATGACAGTGTGTTATTTCGGGTTTTTCCGGTTTCCAGCCCACTGTTCGTCATCTCGCCGGGGTAAACCAGAAGGGTCAGAGGGATAGCCTGAGGTTTGACGTTCGGCGGTTGATCTGTGGTTACAGAAATAAGCTCTGGTCTGTCTGCCGTCGTGGATTTTAAGCGAATCAGTGTGCCATTTTCAGAGGCGCGTTCTGAGACATCCTGGAAGAAGGGTATCTGCTCTTCCCTTACTATTACTGGCTGATAGCAATAGTCACTCAAGTCGCTCCTGACCCATATCACGATACTGTCCGAATCTGCTGGCGCCACAGGTGCCTTAAAGCAAAGGATGCTGTTTCGGTCATTGAAGCCTTCCGGAAGGAGCAAAACCACTTGCCACTGAGTCGCACCCTGCGGATCTGTGAAATCATCGATTTCAATCCGAACCCCGCGCCCATCGGGATGATGTCGGTCAATGATGGTTGAGCAATAGCATAACGGCACAACCGCCACAGCCAGTAGGAAAAGTACAAATGCTATGAATAAGCGGTAAAAGTGCATTCAAATCTCGCTACACAACTTGTGTCGACAATCCCAACCCGTCCTGTTTGCCTGATAGAATTCGTCAGAACAGTTCCACCTTGAAAAAATAAAGGGACATCTTTGGCCAATCCTTTTATTTGTTGTAGAAACAGAGAATAGCCAAGTATTTCTAAATTGCTACATGGGTTGCTTGTCTTGTGCGATAGAGCCTTCGGCAGCATCAATCTCTTAACCGGCAAAATACTTGTCTATCATTCTTCCTTCCACAGTTCAGTGATTTTTGCAGTGTGGTGGCGACCATATGATATGTAATGGGTGGTCACCAGAAAACGGCTATTGGCGCTGAAGTTGGCTGAGAGTATCGTACCACTGTGACGGGTAGAGATTTCTTTTTTCGATGATGCATCGCCCTCCAGGGTATGGATTTTCGTCTTCCTGTCGATAGTGAAGGTCGCCGCAAAGCGGCTATCGGTGCTTAAGGTGGCTGAAGGGCAACAGACCCAATCTTTATAAAGGGTAGTGTTTTCTTCTTTCCATGATCCATTGTCATCCAGGCTATGCTCTTTTGTCGCCCTGTCGATACTGGTGGTTACCACACGTCTGCTATTGGGGGTGAAGATGGCTGAGAGGATCTTATGGTAGTGGCAGATAGTCATTTCTTCTGCCCATGATGCATCGGTCTTTTCGCCATAGATTTTCGCAGTACTATCGTCACTGGCCGTCACCAAATGGCATCCATCGGCGCTGAAGGTAGCTGAGTTGATCCGATCTTCATGGGCAATAATGACCTTTTTTACCCATGGTCCATTGTCCTGCCTGCCATAGATTTTAACCAGGTTATCCCTGCCAACAGTCATCACATGGCGGCTATCGGGGCTAAACCCGGCTGATTGGATCGGACCATCGCTGTCGATATGGCTAATGGTCAATTCTTTTTCCCATGAGCCATCGTCCTGTTGGCCATAGATTATTGCCGTAGCATCGTCACTGGCAGTGACTATATGGTGGCTATCAGCGCTGAAGGTAGCTGAGTTGACAGCGTCATCATGGGTAATGATGGTTTTTATTTTCCATAATCCATTGGCCAACCTGCCAGTGATTTTTACCACGTTATCTTTACCGACAGTCACCATATGGCCACTATCGGGGCTGAAGGTGGCTGATTGGATCGGACCATTGTGTCTAATGGTGACTTCCAGTTCCCATTGTCTGCTGTTTTTTTGGCCAAAGATTATTGCCGTACCATCTTCACTGGCAGTCACTACATGGTGGCTATCAGCGCTGAAGGTGGCTGAGTTGATCTTACCAGTATGTTGAACGCTGCGTTCTTCTTCCCATGATCCATCGTCCTTCTGGCCAAAGATTTTCGTCTTGTGATCTGTGCTGGCAGTTATTACGCGACAGTTGTCGTTGCTGAAGCTGGCTGATTTGACCGGGCCATTGTGGCGGATAGTGGTCTCTTCTTCCCATGATCCATCGGCCTTATAGCCGTAGATTTTCGCGGTACAATCGTCACTGGCGGTCATCACCCGGCAGCTATCAGGGCTGAAGGAGGCTGAGTTGATCTCAAGGTCATGGGGAATGTTGGCTTTTGTAACGGGATGAATTATTTTTCTCAAAATATTGACGAACTGTGAGTCATCTGGACCCTGACTGTTGTGCCTGCAAAGTTGCACAAAATGGTATAAGGCTTCATAGCATGTTTCTGTTACATTCCATTCCTTAACGGCTCTATTTGCACTGTCTAACGAATGACAATTGCCGTATTTTTTCAATAGACTGATAAAGTCGTTAAGTTTTTCTCTTAAGTCATTTAATTCTGATCGACATACAGGACAAGTTTTAACTGAAAGATCAGGTAGCCCTTTTTGCAGCCACAGATTTAAACAATGCACATGAAAAATGTGATGACATGGCGTTTTCACTAATCTTGCTGTGCGTGAAAAGCGCTTACAACATATTGGGCACTTATTATCAGTAATTTGTGCATGTTTCACCTTCTCCACTTTAAATGCATTATCGCGAAAGGCATTGATATTCATATAATCATCCATTGTTTTCTTACCAGGCACAGCCATGGCTCTATCCGCACCGACAAAAGATGATGTACTTGCCAGACGAGTTGAATGATCACCGTGTGATCGTCTTTTCTTTAATCGTTTTTGGCGCGGCACATTTGCCTGATGAGTAAGGGCGGGTTGCTTTGGCCTTGCTCCCTGCTGTGAGTATCCAGTACCAGAGGTACTTTGGCAGCTATTAACTTGTGGGGTGGAACTCATTACTGGCTCACGGGGTGAAGGGGCTGTACGCAGCTGAATTAAGTGTTCATTTACGAAATGCTGTAATTCATGAAATGCCGGGTGTTGATGAAAATGTGCAAGGGTATCTGCAAAAGAGGCAGGAAATGTAAATGATTGTGCAACGGTTATAATGTCAATCCTTATGGCTAAATCTGATATTTGTTCTGACAGATAGCGAATAAGTTTAAGTGGGTTGGAATAGGTCATTAATAATTGGACGAAGTATTCAGTAAAGCAACGTTTTTCAAAGTGTCCTGGAGGTGGCTCTTGGCCAGGTTGATTAACCCTGTGGATTATGTCCTGAACAATCTTATACAAAATCATCAGGTTATTGTCACCCGCTTCGGGTATTGCCGGGTCCGGTGGAATTATTGTTTGGAGTGCAGGCAGAGTGTCAAGGTCATTCAAAGTCTGTTTTTTATCGCTTGTGGCTTCTATCAGCTGTTCGATAAATGGATTGCGCAATGAATTCTGTTCGAGAGAACGCTGCAGTTCCAGTACCGTCTCAAGAGGAGTGACACTAGCACCCCTGCTGTTAGTGCTCTTTGTTTCCAGAACCTGCAAACGCTGAGGCATGTCCAGCTCATCCAGTATTTTCCTTAGCTTGAAAATGGCACTGGGGTCGCCGCTTTCAATGATGGCTATAAGCTGGTTTGCAAGTGCCTGAAGGTCTTGAGTCGAAGCATTACTTTTAGTCACCTCTCCATCGTCGTTTTTTCTGTTTTTGCCGTTCCCATTGCCATCATGGCCTTCACCCGGTGATTGGTTTTCGTGATCTTGAGGTTCTTCTCTTGCTTCCTTTTGATGCTGGTTATTTTCGTCCTTTGGCTCTGGATCGGGTGCGCTGCCAGAAGGCTGCCCATCACCGTTACTTGCCTTCAGGCCACCGTTATGATTTGTCTTCAAGACCGTTCGCTCAAGCCATGGTTTGAAACAACCAAGCTGCCATTGGAAGCTTTCGCTGGCGGGGCAGGAGAAGCCGCCACTCCCGCTACCGGGAAAATCGTCGATGCCAGCGAGCTTGCCTCCTGCCAATGTCTGTGTGCTATTGCGGGTTTGGCTGGTTTCCAGTCCACTGTCAGTCAGGTTGTCGGAATAGGCCAGAAGGGTCAGAATCCGAACCTCGTGCCCATCGGGATTATGCCGGTCAATGAGGGTATAGGAGTAGCCCGGTGGCACAACCACAATAGCTGGTAATGAGAGGACAAACGCCATGAAAGCTATAAATGTGCGGTAAAACTGCACTGAAGTCTCTCTGTATCCTGGTCGATAATATCCAATCCGCCCTCTTTGTCTGATAGAAAACGCCAAGACAATCAGTGCTGACTTTTTGCTCTGGAAAAATAAAGGAACGGCATTGGCCAATCTCTTCATTTGCAGTACAAACAGAGGATAGCCAAAAATTTCTGAATCGCTATAGGGCGGTTTGCTTTCATTCGTCCTTCCAGAGTTCAGTGATTACCGCAGTCTCCCGATAACGACCAATATCTGAAATACAACTGGTGGTCACCAGAAAGCGGCTATCGGCACTGAAGTTGGCCAAGAATACCGCACCATGGTTGCAGATAGTGATTTCTTTTTGCCATGATGCATCGTCTTTCAGGCTATAGATTTTCGCCTTCCTATCGATACTCGCGGTCACCGCAAAGCGGTTATTGGCGCTGAAGGTGGCTGAACGAACCCAGCCTTCATGAAGGATGGTGGTCTTTTCTTCCCATGATCCATTATTATTGTGGCTATGAATTTTTGCCGTCCCGCCTCTGCTGGCAGTCACCACATGTCGGCTATCGGGGCTGAAAGTGGCTGATAAGACTGAATGGTTGTGGCAGATAGTTATTTCTTCTTCCCATGCTGCATCGGTCTTTTCGCCATAGATTTTTGCCGTATTATCGGAACTGGCGGTCACCAAATGGCATCCATCGGCGCTGAAGGTGGCTGAGTTGATACGATATTTATGGGCAATGATGGCTTTCTTTAGCCATAATCCATTGTCCTGCCTGCCATAGATTTTAACCAGGCCATCCCTGCCAACAGTCATCACGTGGCGGCCATCGGGGCTGAACTCGGCTGATTGGATCGGACCATCGCTGTCGATATGGCTAATGGTCAATTCTCTTTCCCATGATCCATCGTCCTGTTGGCCACAGATTATTGCCGTACCATCGCCACTGGCGGTCACCATACGGCGGCTGTCGGTGCTGAAGGTAGCTGAGTTGACCGTGTAGTCATGGGCAATGATGGCTTTTTCTTGCCATGCTCCATTGGCCGACCTGCCAATGATTTTTACCAGGTTATCTTTACCGAAAGTCACCACATGGCTACCATCGGGGCTGAAGTTGGCTGATTGGATCGGACCATTGTGGCTAATGGTGACTTCTGTTTCCCATGGCCTGTCGTCCTTTTGGCCAAAGATTATTGCCGTACCATCTTCACTGGCAGTCACCATATGGTGGCTATCAGTGCTGAAGCTGGCTGAGTTGACCTTACCAATGTGTTGAACGGTGAGCTCTTCTGTCCATGATCCATCGTCCTTTTGGCCTAAGATTTTCGCCCTGTGATCCTCACTGGCAGTAACTACACGACAGCTATCGTGGCTGAAGCTGGCTGATTTGACCGGACCATTGTGGCGAATAATGGCCTCTTCTTCCCACGATCCATCGGCCTTATGGCCATAGATTTTCGCAGTACAATCGTCACCGGCGGTCACCACCCGGCGACTATCAGGGCTGAAGCTGGCTGAGTTGATCTCAGAGTCATGGGGAATCTTGGCTTCTATAACGGGATAGATTATTTTACTCAAGATATTGACATACCGTGGGTCATCTATGGCCTGACTGTTGAGCCTGCATAGTTGAACAAAATGGTATAAGGCTTCATGACTTGTTTTTGTTGTATTCCATTCCTTAACGGCTCTATCTGCACTGTCTAACGAATGACAATTGCCGTATTTATTCAATAGCCTGTTAAGGCCGTTAAGTTTTTCTTTTAAGTTTTTTAATTCTGATCGGCATACAGGACAAGTTTTAATTGCAAGATCAGGTAGCCTTTTTTGGAGCCACGGATTTAAGCACAATACGTGAAAAATGTGATTACAGGGTGTTTTCACTAATCCTGCTGTGCGTAAAAAGCGCTCACAACATACTGAGCACTTATTATGGGTAATTTGTGTAGGTTCCACCTTATCCACTTTTAATGCATCATCGCAAAAAGCAATGATAGTCATGTCATCATCCCCATAAGATCGTTCAGTCTTTAATCGTTTTTGGCGCAGCGTATTTGACTGATGAGCAAGGGCGGGCCGTTTTGGCCTTGCTCCCTGCTGTGAGTATCTTAACCGTTCATTTAAGAAATGTTGTAATTCATGAAACGATGGGTGTTGGTGAAATTGTATAAAGGTATTTAAAAGTGAACTGGTAGATGTCAATGATTGTGCAGCAACTATAATCTCATGCGTTACCGCTAAATCTGATATTTGCCCTAACAGATTACCAATAAGTTCAAGTGGGTTTGAATAGAACAGGAACAATTGAACGAAGTACTCCATAAAACAATGCTTTTCAAATTGCCCTATAGGTGGCTGCTGGTCAGATTGATTGACTCTATGGATTATGTCCAGAACAATCTTGTACAAAATCATCAGGTTGTTGTTGCCAGCTTCGGGCAGTGGCCGGGCCATCGGTTGCAGTGAAGCCAGAATGTCAGGGTCATTCAAAGTCCGTGTTTCATCGCTCGTGGTTTCTATCAGCTGCTCGATAAAGCGGTTGCGCGATGAATTCTCATAGAAAGAACGCTGCAGTTCCAGTATCGCCTGAAGAGGACTGACAGCATTACCACTGGTGTTTGTGCTTCTTGTTTCCAAAACCTGGAAACGCTGTGGCATGTTGAGCTTATTTAGTATTTGCCTCAGCTTAAAAACAGCATCGGGATCGTCACTTTTAATGATGGCTACAAGCTGGTTGGCAAGTACCTGAAGGTTTTGAGTCGCAGCATTTTTTTCACTCTCCTCTCCATTGTCGTTTTTTCTGTTATTGCCATCCCCGCTGCCATCATTGCCTTCTCCCGGTGAGTTGTTCTCCTGA
Organism: Endozoicomonas sp. 8E; assembly: GCF_032883915.1. Taxonomy (NCBI): domain Bacteria; kingdom Pseudomonadati; phylum Pseudomonadota; class Gammaproteobacteria; order Oceanospirillales; family Endozoicomonadaceae; genus Endozoicomonas; species Endozoicomonas sp. 8E. The sequence continues at coordinate 6,751,090 of NZ_CP120717.1, read as the reverse complement.
TCTTCAGGTGCTTCTGTTTTGTCCTTTTGATGGCTGTTACTTTCGTCCTCTGATCCTGAATTTGGTGCGCTACCAGAGGGTTGTCCACCTCCATTAGCTGCCTTCAGGCCAGCGCCATGATGTGTCTTCAAGGCCGTTCGCTCAAGCAATAGTTTGAAACAGCCAAGCTGCCTCATAAGACTTTCGCTGGCGGGGCAGGAAGTGGCGGCGTGTTGGAGGAGGGTGTTCCAGAAATCAACATCGGTCAGTTGTTCAACAGTGAGGAAGTCAAGCCAGCTAACAGGCATAGCAGCTTCGCTGGAAGAGCCATCGGCATTAACCCGTATCATTTTCAGACGCGCCGGTGAGGGTTGCTCCTCAAACGAAACAGAATCTTTACCAATGGACATCAGCCAGTTGATGACGGGTTTCAGGATAACCAGATCTATTTCAAATAATCCCGATGGTCTCCCCCCGCCACCTCCCCAGGGTGGACGTGGTGGCAAATAGAAGAAGCCACCGTTGCCGCCACCGGGAAAATCGGCGATGCCAGCGAGCTTTCCAGCCTTTAATGTCAGTGTGCTATTCCGGAGTTGGCCGGTTTCCAGCCCACTGCCGGTCATGTTGTCGGAATAGGTCAGAAGAGTTAATGGGGCATTACGGGGCTTATCGTTTTGAAGTTGATCGGTGGTGACAGAAATAAGCTCTGGTCTGCCTGCCGTCGTGGATTTCAAGCGAACGAGTGTGCCATTTTTAGACGCATGTTGAGAGAGATGTCGGAAGTCGGGTGTTTGTTCTTTTGTCGTCAGTATCATCAGTTGATAACAGTAGTTGCTCTGGTCGTTCGTCACCAATATCGCAATACTGTTCGAATCTGCTGACACCACAGGCGCCTTAAAGCAAAGGATACCGTTTTGCTCATCGAAACCCTCCGGTAGCAGCAAGTTCGCTTGCCACTGACTCATAAACTGAGGATCTTTGCCATCATTGATCTCAATCCGAACCTTGTGCCCACCCGGATTATATCGATCAATGATGGTTGAGGAATAGCATAAAGGCGCCACCATAGCCATTAGAGGAAAAACAAATGCTATGAAAAAGCGGAAAAAAAGCACTCAAATCTCCTTATACAACTGGTCCAACAATTCCAATCTGCCCTCTTGCCTGATAGAGCGCGTCAGAAGAGTCTGTGTTAACTTTCCGCCATGGAAAAATAAGGAACACCATTTGTCATTCTTGTTATCCGAAGTAGAAACAAAGAATAGCCAAGAATTTCTAAATTGCTAAATGGGTTAATTGCTCTGTGTCACAAAGCCTTCGGCAGCATCAACCTGAAAGTTTCCTGCAGAGCTTGATACCGGTTTGTGGTAGCGGGCTCCTAGCGTCGACTATTGATTAGGGTCAGCATCCTTTCCACTAACTGAGCGGGTAGAGGGTATCTGCAAACAGGGCAGGCTCTTATCTTGTTTATAAACATCACCGTGGCGCAATCTCCGTGCACTTTGTGGGTGCAGGGCAATATCAGGAAACCGCCGGCGAAAACATCTTCCAGGCAGATGCAGCACTCATCATGGGCTGAATCTGGCCGACATGGGTGATTGTCTTGTGCACTTTTATCCATACAGAAATTGCATACATCACAGTGAAAGGACTTCTCCTTTTCTGTTCGGCAAGTTCCGCATTTATCGCAGTGGTATGGTTTTTTTTCCTCACTGGTAAAGTGTTTGCATTGTGCACAGAAATAGTCGGACATTAGCTTGTTGCATCCCGGGCACGTCTGTGAGTCTTCCGTAATACCCCCCTCATAGTCACATAGAGAACATTGAAGCCTTATTGCATGAATAGCCTTACGATCTTTGAGGTCGCATTTCTCACTATCATTATGACATCTATGGCAGGGGAAATAACCTTCACAGCAGCCAAAGTTTAAACGACAAAACCTATGGTAATGGTTGCACAATGGCATTCGTTTTTTTTGCACAGGTATCCTTGACTGCCGACTCGACGGGTTTGCTTCTTTATTATGGGGGCTCGACTGCCGGTAAGAAGCAGAACGCTCTGCGCCACTGGTTTTCATCGGCGGGCTGGCCGCTACCATCTGTCCCCTTCCTCTCATTTGTCTTTCTAGCTGTTTTATCTGTTGTCTTTTTTTCTCTCGTCTTTTATGAGCCTGTCTTTCCAGCCCGTCAAGAAGGCGACCACCGATCCGAAGGTTAGTTAAGAAGTTTTGATTTAACCTCGACACTTCCAAATCGGATCGGTTTTGTGACCCAGTGGCCTGATGATCACCATATGAAGGTACTGTCTGTAATCGCTCTTGGGAAGCGTCATTTTGTTGATATGCAAGGGCCGTCTGATTTGGCCCTGCTTCCAGCTGTGAGTATCTATCAGTCAGTAAGCAAGGGGAACTGCCGGTAAAGCCAGGGACTCTCTGGTTGCTATCAGCTTGCTGGATGGTACCTGTATCTCTATTGCTGGCAATTGTTTCGTCAGAGATATTATCACTGTTACTGATCGTAGGCTTTATAGAAGCCACTTGTCGTAAGTTAGAATTTTGTGCATGCTCCATCAGCTCATTTGAGAGGTGTTCTAATTCACGTAGCGATGGGTGTTGGTGAAATTGCATAAAGGTATTTAAAAAGCAGATGGGAAATGTTAATGATTGTGCATTAATCATAACATCACGCCTTAAGGCTAAATCTGATATTTTTCCCAACAGATTACGAATCAGTTCAATCGGGTTTGAATAGATCAGGAACAATTGGGTGAAGTACTCAGTAAAGCAACATTTTTCAAATTGTCTTATAGGAGGCTGTTGGTCAGATTGATTGACCTTGTGGATTATGTCCAGAACAATCTTATACAAAATCAACAGGTTGTTGTCGCCCGCTTCGGGCACTGCCCGGCCAAGTGGAATGATTGGTTGGAGTGCAGACAGAATGTCAAGGTTACTCAAATTCTGTTTTGTATTGCTTGTGGCCTTTATCAGCTGCTCGATAAACAGGTTGCGCGATGAATTCTCCTTGAAAGAACGCTGCAGTTTCAGTATCGCCTCAAGAGGAGTAAAAGCGTTTCCCCCGGTGTTTGTGCTTTTTGTTTGCAGAACCCGCAAACGCTGAGGCATGTCCAGCTCATCCAGTATTTGCCTCAGCTTAACAACTGCTCCGGGATCTTTGCTTTTAATGATGGCTAAAAGCTGGTTCGCAAGTACCTGAAGGTCTTCAGTCGTAGCACTTTTTCTACTCTCTTCTCCATCGTCGTCTTTCCTGTTATTGCCATTCCCGCTGCCATCATGGCCTTTTCCCGGTGACTGGTTCTCCTGATTTTCAGGTTCTTTTTTTTTCTCCCTTTGGTGATCGTTATTTTCGTCCTTTGGCCCCGGATTGGGTCTGCTACCAGAGGGTTGTCCTTCCCCATTAGCTGCCATCAGGCCACCGCCATGACTTGTCTTCAAGGCACTACGCTCAAGAAATCGTTTGAAACAGCCAAGCTGCCATTGGAGGCTTTCTCTGGCGGGGCAGGAAGTGGCGGCATGTTGGAGGAGGGTGCTCCAGAAATCAACATCGGTCAGTTGTTCAACAGTCAGGAAGTCAAGCCAGCCAACAGGTATAGCAGCTTCGCTGGAAGAGCCATCGGCATTAACCTGTGTCATTTTCAGACGCGTCGGTGAGGGTTGCTCCTCAAACGAAATAGAATCCTTGCCAATGGACATCAGCCAGTTGATGACGGGTTTCAGGATAACCAGATCTATTTCAAATAATCCCGATGGTCTCCCCCCGCCACCTCCCCGGGGTGGGAGGGGCGGCAAATAGAAGATGCCACCGTTGCCGCCACCGGGAAAATCGGCGATGCCAGCGGGCTTACCGCCCGTTAATGTCAGTGTTTTATTCCCGGGTTGGCCGGTTTTCAGCCCACTGTTGGTCATGTTGTCGGAATAGGTCAGAAGGGTTAATGGGGCAGTATGGGGCTTATCGTTGTGATGTTGATCGGTGGTGACAGAAGTTAATTCTGGTCTGTCTGCCGTCGTGGATCTTAAGCGAACAAGTGCGCCATTTTTAGACGTATGTTGAGAGAGATGTTGAAGGTCGGGTGTTTGTTCTTTTGTCAGTATCATCAGTTGATGACAATAGTTGCTCTGGTCGTTCGTCACCAATATCGCAATACTGTTGGAATCTGCTGACACCACAGGCGCCTTAAAGCAAAGGATAGCGTTTTGGTTATCGAAACCCTCCGGTAGCAGCAAGTTCACTTGCCACTGACTCACAAACTGAGGATCTTTGCCATCATTGATCTCAATCCGAACTTTGTGCCCACCCGAATTATGTCGATCAATGATGGTTGAGGAATAGCATAAAGGCCAAACTGCCATAGCCACCAGGAAAAGAACAAATGCTATGAATAAGTGGCAAAAGTTCATTCAAATCTCGCTAACTTATGATAACAACTCCAACCTGTCCTGTTTGCCTGATAGAGCACAATCAGAAAAGTCTGTACTGGCTTTCTGCCCTGAAAAATGAAGAAACATTACTTGAAGGTCTTAAGTACCTAACCAGTTGGTTTCGCATATTCTGGACGGCGGCTTTTTCCATCCTTCTGCGTTCCAACTCTGGTTGCGTAGCTATGGCTACGCGCCCGTCGTTGCGCCTTGAAGGATGAAAAAATCCACTCGCCAGAATATGCGAAACCAACTGGTCAGGTACTTATTATACGTAGAAAAAGCAGATAATAGACAAGAATGTCAAAATTGCTAAATGGATTAATTGCTTTGTGCCACAGAGCCTTGTCCTCTTTCCGTGTTGCAAAACTGAAGTAGTCACTGGCGGCGAACATTAAATCCGGTCCGATGGTTAATTATTTTTTTCAACCGGCGGATCGTATGGAGATTATCTGCAAACAGGGCAGGTTTTTATCCCGTTTCGGAGCATTGCAGCGTCGCACCCATAATGTACTTTGTGAGAGCAAGGCATTATCATGCAGCCGCTGAAGGCATCTTTCAGGCAGATGCAGCACTTATCGTGGCCTGAGTTTTCCCGGCATTTGTGATTGTTTTGATACCTTATATCCAGGCAGACATTACAAGCATCACAGTGAAAGGACTCATCCTTGTTTATTCGGCAAATTCCGCATTTATCGCAGTGGAATGGTTTTAGTTCCATATTGGTGAAGTGTTTGCATTGTGCACAGAAATACTCCGACATTCGTTCGTTGCATCCCGGGCACGTCTGGGAGTCTTCCGTAATATCCCCCTCATAGTTACATAGAGAACATTGAAGCCTTTTTGCATGAAAAGCCTTACGATCTGTAAGGTCGCATTTCTTACTATTGTTATGACATCTGTAGCAGGGGAAATACTCTTCACAGCACCCAAATTTTACACGACAAAACCTATGGTAATGGTTGCACAATGGCATTCGTTTTTTTTGCACAGATGTCTTTAACTGCTCATTCGACGGGGTTGCCTCCTCATTATGGGCGCCCGACTGCTGGTCAGAAGCAGAACGCTCTGCGGCATTACTTTGCATGGCCGGGCTGGCCGCTAGCATCTGTCGTTTTTCTCTTCTTGGTCTTGTGGCGTGATGATCATCCGATGAAGGTCCTGCGTGTAATCGCTCTTGGGAAGCGTTATTTTGCTGATAGGCAAGGGCAGGCTGATTTGGCTCTGCCTCCAGCTGTGAGTTTCTATCAGTCAGTATGCAAGGGGAACTTCCGGAAGAGCCAGAGGCTCTTTGGTTGTTATCAGCTTGATAGATGGTACTTGTATCTTTACTGCTGACAATTGTTTCGTCAGAGAGAGTATCGCTGTTACTGATGACAGGCTCTATAGAAGGCACTTGTTGTAAGTAGTAATTTTGTGCATCCCCCGTCAGCTCATCTGAGAGGCGCTCTAATTCAGGAATCGATGGGTGTTGGTGAAATTGTATAAAGGTATTTAAAAAGCGGGTGGGAAATGTCAATGATTGTGGATTAATCATAACAACACGCCTTAAGGCCAAATCTGATATTTTTCCCAACAGGTCACGAATCAGTTCAACCGGGTTTGAATAGATCAGGAACAATTGAGCGAAGTACTCAGTAAAGCAACATCTTTCAAACTCTCTCATAGGCGGCTCTATGTCAGATTGATTGACCTTGTGGATTATGTCCAGAACAATCTTATACAAAATCAACAGGTTGTTGTCGCCCGCTTCGGGCATTGCCCGATCAGGTGGAATGATTGGTTGGAGTAGAGACAGAGCGTGAAGGTTATTCAAATTCTGTTTGGTATTGCTTGTGGCCTTTATCAGCTGCTCGATAAAAAGGTTGCGCAGTGAATTCTCCTTGAAAGAACGCTGCAGTTTCAGTATCGCTTCAAGAGGAGTGACAGTATCGGCGGTGTTGGTGCTTTTTGTTTCCAGAACCCGCAAACGCTGTGGCATGTTCAGTTCATTGAGTATTTGCCTGAACTTAAAAACTGCTCCGGGACCTTGACTTTCAATGATTTCTACAAGCTGGTTCGCAAGTGCCTGGAGGTCTTCAGTGGTAGCTTTTTTTTCACTCTCTTCGCCATCGTCGTCTTTTCTGTTATTGCCATTCCCGCTGCCATCATGGCCTTCTTCCGGTGACTGGTTCTCCTGATTTTCAGGTTCTTCTTTTTTCTCTTTTTGGTGATCGTCATTTTCGCCCTTTGGCCCCGAATTGGGTGCGCTACCAGAGGGCTGTCCCTCCCCATTAGCTGCCATCAGGCCACTGCGATGATTTGTCTTCAAGGCACTTCGCTCAAGAAATCGTTTGAAACAGGCAAGCTGCCATTGGAGGCTTTCGCTGGCGGGGCAGGAAGTGGCGGCCTGCTGGAGGAGGGTGCTCCAGAAATCAACATCGTTCAGTTGTGCAATATTGAGGAAGTCAAGCCAGCCAACAGGTACAGCGGCTTCGCTGGAAGAGCCATCGGCATTAACCCGTGTCATTTTCAGACGCGCCGGGGAGGGTTGCTCCGCAAACGAAATAGAATCCTTGCCAATGGACATCAGCCAGTTGATGACGGGTTTCAGGATAACCAGATCTATTTCAAATAATCCCGATGGTCTCCCCCCACCACCTCCCCAGGGTGGGGGTGAATAGAAGAAGCCACCACTCCCGCTACCGGGAAAATCGTCGAAGCCAGCAAGCTTGCCGCCTGTCAATGTCACTGTGTTATTCCGGGTTTGGCCGGTTTTCAGTCCTCCGCCGGTCCTGTCGTCGGAATAGACCAAAAGGGTTAATGGGGTCGTATGGGGTTTGCCGTTAAGGAGTTGATCGGTGGTGACAGAAGTTAATTCTGGTCTGTCTGCCGTCGTGGATTTCAAGCGAATAAGTGTGCCATTTTTAGAGGCCTGTTGAGAGAGATGCTGGTAGTCGGGTGTTTGTTCTTTTGTCAGTATTAACAGTTGATAGCAATAGTTGCTCTGGTCATTCGTCACCAATATCGCAATACTGTTCGAATCTGCTGACACCACAGGTGTCTTAAAGCAAAAGGTGCTGTTTCGATTGTTGAAACTGTCCGGAAGCAGCAAATTCACTTGCCACTGACTGACAGCCTGAGGGTCTATTCCATCATTGATTTCAATCCGAACCTTTTGCCCACCGGGATGATGTCGGTCAATGATGGTTGAGGAATAGCTCAAGCTTACAACCAGCATAGTCATCAGGAAAAGAATAAATGTTATGAATAAACGGTAAGAATGCATTCAAATCTTTCTGCACTAAGTGTGTTATTGATACCAACCCGCCCTTCCTGACTGACAGAAAACGCCAGGACAATCTGTGCCGACTTTCTGCTTTGGAAAAATAAAGGAATATTATTGACCGGTTTTATTATCCGTAGGACAAACAGAGAGTAGACAAGAATTTCCGAATTGCTATTTGTGTTACTTGTTTTGTGCAACAGAACCTTCGTCAGTATCAACCTGAAAGTGTCTTGCAGGGCTTGATACCGGGCTGTGGTAGCAGTACGGTGCTGCTATTTTAAAAAACTCATCTTATACCAATCGAACGTTCTAACTCCCTATGCAAGTCAGAAGCGGTCACTGGGCGACTATTAAATCAATCAGACGGTTAATGATTGCTTCAACAAACCAGGCGACTAAAGGGTGTCTGCAAATAGGGCAGGTTCTTATCCCGCTTTTAAACATTGCATTGCCGCACTTATAATGTACTTTGTGGGAGCAAGGCATTATATTGCAGTCGGAGAAGGTATCTTCCAGGCAGATGCAGCACGCATCGTGGCCTGAATTTTCCCGGCATTTGTGATTGTCTTGAAACCTTGTACCCATGCAGACATTACAAACATCACAGTGAAAGGCCTTATCCTTAATTGTTCGGCAAATGCCGCATTTGTCGCAGTGGAATGGTTTTTTCTCTAAATCGGTGAAGTGTTTACACTGTGCACAGAAATACTCCGACATTAGTTCGTTGCATCCCGGGCATGTCTGGGAGTCTTCCGTAATATCCCCCTCATGGTTACATAGAGAACATTGAAGCCTTTTTGCATGAAAAGCCTTACGATCTGTAAGGTTGCATTTCTTACTATTGTTATGACATCTATGGCAGGGGAAATACTCTTCACAGCACTCAAAGTTTACACGGCAATACCTATGGTAATGATCGCACAATGGCATTCGTTCTTTTCGCGCAGGTGTCTTTAACTGCTCGTTCGACGGGTTTGCCTCCTCATTGTGGGCACTCGACTGCTGGTCAGAAGCAGAACGCTCTGCGTCATTACTTTGCATCGCCGGGCTGGCCGCTACCATCTGTCGTTTTTCTCTCCTTGGTCTTGTGGCTTGATGATCACCCGATGAAGGTCCTGCCTGTAATTGCTCTTGGGAAGCGTCATTTTGCTGATAGGCAAGGGCAGGCTGACTTGGCTCTGCCTCCAGCTGTGAGTATCTATCATTCAGTATGCTAGGGGAACTGCCGGAAGAGCCAGAGGCTCTTTTGTTACTATCAGCTTGCTGGTGGATCGTACTTGTATCTTTACTGCTGACAGTTGTTTCGTGAGAGATAGTATCGCTGTTAGCGATGACAGGCTCTATAGAAGGCACCTGTTGTAAGTGAGAATTTTGTGCATAACCCATCAGCTCATCTGAGAGGCGTTCTAATTCAGGAATCGATGGGTGTTGAAATTGTATAAAAGTATTTAAAAAGCAGTTGGGAAATGTCAATGATTGAGGATTAATCAGAACAACATGCCTTAAGGACAAATCTGATATTTTCCCCAACAGATTACGAATCAGTTCAACCGGGTTTGAATAGATCAGGAACAATTGAGCGAAGTACTCAGTAAAGCAACATCTTTCAAACTGGCTCATAGGCGGCTCTACGTCAGATTGATTGACCTTGTGGATTATGTTCAGAACAATCTTATACAAAATCAACAGGTTGTTACCGCCCTTTTCGGGCATTGCCCGGTCAGGTGGAATGATTGGTTGGAGCAGAGACAGAGCGTGAAGGTTATTCAAATTCAGTCTTGTATTACTTGTGGCCTTTATCAGCTGCTCGATAAACAGGTTGCGCAATGAGTTCTCGTTGAAAGAACGCTGCAGTTTCAGTATCGCTTCAAGAGGAGTGACAGTATCCGCGGTGTTGGTGCTTTTTGTTTCCAGAACTCGCAAACGCTGTGGCATGTCCAGTTCATTGAGCATTTGCCTGAACTTAAAAACTGCTCCGGGATCTTGACTTTCAATGATTTCTACAAGCTGGTTCGCAAGTACCTGGAGGTCTTCAGTGGTAGCTTTTTTTTCACTCTCTTCGCCATCGTCGTCTTTTCTGTTGTTGCCATTTCCGCTGCTATCATGGCCTTCTCCCGGTGACTGGTTCTCCTGATCTTCAGGTTCTTCTTTTTTCTGTTTTTGGTGATCGTTATTTTCGCCCTTTGGCCCCGAATTGGGTGCGCTACCAGAGGGCTGTCCCTCCCCATTAGCTGCCATCAGGCCACTGCGATGATTTGTCTTCAAGGCACTTCGCTCAAGAAATCGTTTGAAACAGGCAAGCTGCCATTGGAGGCTTTCGCTGGCGGGGCAGGAAGTGGCGGCCTGCTGGAGGAGGGTGCTCCAGAAATCAACATCGTTCAGTTGTTCAATATTGAGGAAGTCAAGCCAGCCAACAGGTACAGCGGCTTCGCTGGAAGAGCCATCGGCATTAACCCGTGTCATTTTCAGACGCGCCGGGGAGGGTTGCTCCTCAAACGAAATAGAATCCTTGCCAATGGACATCAGCCAGTTGATGACGGGTTTCAGGATAACCAGATCTATTTCAAATAATCCCGATGGTCTCCCCCCACCACCTCCCCAGGGTGGGGGTGGCGACAAATAGAAGAAGCCACCGCTCCCGCCACCTGGAAGGTCGCCGATGCCAGCGAGCTTGCCTCCTGTCAATGTCACTGTGTTATTGCGGGTTTGGCTGGTTTCCGAAGCACTGCCGGTCATGTTATCGGAATAGACCAAAAGGGTTAATGGGGTAGTATGGGGTTTGTCGTTAAGGAGTTGACCGGTGGTGACAGAAGTTAATTCTGGTCTGTCTGCGGTCATGGATTTCAAGCGAACAAGTGTGCCATTTTTAGACGCATGTTGAGAGAGATATTGGAAGTCGGGTGTTTGTTCTTTTGCCAGTATGATCAGTTGATAGCAATAGTTGCCCGGGTCGTTCGTCACCAATATCGCAATACTGTTCGAATCTGCTGACAACACAGGTGCCTTAAAGCAAAAGGTGCTGTTTCGATCGCTGAAGCTGTCCGGAAGCAGCAAGCTCACTTGCCACTGACTCAAAGCCTGGGGGTCTTTAACATCACCGATCTCAATCCGAACTCTGTGCCCACCCTGATTATGTCGATCAATGATGTTTGAGGAATAGCATAAAGGCACCACCGCCATGGCCTGTAGAGAAAGAACAAATGGTATGAATAAGCGGAAAAAAAGCATTCAAATCTCGATATACAATTGTTGTCAACAATTCCAATCTGCCCTCTTTGCCTGATAGAACGCGTCAGAACAGTCTGTGCTGACTTTCCGCCATGGAAAAATAAGGAACACCATTGGTCATTCTTATTATCCGAAGTAGAAAGAGAGAATAGCCAAGAATTTCTGAATTGCTATGTGGGTTAATTGCTTTGTGCCACAAAGCTTTCGGCAGCATCAACCTGAAAGTATCCTGCAGTGCTTGATACGGGGTCGCCTGGACGGGCGCTATTCTCGGTCAGGCTACTGGCGGCAACGATTAATCCTGGTCAGAATCCTTTCAATTAACTGAGCGCTTAGAGCGTATCTGCAAACAGGGCAGGTTCTTACCTTGTTCATAATCATCGCCTTGGCGCAATCCATATGAACCTTGTGGGTGCAGGGCAATAATATGAAACCAACGGAGAAGACATCTTCCAGGCAGATGCAGCACTCATCGTGGCCTGAATCTGGCCGACATGGGTGAGTATCTTTTGAACTTTTATTCATGCAGAAATTGCAAACATCACAGTGAAAGGCTTCATCCTTGTTTGTTCGGCAAATTCCGCATTTATCGCAGTGGAATGGTTTTTTTTCCGCACAGGTGAAGTTTTTGCATTGTGCACAGAAATACTCCGACATTAGTTCGTTGCATCCCGGGCATGTCTGGGAGTCTTCCGTAATATCCCCCTCATAGTTACATAGAGAACATTGAAGCCTTTTTGCATCAATAGCCTTACGATCTGTAAGGTCGCATTTATTACTGTCGTTGTGACATCTATGGCAGGGGAAATACCCTTCACAGCACCCAAAGTTTACACGACATAACCTAAAGTTATGAATGCACAGTTGCATGTGTTTTTTTTGCACAGGTGTCCTTAACTGCTTGTTCGACGGGTTTGCCTCCTCGTGATGGGTGCTCGACTGCTGGAAAGAAGCAGAACGCTCTGCGCCATTGCTTTGCATCGCCTTGGTCGCCACCATCTGTCGCCTTGCTTTCATTTGTCTTTCTAGCTGTTTTAACTGTCGTCTTTTTCTCTCTCGTTTTTTCAGTGCGTGTCTTGCCAGCTCGTCGAGAATGGATCCATCGATCAGGGGGCTAGTTAAGTAGTTTTGATTTGTCCTCAACACTGCCAAATCGGACCGGTCCTGTGTCCCAGTGGCTTGATGGTCAGCAGATGAAGGTCCTGCCTGTAATCGCTCTTGGGAAGCGTCATTTTGCTGATGTGCGAGGGCAGGCTGATTTGGACTTGCTTCCAGCTGTGGGTTTCTACCAGCCAGTAAGCAAGAGGAGCTGCCGCTAAAGCCAGAGGCTCTCTGGTTGCAGCCAGCTCGCTGGATGGTACTTGTATCTCCACTGCTGGCAATTGTTTCGTTAGCGATAGTATCGCTATTACTGATAAAAGGCCCTATAGAAGGCACTTGTTGTAAGTGGGAGTTTTGTGCCTGCCTCATCAGCTCATTTAAGAGGCGTTTTAATTCAGGAAAGGATGGGTGTTGGTGAAATTGTGTGAAGTTATATAAAAAACAGGCGGGAAATGTCAATGATTGTGGATTAATCATAACATCATACCTTAAGGCTAAATCTGATATTTTCCCCAACAGATTACGAATCAGTTCAACCGGGTTTGAATAAATCAGGAACAATTGAGCGAAAAACTCAGCAAAGCAACATTTTTCAAATTGTCCCACAGGTGGCTGATGGTCAGATTGATTGGCCTTGTGGATTATGTCCAGAACAATCTTGTTCAAAATCAACAGGTTGTTGTCGCCCGCTTCGGGCACTGCCTGATCAGGTGGAATGGCTGGTCGGAGTGAAGATAGAATGTCAAATTTACTCAAATTCTTTTTTGTATTGCATGTGGCCTTTATCAGCTGTTCGATAAACAGGTTGCGCGATGAATGCTCGTTGAAAGAACGCTGCAGTTTCAGTATCGCTTCAAGAGGAGTGACAGTATCCGCAGTGTTGGTGCTTTTTGTTTCCAGAACCCGCAAACGCTTTGGCATGTCCAGTTCATTGAGTATTTGCCTGAGCTTAAAAACTGCTCCAGGATCTTGACTTTCAATGATGGCTACAAGCTGGTTCGCAAGTACCTGAAGGTCTTCAGTGGTAGCTTTTTTTTCACTCTCTTCGCCATCGTCGTCTTTTCTGTTATTGCCATTCCCGCTGCCATCATGGCCTTCTTCCGGTGACTGGTTCTCCTGATTTTCAGGTTCTTCTTTTTTCTCTTTTTGGTGACCGTTACTTTTGCCCTTTGGCCCCGAATCGGGTGCGCTACCAGAGGGTTGTCCCTCCTCATTAGCTGCCATCAGGCCACCGCCATGATTTGTCTTCAAGGCACTACGCTCAAGAAATCGTTTGAAACAGGCAAGCTGCCATTGGAGGCTTTCGCTGGCGGGGCAGGAAGTGGCGGCGTGTTGGAGGAGGGTATTCCAGAAATCAACATCGTTCAGTTGTTCAATATTGAGGAAGTCAAGCCAGCCAACAGGTATAGCAGCCTCGCTGGAAGAGCCATCGGCATTAACCCGTGTCATTTTCAGACGCGCCGGGGAGGGTTGCTCCTCAAACGAAATAGAATCCTTGCCAATGGACATCAGCCAGTTGATGACGGGTTTCAGGATAACCAGATCTATTTCAAATAATCCCGATGGTCTCCCCCCGCCACCTCCCCAGGGTGGGCGTGAATAGAAGAAGCCACCGTTGCCGCCACCGGGAAAATCAGCGATGCCAGCGAGCTTGCCGCCTGTTAATGTCACTGTGTTATTCCAGGTTTGGCCGGTTTCCAGTTCACCGCCGGTCGTGTTGTCGGAATAGACCAAAAGGGTTAATGGGGTAGTATGAGGTTTGCCGTTAAGGAGTTGATCGGTGGTTACAGAAGTTAATTCTGGTTTGTCTGCCGTCGCGGATTTCAAGCGAATAAGTGTGCCATTTTTAGAGGCCTGTTGAGAGAGGTGTTGGAAGTCGGGTATTTGTTTTTTTGTCAGTATCAACAGTTGGTAGCAATAGTTGCTCTGGTCGTTCGTCATCAATATCGCAATACTGTTGGAATCTGCTGACACCACGGGTGCCTTAAAGCAAAGGGTGCTGTTTTGATTGTTGAAACTGTCCGGAAGCAGCAAACTCACCTGCCACTGACTGACAGCCTGAGGGTCTGTAGCGTCGTTTATTTCAATCCGAACCTTTTGCCCACCGGGGTTATGTCGGTCAATGATGGTTGAGGAATAGCATAAGGTCACAACCCACATAGTCATCAGGAAAAGAACAAATGTTATGAATGAACGGTAAGAATGCATTCAAATCTTTCTGCACAACGTGTGTTATTAATACCAACCCGCCCTCACTGTCTGACAGAAAACGCCAGGACAATCTGTGCTGACTTTCTGCTCTGGCAAAATAAGGGAACATTATTGACCGGTTTTATTATCCGTAAGACAAACAGAGAGTAGACAAGAATTTCTGAATTGCTATTTGTGTTACTTTTTTGTGCAACAGAGCCTTCGTCAGTATCAACCTGAAAGAGCCTTGCAGGGCCTGATACCGGGCTGTGGTAGCAGTTCGGTGCTGCTATTTAATGGCGGCGACTATTAAATCCGGTGAGATGGTTAATGATTGTTTTCAACCGGCGGATCGTATAGAGAATGTCTGCAAACAGGGCAGGTGCGAATCCCGTTATGAATCATCGCAATGCCGCACTCGTAATGAATTATGTGAGAGCAGTTCAGCCTGATGGAGCTGGTGAAAGTATCTTCCAGGCAGATGCAGCAAAGATTTTGCCCTAAGTTTTCCTGGCATTTGTGATTATTTTGTAACCCTGTATCCAGACAGACATTGCAAGTATCACAGTGAAAGTTTTTATCCTCTTCAACTCGGCATATGCCGCATTTATCGCAGTGGTAGGGTTTTTTTTCCATATCGGTGAAGTGTTTGCACTTTGCACAGAAATATTGCGACATTTGCTCATTGCAGTTAGGGCATGTCTGAGAATTTTCCGTAATCTCCCCATTGAATCCACACACAGAGCATAAAAGCCGCGTTGCGTGAAGAGCTATTCGAGAGGTAACTTCGCATCGATCACTTTCGTTATGACACCTATGGCAAGGGAAGTACCATTGACAGCACTCAAATTTTACATAGCAGAGCCTGCGGTAATCTCTGCACAATGGCTTTCGTTTTTCTTGTGCAGATGTCTTTAACTGCTCTTTCGGCGGGTTTGCCTTCTCATTGTTGTTCGGATGGAAAGGAACAAAAAACGCTGTGCCATTGCTACGTACCGCCAGACTATTAGCCTGAAACATCTGATGGAGCAGATTGGCCGATGCCGTCTGATTATCTGCTCGATGGATCAAATGGTCTACTAATTCTTGTTGTCTTCTGAGATCAACGTGCAACTTTTTGATTTGTTCCTTCAAATGTAGCGCTTCAGTGTTTGCTTTGACCATACACTTATAAAGCTCCTGATCTTTTGTAACCAGGTTTTTATTCGTCGCAACTAACTCCTGATTCTCTAGTCTTAATCCTTGAATCTCCTCAGTTAGCTCCTGAATCACTGTTCTTAACGCTTGAACCTCTGCAGTTAAAGACTGCTTCTCTATTCGTAATTTTTGAGCCTCTTCAGTTAACTCTTTAGTCTGTTGTCTTTTTTTCTCTTTTTTTTCCTGAGCGCGACCTTTCAGCTCTACGAGAAGGGAGTCATCGGTCGAATGTTGAGTTGAGAAGTTTTGATTTATGCCAGACGCCTCCAAATCGGATCGGTTGTGCGCACCGTTGGTGTGATGATTACCATAGGAACGTCCTGTCTGAAATCGCTTTTGGGAAGAGGGATTTTGCCGATCAGCAGGGTCAGGCAGCTTTGGCCTGGCCCCTTGCTGTAAGTATCTATCGGCTGGCAAGACAGGGGAACTGACACTAGACCCGGAGTCACTTCGGTAGCGGTTAACTTGCCGGGTGTAATGTGTGAATCTATTTGAGTTGTTTGTGCTTGAACTATTGGAGGTATTATCACAGTTACTGGCTACAGGCTCTGTTAAAGGCAGCAGTACTGAGGGCTCTTGCAGTAACTGGGAAGTAAGCACCTGCCTTATCAATTCATTTGAGAGGCGTTCTAATTCATGGAACGATGGGTGCTGATCAAGTTGTATAAGGATAGCGCGAAAAGGAGTGGAGAATGTCAATGATTGTGCAGAAATCATAATATCATGTTTGATGACTGAATCTGATATTTTCCCTAACAGCTCACGAATGGATTCAAGTGGGTTTGAGTAGAGCAGGAGTAATTGAACGAAGTACTCAGTAAAGCAAGATTTTTCAAAGTGTCCTATTGATGGTTGCAGGTCAGATTGATTGAACCTGTTGATGATGTCCTGAACAATCTTAAACAAAATCATCAGGTTATTGTCGCCAGCTTCGGGTATTGACCGGTCCGGTGGAATCATTGGTTGGCGTTCAGACGGAATGTTAAGATTATCCAGGGTCCTTGTTTGATCGCTCGTAGCTTCTATCAGCTGCTCGATAAACCGGTTGCGCGTTGAGTTTTCATAGAAAGAACGCTGCAGCTCCAATATCGCCTCAAGAGGAGTAAAAGCATTTTTCCCGGTGTTTGTGCTTTTTATTTCCAGAACCTGCAAGCGCTGAGGCATGTCCAGCTCTTCCAGTATTTGCCTGAGCTTAAAAACGGCATCGGGATCGTCGCTTTCAATGAGGGCTACGAGTTGGTTCGCAATGACCTGAAGGTCCTGAGTTCTGGTGTTTTTTTTACTTTCTTTTCCATTGTCGTCTTTTCTGTTATCACCCTCTTCCCTGCCGTAATTGTTTTCTCCCGATGAATGGTTCTGCTGATCTTCAGGTTGATCTTTTTTCTCTTTTTGATGGGCGTTATTTTCGTCCTCTGGTGCTTTATCGGGCACCTTGCCCGATGGTTCTCCACCCCCATTAACTGCCTTTAAGCCACCTGAATGATTTGTCTTCAGGGCAGTGCGTTCAAAAAACAGTTTCAAACAGCCAAGCTGCCATTGATGACTGTCGCCCGCCGGGCAAGAAGTGGCGGCACGCTGGAAGAGGTTGTTCCAGAAATTAACATCGGTCAGTTGTTCTATATTCAGGAAGTCAAGCCAACCCACGTTTATAGCGGCTTCAGTGGGAGAGCCATCTGCGTTAACGCGTGACACTTTCAAATGCGCCGGGGATGGCTGTTCCTCAAAGGAGATAGAATCCTTGCCAATGTAGATCAGCCAGTTGATGACGGGTTTCAGGATAACCAGATCTATTTCGAATAGTCCCGATGGCCTTCCACCTCCTCCCCATGGTGGAGGAGGTGGAAGCAGCAAACTCAATTGCCACTGACTCACCCCCTGAGGATCTGTACCATCATTGATTTCAATCCGAACCCTGTCGTTGGGATTATGTCGGTCAATGATGGTTAAGGAATAGCATAAAGGCACAACCGCCATAGCCAGTAGTGAAAGAACAAATGCTGTGAACAGGCGGTAAAAATGCATTCAAATCGCACTACATAACTTGTGTCAATAATTGCAACCTGTTCTCTTTATCTGATAGACAGAATGCGCAAAAACAGTTCTGCTTTGAAAAATAAAGGAACATCATTGGTCAGTCCTGTTATTTGTAGTAGAAATAGAGAATAGTCAAGTGTGTCTGAATTGCTATATTACGGGTTGTACAGAGAGCGTCTGCAAACAGGGCAGGTTGTTATCCCACTTTTAATCATTGCAGTGCCGCACTCACGATGTACTTTGTGGGAGCAACTCAGTATCACGCAGCCGGAGAAGGCATCTTCCAGGCAGATACAGCACTCATCGTGGCCTGAGTTTTTCCGGCATTTGTGATTGTCTTGATACCTTATATCCAGGCAGACATTACAAACATCACAGTGAAAGCACTTATCCTTGTATTTTCGGCAAATGCCGCATTTATCACAGTGGAACGGTTTTTTTTCTAAATTGGTGAAGTGTTTGCATTGTGCACAGAAATAGTCCGACATCAGCTGGTTGCATCCCGGGCAGGTCTGGGAGTCTTCCGTAATGTCCCCCTCATAGTTACAGATAGAACACTTTAGCTTTATTGCTTTATCAGCCCGACGATCTTTAACCTCGCAATCGTCACTCATGTTATGGCAGCTTTGGCAGGGGAAATACCCGGCACAGCAACCAAAGTTTACACGGCATAACCTATGGTAATGACCGCATAAAGGCTTTCGGTTTTCTTGCACAGATGTCTTTAGCTGCCCGTCCGGTGGGTTTGTCTCCTCATTATGGTTGCTCGACTGCTGGTAAGAAGCAGAACACTCTTTGCCATTGCTCTGCATCGCCGGGCTGGCTCCTGCCTTCCGTTGTCTTTCTATCTGTCTTATTCGTTGTCTTTTTTTCTCTCTTTTTTCCTCAGCGTCTCTTTTCAGCTCGACGAGAAGGGAATCAGTGATCGGATATGGAGTTAAGACGTTTTGATTTCTCCTCGACACTTGCAAATCGGATCGTTCGTGTGCCTCATTGGTCTGATGATTATCATGTGCACGTCTTGTCTGTAATCGCTTTTGGGAAGAGGGGTTTTGCTGATCAGCAAGGGCGGGAGGTTTTGGCCTGGCTCCCTGCTTTAAGTAGCCATTAGCACTGTGATTGATTACAGGCTTTATAGAAAGCACTCGTTGTGAGTGAGTAAGCGCCCGCCACATCAGCCCATTTGAAAGGCGTTCTAATTCATCGCGCGATGGGTGTTGTTTAAGTCGTAAAAAAGCGTTGCGAAAAGAGATAGAGAATGTCAATGATTTTGCAAAAAACATAATGTCACAGATTAGTATTGAATCTGGTATTTTCTCTAACAGGTCACGAATAGATTCAATTGGGTTTGAATAGAGCAGTAACAATTGAACCAGGTACTCAGCAAAGCAACATTTTTCAAATTGTCTTAAGGGCGGCTGCTGTTCAGATTGATTGACCCTGTGGATGATATCCAGAACAATCTTATACAAAATCACCAGGTTATTGTTGCCCGCTTCGGGCAATGTCCGGTGAGGTGGAATGATCGGCTGGAGTTCAGACGGAATGTTAAAATCATCCAAAGTCTTTGTTTGATCGCTCGTAGCTTCTACCAGCTGTTCGAGAAAGCGGTTACGCATTGAGTTCTCATAGAAAGAACGCTGCAGTTGCAATATCGCCTCAAGAGGCGTGGCAGTGTTGCCTTCGGTGTTTGTGCCTTTTGTTTCCAGCACCTGCAAACGCTGAGGCATGTCCAGCTCATCCAATATTTGCCTCAGCTTAAAAACGGCATCGGGATCGTCGCTTTCAATGAGGGCTACGAGTTGCTTGGCAAGTACCTGAAGGTCTTGAGTCCTGGTGTTTTTTTCACTTTCTTTTCCATTGTCGTCTTTTCTGTTATTACCATCGCCATTGCCATAATTGCCTTCTCCCGGTGAACCGCTGCCCTGATCTTCAGGCTCACCTTTTTTTTCTTTTTGGTGGTCGTTACTTTCTTCCTTTGATGCTTCATCTGGTAACTTACCCGAGGGTTCTCCACCTTCATTACCCGCCTTTAAGGCACCAGCATGATCTGTCTTCAAGACAGTGTGCTCAAAAAATTGCTTCAAACAGCCAAGCTGCCAGTGAAGACTCTCGCTCGCCGGGCAAGAAATGGCGGCACGTTGGAAGAGAGTGTTCCAGAAATTAACATCGGTCAGTTGATCAGTGCTCAGGAAGTCAAGCCAGCCAAGGGGTATAACGGCTTCACTGGAGGAGCCATCGCCATTGACGCGTGTTATTTTCAGACGCGTCGGGGATGGCTGTTCCTCAGGTGAGCTGGAATCCTTGCCCATTGACATCAGCCAGTTGATGACGGGTCTCAGGATAATCAGGTCTATTTCGAATAATCCCGATGCTCTTCCACCTCCTCCCCATGGTGGAGGAGGTGAGTAGAAGAAGCCTCCATTACCGCCACCGGAAAAATCTGCGTTGCCAGCGAGCCTTTCTCCTGTCATTGCCAGTGTGCTATTTCGGTTTTGACCGGCCTCCAGCCCGCTGTTAGTCATGTTGTCGGAATGGACCAGAAAGGTCAGTGGGGTAGCATGGGATTTGCCGTTAAGGAGTTTATTGGTGGTGACAGAAGCCAACTCCGGTTTGTCTGCCGTCGTGGATTTTAAGCGCACAAGTGTGCTGTTTTCAGAGGCACTTTTTGAGACATCCTGGAAGACGTATGTTTGCTCCTTTGCGACTATTACCAGCTGATAGCAATAATTACCCAAGTCGTTTTTGACCAATAGTGCGATACTGTTCCAATCTGCTGACACCACAGGCGCCTTAAAGCAAAGGGTGCTGTTTTGGTCATCGAAACCTTCCGGAAGCAGCAAACTTATTTGCCACTGACTCACACCCTGAGGATCTGTGCCATGATTGATTTCAATCCGAGCCCTGCGCCCATCGGGATAGTGTCGTTCAATGATGGTTGCGGAATGACACAACTGCACAGTCATCATAACCATTTGGAAAAGTGCAAATGCTATGAAAAAACGGTAAAAAAGCATTCAAATCTTTCTAAATAACTTTTGTTAACAACACCAACGCCAACCCTCCTGGTCTGATAGAAAAAGTCAGGACAATCTGTGCTGACTTTCTGCACTGGGAAAATAAAGGAACATTATTGACCGGTCTTATTATTCGCAGAACAAACAGAGAATAGACAAGAATTTCTGAATTGCTAAATGGGTTACTTGCCATGTGCCACAAAACCTTTGGCAGCAGCAACCTTTTCAGCGCTAAAAACCGCAACATAGCCGCTACTAAAAATCTAACATAATCTGTAATTATGTAGACTTGTCTACGCCGTCGGCATGGATGCACGACGAATCGTGTCTAACTCCACTCTTGCGTAGGGTTTAGGGTCTGGGCGACCCCGTCGAGCTGTAACGTGTCTCGACCATAATTATCAAGGTTAAAACTCGCACTGTAATCCCTATCATGCAGAGTTTTACATTTTGGACACCGCCACTCACGATCAGACAGAGTAAGATTGTCATTTACGTAGTCGCAAGTATGAACCGCACACTTCTTCGAGCTGGGAAAGAACCGATCTGCAATCACAACCTGGCATCCTCTCAGCTCTGCCTTGTATTCAACAAGTTCTCTCAGCTTACCGAAACCTGCGCCACTGATTGCTCTTGCCAGTTTGCGGTTTTTTACCATGCCTTTGACATTCAGATTTTCGAGGGTGATTATTTTGAATCTTGACGTCAGATAATCACTTACCTCATGTAGTACGGCTGATCGCTGGTTACTTATCCGGTAATGTAGTTTGGCAACCGCTCGCTTGGCTTTCACATAGCGGTTGCTTCCCTTTGTTTTGCGGCTTAACGCCCTCTGTTTCCTGTTAAGGCGTTTCAGAGAGCCTTTCAGTT
Source organism: Endozoicomonas sp. 8E (assembly GCF_032883915.1). Lineage (NCBI taxonomy): Bacteria > Pseudomonadati > Pseudomonadota > Gammaproteobacteria > Oceanospirillales > Endozoicomonadaceae > Endozoicomonas > Endozoicomonas sp. 8E. The sequence goes on along the minus strand of NZ_CP120717.1, from coordinate 6,729,771 downwards.
TCTGATTAGCAGCAAAGGTTTTGCCATTCGAACAAATAGCTAAATCCTTGATGCCAAAATCAACGCCTACAGACTCATTGCTTTGTGCTTTTGGGTCGTAATCCTGAGTGTCTACCAAAATAGAAGCGAAATACTTTCCGGCGCGCTTACTGATTGTCACCTGACAGGGTGTTCCTGTGAATCTCAGCTCTTGGCGCATCTTGATGCGGGTTTTCAGTTTCTCAATGCGAAGTGTTCTGTCATCAACATCGAACTTGGGTTTTTCTCTGAGAGAAAAACTGTCGTGTAGTCCTCGCTTCTTGAATCTTGGATAACCTGCTTTTTCTCCTTTCTTCACCCGACGAAAGAAGTGAGTAAAGGCGTCATGAAGATCGTCGATTGTGTTCCTGGTGACACGTTGGCTGACTTCGGCATACCAGGGAAACTCAAGCCTGAGTTCTTGGTATTTTTCATTCGCAGCCTTCTTTGACCATTTAACGCCTTCTTGATTGAAATGGGCTAACAGTTGATTGAACGCATGACGACGAGAACCACAAGCCCTATCAAGATAATCGGCTTGTTGTTTTGTCGGTCTGAGTTCAATCTTGTGAGCTAACAACATCTCGCAAAGTCTCAAGCATTTTTTCGTATAACCTGAGTTCGCCAACCTTTTGCAGAACAGCAGGCTTCCAGTAACTCTTGCTGCCTGTCTAAGTCTGGCTTTTGGTCGTGACCGGATACTCTGCAATAGCAAAGCGTAGGCGCAGCTTCGTTACTGTAGCCTATGAATTCAGACACGTCGTAGTAACAAGTTCCAACTTTGGTCTTTCTGGCAGGAAGCAGCTCACCTGTGCTTTCCGATTTTCGTAGTGTTACTGGGTCTGTACCAAGTAGACGAGCTGCCTCACCTATCTTTACTAATCTCTTATCTATGCATGAGATTTTATAAGATAGTTTTAGATTATAATAGATTGTTGCGAACTGTTTTTAACCCCTTTTCCTGTACTGTAAACATGAAGCGATCAAGACGGTGATTATTAAATCCGGTCAGACGGTTAATTATTGTTTTCATACAACTGAGTGTATATAGGGTATCTGCAAACAGGGCAGGTTCTTATCTCGTTTTGAATTATTGCAATGGCGCACTCACGATGAACTATGTGGGAGCAGGGGAGTACTCTGCCACCGCGGAAGACATCTTCCAGGCAGATGCCGCAGTCATCGTGGCCTGCGTTTTCCCGGCATTTGTGAACGTCTTGTAACCTTATATTCAGACAGGTATTGCAAACATCACAGTGATAGCTTCCATCCTTTTCTACTCGGCAAAGGCCGCATTTATCGCAGTGGTGCGGTTTTTTTTCCGTATCGGTGAAGTGTTTGCATATTGCACAGAAATATTGCGACATTTGCTCGTTACATTTTGGACATGTCTGGGAATTCTCCGTAACCGTCCCTTCATAGCCACACATAGAACATTGAAGCCGTGTTGCATCAACAGCTTTGCAATCTGTCACTTTGCATTTATCGCTCTCGTTATGACATTTGTGGCAGGGGAAATACAATCCACAGCACTTAAAATTTACATGGCAGAGCCTGTTGTAATGTTCGCACAATCGCTTTCGGTTTTTTTGAACCGCTGTCGTTAATTCTGTACCCGACGGGGTTGCCTCCTGATTATGGGAGCTGCATAGCTGGTAATAAGCAGAACACTTTGTGCCATTAGTTTGCATCGCCGGGCTGCCGCCTGCATTAGATGCATTTCCCGGAGTCACCGCTGAGGGAGCTAAAGTTAGTCCGTGTCTATCCGTCATCCGGGCAATACCGGAAGCGTCATTTAGCTGGCCGGCAAGGGCAGGCTGCTTTGGCCTTGCTTCCTGCGTTAAGTATCTTTCGGTGGGTGGATTAGAGAAACTGCCGGTAGAGCCAGAGGCATTTTGGTAGTTATCAACTTGCTGGATGGAATCCGTGAATCTATTGGCATTGCTGGTAGTTGTATCGCTGGAGGTATTATCACTGTTGCTGATTACAGGTTCTGTTAAAGGCACCAGTACTGAGGGCTCTTGCAGTAAGAGGGAAGTAAGCGCCTGTCTTATCAGTTCATTTGAGAGGCGTTCTAATTCATGGAACGATGGGTGCTGATCAAGTTGTATAAGGATAGCGCGAAAAGGAGTGGAGAATGTCAATGATTGTGTAGAAATCATAATATCATGTCTGATGACTGAATCTGATATTTTCCCTAACAGCTCACGAATGGATTCGAGTGGGTTTGAATAGAGCAGGAGTAATTGAACGAGGTACTCAGTAAAGCAAGATTTTTCAAAGTGTCCTATTGATGGCTGCGGGTCAGATTGATTGAACCTGTTGATGATGTCCTGAACAATCTTATACAAAATCATCAGGTTATTGTCGCCAGCTTGGGGCATTGACCGGTCCGGTGGAATCATTGGTTGGCGTTCAGACGGAAAGTTAAGATTATCCAGGGTCCTTGATTGGTCGCTCGTAGCTTCTATCAGCTGCTCAATAAACCGGTTGCGCGTTGAGTTCTCATAGAAAGAACGCTGTAGTTTCAATATCGCCTCAAGAGGCGTGACAGTATTGCCTTGGGTGTTTGTGCCTTTTGTTTCCAGCACCTGCAAACGCTGAGGCATGTCCAGCCCATCCAGTATTTGTCTCAGCATAAAAACGGCATCGGGATTGTCGCTTTCAATGAGGGCTACAAGTTGGTTGGCAATGACCTGAAGGTCTTGAGTCTTGGTGTTTTTTTCACTTTCTTTTCCATTGTCGTCTTTTCTGTTATTACCATCGCCATTATCAGAATTGCCTTCTCCCGGTGGACCGCTGCCCTGATCTTCAGGCTCACCTTTTTTTTCTTTTTGGTGGTCGTTACTTTCTTCCTTTGATGCTTCATCTGGTAACTTACCCGAGGGTTCTCCACCTTCATTAACCGCCTTTAAGCCACCAGCATGATCTGTCTTCAAGGCAGTGTGCTCAAAAAATCGCTTCAAACAGCCAAGCTGCCAGTGAAGACTCTCGCTCGCCGGGCAAGAAATGGCGGCACGTTGGAAGAGAGTGTTCCAGAAATTAACATCGGTCAGTTGATCAGTGCTCAGGAAGTCAAGCCAGCCAAGGGGTATAACGGCTTCACTGGAGGAGCCATCGCCATTGACGCGTGTTATTTTCAGACGCGTCGGGGATGGCTGTTCCTCAGGTGAGCTGGAATCCTTGCCCATAGACATCAGCCAGTTGATGACGGGTCTCAGGATAATCAGATCTATTTCGAATAATCCCGATGCTCTCCCACCTCCTCCCCATGGTGGAGGTGGTGAGTAGAAGAAGCCTCCATTACCGCCACCGGAAAAATCTGCGTTGCCAGCGAGCCTTTCTCCTGTCATTGCCAGTGTGCTATTTCGGTTTTGACCGGCTTCCAGCCCGCTGTCAGTCATGTTGTCGGAATAGACCAGAAAGGTCAGTGGGGTAGCATGGGATTTGCCGTTAAGGAGATTATTGGTGGTGACAGAAGCCAACTCCGGTTTGTCTGCCGTCGTGGATTTTAAGCGCACAAGTGTGCTGTTTTCAGAGGCACTTTTTGAGGCACTTTTTGAGACATCCAGGGAGACGTATGTTTGCTCCTTTGCGACTATTACCAGCTGATAGCAATAGTTACCCAAGTCGTTTTTGACCAATAGTGCGATACTGTTCCTATCTGCTGACACTACAGGCGCCTTAAAGCAGAGGGTGCTGTTTTGGTCATCGAAATCTTCCGGAAGCAGCAAACTCATTTGCCACTGACTCACACCCTGGGGATCTGTGCCATGATTGATTTCAATCCGAGCCCTGCGCCCATCGGGATAGTGTCGTTCAATGATGGTTGCGGAATGACACAACTGCACAGTCATCATAACCATTTGGAAAAGTGCAAATGCTATGAAAAAACGGTAAAAAAGCATTCAAGTCTTTCTAAATAACTTTTGTTAACAACACCAACGCCAACCCTCCTGGTCTGATAGAAAAAGTCAGGACAATCTGTGCTGACTTTCTGCACTGGGAAAATAAAGGAACATTATTGACCGGTCTTATTATCCGCAGAACAAACAGAGAATAGACAAGAATTTCTGAATTGCTAAATGGGTTACTTGCCATGTGCCACAAGACCTTTGGCAGCAGCAACCTCTTCAGCGCTAAAAACTGCACCATCGCCCCTCTTCCTGTACTAAGTACTCAACCATACGAAATCATATTTTCTGACTTATTGTTCAGGCACTCGCGGCAACTGCTCCTGCGTTGCTCTAGCTCCTGCATCCATGCAGTCGTGCTGCGTTGCAACTCTGGTCACATAGCTTGCTATGTTCCCGTCGTTGCGCCTTGCAGAGCACCTGCCCAATAAGCCAGAAATATTCGATTCCGTATGGCTGAGTACTTATCAACATGGAGCGATCACGACGGTGATTATTAAATCCGGTCAGACGGTTAATTATTGTTTTCATCCAACGGACTGTATAGAGGGTATCTGCAAACAGGGCAGGTTCTTATCCCGTTTTGAATCATTGCAATGGCGCACTCATGGTGAACTATGTGGAAGCAGGGGAGTACTCTGCCACCGGGGAAGACACCTTCCATGCAGATGCCGCAGTCGTCGTGGCCTGCGTTTTCGCGGCATTTGTGAACGTCTTGTAACCTTATATCCAGACAGGTATTGCAAACATCACAGTGATAGGTTGTATCCTTTTCTACTCGGCAAAGGCCGCATTTATCGCAGTGGTACGGTTTTTTTTCCGTATCGGTGAAGTGTTTGCATATTGCACAGAAATATTGCGACATTTGCTCGTTACATTTTGGACATGTCTGGGAATTCTCCGTAACCGTCCCTTCATATCCACAGATAGAACATAGAAGCCATGATGCATCAACAGCTCTGCAATCTGTCACTTTGCATTTATCGCTCTCGTTATGACATCTGTGGCAGGGGAAATACAATCCACAGCACTTAAAATTCACATGGCAGAGCCTGTAGTAATGTTCGCACAATCGCTTTCGGGTTTTTATCAGTTCATTTGAGAGGCGTTCTAATTCATGGAACGATGGGTGCTGATCAAGTTGTATAAGGATAGCGCGAAAAGGAGTGGAGAATGTCAATGATTGTGCAGAAATCATAATATCATGTCTGATGACTGAATCTGATATTTTCCCTAACAGCTCACGAATGGATTCGAGTGGGTTTGAATAGAGCAGGAGTAATTGAACGAGGTACTCAGTAAAGCAAGATTTTTCAAAGTGTCCTATTGATGGCTGCGGGTCAGATTGATTGAACCTGTTGATGATGTCCTGAACAATCTTATACAAAATCATCAGGTTATTGTCGCCAGCTTCGGGCATTGACCGGTCCGGTGGAATCATTGGTTGGCGTTCAGACGGAATGTTAAGATTATCCAGGGTCCTTGATTGGTCGCTCGTAGCTTCTATCAGCTGCTCAATAAACCGGTTGCGCGTTGAGTTCTCATAGAAAGAACGCTGTAGTTTCAATATCGCCTCAAGAGGCGTGACAGTATTGCCTTGGGTGTTTGTGCCTTTTGTTTCCAGAACCTGCAAACGCTGAGGCATGTCCAGCTCATCCAGTATTTGTCTCAGCATAAAAACGGCATCGGGATTGTCGCTTTCAATGAGGGCTACAAGTTGGTTGGCAATGACCTGAAGGTCTTGAGTCTTGGTGTTTTTTTCACTTTCTTTTCCATTGTCGTCTTTTCTGTTATTACCATCGCCATTATCAGAATTGCCTTCTCCCGGTGGACCGCTGCCCTGATCTTCAGGCTCACCTTTTTTTTCTTTTTGGTGGTCGTTACTTTCTTCCTTTGATGCTTCATCTGGTAACTTACCCGAGGGTTCTCCACCTTGGTTACCTGCCTTTAAGCCACCAGCATGATCTGTCTTCAAGGCAGTGTGCTCAAAAAATCGCTTCAAACAGCTAAGCTGCCAGTGAAGACTCTCGCTCGCCGGGCAAGAAATGGCGGCACGTTGGAAGAGAGTGTTCCAGAAATTAACATCGGTCAGTTGATCAGTGCTCAGGAAGTCAAGCCAGCCAAGGGGTATAACGGCTTCACTGGAGGAGCCATCGCCATTGACGCGTGTTATTTTCAGACGCGTCGGGGATGGCTGTTCCTCAGGTGAGCTGGAATCCTTGCCCATAGACATCAGCCAGTTGATGACGGGTCTCAGGATAATCAGGTCCATTTCGAATAATCCCGATGCTCTCCCACCTCCTCCCCATGGTGGAGGAGGTGAGTAGAAGAAGCCTCCATTACCGCCACCGGAAAAATCTGCGTTGCCAGCGAGCCATTCTCCTGTCATTGCCAGTGTGCTATTTCGGTTTTGACCGGCTTCCAGCCCGCTGTCAGTCATGTTGTCGGAATAGACCAGAAAGGTCAGTGGGGTATCCTGGGGTTTGACGTTCAGCGGTTGATCACTGTTTACAGAGATAATCTCTGGTCTGTCTGCCGTCGTGGATTTTAAACGAACCAGTGTGCCGCTTTCAGAGGCACGTTTGGAGACATCCTGAAAGACGGTTTTTTGCATCTCTGTCACTATTACCAGCTGGTAGCAATAGTTACCCGGGGTGTTCATGGTCAACAGTACGATACTGTTCGAATCTGCTGACACCACAGGCGCCTTAAAACAAAGGCTGCTTTTACGGTTATTGAAGCCTTCCGGAAGCAGCAAACTGACTTGCCACTGACTCGCCTGCTGCGGATCTGTACCATCATTGATTTCAATCCGAACCCTGTGTCCATCGTGATTATTTCGGTCAATAATGGTTGAGGAATAACATAACGGCAAGACCGCCAGAGCCAGTAGTAAAAGAACAAATGCCAGGAAGAAACGGTAAAAATGCATTCAAATCTTTCTAAACAACGGGTGTTAATAATACCAACCCAGCCCTGCTTGTCTGATGGAAAACGCCGGAAAAATCTGTGCCGACTTTCTGCTCTGGAAAAACAAAGGAACACTTTTGACTGGTCTTGATATTGATAGAACAGACAGAGAATAGACAAGAACTTCAGAATTGCCAGATGGGGTACTTTCCGTGAGTTGCAGAGCCTTAAACGCACTCACTCGCTCGAATCAGGATAATTGTACGGTTCATTGCCTTAATCACGAGTCACTGCAAGGTCGAAGCGGATGAAAGTGAAACTCACCTCCTACTGCTATATGATGTATAAGCTAATGAAGCTCCCGAAATGACCCCCACTGCAACCCGATAAGAGAAAGTTTTTAAGAAAGGATTATTAGACACAGCCATGACACTAGCCCCGAATGCAGCCCCAGCAGCAGTTGAATAAATTCTGGGGACACCAGCAGCAGCCCCGAGAGCCCCGATAACACCTGTTGGAATAGACACGGCAGGATTCACAATACTGGTAATATATGAAACTGAGAAAGCTTCCAAAGACTTTAACTTAATTGCGGAAACAACAACGTAAATGCTGCAAAGCCTGAGATAAAACGAAGCAGTTTTGGTAAAGATTGGGGTAGCTTTTTTCAAAATATTTACAGTTCGATCATATAACGGGAGATCGTTTATCTGTGTTATTTCGTCATGAGTTAATTCTTTTCTACACATCGCGCAGTTCTTTTGGCCAGAATTTTCCATCCATACCCGCATGCACGATTTACCAAAAGCATGTCCGCATGTTAGTTTGAAGGGACTGCATTCTACTGAATCGTGGCATATTGCACATCTAACACCTTCGGTAGCATTCATATGAAAACCTCACTTTTTTTACATTTGACACTTGTATCTGGTTTTGGTTCCCTGCGGGTAACAGGAGGCTGGTCGCGAGCTATATTTCCCGCAAAAATGCAAAAGAACCATCGTTATCGATATTGCATGGATAGAGGCCTTGGTGAATGATGAACAGATGTGCTTACCAAAGGGTCTGTCATGGGTTTCCTGCAACAGGATATTGATGCTTTTCTCGATTATCTGAAGTTTGAAAAAAATAGCTCTGTTCATACCTGCTCGGCGTATCAGAGCGATCTGGGTAAATTACTGAAACAGGCCGAAGTGCTTGGAATCACTCAGTGGCAAAAGCTTGAAGAACGTCAGCTCCGGACATGGCTGGCAGAGTTGCATGGCCAGGGCCTTGGGCAGAAGAGTCTGCATCGCCTGCTTTCATCCGTTCGCAGTTTTTATCGTTACCTTAACCGGCAGGGAAAGGTTGCAGATAACCCTGCCCAGAGAGTCACTGCACCCAAGGTGGGCAGAAAGTTACCTGTCACCATGGATGCCGATCAACTCTCCAGGCTGCTTGATCAGGAGGATGATGACCCACTAGTGATCAGGGATCTGGCTATCCTCGAACTGTTCTATTCTTCGGGGCTGCGCCTCTCGGAACTGGTTGGGTTGAATCTCAATAGTTTCCGGGACGATTACAGGCAGGTGATCGTGCTGGGCAAGGGCAAAAAAGAACGCTGGCTGCCGGTGGGTCGAAAGGCGCGTGAAGCTATAAAAAAATGGTTGTCCGTCAGAGTTATTTTTCCGGAAAAAAATGTACAGGCTCTGTTTCTCTCAAAGCGGGGTAATCGTATCAGTGCCCGTCAGGTGCAAAACCGTGTGAGTCAGCTTTCCAGAGACAGGGGGCTCTCTGGGCGTATGCATCCTCACTTGCTGAGACACTCTTTTGCCAGTCATCTGCTGGAGTCCAGTGGCGATCTCAGGGCGGTTCAGGAGCTGTTGGGGCACAGTGATATCGCTACTACCCAGATATATACCCATCTTGATTTTCAACATCTGGCCGACGTATATGATAAGGCTCATCCGAGAGCACAGAGAATCAGTAAGGCGTCCTCTGTTAATGAACCGTCTGATAGGGAAGAGAGAGTTACCGAAGATCAGGAGCCTTCAGCAATAAAAGAACCCAAAAGGAAAAAATAATGATAAAGCTGATCACTTTCGATCTGGATGACACACTCTGGGAAAATATGCCGGTGCTGATTCGGGCAGAACAGAAAGCCTGGAAAAAACTCTGTGAATACTGGCCAGAAACCCACGAAAGAATGAACCCCAAACAAGTGTTTGAGTATCGGGTCAAACTCCTGGAGGATCATCCGCAGCTCAAATATCAGATTACGGAACTGCGCCGGTTTTCTCTGCAGAAGATTCTGCAAGACTGCGATTGCCCGGAATCAAGAGCGGAAGAAATTGCCGGTGACTTGATGCGGGAGTTTATGGAGTGGCGTCATGATGTGAAGTGTTTTCCCGAAGTTCAGCCGGTCCTCTCTCATCTGTCAGCAGACTATACACTGGCTGCGGTTACTAATGGCAATGTCGATGTTGAGAAATTATCGGTCAGTGAGTTTTTCGATTTTGCTCTCAAGGCAGAGGATTACAACAGTCTGAAACCAGAGCCGACTCTGTTCCTGAAAGCCATGGAACGTGCCGGTGTGACTCCCGATGAGACCCTTCATGTGGGGGATTGCCTGAAAGCCGATGTCGCTGGTGCCGGAGCACTGGGAATTGGAACCGTCTGGTTTAATCCTGCTGACAAGGCGTTCAATGGCGATCGCAGACCTGATTACGAGATACGATCGCTAACCGGTCTGCTCAGGGTTTTGGACAAGGATCTTCAGCCAGAATATTAAGTACCTGACCCCTTGGTTTCGCCTGACTGACCCGGTACTTAATTCCATCTATCACCCAATTGATGGGCAGCACGACAGTGCTGTCCTTCGTAATTTTTTGTCAGGTATCTCTGGATACTTAATATATATTTCACTGAGCTATGTGTTGTTTTTGATGCCAGGAACCTGAAAATGAAACCTAAATATGCAGTTTACATAATACTACTTCTGTCTTTTACTTATTTACACGCCGATGAAGTGGAAAAGCAGATAATAGGCACTTGGCTTATCAGAGATAATTTACCCTTTAATAGATATATAACTTACCATCCACCTTGTCAGCTTGGAGAACCGGCATTGTTCAATATTAGAGGATGTGGTGAATGCTTTAGCGAGGATGTATTATACGGCAGATATGATCTGGTTGTAGAAATGCCAATACTCAGTGGTAAAGCAATAGCTGGCAGTGGTGTATGGTTCTTTCCCAGAGACTCACAGGAAAAAATGATTCTTGATGTTAAGAGTAAAGACGTTGATTTAGATCGTCTTAGAGTCGGAAAAGAAATCTTAAACCCAGCTGGTGGTTTATGTCTTACCAGAGTTGTACAAGTTGATGCTAACGAATTTATCTACGAAGAATGCAATCCAGATAGCAAGGAACTTGACAGATACAAAGCTGTTAAAGTTCCGGATCAGTCACTGGAACAGATAAAGCAACTACCGCATCTTGATGATATCCGACTGATTTTTTTGAGGCCTGACGGGCAGAGCAACTTGTCTGAGGCCGGTTCGTCCTCTGCCCATCGGTGATTCAGCATGCAGTTTCTGGTGGGTGGAATGTTTTTCAGATCGCTAAGGTGGAATAAAACTACGCACGACAGTTCTATTCCCCCAGGTTTTTTGTCAGGCAACTCTGGAACTTAATTTATATTCCATCGGTCTATAAGTACTCAGCCATACGGAATCGAATATTTCTGGCTTATTGGGCAGGTGCTCTGCAAGGCGCAACGACGGGAACATAGCAAGCTATGCGACCAGAGTTGCAACGCAGGAGCAGTTGCCGCGAGTGCCTGAACAATGAGTCAGAAAATATGATTTCGTATGGTTGAGTACTTATATGTTTTTTGGATAGGAGAAACCTGATAATGAACATTAAATATGCAGCTTGCACAATGATATTTCTGTCTTTTACTAATTTACACGCTGAAGAAGTGGGAAAAGAGACAGGTACTGGGCTTGTTGAATATGGTTTACCTTTGAATGAATATATTAATCACCACACACATCATTGCGATGAAGTGGAAAATGGGATAATAGGCACCTGGCTTATTAAAGATGATTCACCTTTTAATCAATATATTACTTACCACCCACCTTATCGCTATAAAGATCCGGTAACGTTCATTATTACAGGATATGGTGAATACTACAGTGAGGATATATTGTACGGTAGATATGATTCGGTTGTAGAAGTACCGGAACGGAATCTTAAAGTAATAGCGGTTTCTGGTGTATGGTTTTGCCCCAAAGATATGGAGGAAAAATTGATTTTCGATTTTAAACAAAAAGACGTTGATATATACAATTTTAAATTGCCAGTCAATATTGTAAACCCTATTGGTGGTTTAGCTATTACCAGAGTTCTAAAGGTTGATGGTAATGAATTTATCTACGAAGAGTACAAGCCGGAAAATAAGGTATTTGACAGATACAGCGCTGTTAGAGTTCCAACGCAGTCACTGGAACAGATAAAGAAACTACGGTATTACGATGAACTCTGATTGACTTTTTTGATGCCTGTCAGGCAAGGCAGCTGACCTGAAGCTGCTTTGCTTTCTGCTCATCCGAGATTCAGCATCCAGGCTTTGGCTTCTGAAACGTTATTCAGATCGCCATGGGATAGGGATTTTTTTTTCAGGCATCTCTGGAACTTAATCCATATTCCATTGGTCTGACGTTTTTTGGATAGGAGAAACCTGATAATGAAAATTAAATGTGCAGCTTACATAATGATATTTCTGTCTTTTACTTATTTACACGCTGAAGAAGTGGAAAAAGAGACAGGTGCTTGGCTTATTAAATATGATTTACCTTTGAATGAATATATTAATCACCACCCACCTCAGTGCGATGAAGTGGAAAACGGGATAATAGGCACCTGGCTTATTAAAGGTGATTTACCTTTTAACGAATATATTACTTACCACCCACCTCATCGTTATAAATATCCGGTAAAGTTTATTATTACAGGATATGGTGAATACCACAGTGAGGACATATTGTACGGTAGATATGATACGGTCATAGAAATCCCGGGACAGAATCTTAAATTAATAGCTTATTCTGGTGTATGGTTTTCCCCCAAAGACACCGGGGAAAGATTGATCTTCGATCTTAGATTTGTTTCCCCCAAAGACACGGTGGATAGACTGCTCTTCGATCTTAAATATAAAGATGTTGATTTAAATGACTTTAAATCGTCAGCCAATATTTTAAACCCGATTGGTGGTTTGGGTATTACCAAAGTCATTAAAGTTGATGGTAACGAATTTGTCTATGAAGCATTCAATCCAGAAAATAAGGCATTTGACAGCTACAGCGCCGTTAAAGTTCCAGTGCAGTCACTGGAACAGATAAGGAAACTACGGTATTACGATGAATTTTGATTGATTTATTGGATGCCTGTCAGGCAAGGCAGCTGACCTGAAGCTGCTTTGCCCTCTGCTCGTCAGAGATTCAGCATGTAGTCTTTGGCTTGTGGAATGTTTTTCAGATCGCCATGGTCTTCGAGAAATCGGGCAAAACGATCATAGCGCCCTGTGTCTCTGGCAGAGGGCCTGAGAGCAAAGCGTGACAGCGTATCAATCCATGCCCGTCGGTTAAGCTCGTTATTCAGCTTTTTGGGGCTGTAATCTCTGAAAATCTCCCAGGAGACTTGCGGATTGTTGACAATAAACTGGGTGCCCAGTTCGATGGCTCGCAGGAATTTCCTGATCACCTGCTTGTCATGCTTCTTGCTGTTGGCAATAAAAATCAGTTCGTCGTAGGGAGGGATACCATTTTCTTCGTAATAGAACATTTTGCCTTGTCGACCTTCGATGGCCAGCTGGTTCAGTTCAAAGTTCCGGTAGGCACCCATAATTGCATCAACACGGCCTGACATCAGGGAAGAAGACAGGTTCCAGCCGACATTCACCATCTTGATATCTTTCGAAGAAAAACCGTAAGGTTTGAACAGCGTATCCAGAAAAGCGTTCTCATTGCCGCCAATATTCAGGCCAATGGTTTTCCCTTTCATGTCTTTCAGGGATTTGATCGGCCCATCTTCCAGGACAATCAGTCCGTCCAGAGGTGTCGCAACCAGGGTACCCGCCCAGGCCAGAGGCAGGCCATTGGCGACGCCTCGGGTCAAGCTGGGTTGATAATAGACGGCGAGGTCAACATCACCGGCGGCAACCAGCTTGGGAGGCAGGTTAGGATCAGCAGGCTCCTGTATGTTTACTTTCAACCCCTGATCCCTGAAGTAGCCGTTTTGTTGGGCAATCACGATAGGCCCATGATCCGGATTGACGAACCACTCCAGCATCAGGTTCAGCTCTTTATCAGGCTGGGCGAATGAAAGTGAGGTGGCCAACAGAAGCGACAGCAGAACCGACACTTTTCTGAATAGTTTTTGTACGAGCAAAATGATGAGTCCTCAGCAGAGTCAGGTGGCAGGTTGCCAGGGGATAAGTTTTTTCAGAGCCAGATCGGTCATGAAGTAGAGACCGACAGAGCAGAAAGCCAGTACTGTCAGCGCTGCGAACATCTGGTCTACCCACAGGCGCGCATTGGCTTGCAACATGAGGTAGCCCAACCCGGCGCTGGAGCCTACCCATTCACCAACAACAGCACCTATGGGAGCCACAACAACCGCAACCCTCAGGCCGGAGGCCAGGGCAGGAAGGGCTGCCGGCCAGCGGATATGTCGCAGTACGGAAAAACGGTTTCCGCCCATGGTCTTTGCCATGTCCAGCCAGCCCTGGTGAGTGTGGCGCAGGCCGTCATAGCAGCAGGTGGCAACCGGAAAGAAAATCACCAGAATGGTCATGACCACTTTGGAAGCCAGACCATAGCCAAACCAGAGCATCAGTATGGGAGCCAATGCAAAGACCGGGACCGCCTGGGTAATGAGCAGCAGTGGTAGAAGCCATGGTCGAAGCGTTACGAAATAGACCAGAATCATAGCCAGCAGGATGCCCGACAGAACCCCCAGAACCAGACCCAGCAGCATCTCTGTCAGGGTGACGAGCGTGTGTTCCCACAGCAAAGAAGCATTGTCGTACATACTGTTCAACACTGCCCGTGGTCCCGGCAATATATAGTCAGGCATAGAAAACAGTACGACAATGGATTCCCAAAGGACTAACAGGCCGAGAACTACCAGAAAAGGCTTGAGCAGCGGCATCCAGAATTTCATTTACGCTCTTCCTCATGTCTCAGTCGTTCCAGCAGTTCACCCTGCAGGCTCAGCAAGGTCCTGTTTTCCAACGATCTGGGTGGCGTACCGGGCGGGATAATGGCTTCGGTTAATGTTGCGGGATGACCCTGAAGGTGATAAATACGATGGCCCAGCCTCAGGGCTTCCAGAGGGTCATGGGTGATCAACAGCACCGTCCGATGAGCCAGTAACTCACAGGCAAGGTCCTGAAGATTCAGTCGGGTGATGGCGTCCAGGGCGCCAAAGGGTTCGTCCATCAACACCAGGGGGCGATTTTCCATCAGGGTCCTGGCCAGGGCGACGCGCTGTCGTTGTCCACCGGAAAGGTTCTGGGGTAGTTCGTCAGACTTATCCACAAGGCCAACCTGCTCAAGAATATGTCTGGCTCTTGCCATTTCTTCGGCAGGGACTTTTTTTCGTCTAAAGAGAGAGCTTCTGAGCCGTTCACCCAGCGTAATATTGTCAATGACAGAGAACCAGGGCAGCAGCAGGTCCTGCTGGGCCATCCAGGCAATGCGACCTGCAAGGGAAAAGCCATCCTGACAGAGCACGGTGCCGGCCGTGGTTAAGACATTTTTTTGGGGAATAGAAGGCTGGCCTGTGGATAAACCGGCAATCAAACGCAACAGGCTGGTTTTGCCAACCCCGCTGCCACCGAGCAGACAGGTCCACTCGCCTCCTGCGAGAGTCAGGTCAAGACCACTAAAAATAACCTTCTCACCATAAGCCAGAGCAGCATTTTTTACTAAAACATCAAACATTCAGACCGGATCACCAGATGTTGTAAAAGTGGTGTACAGGTCCGCTACCCTCACCGATGCTCAGCTGATCGGCATGGGCAATGGCTTGGGCAATGTACTTTTTGGCCTCTGGAATGGCTTCACTCATGGAGTAGCCACGAGCCAGCAATGCGGTGATCGCTGAGGAGAGTGTGCAGCCTGTGCCGTGGGTGTTAACGGTTTTTATCCAGTTGGATTCCAGTCGGTGCAAAGAACTCCCGTCGTGATAAAAATCAGTGGCCTTATCATCACTATTGCCAGCACTCAGGTGACCACCTTTAAGAAGAATCGCCCGCGAGCCAAGCGCCAGCAAAGGTCCAATCATATCGATCATCTGATCCGGATTTTTGGGCACCGGGCGGTCAAGCAGTACCGCAGCTTCATGCAGATTGGGGGTGATCAGACTGGCTTTGGGAATCAGTGATTGCCTGAGAGTCTCAATAGCGTTCTGGTGCAGCAGAACGTCACCACTGGTAGCCACCATCACAGGGTCAACCACAAGATAGGCCGGGCGGTAGTGAGCCAGAGCATCCGCTACCGTTGTGATGACGTCTGGCTGGCTCAACATGCCCACTTTTACGGCCTTGATGGCAAGGTCGGAAAAGACTGAATCCAGTTGTTGACGGATAAAGGCAGGCTCAACGTCAAAAATACCCTGCACGCCCTGAGTATTCTGGGCGGTCAGAGCGGTAATAACACTGCAGCCGTAGGCACCCAATGCTGAAAAGGCTTTCAGGTCTGCCTGTATACCGGCGCCACCACCACTGTCCGATCCGGCAATGGTAAGGGCAATTGGCGTCTCATTAGTCATCGTTCGGTTTACTTCTTCGAACTGACGTAGAAAGGTGTCTGAAGAACGGTGCCGGGAAATCCTCCCGGGGATAGAGTGCCCGTTCAATCGTCGGTTTCCTACGCCAGTATGATCCGGTTCAGGTTCAATGGGTCTCTCTCAGTCCGGAAAACATTCATTCCGGACACCCCAACCAACGGTGCGAGTCTATTTTGTTTCTGTAACTATGTCTAATCCTCAAAAGGTCCGTTAAATACCGGTTCAGACTAACGCTGGCATTTTTTACAGTAACAGGTACTGCGATTACTCAGCCGGATCTCTACTATCGGTGTTGAACAATGCACGCAGGCTTCTCCCTTGCGTCCATAGACGGCCAGTTCCTGCTTGAAGTAACCTGGCTTGCCATCGCCTCCGACAAAATCCCTCAGTGTTGTGCCACCCTGTTTAACGGCTTTTGCCAGAGTCTCTTTGATGCTTTCGGTCAGTCGCTCGTAACGGGCTTTGGAAATTTTTCCGCAGGGCCTGTCAGGCCGGATGCCTGCTTTGAACAGGGCTTCATTGGCGTAAATATTCCCGACCCCAACGACAACATGGCTGTCCATGATGAACGTTTTTACCGGCTGTTTTTTCCCCCGGGATTTGAGATAAAGTCTCTGGGCTGTGAATTCATCACTGAGAGGCTCCGGGCCGAGTTTGCCTAACAAGTCATGTTTCATCACATCGTCGTCGATCCACAGAACCGCTCCGAACCTTCTTGGGTCGGTGTATCTCAGTCTTATCCCATGACTGAAAACCAGATCGACATGATCATGCTTTCGGGCTTCCTGCGGTTCTTTCAGTATGCGCAGGCTTCCGGACATCCCCAGGTGAACCAATAAGGTTCCAGCGTCGGTTTTGATCAGGAGATACTTCGCCCGTCGGGTGACTGCACGGATAATCTGCCCGGATAAATGCTGTTGCAAATGTTCCGGAACCGGCCAGCGCAGTTGTGGATTGCGAACAATAACATCCGATACGGTCTGACCAATAATATGTGGTGCAATACCTCTTCGGGTCGTTTCAACTTCAGGTAATTCAGGCATCCACCGACAGTAGCAAATATGTCGTCAAAAGGCGAAACCGGCAAAAGGAAATAGGTAAAAATCCCGCGCAAGGCCTCAAAAAGTCACGGCAAAATAGCCATATCAAATGTTGTTATGTGACTGGTAAGATGGTTCAACTTTCACCCCGATTCAGTATTGGTAAAAGCCCATCAGAGCAGTGAGGAAAAATGACAGCCAGCCCAACGCTATACCAACGATATTCTAAGGAACTTAAAGAACTTATTTATCTATCTGCCCCGATTCTGGGTGCGCAGCTGGCGACTACCGGTATGGGCTTTGTGGATACCAGTATGGCAGGTCAATACTCTGCGGAAGATCTGGCAGCGGTGGCCATTGGCTCCAGTATCTGGGTCCCGATTTATTTGTTAATCAGGGGTATCCTGATGGCGACAACACCCACGGTCGCCCACCTTTTTGGTGCCGGAAAAATAGACTGGATTGCTTCACCGGTTCGTCAGGCCATGTGGCTGTCTCTGGTGTTAAGTGTGGTCGGCATGGTGTTGATGATGAACGCCATGCCACTGCTCAATGTGCTGGAAGTCGATGCCGAAATGGCTGCCAAAACCGATGCTTACCTTGAGGCATTGGCCTGGGGTGTGCCCGGAATCTGTTTATATCAAACCATGGCCAGTTATTGCGAAGGACGCTCCATTACCAAACCGGCTATGCTCATCAGCTTTGTCGGTTTGCTGATCAATATTCCGATTAATTATGTACTGATTTATGGCAAGTTCGGCTTTCCGGAGATGGGTAGCGTAGGTTGTGGCTATGCGACGGCCATCTGTTTCTGGGTGATGTGCCTGTTGATGTTCTGCTACACCCGGTTCGATCAAAAGCATAAAGAAGTGAATCTGTTTGAACGCTTTGAATGGCCTGAAATAGGTCGCATTGCTGCGCACCTGAAACTGGGTGTCCCCATCGGTCTGGCCATCTTTTTTGAAGCCAGTATATTTTCGGCGGTCGCTCTGGTTATCGGTAAACTGGGCGCCGTGACCGTTGCAGGTCACCAGATTGCATTGAATCTTGCCAGCATGGCCTTTATGGTGCCGTTGAGTCTATCCATGGGAATAACCATCCGGGTAGGCCAGGCTCTGGGGGCCGGTGATCCTCAGGCTGCAAGATTCTCGGGGTATTCGGGTATCGTAGCGACCCTGCTGACCGCCACCCTGATGGCTGCTGTTATCTGGGCGTTTGCCGACGCTCTGACATCGCTTTATACCCAGGATACTGCGGTTAAAGCGCTGGCTGCCCAGCTGTTGATCTTTGCTGCACTGTTCCAGTATGCCGATGGTATTCAGGTCGCTTCCAATGGTGCGTTAAGGGGTTACAAAGACACCCGGGTACCCATGATCATTATTCTGATTGCCTGTTGGGGTATAGCCCTGCCACTGGGCTATACCTTGGGATTGACGGATTTTATTGCCGATGAACCTATGGGTCCTCATGGTCTCTGGATTGGCTTAGTGCTGGCACTGACGCTTTCTGCTGTATTCTTGCTGCTACGCTTCAGATCGCTCAGTAAGAGAGCCGTTGAGACAGCATCGGTTTCCTTGAAAATTGTTTGAAGATCTGAAGTGTGAGTGTCAGAAAGAGCCGACGAATGTCGGCTCTTGTCAGTATCCGGTGCCTTAAGAGCTATCTGGATAATGTCTCAATTTTACAAATCAGTGCACACCTGTTCTTTCAGGGTCGGCAGTGTGATGTCGGATGAGATAAAACCAATAAGAATAAGTACGACACATCATGAGAATGTCTCTATTCGGGCAGACTTATCAGGGGTTTGCTATTATCAGTCGGTGCATGTGTAGTCTTGGCTGCTCAGAATCAGGCTGATGAATTCTGATCCAATCGAAAACACGCGAGCAAGGCTCCTACTCCCCAGACTTTTAGTGCATGATTAAGGTGACTTTTGTCGTTCATTTGTACTTTGATTCTATAAAAAGTCGCTTGGCGTTTTTTACTCTTTTCCTACATCCGTTTTACTGAACAATGAAAAAAGAGTTATTTATGAAACCCCTCATACATAGGCTTTTTTTCGCGCTGGTTTTATTGTCCACAATTACCCTCAATGTTCGTGCCGATACCTGTCCCGGGAACATGCAAGCTGGTTCCAGCTCTGGCATGATGAAAGATGCTGGCGAATTAACGACAGATATCTTTGAGGCTGCTCATCCCGATGTCCTGATGTGCATGCCTTCCGACACTGGAACAGATGCTGGCAATCTGATTGGTAAGGTCATCCCCGGAACTGCACCTGATTCGTTTGTCTGTGCATACCCGCGACTACTTGGTGTTGTCGTCCAGGACACACAGCACACCGCCAACTTTGATTGGCTTGACGCAACGTATGAGCAGCTAGCCACCTGGCTCACTTCCTTTGCTCATATTGAAAAAAACGACAATGGCTATCAATACGTATCCAGAAGCTATTACGTATTCAAAAACAGAAATCAGAACGCAGGTCACCTGGACATCTGCGTCCAGTCTACCGTCGGCAAAGGATTTGAATTTGGATATGAAACGGTATCGGATAATGGTGAGAAGTCATGTGGGTTATTTGTTGGCGCCTTGTATTTCTCACCCTTCTTCCGCCCAGCTTTGAACGACCAGAGCGAGAGTGATAAAGGTAGCAATGAGGGTAGCAATAAAGTTAGCTATGCAGCTGGCAATGAAGACGATTTTTGCTCCAAATGCGAGAGCCCATCGTTCCATGGTGACTGCTCCAGATGTACATGCACTGTTGAACAGTTTTCTCCTGCTTGCCATTTATGTAATGGTGATGGCTGCAATCCTTTTCGTTGCTCTATTTTTACAACCTGGGATTCTTGCCCTCCAGGTTCCACCTTCTATGAAAATATCGTCTGCTACGGTTTGAGCTGCCCAAGCAAACCTGTTTGTAGTAGGAAACGCTGTCACAAGAAACCAGAATAGTCTTCTTGTCCGGTTAAAAATATTCAAGCTTCAGACGTCCCTGACTATGGGGCTTGAGTGTGTTTAACCGGACAGCAGTGCCCCCTGCGGTTGAGCTGCCTGCCTTGCCTCTTCTATAATGCTGCCTTCCCGTTTCCAGTAAAGTGCCCATTGCCACTTCGTGAGGCCTATGAGTGACCCCATGACAAAGACCAAAGTATTAACCGGTATTACCACCACAGGCACGCCGCATCTGGGCAATTATGTGGGTGCTATCCGTCCTGCGATTGAAGAAAGCCGTGACGAAAACATTCAGTCCTACCTGTTTCTGGCGGACTACCATGCCCTGATCAAGGGGCGAGATCCCAAGCGTATTCATCAGTCCGGGCTGGAAATTGCCGCGACATGGCTGGCTTTGGGTCTGGATACCGATCGTGTCACTTTTTATCGTCAGTCTGATATTCCGGAAATTATGGAACTGAACTGGATTGTTGGTTGCATGACCGCCAAAGGTCTGATGAATCGTGCGCATGCCTATAAAGCAGCTACCCAGAGCAATCAGGAAGCGGGCGAGTCTGACCCGGACAAGGGCGTGCTGATGGGGTTGTTCAATTACCCGATCCTGATGGCGGCGGATATCCTGATGTTCAATGCCAACCGTGTTCCAGTGGGTCGTGATCAGGTTCAGCATCTGGAAATGGCCAGGGATATTGCCGGTCGAATGAACCACCACTACAAAACCAGGTTTGTGCTGCCTGAAGCCGTGGTGGGTGAAAACACAGCGGTTCTCAATGGTCTTGACGGTCGCAAGATGAGCAAGAGCTACGACAACACCATCCCGTTGTTTGTGCCAGAGAAAAAGCTGCTCAAGCTGATCCGCAAGATCAAAACCAACTCTCTGGAGCCTGGTGAACCTAAAGACCCGGAAACCTGTACTCTGTTTCAGATCTTTTCAGCCTTTGCGACGGAACAGGAGGTGGCTGAAAAACGACAGCAGTACGAAGCCGGTGCTGGCTGGGGTGACTTGAAAAATGAACTCTTTGAATACATCAACAATGTACTCAGGGAGCCTCGTGAGCGCTATAACGCGTTGATGGCTGACCCGGCATTTATTGAAGCTGAGCTGAAAAAAGGTGCGGAAAAAGCCCGTGCTGAAGCCGTGCCGTTTCTGCAGGATATTCGCAATAAAGTGGGTATCCGTCCTTTCGCCTGATTTTTCGGGTATACAGCCAGCCAATGGGCTGGCTGCTTCCCTAGGAGGCTGACCGAGAATAGTCTGCCCTACGCGGCAACTGCTCCTGCGTTGCTCTAGCTCCTGCATCCATGCAGTCGTGCGGCGGCAGCAAATAGGTCTGAAAATCCGCTTTTGTTCGTCAAATAGCTCGCTATTCTCCTCACAAAACCGAATTTTCATCCTCAATTTTCTGCCGTCCTCGCTACGGGCGCTATTCTCAGTCAGCCTCCTAGCCAGACATCTGCTTTCTTAAAAGCGTCCTTTCAACAGACGCTTCTTATCTGACAATAAAAAATGACAGAGCTATGCTCTTATGAAACTTTCATGTTCAGGAGCCTGCCCGAGATTGGTGCCCGAAGTCACTTTTTAACGCCTTATCAGTGCAGCGCGGCATTGCTGGAACAGTCTCGTCGGGCCGGGGAGTATAGGTAATGCCTTTCGCTTTGCTGTCTTTTATCTTCATATTATTTGCGATGATTGTCGCCTGGTTCAATCGAAAATGGGGAATTGTCTGTTTCAGCATTTCTCTCGTTCTGATTGCATTGATTTTTATGCATCATATTTCTGAGCACCTGGAAATTTATCTATAGAGACCTGTCGGAGATCGATTATGAACTCTCGCAGTGAGATCAATGATCTTGTAAAATTTGCCAGTGTTTTTGAATTGACAGCCATCTGTCTTCTTCTGGTTGTCGCTTTCTGGTTTCAATTTGTGATGGGGGAGTTACCCTGCCCTCTCTGTATATTGCAGCGGCAGGGAATACTAATCATTGCCTCGGGGTTCCTGCTCAATATGAGGTATCATATTCGACCTGGCCATTACAGTCTGTCGCTGCTGGCAGCTGTCTTGACGAGCTTTATTTCTCTTAGGCAAATTGCACTGCATGTGACAACACCTCAAGGATATGGCTCAGCTTTTCTGGGGCTGCATATGTATACCTGGTTGTATATTCTGTGCTCTGCTTTAATCGTGTACATCGCACTGGTCGTAGGCTATTCCAGACAATTTGAATTGCATGCATACAAGGACGAGGTTTCAGAAGCGAGAGACCCAAGAATTCGAGGGTTTTCCCATTTGGCCTTTGCATTTCTGGTGTTTCTGATTGTTGCCAATATCGTTTCAGTCTTCTTTGAGTGTGGGCTTGAGCAGTGCCCGGACAATCCAATGCGTTATATGGTTTATGGATGGCTCTGACCGTGGGCCGTCTTGCTGCTGTGCTCAGGATAAACATCCGGAGTGACAAACACCCAGGTAGTAAATGACAAGTCACGATAAGGTGGGTTGGGATAGATCAGTTCTACAAAGCTGGCTTTCCAACCTTTTTCGGGAGCTTTCAATGCAACATCGGCCCGACAGCTCTTATGGCAATGGAATTTGAGTGCTTCGGATTTAAAACGGTTGACCTTGGGGTTGTCAGGGCTGGTTCGGAAATCTCTGGCTTCAGGATTTTCTGCAGTCCAGAGTTTCATGGCCTTGGGGGGCATTGAGGCTTCCACTTTCAGGTTTTGCCCAGAGACATCCCAGTTGATCCTGGGCATGGGACGATCTTCAATGGTGGCTCCGTAAAAGGATTCGATGGTTTCACTGACCAGTGTTTGATCCATTCTGAGAATGTAATGCCTCAGGTCAGGAAGAAATCTCAACCATTTTTCGCCTTTCAGGTCATTAAAGTAATAGCGGCTGGAATCGGGTAAGAAAAAATCATCGCCCGTGGCATTGATGATGTATTTTGGCATGGCCAGCTGAGAGAGATAGGAATAGGGGTCGATCACTTCCATTAACTGAGTCAGAGGTTGGGTACCGAGTGTGTGCATCAGGGAATGATAATCTTTGATAGCCGGAGCCCAGCCCTGGTAGCTATTGAAATGGTGACGCATACTGTCTTGCAGGTTAAGCACATCAATGACCATGGGTATAATGGCAGAGACCCTGTTGTCCATTGCTGCAGTCAGCCAGACCGTCCAGCCTCGTTTTGATCCCCCGGCTAATACAAAACGGTCAATTTTTATATGCTTCTCTTTCAACAGTGCCTGAACCGTATCCATGGCTCTAACGGAAGCCTTGACCATAGGCAGTCGGAGTGGCCAGTTATAGTTTTTCTCCGGGTTATCGAGGAATTTTTGCCAGGTATAGGCAATCAGAGCATCCTCCTTGAGTGGTTTTTTGTCTCCAAATTGCAGGAACTGGTTTGGAATATCTTTCAGGTCAACGACGACTGACCGGGTTTTGGCGGCTATATGGGAAAAATGCAGGGCATCGGTGAACCTCTTGTTATTATCGGGCTGATCTTCAGGCCAGTGGATGATGCCGCCATTGATATTGAGCAGCGCTGTGTCGGCGCTGACTTTTTCCGGCACATAAACCGTGACTCGGTGCTCCCAGACCGGGTCAGAGACTTTCTCCTGCTCGCCAACAGTCCAGCGCAGAGACTTCATACTGACAGGGTACACTTTGACCTTCAGCACTTTTCCATCCAGCTCCACGCTCTCTTCGGTGGCGGCCGAAACACTCCATTGATAATTCTTATCTTTCTGCTTCAGGTAGCAGGGCAGCACGTCATGAAAGTGCTTACCCAAGTATGAGGGTGTACAGTTTCCGGGAGAGACTTTCAGGTGATCCCTGGCATGAGCCTGATGCTTCAGAATCAGGAGACAGAAGCAGAGAAATATCAGAAAGCCAATCTGAGATCTGGAGACGAATTCTTTTGCCATTTTGTTACTCTTGTTTTGCAAGTTACGTGGTAGTCCGTAAGGGGGGAGTCATGGCTTTCTACTCTAAAGGTGCTGTTAACATGAAGTCTTTCAGCCTTGATTCATGATCTCTCTGGAGCCTCGCCTTGGTATTACCGCTAACAAATTTCTTGCAGGCTTCTGATTCAAGATCCAGGCAGGCCGGAACCCTTTTTTGATATCTGGCGTGGTCTTCAGCCTTCAACCAAAGGCTCTGACCGGGCAGAAAACTGTACTCCAGGCTGTTGCGTGCAAACTCAACAATCTGGTCAAAGGGCAGGAGAATACTGTTGCCGGTTTGATCAGGGCTGAAGCTGTAGACGGCCTCTACAAACTGACTGGTCAAATCGACTTTCAGAATACCCGGATAGTCAGTAGCCAGCGTCACTACAATATTACTATTTACATAAACAGGAAAGGGGTGACCGCTGTTGGGCCCTTTACCGCTCAATCGCTGGTTACTGGTGAGTGGAATTTCAACAGCAATTTCATTATCCAGCATGGTTTTGAGCAGTTGGGCACTGCAGTTGGCGTATTCTTCGTTGCCGGAGCCAGACTGCTTCAGACAGTTCTGTGCCATGAGGCTTATTCCGTGGCCTACACGTTTGGGCTGAACGATCTGAATAGCATCCGCCATGGTGGTTCGATAGTAAAAATCCTCAACCGTGGCTTCGGCCAGTTCTCCTGCATTAAGGCTGATATGCTCTTTCACCAGAGGGTATTGTTTGTGGTTTTTCAGAAAACTCAGCATTTTCATATGACTGAGGTAATCATTCAGCGCCGTATTATTATTTTCAGATCCGCCTATGTTAATGCCCAGCACTTGAGGATCATTGCCGGAGAGACTCAATTGAGCCAGTTCAAAGGCAAAGATCATCTGGGCGTAAACCCGGGGCAGGGGATCGGTCCGGTGAACTTCCTGCAGAAACCGGACGGTAACAGAGCAGGCAGGGTGATAGGGACTGAGAGAGCACTTCAAATGGTCGTCAGAAGCTTTCAAGGCGTCAGCCACCGTTCTGGCAGCGGTCTTTAACTGGGTTTGAAAATCTGATTGGGAACTCAGCCTGGCACGAAAGTCTTCCAGACTTTGGGTGCTGTCAGGGTTCGGTTTGGGAAGATCGGTGATAAGGGAAAATAACTTATCAGGCCCGTTTGCTTCATCCCAGTAAATAGTTGATTCAATGTAGGAAAGCCCATCAACAAGGGCCCTTTTACGTAAATATGAAATGAAGTGGGCATCTATCCCATCGAACAGGGCCTTAACGGTGGGAAGGTAGCTGAAGGCAAGCTTGCTACGTACTTCGACAGGATCGTGACTGTCAGGAAGCGATAGCTGCCTGATCAGAGCTGCATGGTTTTCTCCATTATCGACGAACTCCTTCACGGACTGGGCGCAGCAGTCACACGGGGCCATGTGCTGGTTGTTGTATATGCAGAACCCACGTTCTATCGCAATATCAATGATTTCCTTGGGTTCGATGGCCCCCATAAGGTGATGGCGGAGATTACCGCCTTTTGGCAGTTGATTCATAAACGTCTGGAGTAGTGGACGATTGTTACGAATACTGTCCAGATAGTCACTGGTCCGCTGATGCCCCCTGGTTAACTCGGAAATCTCATGCTCAAAGGCTGAAAAACTGCTGTTGGCAGTTAGGATCAGCATCACCAGAGCGACTCGAACAATAACTTGGGAATGCATAATTGATCGATATTGAGTGCAGAGGATATCAGTATAGATATATTTTGGGTGATCATTCTAATCTGGGTTATTTCTGCTTTTAGTCGTATGTGCATCCTTTTCGTGATTAACCACCATGAAGCAGAGAAAAGAGTTACTATAGTCACGCAGTTAATCTTTAAAGGCTTTGCTTATGTCATCGAAAGCTCCTGCTCTACTCCTGCTGGCTCTGTTAGTGAGTGGTTGCTCTACGCTGGGCTGGAAAGTGGGGGATATGGCCAAGATCCAGTTTGATCTCAATGAGCTGAACAAGGAGGGCCTGCGTGGTACAGAGGACAGTTTGACAGCGGTGTCCTACGAATTCTGTATTCCGGACGATATCGAGTATGTTGATCAGGTTATGGCGATTGATCCAACGCTGGTTGTTTATCGGGTTTCGCCAGGAAAAATACAGTGTCGCTCAGGAGAGTATCTGGCCGTCGGTGACACCCATCAGCAGGATTACTATGAAGTTCTGAGAAAACTCACAGAGCTGGAGTATGTAAAGCGTATTCAGGAAGCGACATTTGAGTAAGTGTAAAGAGCCCCGTTTGACTGATCAGGTAACAAAAGAAAAAGGCAATCTTCTGGTCAGAAATCCATTGTTGCGACTCTTGTATCAGGGGTTGGCAGTACTTTGCATTGTTCTGGGCGTTATAGGTGCTCTGTTGCCTCTGATGCCAACGACGGTGTTTCTGTTGATGGCGTTGTGGCTCAGCGTTCGCTCTTCACCAAAATTGAATCAGTGGCTGTTAGGGCATCCCAGGTTCGGTCCGGTCCTGAAAGAGTACCTGCATGACAGGGCACTCTCACCCAAAATAGGGTATCGGGCTCTGGCATTATTATGGCTGGGCATAGGGGCTTCAGTCTGGCTGGTTTCCCAGGTTGTTCTGAAAATATTGCTTGGAGTGATTGCACTGGCGGTGAGCAGTTATCTGTGGGTACTGATGCGCAGATATCAAAAACAGTGAGTCAGCGTCACACTGATCTTTGTAATCATTCCACGGGTAAGAAGAAGGGAACAGGTCGTCTTGATATTCATTTTCCGATCCGGGCTCTGACTATAGTAAAGAAAAGGTATTAAGTCAGGGCATCATCATGGATTTGAGAAAACTTTTACTGGGCGTCGGCATTTTATTGATTCCGGTTACAGGGTACGCGAAGCCAATTTACAAATGTCAGGTAAATGGCGCTGTGGTTTTTACAGAAGAAAAATGTGACAGTAATGCCAAACCCGTTGAGCTTAAGGGGTTGGCAGCACCGCTTGAGCCATTTGATATGGATAAGCTGCGGGGAATGGACGAAAAGGTCCGCGCCCGGATGATCGAAGATCGTATTGCTTTGAGACAAAAGCGCATTCGGACCTACCGTAATCGCATGCAGAGCGAGCTGAAACAGCTTCAGGCCAAAATCAATAAAAAGACCCAACGGAACAAAAGCCAGTCCCGAAACAGTATTCAGGAAAAAGAGATCAATGCGCAATTGAAGTCTATTGCAGACAATGTTGAGCTGGACACTAAAGGAACCTTGCCTGATCAGATGAATGCGGTGGTAGCCCGTTATAAAACTCTGATTGAAGCGGAGCAGTTTCAAATTGAGCTGTTGCTGCAGGAACTCAGGGTTAACCAGATGATGCATCAGAACACCTCACGGAATCCATGAAGTTTCCTGTAAATTGACCTGCAAGCTCCTGAGGCGGGATTCACTATTTCTGATTTAGTGTGCTCAATTTAGCAAAAAGGTTGCTTAGGTATGTTCCGCTACTAAAAATCTGACATAATCTGTAATTATGTAGACTTATCTACGCCGTCCACATGGATGCACGACGAATCGTGTCTAACTCCACTCTTGCGTAGGGTTTAGTGTCGAGCTGTAACGTGTCTCGACCATAATTATCAAGGTTAAAACTCGCACTGTAATCCCTATCATGCAGAGTTTTACATTTTGGACACCGCCACTCACGATCAGACAAAGTAAGATTGTCATTTACGTAGTCGCAAGTATGAACCGCACACTTCTTCGAGCTGGGAAAGAATCGATCTGCAATCACAACCTGGCATCCTCTCAGCTCTGCCTTGTATTCAACCAGTTCTCTCAGCTTACCGAAACCTGCGTCACTGATTGCTCTTGCCAGTTTGCGGTTTTTTACCATGCCTTTGACATTCAGATTTTCGAGGGTGATTATTTTGAATCTTGACGTCAGATAATCACTTACCTCATGTAGTACGGCTGATCGCTGGTTACTTGTCCGGTAATGTAGTTTGGCAACCGCTCGCTTGGCTTTCACATAGCGGTTGCTTCCCTTTGTTTTGCGGCTTAACGCCCTCTGTTTCCTGTTAAGTCGTTTCAGAGAGCCTTTCAGTTTCTGATTAGCAGCAAAGGTTTTGCCATTCGAGCAAATAGCTAAATCTTTGATGCCAAAATCAACGCCTACAGACTCATTGCTTTGTGCTTTTGGGTCGTAATCCTGAGTGTCTACCAAAATAGAAGCGAAATACTTTCCGGCTCGCTTACTGATCGTCACCTGACAGGGTGTTCCTGTGAACCTCAGCTCTTGGCGCATCTTGATGCGGGTTTTCAGTTTCTCAATGCGAAGTGTTCTGTCATCAACATCGAACTTGGGTTTTTCTCTGAGAGAAAAACTGTCGTGTAGTCCTCGCTTCTTGAATCTTGGATAACCTGCTTTTTCTCCTTTCTTCACCCGACGAAAGAAGTGAGTAAAGGCGTCATGAAGATCGTCGATTGTGTTCCTGGTGACACGTTGGCTGACTTCGGCATACCAGGGAAACTCAAGCCTGAGTTCTTGGTATTTTTCATTGGCAGCCTTCTTTGACCATTTAACGCCTTCTTGATTGAAATGGGCTAACAGTTGATTGAACGCATGACGACGAGAACCACAAGCCCTATCAAGATAATCGGCTTGTTGTTTTGTCGGTCTGAGTTCAATCTTGTGAGCTAACAACATCTTGCAAAGTCTCAAGCATCTTTTTATGTTTCCTGCTTCGGCTGCCGTACAGTCTTGCGTTGAATACAGTGATTATTTCCAATACATCGTTGGCTAGCTCTTCCTCAAACGAAGGCTGATCGCCTTTATGTACAATGACTATTTCTATTCCCTGCAATTCACATAGGGAGAAAACCAATTCAGAACCGAACCTTAGCAGCCTGTCTTTATGTGAAATCACCAGTCGTTTAATCTGGCGTTTCATTATCAACTCAAGCAGCTGATTGAGTCCTTTTTTCCGGTAGTTCATGCCAGAGCCAAGATCACGTATAACCTGAGTTCGCCAACCTTTTGCAGAACAGTAGGCTTCCAGTAACTCTTGCTGCCTGTCTAAGTCTGGCTTTTGGTCGTGACTGGAGACTCTGCAATAGCAAAGCGTAGGCGCAGCTTCGTTACTTAAGCCCATCAATTCAGACACGTCGTAGTAACGAGTTCCGCCTTTGGTCTTTCTGGCAGGAAGCAGCTCACCTGTACTTTCCCATTTACGTAGTGTTACTGGGTCTGTACCAAGTAAACGAGCTGCCTCACCTATCTTCACTAATCTCTTATCCATGCTTGAGATTATATAAGATTATTTTATATTATAATAGATTTCTGCGAACTGTTTTTAACCCTTTTGACAGCCTTCATTTTCATGTCTGTTAATTTCTTGTCGAATCGGCATTTCCCATAGCCCCATTCGTGTTTTTATCTGTGCGGCTTTGTTTCTGATTGACCTATGTCAATTTTAATCCACAGTCGAATCGTTATAGTTGCGGCGAAAAAAACGTTTGCGCAAACGTTTTTCTGAACCTTAAAACTCAGCACTTAATGCGAACCTGATAGCCATGAGCTTTCTTTTGAAAAAGGCTCGCTGAAACAACCAACGGTGGCCAGTATGAAAAAGACCAGACTTCTCAACCCACAGCTTTCCGGGGCCATTGCCAGCCTGGGGCACGGGCAGGGGTTGACTGTCTGCGATTGCGGACTGCCCATTGGTGAAAGTGTCGAGCGAATTGATCTGGCTTTGACCCATGGTGTTCCGGGTTTTCTGGATACTCTGGATGTGGTGCTTTCTGAAACGGTCGTAGAAGAGATCATCATTGCCAAAGAGTTTATCCACGTCAGTCCGGAGTTGTATCAGCAATTCGCAGAGCGGATTCAACTTTTAGCAGAAGAACAGGGGGCTCCTGTCAAAGTCGTCCAGGTCAGCCATGAGTGTTTCAAGGCTCAGTCTGACCTCAGTAAGGCGGTGGTTCGTACCGGGGAACGCACACCCTATGCCAATGTCATTCTGAAATCTGGCGTTGCTTTTTAAAGCATCTGTAGCTGATTAAAAGCATGAACGTGAAATACCGTCGGTTTCATACTACTGAAAATGTCATTGTTAGCAGCTTTTAGGGGGATGAAGTGAGTACCCAGTCAAAATCTGAACCTGTTTTCCAGATGAAAGATGTCGTCAAGACATTTCCCGGTGTCCGGGCTCTGGATGGCGCCAGCCTGAATATTTACCCAGGCCGGGTAATGGCACTGTTGGGTGAAAACGGTGCTGGTAAATCGACTCTCATGAAGGTTATGACGGGTATCTACAGCCGTGATGAAGGCGAGCTGAAGTACCACGGGAATGATGTGGCTTTCAGGGGGCCCGGGGATTCCCGGGAACGCGGTGTCAGCATTATTCATCAGGAGCTGAACCTGATTCCTGAACTGTCTATTGCCGAGAATATTTTTCTGGGGCGTGAACCCATGGGTCGATTCGGCAGAATTGACTGGAAAACTGTGCGTGAGGAAGCACAGAAGCTGCTCGATATGCTCGATGTGCAGTTTGACCCTTCTACACCGGTGGGCAAGCTGAGTATTGGCGTTCAGCAAATGGTAGAAATTGCCAAGGCACTGTCGTTTTCATCACAGGTGATTGTGATGGACGAGCCGACAGATGCTCTGACCGATAAAGAGACTGAAAGTCTGTTTAAGGTGATTCGTCAGCTGCGTTCTGAAGGCAGGGGCATTGTTTATATTTCGCACCGTCTGCAGGAAATTTTCCAGATCTGTGATGATGCCACCATCATGAGAGATGGTCGTTTTATTGCTGAAACACCTGTATCACAGCTGACTGAGGACGACATCATCGAACAGATGGTAGGTCGTTCCCTTGAAGAACAGTATCCCCGTATTGAAGTAGAAGCCGGTGCCCTGACACTGGAGGTGGAAAACCTTTCTGCCCCCGGTGTTAAAGAAGTCAGTTTCCAGCTCAAAGAAGGTGAAATCCTCGGGATCTCAGGTCTGATGGGTGCTGGTCGTACCGAGCTGATGAAAGCCCTTTACGGTGCCAATGCCGCCGAGTCTGGCGAAATCCGGGTAGCGGGTGAAGCAAAACGCATTAAAACTCCGGCGGAAGGTTTGCAGGCAGGGATTGTGTACATCTCTGAAGACCGCAAAGGTGATGGTCTTGTTCTGGAGCTTTCGGTTTCTGAAAACATGAGCCTCTGCAGTCTGGAACAGTTCCAGAGTGTCAGCGGCAAGATTGATCGCAATCACGAGATGGACTCGGTTCAGCACTTTATTAAAGCCTTTAATATCAAAACGCCTACGGCTAAACAGCTGATCAAGAACCTCAGTGGCGGTAACCAGCAAAAAGTGGCTATCGCCAAAGGTTTGATGATCAATCCAAGAGTGCTGATCCTGGACGAGCCAACCCGTGGCGTCGATGTTGGCGCCAAGAAAGAAATCTACCAGCTTATCAATGAATTCAAGATCAAGGGCATGAGTATTTTACTGGTGTCGTCTGATATGCCAGAAGTTCTGGGCATGAGTGACCGGGTTCTGGTGATGCATGAAGGAAGCATTACCGGTGAATTTGATCGCCAGGAAGCCAGCCAGGAAAAATTGATGCGTTGTGCTGTCGGTAAAGCAGCGTAAAGAGGAAATATCATGACTGAAAAAACCTTACAGGCAGGTATACGAAGCCCTGAGCTTATAAAAAGTAGCGGTCGCAAATTCCGTATCAATAAAGAATTCCTGTTCGAATATAAATCTGTCATTGCCCTGCTGATCTTCATGGTAGCTGTCTCCATGATCAGTGACAGCTTCTTCAGTACCATCAATATGCTGAATATTCTGCGACAGACTTCTATTAACGCCATCATTGCGGTGGGTATGACCTTTGTCATCCTGACCAGTGGTATCGATCTGGCCGTCGGCTCCATTCTGGCACTGAGTGGTGCTCTGGCGGCAACTCTGATCGGCATGGACTTCAACATCATGCTGGTGGTGACCCTGACTCTCGCTGGAGGTGCTGCAATGGGAGCCATGAGTGGTTTGATTATTGCCAAGGGAAGGGTTCAGGCATTTATAGCAACACTGGCGACAATGACTTTGCTCCGTGGGGCCACTATGGTATTCACCGAAGGTCGACCCATCTCTGCAGGCAGCGGTGCTGCTTCTGATGCCTTCTCATTTATCGGTAGCGGCTATCTGTTTGGTATTCCCTTTCCGATTTACCTGATGGCGTTCACATTTTTGGCAGCGTGGTTCGTGTTAAATCACACACGACTGGGTCGTTACGTCTATGCTCTGGGTGGTAACGAATCTGCTACTCGTCTGTCCGGTATCAACGTCGATCGTATCAAGCTGGCTGTTTATTCCATTTCTGGCGGTCTCTCCGCTCTGGCAGGGTTGATTGTCACCAGTCGTCTGGCTTCGGCTCAGCCTACAGCGGGTAGCAGCTACGAGCTGGATGCAATTGCTGCGGTAGTGCTGGGTGGAACCAGTCTGACAGGTGGTAAAGGACGGATCACCGGTACTCTGGTTGGTGTGCTGATCATCGGCATCCTGAACAACGCCCTGAATCTGCTCAATGTTTCTTCCTACTACCAGCTGATTGCCAAGGCTCTCGTTATCCTTCTGGCTGTTTTGGTAGATACCCGTTCCTCCAAACAGTCTTGAGAAGAGGGCTACTTCCAGTTGTGGAAGTGGCCGTCTGTCTATATAAAGCTGGTTTAAACCGGCCAAACAATCGGAACCACGAGGTTGTTGTCCATGATCTTCTCCATGAAAAAAATACTGGCCGTTGCCCTGACCGCAGGGCTGGTCCTGACAGGCTGCAGCAAGCCTGAAGAAGGCACTACGGGTACTGAATCATCCGATGATTCCGATCAAAAATCGATGGCGCTGGTGGTGTCTACCCTGAACAACCCCTTCTTTGTCACCCTGAAAGAAGGGGTTGAGAAAAAAGCTCAGGAGTTGGGGTATGACCTGGTGATTCTGGATTCCCAGAATGATTCCGCCAGGGAAATGACCAACACTGAAGATCTGACGGTACGTGGTGTCGATGCCATTCTGCTGAACCCTGCTGATTCTGACGCTGCAGCCAACTCTGTCAGTGCTGCCAATCGTGCAAAAATTCCAGTAGTCACTCTGGATCGTGGAGCCAATGGTGGCGATTTGGTTTCTCATGTAGCTTCCGACAACGTTGCCGGTGGTGAAATGGCCGGTGAATTTATTGCCAGGAAGCTGGGCGGTGAAGGTCAGGTGATTCAGCTTGAAGGTGTTCCGGGCACTTCGGCTGCCCGTGAACGTGGTGAAGGTTTCATGAAAGCCATCAAGGGCACCAAGCTGGAGCTGGTGGCCAGTCAACCAGCAGATTTTGATCGTACCAAAGCTCTGAATGTTACCGAGAACCTGTTGCAGGCTCATCCCGATGTAAAAGCTATTTTTGCCCAGAACGATGAAATGGCGCTGGGTGCTCTAAAGGCAGTACAAGCTGCAAAAAAAGACGTCATCGTCGTCGGCTTTGACGGAACGGATGAAGGTATCAAGTCTGTTGAGGACGGTGGTCTGGCTGCCACTATTGCCCAGCAGGCATCCATGATAGGTGAAGTGGGTGTGGAAACCGCAGACAAGGCTATCAGGGGCGAAGAAGTGGAAGTCTATACGCCGGTTGAGCTGAAGCTGATTACAAAACAGCCCTGAGCTGACAATGAATATGACCAGGCCCCTGGTCTGGTCATTGTATTGGACACAGAGATAGGTTCATGACTAAACAGATTCTTGTTCTTGGCAGTGTGAATGCAGACCATGTGTTGAAAGTGGAGGCTTTTCCCCGTCCCGGTGAGACCGTCACCGGCAGTCGCTACGATGTTATTCCTGGTGGTAAGGGTGCCAATCAGGCCGTCGCCAGCGCCAGACTGGGTGGCAACACCCACTTTTTTGCCTGTGTAGGACAAGACGCTTTTGGCCGGGAGATTGTCGATAAGTTCGCAGAAGACGGTATCAATACTTCTCTGGTTGAACAGGTGGAAGGTGTGAATACCGGAGTCGCTTTGATTTTTGTGGATGGGTGTGCAGAAAATTGCATTGGTATTGCTGCTGAAGCTAATGCAGCATTAACCCCGGAGCGGGTTCGGGAGCAGAAAGCCGGGATCGCCGGATCAGACTACCTGCTCATGCAGTTGGAAACGCCAGAAGCCTCTATTCTTGAGGCCGCAAAACTGGCCCGGAGCAGTGGTGTTACTGTGGTTCTTAACCCGGCACCTGCACGTCCATTGTCTGATGAATTGTTGGCCAGGGTTGACATGATTACGCCTAATCAGACAGAAGCAGAACTGCTGACAGGTGTTGCTGTCCATGACCCGGAAAGTGCCTGTCAGGCTGCCTCAGTTCTGCATGAAAAGGGAATTTCTATGGTTGTTATCACTATGGGAAGAATGGGTGCCCTGATTTCCGATCAGAGAGGGGCTCGAATCGTTCCCGGTTTTGAAATATCAGCAACCGACACCACCGCTGCCGGCGATACTTTTAATGGTGCACTGCTGGTGAAGCTGGCTGAAGGAGCAGACATCGACAGTGCTGCACGTTTTGCCAATGCCGCAGCAGGCATTTCTGTGACTCGCCGCGGTGCGCAGACATCTATCCCGGAAAGGGATGAAACAGAACAGTTTCTGGCAGAGTACATTAGGCACTATCCAGAAGTACAACAGATTTTGATAGAACGGTAGAGAGCGAAGCTATGGCAACGATCAAGGATGTTGCAAAGCAGGCAGGAGTTTCCATCTCAACGGTCTCTCATGTTCTGAACGATACCCGGTTTGTCAGTGAAGATAAGGCATTCCGGGTCAGAAAAGCGGTTGAAGCACTGAACTATAAGCCCAGCGCTGTTGCCCGCAGTTTAAAAACGAATAAAACTTACACCATTGGCATGCTAACGGGTTCCAATGCCAACCCGTTTTTTGCCGAGGTGATTCACGGTGTCGAAGCCACCTGTTATGAGCGGGGTTATCATCTGGTTCTTTGTAACTCCGATAACAATCTGGATAAACAGGCATCTTATTTGCGAACCCTGGAAGAAAAGCGCATTGATGGTTTGTTGGTGATGTCCGCTCACAGTGATCCGGGATTTTTTGAAATGCTGCGTGAGCGTTGCCAGTGGCCTTTGGTTATCCTGGACTGTCAGGCTCCGGGACTGGAAGCCGATGTCATTATGGAAGATCCGGAGCAGGGCGGTTATGAGGCGACTCGTCACCTGCTGGATAATGGTCATCGCTCCATCGGCTGCATCAGCGGCCCTGCAACATTGTCGCCGAGCTCACAGAGATTGTCGGGCTATCAACGGGCATTGGAAGAGTCTGGAATACCGCTCGAGAATGGCTGGATTGTTGAAGGACGTTTGACAGCAGAAAGTGGTTTTGAAGCAGCCAATCATCTGCTAGACAATCTGGGTGATGGCCAGCAGCCACCATCAGCTCTGTTTGTTGGTAATGACCTGATGGCCATGGGAGTGATTTGTGCACTCCAGTCCCGGGGTTACAGGATTCCGGATGATATATCCGTGATAGGTTACGATGATATTGAACTTGCGTCGTATACATCGCCGCCTTTGACCACGATTCATCAGCCAAAGGCAGAGCTAGGCAGGCTGGCTGCGGATACGTTGATTACACGCATAGAGAACCCGGGCGGAAAGCCTGAGGTAAAGACGCTGCGTTCAACATTGGTTGAACGCCAGTCTGTAAAACAGCCCTGTATATCTGGATATTTAGACGGTTAAATGCAGATGCAGTCCTGAGTAGTCCCTGATGAACAGTTGTTGACTATTTTAAGGAAAATGATTGCCAAAATAAAAAATGAGGATCGAAAGTTCAATGAATCAGCTAGAGCAACTCAAGGGTATGACGAAAGTAGTGGCAGACACCGGTGATATCGAAGCCATTCGTCGATATCAGCCCGTGGATGCTACAACCAATCCATCCCTTATTCTGAAAGCGGCTGAGCTTCCTGCTTATGAGCCACTTTTTAATAGCGCTCTGGAGTACGGCAAATCCAAAACTGATGATAAAGTGGTGCAGGTCAGGCATGCCTGCGATTGGCTGGCAGTAGCGATTGGTAAAGAAGTTCAACAGGTCGTACCGGGTGTTGTCTCAACAGAAGTTGATGCTCGTTTATCCTTTGATAAGGATGCGACCATTGCCAAGGCTCGTGAGCTGGTCGCCCTCTACCGCGAGCAGGGCGCGGACCCTGAGCGTCTGCTCATCAAGATCGCTTCTACCTGGGAAGGCATTGAAGCTGCGAAGATTCTGGAGCGTGAAGGCATCCGTTGCAATTTGACTCTGTTGTTCAACTTTGCCCAGGCTCAGGCCTGTGCTGAAGCCGGAGTATTCCTGATTTCTCCGTTCGTTGGCCGTATCCTCGACTGGTACAAAAAAGCTGAAGGTCGTGACTTTGAATCGGCTGAGGATCCGGGCGTGGTTTCTGTGACCCGCATATACAACTACTACAAGCAGCATGGCTACAATACTGTGGTCATGGGTGCCAGCTTCCGAAACACAGGTGAGATTATTGAGCTGGCGGGTTGTGATTGTCTGACGATCGGCCCGGGTCTGCTGAATGATCTGGAGAAAACAGAAGCGACGGTTGTTCGGAAGCTGTCTTCGGAGAGCGCCACATCCAGTCATGAAAAAGTGGTACTGAACGAACAGGCCTTCCGCTGGGCAATGAACGAAGATGCGATGGCCACAGAAAAACTGGCCGAAGGCATTCGTAATTTTGCCAGAGATCAGGTGAAGTTGGAGAGCCTGATCAAGTCCCGACTGTGATTTTTTCCCAAAAAAACAAGACGTCAGTCCCTGAAGCAGATACAGAAACATCCGGTATCTGCCTTTTATCTGCTGACTGCGGCCATGGTAATTCTCGAAATACAGGTAAGCTGCCCTTGTTCATTTTCGATCCTGATGTCCCAGACTTGTGTGCTTCTGCCAATGTGAACGGCTCTGGCGGTGCCGGTCACCCGTCCCGAAGTGGCTGACTTGAGATGGTTCGCATTGATCTCAAGACCGACACAATATTGATCTTTTGCGCAACAGAGGTTGGCTGCAATGCTGCCAAGCGATTCAGCCAGAACCACCGAGGCGCCACCATGTAAAAAACCAAGGGGCTGTTTGGTTCTCTCGTCTACCGGCATGGTGCCGCGAATAAAGTTGTCGCCTATTTCGACTATATTAATACCCACATGGCTGCACATACTGTCTTCGCATTTCTGATTCACGCTTTCCGGAGTAGCTTGGGTTTTCCATATTGACATGGCAGGCACCTTTCATGTTATGTATGACACACCTTCTCACTCTTTAAGGTGTGGATGAATTGTCTGTTTCACAGGAGGAATTGCTATGAAACCCGGAGCATCTTTTTATTCAATGGACAATCATTCGTCAGCAGGGAGCCCGGTTATCTGTTTATGGCTGGTTTCCGTCCTGCTGCTATTTTGCTCAGTCGGAGTAGAAGCGGCTCCCAGTGAAGCACCCATGAATATGGAAGAAGCATATAGCCAGCTGGAGCAAAAACTCAATCTCACCAATGAACAAAAACCCAAGGTAAAAGTGATACTGAAGGACAGTAGGGAGAATCTGAAAAAAATTCGGGCCACCGACGAGAACCGTCTCACAAAAGCCAAGGCTCTGAGGGAAAACAGAGATGAAACCAATAAGAGACTGGCGACGGTACTGAACGATCAGCAGATGCAAACCTATCGAGAGTCACGCAAGGAGTTGCGGGATAAACTGAAACAGTACCGGGATATGAAAAAGTCTGAATAGCCTCCTGATGGGCTGTCCGGTTATCCTTTTTTGTCCTAAGGATAAACGTCAGGAGTCACCCGAACGCCTGATGTCAGGATCAGATCCGGATAAGGCGCATTGTCGAAGATCAGCTCAATGAAGAACGCAGTCCATCCATTCTCTGGCGTTGCAGGGCAAAACTGATAAGTCCAGGGCATTGAGACGACAGGTTCTATCCGGGTTGCCTGATAGCGAATACCTGCCTGTTGCAGTATATCTTTTCGGAAGTCTCTGGCCTCAGGGTTATGGCAAACCCAGGCTCGGGCTAATTTAGGTTCAAGGCTGGTTCTGATTTCCAGACCGCCTTCATCCAGCAGTTGCCAGTTCATGGCAGGCATATCCTGCTCCGAGATCAGCGCACCAAAGACAGAAGCCATGATTTCATCGGTGTTTACGTCACTGTCCCGGCCCAGGTAATGGCTGGCATTCGGTAAATACCTCAGCCAGGTTAATTCAGATAACTTCGGGTAATAAAATCGGGCAGAGTCCGGTGGAAAGAACTCATCGCAACTGGCGTTGACAATAAATGCAGGCACATGGAGCTGGCTTCTATAGACGAAGGGGTCGATATCATTGAGCAATTGCTGCATACCCTTGGATTCCAGGCTTGAAAGAATGTCATGATCACTGTCTGCATAATCGCTAATGGCGCTGGCAAAGCCGCCATAAACATTCAGATGATGATTCATGCAGGCTTGTACGTTCAATGTATCGATCACCATTGGAATAAGGGCCGTGACCCTCTGGTCAGCGGCTGCCGTCAACCATGAAATCCAGCCTCGTTTGGAAGCTCCGGCGATAATGAAGTCATCTATTCGGGAGCACTCTTTTTTACCGAAGTCTTCGCTGAACTCGCACAAAGCATCCATGGCCCGGATAACACTTTTCACCATGGGCCATTGAATGGGCATAAAACCATTGTGTTCAGGATCTTCCAGAAAGGCTTGCCAGGAAAAAGCAACAAGATCATCCTCCGACCTGGGAACACCATCCTCAAAGGTCAAAGGTTGGTTGGGAACATCTTTGAGAACGGCTACCGGGGTTTTGGTGAGTTGGCATAATCGTGCGCCATCGACATTATGTGAGGGAGTGAGTTCAAGGGAAGGATCGTGCCTTGATCCACCATTAATCATTAGCAGACAGGGACTCTCTGAACCTTCTTCAGGCCAGTAAAGTGTGAGGCGGTGTTGCCATTCCGGCTGACGGAGGCCAAACCGTATGCCTTCCTGCCAAGTCTGGGAAATCAGTTCTAAATGGCTAATGGAGACGGCTGGAAACTCTTCGCAATGAGAGGTTTCAAGGCAGCGCCAACTGAAGCTTTCATCTTTTCTATTCAGGTAGTCCAGAAATTCAGGATTCAATGCCAGACCTCATAGTTGCCCAGGTTCCTTTAAGTTTCATCGGCGGTTCTGGAGTGAATAAGAGCCGGGAGTCATTTTGTACTCAGTTTATCGTGTCTGGGAAAAAAACGTTCGATCTGGCGAACTTTTTTTATCAGTTCAGGGTCGAAGAAAGCGGTACTCTTTTATTTAATGGGTGCAGATTCTGGTTAAAGTGAAAAAATCGACTAAACCTTATCTTGCCTGGTGATGAAGTTTCTGGAGTCTCATGTGCTGATTGTTGCCGAAACACCCCGACTGATCCTGCGAACCTGGCAGGAAGCAGACTTGAAGCCGTACGCCGATATCATTGGAGCAGTTCACAAAGAACTGCATTACAGTACTCACTCCCCGGCCAACGAAGCAGAAACGGATCTCTGGCGTTTTCAGATCGAACTTGACCATAAAGGCTGGTCTCGTTGGGCAGTAGTACTGAAAGAGAGTAACAGGCTGATTGGCAACTGTGGATTTTCGGCATATGGCGATACCATAGAAATGAGCTGGCGATTCAGTCAGGAGTATCGCGGCCGTGGGCTGGTCATCGAAGCGGCTGAAGCTGTGACCGACCTGGGGTTCAAAAGATTGGGCTTCAAGGAAATCATCTCTTTTGCTTCACCCGAGAACGAATTTGCCATCGATGTGATTGAGTCGCTGGGCATGAGTCTGGCGGGTTATGAGGGCTGGTGTAATTTAACGGTTGCCCGGTTTTCTCTGAGTTCGGTAGAAGCTCTCAGCCATTCTCATTAGCCTGAATACACCATAGAAGTTGTAAACAAACTCCTACTAAAGCGATAGCTTTTCCGTGCGATCATTTAAGTTGAGAATAATGACGGGATTGCATTTTATGGCCTATCGATTTGTACACTTTTCTGATCCCCAGTTGGTTCCGGCGGGTATGTTGAATTACGACATTGACCCACAGGCAAGGCTGCAACACTGTGTCGATACACTTGTGCAGCAAGTGCCGGAATCCAGCGCCTGCATTATTACCGGTGACCTGACTCACTGGGGCGAGAAAGAGGCTTATAGAGCCTTGAAAGAAGAGTTGGACAGGTTGCCTTTTCCGGCTTATTGCCTGATGGGCAATCATGATCACAGGCAGAATTTTCTGGATGTTTTTCCGAGTCACCCAAGGCAGAAGGAAGGTTTTATCCAGTTTAAGCTCGAAACAGAAGGGGTCAACCTGATCTGTCTGGATACTCTGGATGACAGAAAGCGCAGTGGTTTTCTCTGTGAGCAAAGACTGGCATGGCTGAGACATGAACTGAAGGCATCAGGCAAACCGGTTTGTCTGTTTATGCACCATCCTCCTTTTGAAACGGGGTTGGCGAGCATGGACAGGGACAATCTGATCAACTCAGAAGCACTCTGGTCAGTGATCAAGCCCCATAAGGAACGGATCAGGCATTTGTTCCTGGGGCATTTGCACCGCTCTGTTGCAGGCAGTTGGCAGGGGATCAGCTTTTCATGCCCACCTTCACTGGTACACCAGACACCTTTTGATTTTGATAACCCCAAGCCAGACTCTGTTTCGCCAGAGCCTCCGGTTTATAATCTGGTGGATATTCACCCGGACAGAGTGGTTGTCCACACGCACAATTTTTTGCATGATTCCCCGACTATTAACAGCAGCACCTGTCAACGCTACCAAAGGCCTGTGGATCCTGAATCATGAACTTTAATGAGCCTGCACTTCTGAAAAGCTGGGAAGAACGTTTTGTCGAATACCTGCAAAACAGGGACTGCGATGATGCCTCTCACGACATTTCCCATTTTCAGCGGGTCTGGAAAACCGCTCAACAGTTGATGGATGAGGGGCATTTTGACATTAACCGGCTGGTGGTTCTTGCTGCCTGCTATTTTCACGACATTGTGGTGTTGCCAAAAAACCATCCGGAGCGCTCCAGGGCTTCCACCCTGGCGGCTGAAGAGACTGAAGTCTGCCTGAAATCTCTGGCCTTTCCAGAAGAGTTGACGGGTGCCGTGTGTCATGCAGTAAAAACGCACAGTTACTCCGCTAATATCACCCCTGAAACTCTGGAAGCTGAAGTGGTTCAGGATGCCGACAGGATGGAAGCATTGGGCGCGATTGGTATTGCCCGCTGTTTTTATACGGGTGGCAAGCTGGGCCAGAAACTCTTTGATCCTGACGATCCTATGGGGAAAAACAGGGCACTGAACGATCGTCAGTACTCACTGGACCATTTTGAAATCAAGCTTTTACAGATTCAGAAGACCATGAAAACAGAGCCCGGGCGTAAAATGGCCGCACGTCACAGTGACTTCTTGCAGACCTTCAGAACCCAGCTGTGTAAGGAGCTTTCAGGCGACTACAGCTGAATAAACCCTTGGTTTTTTTGTGCCTTTATACTATTAACCTTTTAGAAATCTACTTATACTTTCCGGCAATCTTGTCGGAGCGCCACAGGCTGAGACCGAATTGCTGTTTTTCGGAATCCGTAGAACCTGCTCAGGTTAACACCTGCGAAGGGAACAAGATGGCCTATCCGGCAAGCTATATCGAAACCGTCATGAACTCAACGTGAAGGATACTGAAACGATGGCTTGCGAGAAAAATGCGTCCGGTTTTGACCGGCAGTTGTTAATGGACGCCTGTCGCCCTTTTCCCAACTCCCAAAAAACCTATGTAACAGGCAGTCGCGAAGACATTCGTGTGGGTATGAGGGAAGTTCACCTGCACGATACCCCCGAACGTTTTGGTGGTGGCAAGAATGAACCGGTGCGTATTTATGATACTTCGGGCAGTTACACAGAGACCGGCGTTCCTCATGATTTGAATCAGGGTCTGCCTGGTTTGCGCTCACGGTGGATTGAAGAGAGAGCAGATACTGAGCTGCTCGACGATCGCTCCTCGGAATTTGCCCGCTCCCGTCAGTTCGACCTGCGTCTGCAAGAGATTCGTTTCAAAGCACTGAGAACGCCCCGCAGGGCCAGGGCTGGCCAGAATGTCTCCCAGCTGCATTATGCCAGGAAGGGGATAATCACTCCGGAAATGGAGTTTATTGCGATTCGTGAAAGTATGGGGCGCACTGACGGCTCTCATATCACCCCGGAGTTTGTCAGAAAGGAAGTCGCTGAAGGGCGCGCCATTATTCCCGCCAACATTAATCACCCTGAGTCCGAGCCCATGATTATCGGGCGTAACTTTCTGGTGAAGATCAATGCCAATATTGGCAACTCTGCGGTGACCTCTTCCATTGAAGAAGAAGTTGAAAAGATGCTCTGGTCGGTTCGCTGGGGTGGCGATACAGTGATGGACTTATCCACAGGCAAGAACATCCATGAAACCCGTGAGTGGATCATCAGGAACTCGCCCGTGCCTATTGGCACTGTGCCTATCTATCAGGCTCTGGAAAAGGTCAGGGGCAAAGTGAAAGACCTGAGCTGGGAAGTCATGAAAGACACCATTATTGAGCAGGCAGAGCAGGGTGTGGATTACATGACGATCCATGCCGGTGTCCTCAGGGAACATGTCGCTAAAACCAGAAACAGGGTGACAGGCATTGTTTCCCGGGGCGGAGGTATTCTGGGTCAGTGGGCAGAGATGCATGATGCCGAGAATTTCCTCTACGACAATTTTCGGGAGCTGTGTCAGATCTGTCAGGCGTATGATATCAGCCTGTCTCTGGGGGATGGATTGCGCCCCGGTTCTATCGCCGATGCCAACGATGAAGCACAGTTTGGCGAACTGAAAACCCTTGGGGAACTGACAAAGATTGCCTGGGAATACGATGTTCAGGTCATGATTGAAGGACCGGGCCATGTGCCCATGCACCTCATTAAGGAAAACATGGAGATGCAACTGGAGCATTGTCATGAAGCGCCTTTCTATACCCTTGGGCCTTTGACTACCGATGTGGCACCCGGCTATGACCATATTACTTCAGGCATTGGTGCTGCCATGATCGGCTGGTATGGCTGTGCCATGCTCTGTTATGTCACACCCAAAGAGCATCTGGGTCTGCCTGACAGAGATGATGTAAAAGCCGGTCTGATTGCTTATAAAATTGCCGCTCATGCTGCTGATTTGGCCAAAGGTCATCCCGCTGCCCAGGTTCGGGATAATGCCCTGTCCAAGGCGCGCTTCGAATTCCGCTGGCTGGATCAGTTTAACCTGGCTCTGGACCCTGATACGGCCAAAGCCTATCACGATGAGACATTACCTCAGGAAGGTGCGAAAGAGTCTGAGTTCTGCTCCATGTGCGGACCTGATTTCTGCCCTATGCGCATGACCCAGGACGTGCGTGAACTGGAAGAAACTGCCTGAAAATAAACTTCGGGAGTCAGTCCTCTGGCTGACTCCCTGTCACCTGTCGAATAAGTGACGTAACCGTAGCTTGCTAAGCTTTTGGAAATGTTTAGCTGTGCCAATGACAAGGAGGTCATAGTGGTTCCGTTTTCTCCTCTATCATTTCTAGATTTTTATCAATCCAATAAAGACGTTCAAGGCAAATACCCCATTCTTGATAATGGTCGCTTGTCATCGGAAAAAGTCGGCTGGGTTCTGGGGCCGTCTGATAAGTACAATGCCTTTTGTCGCTCCGTAAGCATTTATTATCAGCGACACAATGAACTCATGGATAAGCCTGAGCTGGTGGGCGTTAGTCGTGAAGTCCGGACGGCCACCGGGGCTAAAACCCCGCTGTTAAAAAGGGATGTATCCATCATAGATTCGGCTGCGCCAAGAAAGGCCAGTGCCTGGAATGATGAATTTGTAGCCTTAAACCAGGCCAGTATGACCGTTCTGCATGAGGCTGAGGTTGAGCTGGTTCAGCTACTCCTGAAAAAAGCGCCGGATAATGAAATACAGGCAGCCGTCGAAAACCTGATCT
Organism: Endozoicomonas sp. 8E; assembly: GCF_032883915.1. Lineage (NCBI taxonomy): Bacteria > Pseudomonadati > Pseudomonadota > Gammaproteobacteria > Oceanospirillales > Endozoicomonadaceae > Endozoicomonas > Endozoicomonas sp. 8E. The sequence continues at coordinate 6,686,115 of NZ_CP120717.1, read as the reverse complement.
CAAAATTTTGTTTGACCACCAAAGCCCGAGACAAAGATGACTGGGAAGCCCATTTAAGGGACTTTATGGAGTCCGAGAAAGTCGATATCCGGATTCAATGTGCGAAACATCGGGCTCCTGATGAAGAGCAGCCTTATGAGGTTACGTTACTTCATTCAGGAACGGATGCAACTCGCAAAAGTGTTTTCACTTCCGGGCATACTGGCGATCTGGACCAATATTTTAACGTTATGGATCAGGCCATTGATTATTTCAAGACAAACCCTCCCAGAGAGCTTCGATTTACCAGACGGGAGCGGGCGAATGCCCGCCGTCGTGACGCACCTGATAAAGTCACTGAGTCTCAACGCCTTTCTGCCATTACTCCGCCGCAAATCAGAGAGAAGCTGGTTCACAGGGCATGTCAGATATTTGTGGATATTCTCGGAGACAGACAATACAGTTTGACCGTTCAGGATATGAAACAGGCTTATCGGGATAAAGTGATGACCGATGAAATGGTCAATGCCTGCCTGGATAATATGAAATTTGATGATCCTCTGCTCAACGAATTGGGGCGCACGGTCAATGAGGGTAAATTCCTGTACGGCGTTCTCCCCGGAGAAGATGTTCAGGCAGCTTCAGAGGCTGCTCCAAAGACGGTAAAGGACGACAACGAATTAATACCTGTGTTTACCAGCCTTGAGGACATGTATAGCTACCTGAGGCAATCTTCTGCAGAGCCCCATGACATCAGTGACGAGCTGGACGACGATTATAGGCAAATGGGTTTGAGCCCATTGAGTCAGGAGTTTGTTGGCCCTCAGCAACCAGCAACAAGGGAACAGCTGGAAGCCTTTAAAAAAGCCAGGGCATTCAACCCGGATATAAGGGATGCAGACCTTGCAGTGGCTGTTCATCTTTTAAATACCGATGGGGCGCTGGCTCAGGGAGTTTTGAACAGAAGTCGTCGTCAGCAAGATTACATCCGTGAGTTTTCCGGAAAAATTGTGGTAATGGCCAAAAAGGGGATTCCAACAACGGATGGAGCGTCTGTTGTCCAGCAGACAGTCAAGACACCGCCCCCTGTTCCTGAAAAACAGCCAGAAGCTTCTGCCGCGAGTGCTATGCCCTCTGAGCAGTCTTCATGGCAGTTGCCGGAAATGGACGACGCTCAACAACAATTCCTGACCATGAAAGCTCAGTGGGATCGTATACAGCCATCCGGCCAGCAACCCGACCGGGTTGTCAGTGACCGGTTTAATCAGCATAGGGTTCATGCAGTTTCTTTTGAGGATGCTGTGCGCAATGTGGAAGCAGAACGTCGACAGATGCTCATTAATGTGCAACATATGGAGGCAGAAGCATTTAACCAGATTAAGGAAGATATTGACCGTGGTTATAACCGTTCCAAAATTGATCTTGAATACCAGTACGGACGGATTGATAAGGATGAAGCCATACGACAGATAGAGGCTGGAACTTTTGGCGCTGACAGAGTCAATCGCCTCGCCGATCTGGATGAATTGACAATCCACGGGCAGACCCTGATTTCAGCCGATGAAGAAGTTGAATTTGAACTCCTCAATAACGTTGTATCCGAACTCTATAAGAGACAGGCAGCGGGTAATTCAAACTGTCAGGGCTTTGCCAACTCTCTGGAGCATTTTGCCAGAGGCAAGGGGTACAACCAGGTCCAGGCCATTTCAACGCCAATAGAGATTCCTTTTGATAGCAGTCAGACGACGCCTATTGTGGGTTGGGCCCAGATCGACGGTATTGATGAACAACAGCATCACCATGAATTTCAGAGTCGTGTCGAGCAGTTTTTCGAAGCCATCAAAAAAGGCCAGCAGAGACAGCCCGGTACCGCCAAAAGGCCATTAGCCGAGGCGTTTGATAGTGACCGGTATGTTGTCCTGAAATCAGGCAAAAGTGGTGGTGCCGGTCATTACACCTTTCTGCAAAGACTGAAGTCATCCGGGCGATTTATCGTAGTGGACGCGCAAAACCGACAGATGTTCCCTGTGCTTAATCCCGATGGAACACCGACGGATGAAGCCAGGGATTACTTCAAAAGTGTCTCCATCCAGGCCTATTCTCCAGAGTTTGTCAGTGATGAGCAATATGACAGGGAGATTGACAGCACCAACCTTTGTCTGGCCAGTGATCGAAATTATGGCCATCTGATAGGCGTGTTTGAGCAGCTGGATAAGGTACCTGAACAGTGGCAGGGAAGTATTGAAGCAGCTGCTGACTGGTTATCCACCCATGTCAATGGGGCGCCTGCCAGGGCTGAAATTATCAAAGGTCTGGAGAGAGCTCCGGGACGTGAGCTGTGGCCTTCTTTGTGGGATGGCACCTACCAGCTGAGAAGACCCGCTGAAGTTGAGCCTTTGAAGCATCGTTTTGATGTCTTCGATCCAAAAAAAGGGCAAGAGTCATGCCGTGATCTGATAAAGAATCTGGTGCTTCTGTCACCTGAGCAAAGAAGCAGTCGTCGTATGGCTTATGAGGCATTTCAACAGCTCAGAGGCAGATATGTACAGATTGATCAGGCAATGAGGGATGTTCAGGAAACCAACTTTAATGCAGCCTTTCCAACAGAACGGGAGTGGAATGAATATTGTGGTCCCGATGTCGATATGAGGCTACAGGCTAATATCGACAAGGCTGAGCAACAGGTGATCAATGCTCAACCGATAAGTAAGCCGACTGCAATGAAACAACTAATGAACGACTTATGGAAGTTATCTCCCGCTGCATCACAAAGTCGAAAGCAGGCTGCTGAGGAATTGGTCCAGATTCGACCTGAAGTCCAATTGAGTCCAGCGGAGGTAGAAGCGGATCTGTCCAGATGTTTCTCTGAAGCGGGTTGGGATTTCCTCTGGGGGGGATTGAAGCTCAAACGCAGCCAGCTGATCTCTCTGCAGATGAGAATGGACCAGGCGCAAGTTTCCAGAGCAGAAGACATGAAAGCATTGATGCATGAGATGTTGAGGCTTTCTGATCCTGCTGCCAATAACATAAAGCTTGCTTCGCAGGAACTGGCTCAGATACGACCCGATTCAGGTCTTGGTCCTCTGGAGATTGAAAGAAACCTGAAACAGGCATTCCCGGATAATAACTGGAAAACAGAAAACCGCGCTCTCAGGGGGAGGGCTAAAGAAGTCAAAGATGATATCAAGCTGAATTTGATGGGCCGGGGGCGTCAGGTCATGACCTGGGGGCAGAATGAGCTGCCAGCTGATCAGGCAGTCATGGTTCCACCTGCCGAGGTCACAGTATCTGAAGCAGCGAGTGCTTTACCAGAAGCTCTGAAAGTCCGTGAGTCAGGTAGAGTGCAGAAATCACAAAACATTAGGGAAGTGCTGGCACATATCAAACCCGGTGAACCGGTCCTGGTCTGTTTCGATTTGGATGAGACGCTCATCGCCAAAGATATAGTGGCCGAGGGTCGTCAAGAGAGACGTCTGGTCAATCCTGATACGGTCAAAATCATTCAGGATATCCGAACAAAGGCGGGTCCGGGCAATGCCAGAATTATTCTGCTTACCGCCAATGACGAAGACTCTTTGAGAAAAAAAATTGAGGAAACACAACTCGACAGAAATCTGTTTGATGATGCAATCACGGTAAAAGTCCAAACGGGGCCACTGAAAACTAAGGGGCAGGGCTTGCATCACTACCTCGACAAATCCGGGCATCCGGCACAACATATCGTCATGGTGGACGACGTGGAGGGCATGCTGGAGTCTGTTGAAAAAGCCGCTGATGAACGAGGCATACCCTATACGACATTCCACTTCTATGGCGCTAAGCCGATGATTTACAGGGTGGACTTTGCTGCCAATCGGGAAATGTTCACGTCTGGAGATGGAAGAGGTCCTGATATCAGTTTTGAGCGATTTATCGAGCTGCAGGAGCTATCTGATGATAACGGTTGGAGGTCTGATGATTTGACAGCGATCTATATCAACGAATCGCCTTCAATGAGAGATATGATTGATGGGCAGAGAGAGTTCAACCCTGATTTTGATTGGCGAAACTATAAATTGCCAAGAGGCTATCAGCCTCCTGCGCATTTGGGGAAACCTGTGATTGAGTATCGCTAATCATATTATCCGGGACCAGGTTTGGATAAGAGACTCAGTCTGAGCCTTGTTGCCCAGATTAATTCTCAAGCCTGTTTTGCCACTATCATCGGCCTTTGGTCGAACCAGTATATGGTGAGACCGGAGGTGTTTTTCGATCTCATCCGGGTTGTTCGGGAATGTCCAGATAAAGTTGGCGACACTGGGCCAGTAATCAATTCCTTTGCTGTTCAGAAAATCTTCAAACATGGGTTTGGAGACTTCCATCACTTCTTTAACATACTGTTCGGTATAGCCCGGGTTGGAAAGCGCTGCATCTATCGCAACCACTGCCAGCTGATTAACGTCGTACGGACCGCGAACATTCAGCAGTGCTCGTATATTCTCACTATTACTGATGACATAACCAAGACGGACAGAAGGTAAGCCCCAGGTTTTTGAGAAGGTGCGGGTAATCAGCAGATTGGGGTATTGCTCAACGGCATCTGCCACTGTTTGCTGCGTGTATTCAAAATAACATTCATCCACAAGAATGGCGGCGTTGGGGGCAGCGGCGGCAATTTCAAGAATGTCTTCCCTCGCCACAATAGTGCCACTTGGGTTGTTGGGATTGGAAATTACTATAAGCCGGGTTTTATCAGAAATAACATCAAGCACAGCCTGTCTGGGGAAGCCATTGTCTTTGGAATACGCAGGCTCAATAATGTTGAGGTTTTCTACCCTGGCCACCTGCTGATACATGGCGAATGAGGGACGGGGAATAATGGCTTCTTCACCTTCACGACAGGCTGAGCGGATGATCAGTTCGATACCCTGGTCGGAGCCATTGGTGATCATCAGCTGATCAGCCTCAACATTGCAGTATCTGGCAATCTTTGCAGCAATGTTCCCATAAGATGGATAACACTGCAGGCGATCAGCCTGAATGAAATCAATCATGGCCTCTTTTACTGAAGGGCAAACGGGCAGGGTACGTTCATTAAAGTCCAGTAGCAGGTGGTCATGAGGGCCCCGGCCTTCCAGAGGAGGGTTGTAGGCTTCCATTTGGACAATGTGGGATTTGAAAATACTCATGACAAACTTCCTGCCTGTTCTTCCAGAGCGCAAGTATATGCAGAGCGTGTCGAGCAAGCCAAGGAAAATCATACGAGCAGCTGGATGCAGGCCGAATAACATGAGTCTGCTGTTTGTTTTCTGGAAGGTCGGATCATGCCAAAAGATCAACCATGCCAGAGTCTGAATTGGCCAGATGGCTTCCCGGAAACATCATTGCAGTACCATGCCCTGAAGAGCCGCTGTTAGTAATGCGATTAACGAAACGGCTGTAAGCGTCGAAGAATTACCCATTTCGGTGCTACTTTTTATTCTGGTTACCGGGCTGGCTTCTGTACAGTTTTCTATTGTAATGGCCTCTGTTGTATTGACTGTTGTTGTATTGACTGTTGTTGTAATCGCTTCAGTTGTGCTGGCTTGAGCTGTAGGCGCTCTTACACCATCGACCCTGTACATCGCGATCTCTGTTCTTCCGACTGACAGCCATTTACCGTCGGGGCTGAATGCAAGAGCGAATGCTGGGAACGGTGACTTTACGAACTGCAGAGTGTCAGTGAACACGTTGGATGTCGGTGTGATTCTATAAATACTCACATATCCATTTGTATGCCCAACCAGCAGTTGGGTGCCTTTTCGGTTGAAGGCAATGCTAGTTACCCGTCTCGGTGCGATAAAGGTTTGCAGAGGGTTGCCAGGGTGCGTCCCGTTTATAAACGTGATCTTTTTTTGATCATCCACGGTTGCCAGCAGGGTGCCGTCGGGGTTGTAGGCAAAAGCCAGTTTCCTGGCGCCCGGAATAAAGACGTTTTTCAGGTGGTTATACGGGCTGATCCCGCTGTAAATTCTTACCCAGTTGTTACGGTCGACGACTGCCAGCTGGCCGTTGATGGGGTGGAATTGAGCGTCTTGTATATAGCTTCTTGCCTGGGGCAAGGTTTTCACGAAGTTGAACAGGTTTGTGCTGTTTTTAAGATAAAGCCTCACATTTGTATCTTCCCCTCCGGCTGCCAGCAGGGTGCCGTTGGGGTTAATGGCAACAACTTCTATATCTCTTTGCCCTTCGGTCAGGGTTTGCAGGTGTTTGAACGGGCTCAGCCCTTCAAAAACATTGACCGTATTATCATCCCCTCCGGTTACCAGCCGAGTGCCGTCGGGACTGAAAGTAACGCTTTCTACCCAGTCTGTTGCTGGCACGGAACGCAGGAGTCTGGGGTATCCTGAGCTCATATCAAAGATGAGCAGGGTTCCTGTAACACCGCAGTAGCTATGGCCGGTACCTATTCCTACAGCTATGAGCGTACTGTTTTTATTCCATGCAATACTCAAAGCCCTGTTGGGTCCACAAGGTGTCGGTGGGATGGCAGTGGGCGTTGAAGTAGGTATTGCCTGTGGCTGGTTTGGATCTATGTCAATTTCATAGAAAAATTGAGGAGGTATTTCTGTTGGTCCAATCAAGCGCGACGTTTGAGCCTGTAAACAGCTTAGCGGCAGTGAGATAATCAGACTCGTAATAGCCAGATGCTTCCAAAAGTTCATTACCTTTCTCCAGAGCTCCGGCTTTGAATAATTCGGACCGTTTCCTGAGCCGGTGTGGCCATGATGAAAAACAGTGAAAATAGCGAGATGAGACTGCTTCAGAACCCGGCAGCGCTTCCGCGCTTCTGGAAGAAAAACCCGCTGTTCATTCAGAGTTGGAAAAAAGAGTATCCGGGTTGATCGTTTACGATTGAGTATAAGCCGGGTCTTGGTGAAAGAACATAATTCGAGCAGCTGGATGCAGACTGAATAACATGAGTCTGCTGTTTGTTTTTCGGAAGGTCAGATCATGCCAAAAGATCAACCATGCCAGAGGCTGAATTGGCCAGATGGCTTCCCGGAAACATCATTGCAGTACCATGCCCTGAAGAGCCGCTGTTAGTAATGCGAATAACGAAACGGCTGTAAGCGTCGAAGAATTACCCATTTCGGTGCTACTTTTTATTCTGGTTACCGGGCTGGCTTCTGTACAGTTTTCTATTGTAATGGCCTCTGTTGTATTGACTGTTGTTGTAATCGCTTCAGTTGTGCTGGCTTGAGTTGTAGGCGCTCTTACACCATCGACTCTGTACATCGCGATCTCTGTTCTCCCGACTGACAGCCATTTACCGTCGGGGCTGAATGCAAGAGCGTGTGCTGGCAACGGTGACTTTACGAACGGCAGTTTGTCCATTAACAGGTTGGATAACGGTGTGATTCTATAAATATTCACATATCCATTTATATCCCCAACCAGCAGTTGGGTACCTTTTCGGTTGAAGGCAATGCTAGCTACCCGCATCGGTGCGGTAAAGGTTTGCAGAGGGTTGCCAGGATGCGTCCCGTTTAAAAGCGTGATCTTTTTTTGATCATCCGCGGTTGCCAGCAGGGTGCCGTTGGGGTTGTAGGCAAAAGCCAGTATCCTGGCGCCCCGAATAAAGACGTTTTTCAGGTGGGTATACGGTCTGATCCCGCTGTAAATTCTTACCCAATTGTTACGGTCGGCGACTGCCAGCTGGCCGTTGATGGGGTGGAAGTCAGCGTCTTGTATATAGCTTCTTGCCTGGGGCAAGGTTTTCACGAAGTTGAACAGATTTGTGCTGTTTTTAAGATAAAGCCTCACATTTGTATCTCTCCCCCCGGCTGCCAGCAGGGTGCCGTTGGAGTTAATGGTAACAACTTCTATATCGTTTTGCCCATCGGTCAGGATTTGCAGGCGGTTGAACGGGCTCAGCCCTTCAAAAACATTGACCTTATCATCATCCCCTCCGGTTACCAGTCGAGTGCCGTCGGGGCTGAAAGTAACGCTTTCTACCCATTCTGTTGCTGGCACGGAACGCAGGAGTCTGGGGTATCCTGGACTTATATCAAAGATGAGCAGGGTTCCTGTAACACCGCAGTAGTTATGGCCGCTACCTATTCCTACAGCTATGAGCGTACTGTTTTTATTCCATGCAATACTCAAAGCCCTGTTGGGTCCACAGGGTGTCGGTGGGATGGCAGTGGGCGTTGAAGTAGGTATTGCCTGTGGCTGGTTCGGATCTATGTCAATTTCATAGAAAAATTGAGGAGGAATTTCTGTTGGCTGAATCGAGCCAGGTGCTTGAGTCTGTGCCTTTAGGCAACTTGTTACCAGTGAGATAGTCAGACTTGAAATAATCAGACTCTTCTTAATATTCATCGTTTTTCTCAACTCTGTTTTTCAATGCTTTGGACAGTTTTCCAGACCCGGTGGTCATGAGAGAAAACAGTGAAAATAGAGAGAAAAGACTCCTCAAGAACCGGATAGCGCTTCCGGGTTTAAAGGCTTCTTGTTTGGCTTGCTGATCTCCTGGCAGTTTCGTATAGCGATCTATAACACCCGATGTGAACTTCCAATATCCTAGATGAAAAATTTGCTGCTAACCCTGAATTTTAAAAAGTAGTATCTGACTCGCCGAATGATTTGAGCAGCAGGAATGAAGCGCATATTATCAGCTCACAGTTGTTGGGAGTGGTTGATGGACAGATTACTGGGCTTGTTGGCGGACGGGCAGTTTCATTCCGGTGAAGATCTGGGTGAGCAGCTTGGGATCAGTCGGGCAGCCGTCTGGAAAAAACTGAAAGCGGTTGAAGAGCTTGGCCTGATACTGGATTCTGTGCGAGGTAAAGGTTACCGTCTCGGCAGTGGTATTGAGCTTCTTGATAATAAAAAGATTGAGAGCACTCTGGATGTAGACGTTCGAAATAAATCTGAAGTCCATACCTGCTTTATTACGGAATCAACCAATGACCTTGTTCGTAACCTGGGGCCGGTTCCTGCCGGAGTCATCTGTTTTTGTTTGGCGGAGTATCAAGCAAAAGGGCGGGGGCGACGGGGTCGAGTGTGGAGCAGTCCTTTTGGTTCAACAATAAGCTTGTCTGCCCTTTGGCGGAGCGGCGAGGGAACGGCTTCGCTGGAGGGGCTCAGTCTTGCGGTAGGTCTGGCCGTTGTGAAAGCACTGGAAACATTGGGAGCCAGAGAATTAAAGCTTAAATGGCCCAATGACGTTCTCTGGCAGGGTAAAAAACTCTGTGGTGTGTTACTGGAAGTCCATGGAGATCCTACGGGTGAGTGTGAAGTGGTGATCGGAATAGGCATTAATGTCCGTTTAAGTGATGAGCAGCTGGAGTCAGTGGGTCAGCCGACTGTTGACCTTTTCCGGGTGTGTGGCAAGACGGTGAGCCGAAATGCGCTCGCAGGGCAGTTAATCAATACCCTGACTCATTTGCTTGATGGATTTGGACAAGGTGGCTTCAGACTCTTCAGGGAGCAATGGTGCGAATACGACGCCTTTCGTGGCAAAGAAGTTACATTAATGGCTTCTAACCGATCCGTAACAGGGCGTTATATGGGAGTAGATGATCAGGGGGGGCTGCTGCTCAAGACAGTTTCTGGTCTTCATATTTTTAATGGTGGAGAAGTGTCATTACGCCAATCATGAACGAGCTCATGAATAGACAGCTGCAGCTGGATGCCGGAAATACTCGGCTTAAATGGCGTCTGATGGCCGGTGGTGCTTCCGTTCAATCGGGCTTCATTCATAATGATGCTGACTGGCAGATTATCTTGTCCCTGCTTCTGAAAGAGTTGGGGGCTCTTGATTTTATTGCTATTTCAACAGTCTCAGGGAACGCAAGATTAGAGCAGTTAATGCGCATTTTGTCAGAAGCTACCGGCGTGGAGCCATTTATTGCTAAAACCCGGAAAAGCTTTTCTGGTCTTACAGTTATCTATAAAGAAGTAGAAAGGTTGGGTGTAGACCGGTGGCTGGCCATGCTGGCGGCACATGCTCATTCTCTCGACAATACTAAAGTCGTTGTTAGTTGTGGTACAGCTATTACAGTGGATGTGATTGATGGTCAGGGAAACCACCAGGGAGGATTCATTGTTCCTGGTATCCGTTTGATGAAAAAAGTTCTGGCCGTCAATACGGCCAATCTCGGTAACATTGAGCATCCTGCAGAAGCAACCGCATTGGGAACCGTCACTTCAGAATGTATTAATCATGGTGTTCTGGCCATGGCGGTAGCTTTCATTAACGAGACCTGTCTCAAATGGCCTGGCGCCCGTTTGTTTCTGACCGGAGGCGATGCTCCTTTGTTGCAAACTCACATAAAGGAAGAAATAGAACAGGTGCTGATTGAAGAGCTGGTTCTGGATGGACTCTCGATTGCCTCTGAAAGACAATAATGTTTATTAATTACCCAGATTTAAAATTAATGGGAAGTCATACTGTATATAGAAGCTACTTATAGAAGCTATTAATAGAGTTTAACTTTCAAAATTCGGTTTTTAGTATGCGCTGGATCGTCCTGGTTCTAATCTTCGCCAATGCCGGCTATTTTGTCTGGGGCTATTATCATCAGTCCCATAAGCCCTACCGGGCTGTAAAAGCAGATGCCGAAGTTCCTGTGCAGGCAGGTAAAAGATTGATGCTGCTCTCTGAAATAGCATCAGAACTCCCTGCGCAAACGCGGGAGAAAAAAACGGCAAAGAAAGTCGCTGAAGCCCAGTGTCTTGTTGTGGGGCCTTTTGAATCCTCTGCAAAAGCAGACCATCTTCAGCAAAAACTCTTTTCTCTGGGGGTTTCAAGCAGGGAGCGTTCTGACAACGAGGTAGTACTTGCTGACTACTGGGTGCATATTCCCCCCCGAAGTAATCGGCAGTCAGCAATAAGGTTATTAAGAGAGTTGCAGGGGCAGGGAATAGACAGTTTTGTGATTACCCAGGGTGAGCTGGCTAATGGCATATCTCTGGGGTTATTCAGTAAAGAAGTTTCGGCGAATGAAGTCAGTCGTCGTGTACAAGAAGCGGGTTATGAGCCTGCTATCAAAAAGTTACCCCGTGAGCCTGAAACGTTCTGGCTGGAGATGACAGATTCAGAAGCAAAGAAGTTAAGTGCTGGTTTTTGGGAGAGGCAGGCTGACGAGTACAAAGATCTGAAAATGCTGGAAAAAAACTGCAAAAGCGTTGCATCCGACGATTCGATTCACTAATATACGCCTGCGCTTCAGGGCGGCTAAACAAGACAAGCTTTCTGCATGGTTGGCAGGGTAGGGGCTTGACATTGAATTGCTCCTGAATAGAATAGCGCAGCACTTGGTGGGGTTCCCGAGCGGCCAAAGGGATCAGACTGTAAATCTGACGCGAAAGCTTCGCTGGTTCGAATCCAGCCCCCACCACCAGATCTCTAAGTCTTCTTTCTTGTAAGTTGGCTTGATAAGTGGGCATACTGCATGATGTAGGTCCTGCTTTGCGGGTATAGTTCAATGGTAGAACCTCAGCCTTCCAAGCTGATGATGCGGGTTCGATCCCCGCTACCCGCTCCATTAATTCTGATTTAAGTGCTCTTGTAGCTCAGTTGGTAGAGCGCACCCTTGGTAAGGGTGAGGTCGGCAGTTCAAATCTGCTCAAGAGCTCCATATAATGTAAAGGGGGTGAATTCCTCCTGTTCGTTGCCTCTGATTATGAGGTTTAAAAAAGAATAAGACTTTTCAGCTTGATTGGGGTCGATTATAATAGATCGGTCCTTGTATCGGGGTAGGTATCACAAGACTGCTCAAAGATACAGGCCAGTAGTTCAATTGGTAGAGCACCGGTCTCCAAAACCGGGGGTTGGGGGTTCGATTCCCTCCTGGCCTGCCATTTCTATGTTATGTCAGTATTTTTTCTGGCAAAGCTTTTCCGAATAGAGAAAGTCAACCGATGAGTGGAAAACCTGAAGTAGCATCTAAAGGACGACTGGATGGCCTCATGTGGGCTCTAGTGGCAGTTCTGCTGGCTGCTGGTGTTGGTGGGAATGTTTACTTTGGTGAGTATTCTGTTCTCTACAGAGCGCTGGCTTTGGTGGTTCTGGCTGTAGTGGCCGGGTTTGTTGCGCTTCAGACTGTAAAAGGTGATGCTTTTTGGACGCTGGTCAAAGAAGCTAAGGTTGAGATTCGCAAAGTAGTCTGGCCAACTCGTCAGGAAACTGTTCAGACCACGCTGATCGTTGTAGCTGTGGTTGTTATTATGGGGCTCATTTTGTGGGCGCTTGATTCTCTGCTAGGCTGGATCATCAGCAGCCTGATTGGATAGGGATAAATAATGGCGAAACGTTGGTATGTGGTTCATGCCTACTCCGGCTACGAAAAGCAGGTGATGCGTTCGCTGATTGAGCGCGTAAAGCTTCACGGTATGGAGGATCTCTTTGGTGAGATTCTGGTGCCTACCGAAGAAGTGGTTGAAATCAGAAACGGTCAGAAGCGCAAAAGTGAGCGTAAATTCTTCCCTGGATATGTATTAGTCCAGATGGAAATGAACGAAGATAGCTGGCATCTTATTAAAGATACTCCTCGAGTCATGGGTTTTATTGGTGGTACGGCGGACAAGCCTGCGCCTATCACCGAAAAAGAAGCGGATGCCATACTGCAGCGTGTTCAGGAAGGTGTTGAGAAGCCACGTCCCAAGACGTTGTTCGAACCTGGTGAGATGGTTAGAGTTATTGATGGGCCGTTTGCAGACTTCAATGGTGTGGTGGAAGAAGTCAACTATGAGAAGAGTCGTTTGCATGTTGCAGTAATGATCTTCGGTCGCTCTACACCGGTTGAGCTGGAGTTTGTCCAGGTTGAAAAAGTTTGATCAGTCTTGAGCGGGTCTTGAGGCATAACAGGCTTTAAAAAATTCAAGACCCTGTGCTGCGTAAGCAGTGCGGGGTTTTTATCTGAAGGGCGTAAGCCCGGAACGGGTAGCTGAGGCGGATGCTTCTGGTGAAAGCCGGTAATAACTGCTAAAGCGATGACCCATTGTTGAGGTTGATATGGCTAAAAAAGTCGAAGCTTACATCAAACTGCAGGTTCCTGCAGGTAAAGCTAATCCTTCACCACCTGTTGGTCCTGCTCTGGGTCAACACGGCGTGAACATCATGGAGTTTTGTAAGGCGTTCAACGCAAAGACTCAAGAGATGGATGCTGGTATGCCGATTCCGGTAATAATTACCGTATACGGCGATCGTAGCTTCACCTTTGAGACCAAGACTCCGCCTGCATCTGTACTGCTGAAGAAAGTTCTGAAGTTGAAGAAAGGCTCCGGTCGCCCTAACACTGAAAAAGTGGGTGCTGCTACTCGTGAGCAGCTGCTGGAAGTGGCCAAGATTAAAGAGCCTGATCTGACTGCAGCAGACGAAGATGCGGCAGTCCGTACCATTGCTGGTTCTGCTCGTTCCATGGGTGTCAACGTGGAGGGTGTGGAATAATGGCTAAGATGACCAAGCGCGCCAAGATGATTGCTGAGAAGGTTGTAGCTGAAAAGGCTTACTCCTTCGAAGAAGCTGCTAACGTTCTGAAAGAAGTATCCAGCGTTAAGTTCAAAGAATCTGTTGAGATTTCTGTGAACCTGGGTGTGGATCCTCGTAAATCTGATCAGGTTGTCCGTGGCTCTACCGTTCTGCCTGCAGGTACTGGCAAAGACGTTCGTGTTGCTGTATTCACACAGGGTGCTAACGCTGAAGCAGCTAAAGAAGCTGGTGCTGAGATCGTTGGTATGGACGATCTGGCTGCTCAGGTTAAAGCGGGCGAAATGAATTTTGACGTAGTTATCGCTTCTCCGGATGCGATGCGCGTTGTAGGTCAGCTTGGCCAGATTCTGGGGCCACGCGGCCTGATGCCCAACCCAAAAGTGGGTACCGTTACTCCAAATGTTGCTGAAGCGGTTAAAAACGCCAAAGCCGGTCAGGTTCGTTTCCGTACTGACAAGAACGGTATTATCCACGCAGGCATCGGTAAGATCGATTTTGAAGCGGGCTCCCTGCAAGAGAACGCTGAAGCACTGCTGGCTGAATTGAAGAAGCTGAAGCCTTCTTCCAGCAAGGGTGTTTACATGAAGAAGGTCACTCTGTCCTCTACCATGGGTCCGGGTCTGACTATCGACATGAGCTCCCTGAATATCTAACATTCACAGCTTTGCTGAAAACAGCTCTGATCTGATAGTCAGCCCTGAGCTGGTAAATGAATAGTGGAAAGCTGCAGGCAGGATATCTGCAGTGTCCGAAAGACTTTGGGGTCTCTGGTTTTCGGAGGCCGTCAAAGATCGTAGGTGTGAAGATTTGTGCCTGTTAAATCAGGGTTGGGCCAGGAGGCCTGACAAAAAGATCGACGCTTAATTTCCTGCGTAGACGGTGAGTAATACAAAAGACTGTTTTAGTATTTTGTTATTAACCCTTCACCGTATTGTAACTGCCCGGTTACTCAATGGCTGAATAGCCGGGTGTTAAGTTCATAATTTGGAGTAAAGCCAATGGCGTTAGGACTCGAAGACAAGAAGGCGATTGTCGCCGAAGTCAGCGAGGCTGCACAAAGCGCTCTGTCGGCTGTAATCGCGGACTACCGTGGTCTCACGGTTGACCAGATGACTCAACTGCGTAAGCAGGCTCGTGAAGGTAACGTATACCTGAAGGTTGTACGTAATACCCTGGCCAGGCGCGCTGTTGAAGGTACTGATTTTGAGTGCCTGCAAGATTCTCTGGTTGGTCCAACTGTGCTGGCCTTCTCTCAGGAAGATCCGGGCGCTGCCGCGCGTCTGATTAAGGACTTCGCTAAAGAGAACGATGCTCTGGAAGTTAAGGCTCTGTCCATCTCTGGACAGCTTCTGGGCGCAGAACAGATTGATGTTCTGGCCAAGATGCCTACTCTGGATCAGGCTCGCGCGATGCTGATGAGTGTAATGATTGCACCTGTAACCAAGCTGGCAAGAACTCTGAACGAGTTCCCAAGCAGCATTACACGTGTAATGGCAGCTGTTGCAGACGAGAAAAAGAAAGCCGCTTAAGCCTTTTGGCTGGCATAAAGCCCTTAGCGCATGGGAAGCCCTTAGCGCTTGGAAAGCCCTTGATTCGGGTGCTCTCCAGCGGGCTGGTTTTTCTCTTATTTAATGAATTCCGGGGTTTTACCCCAAAAAAGATTTTTGGAGACATACAATGGCTCTGTCTAAAGAAGATATCCTGAATGCAATCGCTGAAATGTCCGTAATGGACGTTGTTGAGCTGGTTGAAGCTATGGAAGAGAAGTTCGGCGTTTCTGCTGCTGCTGCAGTTGCTGCTGCTCCTGCTGCTGCTGGCGACGCTGGCGCTGCTGCTGCCGAACAGACTGAATTTGACGTAATTCTGACTGCTGCTGGCGACAAGAAAGTAAACGTAATCAAGGTTGTTCGCGGCGCGACTGGCCTGGGTCTGAAAGAAGCTAAAGCTGTTGTAGACGGCGCTCCTGCTCCTCTGAAAGAAGGTGTGAGCAAGGATGAAGCTGAAGACCTGAAGAAGCAGCTGGAAGAAGCTGGCGCTTCCGTAGAAGTTAAGTAATTCTACGACAGCGTTGAAATATCCAGAGCCTATTGCATAATAGACTCAGGTGGCTGGTGCCTTTATGGCACCGGCCTTTTTCCGTTGTATGAGCTATATCGTTCCTTGCTGGATGGCAGTGTTCGATGGCTCAATAAATTGATGGGGTCCAGATCGGTAGTGGCACAGGTTGCACCATGTGTTGCCGCAGAATTGAGTCTTCATCAATCCGAGAAAGTTGCAGTGTCATTGGCAGAGTGGGAGCCTTACCGGAAATCGACAGCTCAGATCAAGATCCATCAGAGCGCAATTACCGGTCAGATTCTCAGAATGAAAGTCCCACTTTCGTTCTGGACGCTAGAGCTCATGCAACGGTAACGGTTGAAATCACCGTTTTTTAATTGGGTATCAAAAGGGGGCCACCCGCCCTCAATAAACCTAGATGGCCAGACCAGACGGTCTGAAGCCAGAACCAGGTGACCAAGCTGGGGAACGCTGATGGCATACTCGTATACAGAGAAAAAACGCATCCGCAAAGACTTCGGCAAACTGCCGCATGTCATGAATGTGCCCTATCTTCTGGCGATTCAGCTTGATTCTTATCACAAGCTGCTGCAGTCCGGAAAAGAGCCGACCGCACGTGAAGACATCGGTCTTCATGCTGCATTCAAATCCGTATTTCCAATCGTAAGCTACTCTGGAAATGCGGCGCTGGAATACGTGAGCTACAGGCTCGGTACTCCTGCGTTTGATGTCAAGGAATGTCAACTTCGTGGTGTAACTTACGCAGTACCTCTGCGTGTGAAAGTGCGCCTGATCATTTATGACAAAGATTCTGCCAACAAGGCAATCAAAGATATCAAGGAACAAGAAGTTTACATGGGCGAAATTCCGCTCATGACTGAGAACGGTACTTTTGTAATCAATGGTACTGAGCGTGTTATCGTATCTCAGCTTCATCGTTCTCCTGGTGTATTCTTTGACCACGACCGTGGTAAGACACACTCTTCAGGCAAGCTGCTGTACTCCGCCCGTGTCATTCCTTACCGTGGCTCATGGCTGGACTTCGAGTTCGATCCGAAGGACATGCTCTACGTGCGTATTGACCGTCGTCGTAAGCTGCCTGCTACGATCCTTCTGCGTGCCCTGGGCATGAGTAATGAAGAGATCCTGAATTACTTCTTCGATACTGTAGATTTCAGCATCGGTTCTGAAAATGTCAGTACCGAGTTTGCCGCCGAGCGTCTGCGTGGTGAAGCTGCAAGCTTTGACATTAAAGACGGTGAAGGTAATGTTCTGGTTGAACAGGGGCGTCGTGTTACTGCGCGTCACATCCGTCAGCTGAAAAAAGCCAATATTGAACAGCTGGAAGCTCCTGTTGAGTATATTTTCGGAAAGGTTTTGGCCAAAACCGTTGTAGATTCCGCGACCGGTGAGATCATTGTTGACTGCAACACAGAAATTACTCTGGAAGTATACGAAAAGCTGCTGGCAGCTGGTATCAAACAGGTTGAAACCCTGTACATCAATGAACTGGATTGCGGTTCATACATTTCCGACACGCTGCGCAGTGACACTACTACAAACCGTCTGGAAGCTCTGGTAGAAATCTACCGCATGATGCGTCCCGGCGAGCCACCCACTCAAGAAGCAGCAGAAACCCTGTTTGGTAACCTGTTCTTCTCTGCAGAGCGTTATGACCTCTCTGCAGTAGGTCGTATGAAATTCAACCGTCGTTTGGGTCGTGAAGAAGACATCGGTTCCGGTGTTCTGGACAACGCTGACATTGTTGATGTTCTGAAGACGCTGGTAGACATCAGAAATGGTCAGGGTATCTGTGACGATATCGACCATCTGGGTAACCGTCGCGTCCGTTCTGTGGGTGAAATGGCTGAAAACCAGTTCCGTGTCGGCCTGGTTCGTGTTGAGCGTGCCGTTAAGGAACGTCTGAGTCTGGCAGAGTCTGAAGGCCTGATGCCTCAGGATCTGATCAACGCCAAGCCTGTTGCAGCGGCTATCAAGGAATTCTTCGGTTCCAGCCAGCTGTCCCAGTTTATGGACCAGAACAACCCGCTGTCCGAGGTGACTCACAAGCGTCGTGTATCAGCACTCGGCCCAGGGGGTTTGACCCGTGAGCGTGCCGGTTTTGAAGTTCGGGACGTACATCCGACCCACTACGGTCGTGTATGCCCTATCGAAACGCCTGAAGGTCCGAACATCGGTCTGATTAACTCTCTGGCAACCTATGCCCGTACTAACGACTATGGTTTCCTGGAGTCGCCATACCGCAGAGTTGTGGATGGTAAAGTAACGGATGAGATCGATTACCTGTCTGCCATCGAAGAAGGTGAGTACGTTATCGCTCAGGCCTCTGCCAAGATGGACGACAGTAATAACCTGACGGAAGAACTGGTTAACGTTCGTCATCGTAACGAATTTACTCTGATGGGGCCTGAAAAAGTCCAGTACATGGACGTTTCGACCAAGCAGGTGGTTTCCGTTGCAGCATCCCTTATTCCATTCCTCGAGCACGACGATGCAAACCGCGCCTTGATGGGATCGAACATGCAACGTCAGGCCGTTCCAACCCTGCGGGCCGACAAGCCTCTGGTAGGTACCGGCATGGAGCGTAACGTAGCTTCTGACTCCGGTGTTTGTGTTGTTGCTCAACGTGGCGGTGTGATTGATACCGTTGACGCTGCCAAGATTGTTGTTCGTGTCAACAACGACGAGCTGCAGCCCGGTGAAGCCGGTGTCGATATCTACAACCTGACCAAGTATACCCGTTCTAACCAGAATACCTGTATCAACCAGCGTTCTCTGGTTCGTGCCGGTGAAACCATCGCCCGTGGTGATATTCTGGCTGACGGCCCATCTGTAGACATGGGTGAGC
The DNA here is from genome assembly GCF_032883915.1 of Endozoicomonas sp. 8E. Classification (NCBI taxonomy): domain Bacteria; kingdom Pseudomonadati; phylum Pseudomonadota; class Gammaproteobacteria; order Oceanospirillales; family Endozoicomonadaceae; genus Endozoicomonas; species Endozoicomonas sp. 8E. The sequence goes on along the minus strand of NZ_CP120717.1, from coordinate 6,667,750 downwards.
TGGCTCTGGGTCAGAACATGCGTGTAGCGTTCATGCCATGGAACGGTTACAACTTTGAGGACTCGATCCTTATTTCCGAGCGTGTCGTACAGGAAGACCGCTTCACCACGATCCATATTCAGGAACTGACCTGTGTCGCTCGTGACACCAAGCTGGGACCAGAAGAAATTACTTCTGATATTCCTAATGTCGGTGAGTCTGCGCTGAACAAACTGGATGAAGCCGGTATTGTTCATGTTGGTGCTGAAGTTGGTGCCGGTGACATTCTGGTCGGTAAGGTAACTCCTAAAGGCGAAACCCAGCTGACTCCGGAAGAAAAACTGCTGCGTGCGATCTTCGGTGAGAAGGCTTCCGACGTTAAAGATACTTCTTTGCGTGTGCCAACTTCTGTCAAGGGTACCGTTATCGACGTACAGGTATTCACCCGCGACGGCGTTGAAAAAGACAGTCGTGCCCAGGGCATCGAAAAGGCGGCTCTGGACGAATACCGCAAGGACTTGAACGAAGAGTTCCGTATCGTCGAAGAAGATACCTTCGACCGTTTGCGTGAAGCTCTGCGTGGTCAGCCTGTTGACCGTGGTCCTGGCCTGAGCAAGGGCAACACTATCACTGACGAGTTCCTCAATGGTCTGGAACACGAACAGTGGTTCCGTCTGTCCATGTCTGACGAAGCGCTGAATGAACAGCTGGATCTGGCTAAAGAACAGTTGAAAGAACGTCGTGCACAGCTCGACGAGCGCTTCGAAGACAAGAAGAAAAAGCTGCAGACCGGTGACGACATGGCGCCTGGCGTCCTGAAAATCGTCAAGGTTTACCTGGCTATCAAGCGTCGTATCCAGCCCGGTGACAAAATGGCGGGTCGTCACGGTAACAAGGGTGTTATCTCCATCATCATGCCTGTCGAAGACATGCCCTATGATGAAGAAGGTAATCCGGTTGATATCGTACTGAACCCTCTGGGTGTACCGTCTCGGATGAACGTAGGGCAGGTTCTGGAAACTCACCTGGGTGCCGCGGCGCGTGGTCTGGGTCACAAGATCAACCGCATGATCGAGTCCCAGAAGAAAGTCGCTGAAGTCCGTGAATTCCTGGATCAGGTATACAACGGAGTGGGTGGCGGACGTGTTGAGGAGCTGGACAAGTTCACTGACGAAGAAGTCATGGAGCTGGCCAACAACCTGCGCGGCGGTGTACCGATGGCTACTTCAGTATTCGATGGAGCCAAAGAGTCTGAAGTGAAGGAACTGCTGCGTCTGGCAGACCTGAGCGACACAGGTCAGGTAAGATTGCACGACGGCCGTACTGGCGATGCCTTTGACCGTCCTGTCACTGTGGGCTACATGTACATGCTGAAGCTCAACCACCTGGTTGATGATAAAATGCACGCACGTTCTACAGGTTCTTACTCTCTGGTTACCCAGCAACCGCTGGGTGGTAAGGCCCAGTTTGGTGGTCAGCGTTTCGGTGAGATGGAGGTATGGGCACTGGAAGCCTACGGTGCTGCCTACACCCTGCAGGAAATGCTGACTGTTAAGTCTGATGATGTGACCGGGCGTACCAAGATGTATAAAAACATTGTCGATGGTGATCATCGAATGGAAGCCGGAATGCCCGAATCCTTCAACGTGCTGTTGAAAGAGATTCGCTCTCTGGGTATCGACATTGAGCTGGACACCGAATAACGAATACGTGAAATCTGCTGGTCGGGCCTAGTCTGGCCGGCGGGTGGATCGAGGAGATGCGATCTTGAAAGACCTACTGAATCTACTCAAGACTCAGGGCCAAACTGAAGAGTTTGACTCGATTCGTATCGGTCTGGCTTCCCCAGAAATGGTACGTTCCTGGTCTTACGGTGAAGTTAAAAAGCCGGAAACAATCAACTACCGTACGTTCAAGCCTGAGCGTGACGGCCTTTTCTGTGCCAAGATTTTTGGTCCGGTCAAGGACTACGAGTGCCTGTGCGGTAAATACAAGCGTCTTAAGCACCGTGGTGTCATCTGTGAAAAATGTGGTGTAGAAGTGGCCCTGGCGAAAGTTCGTCGTGACCGTATGGGTCACATAGAACTGGCTAGCCCTGTTGCTCACATCTGGTTCCTGAAATCCCTGCCATCCCGTATCGGTCTGTTGCTGGACATGACCCTGCGAGATATTGAGCGGGTACTTTACTTTGAGTCTTACGTAGTGATTGATCCGGGTATGACGACCCTGGAGAAGAACCAGCTGCTGAATGATGAGCAGTACTACGAGGCTCTGGAAGAGTTTGGTGACGACTTTGATGCCCGTATGGGTGCTGAAGCCATCAAGGCTCTGTTGGCAGACATCGAGCTGGGTGAAGAAGTTGACATGCTGCGTGAAGAAATTCCTCAGACCAACTCCGAAACCAAACTGAAGAAACTGAGCAAGCGTCTGAAACTGCTGGAAGCATTCCACAAATCAGGTAACAACCCTGAGTGGATGATTCTGACTGTGCTGCCGGTTCTGCCACCCGATCTGCGTCCTCTGGTGCCGTTGGATGGTGGTCGTTTTGCGACGTCCGACCTGAATGACCTGTACCGTCGTGTGATCAACCGTAACAACCGTCTGAAGCGTCTGCTCGATCTTAATGCTCCGGACATCATTGTCCGCAATGAAAAGCGTATGCTGCAGGAGTCTGTAGACGCGCTGCTGGATAATGGTCGTCGCGGTCGTGCTATCACTGGTTCCAACAAGCGTCCTTTGAAATCCCTGGCTGACATGATCAAGGGTAAACAGGGCCGTTTCCGTCAGAACCTGCTCGGTAAGCGTGTTGACTACTCTGGCCGTTCTGTAATCACCGTAGGTCCTACCCTGCGTCTGCATCAGTGTGGTCTGCCCAAGAAAATGGCTCTGGAACTGTTCAAGCCATTCATCTTCGGCAAGTTGGAAGCCAAAGGTCTGGCAACCACCATCAAAGCTGCCAAGAAGATGGTAGAGCGTGAAACCCCTGAGGTTTGGGACGTTCTGGCTGACGTAATCCGTGAACACCCGGTGATGCTGAACCGTGCACCTACACTGCACCGTCTCGGTATCCAGGCGTTCGAACCGGTTCTGATCGAAGGTAAGGCGATTCAACTGCACCCACTGGTGTGTGCGGCTTATAACGCTGACTTCGATGGTGACCAGATGGCGGTACACGTACCTCTGACTCTGGAAGCCCAGCTGGAAGCCCGTGCCCTGATGATGTCTACCAACAACATTCTGGCACCAGCAAGTGGCGAGCCTATTATCGTACCTTCTCAGGACGTAGTACTGGGTCTTTACTACATCACCCGTGACCGTATTAACGCCAAGGGTGAAGGCATGGCCTTCGTTGACGTTAACGAAGCCCTGCGTGCCTACCGTACCGGTCATGCTGATCTCCATGCCCGTATCAAGGTACGTGTTGCTGAAAAGTACAAAGACGACGACGGCGTAGAGCACAGCAATGCTTTCCTGGCAGATACCACCATTGGTCGTATCCTGTTATGGGAAATCGTACCTGAAGGTCTGCCTTTCGAACTGGTCAACCAGACCATGAAGAAGAAGGCGATCTCCCGTCTGCTGAATACCTGTTACCGCAACGTGGGTCTCAAGGAAACCGTTATCTTTGCTGACCAGATGCTGTACATGGGCTTCCACTATGCAACGATTTCCGGTTCCTCCATTGGTGTTAACGACTTTGTTATCCCGGGTGACAAGAGCCGTATCATTGATGACGCTAACGAAGAAGTGCGTGAGATTGAAAACCAGTTTGCTTCCGGTCTGGTGACCCAGGGTGAGAAGTACAACAAGGTAATCGACATCTGGTCCCGTGCCAACGAATTGCTGGCCAAGCGCATGATGGACAACCTGAAATCCGATACCGTGGTTAACCGTCAGGGTGAAGAGGAAGAGCAGGAATCCTTCAACAGCGTTTACATGATGGCCGACTCCGGTGCTCGTGGTAGTGCTGCACAGATTCGTCAGCTGGCCGGTATGCGCGGTCTGATGGCCAAGCCTGATGGCTCCATCATCGAAACGCCGATTACCGCAAACTTCCGTGAAGGTCTGAACGTACTGCAATACTTCATCTCTACTCACGGTGCTCGTAAAGGTCTGGCGGATACTGCTCTGAAAACAGCGAACTCCGGTTACCTGACCCGTCGTCTGGTAGACGTCGCCCAGGATCTGGTAGTGACAGAAGACGACTGTGGCACTGTCCGTGGCCTGCAGATGACACCGCACATCGAAGGTGGTGAAGTTGTAGAACCTCTCGGTGAACGTATTCTGGGTCGTGTGGTTGCTGAAGACGTACTCAAGCCGGGTGCAGAGAATGAAATCGCCGTACCTGCCGGTACCCTGATTGATGAGGCCTGGGTTAAGCGTCTGGAACTGATGAACGTTGACGAAGTCAGGGTTCGTTCTCCAATTACCTGTGAAACCCGTTACGGCATCTGTTCCAAGTGTTATGGTCGTGACCTGGGTCGCGGACACCTGGTTAACAAAGGGGAAGCGGTCGGCGTTATCGCTGCCCAGTCAATCGGTGAGCCCGGTACCCAGCTGACCATGCGTACCTTCCACATTGGTGGTGCTGCATCCCGTGCATCTGCACAGGACAACATCTCTGTTAAGAACAAGGGTACTGCCCGTCTGCTGAACCTGAAGCACGTTGAGCGTAAAGACGGTTCTCTGGTTGCTGTAAGCCGTTCTGGTCAGCTGGCTATTGCTGATGAATTCGGACGTGAGCGTGAGCGTTACAAGCTGCCATACGGTGCGGTTCTGTCTGTTAAGGACGGTGTTGACGTAGAAGCCGGTCAGATAGTGGCCAAGTGGGACCCACACACCCACCCGATCGTGACCGAACTGTCCGGTATTGTTAAATTCCTGGGTATGGAAGAAGGCATTACCGTCAAGACTCAGACAGATGAGCTGACCGGTTTGTCTAACATCGAAGTTCTGGATCCTAAGGATCGTCCATCTGCTGGAAAGGATATCCGTCCTGCTATCCAGTTGCTGGATGCCAACGGCAAAGAACTGAAGCTGCCTAATACTGATGTAACCGCTCAGTACTTCCTGCCTGCGAATGCTCTGGTGAACCTGGCCGACGGCGCGACGGTAGAAATTGGTGACGTAGTTGCCCGTATTCCACAGCAGTCCGGCGGTAACAAGGACATCACCGGTGGTCTGCCACGAGTGGCCGACCTGTTTGAAGCCCGTAAGCCTAAAGAGCACTCTATCCTTGCGGAAATCACCGGCACCATCGGCTTTGGTAAAGAGACCAAGGGCAAGAAGCGCTTGGTCATCACCCCGAACGATGGCAGCGATCCGTATGAAGAGCTGATTCCGAAGTGGCGTCACCTGAACGTGTTCGAAGGTGAACAGGTGACCAAGGGTGAGGTCATTTCTGACGGTCCTACCAACCCCCACGACATTCTGCGTCTGCTGGGCGTCGGTGAGCTAGCCCGTTACATCGTTAACGAAATCCAGGACGTATACCGTCTGCAGGGCGTTAAGATTAACGACAAGCACATCGAAACCATCCTGCGTCAGATGCTGCGTAAAGTTGAAGTTAGCGACACAGGTGATTCTTCTCTGATCCGTGGTGATCAGTTAGAACTGACTACTGTTCTGGAAGAGAATGAGAAGCTGGGCGATCAGGATCGGATTCCTGCCAAGTACGAGCGTGTTCTGCTGGGCATCACCAAAGCATCTCTGGCCACCGAGTCCTTCATCTCTGCGGCTTCCTTCCAGGAAACTACGAGAGTACTGACTGAAGCAGCCGTTACCGGTAAACGTGACTACCTGCGTGGTCTGAAGGAGAACGTGGTTGTGGGTCGTCTGATTCCTGCAGGTACAGGTCTGACTTACCACGAGGAACGTCGTAAGGGTCGTGAAGAGCCTGAGTTTGAAGTACCGAGCAAAGTATCTGCTTCTGAAGTTGAAGCGGCTCTGTCTGAAGCTCTTAACTTCGGCGAGGCGTAAAAATAAGCTGACGCCTGTTTTTATACGTTGAGCTAAGTTGGAAAGGCTGCCTTCGGGTGGCCTTTCTTATTTTCATAGAGCTTGTTGATGTCTCGTGAATGTTCAACGATGGCTTTTATTCGCCTGAAGTCTGCTGTGCTCTAACGCAGACACGGTAAGCTATTTCTATGCAACGCAATTTCGTGACAACCAATAGCAACTCACCGGAACAGCCTGAAATAGACAGCATTCACTTTTGTGCAATCTTTTGTAGACACAAAATAACTGCAAGCAGAGAGGGTGTCTTTTATGGAAATGTTTGGGATTAGGGATCTTCGTGAGCGCAGTGGTGATTTTTCCCGTACTGCCGAGTCAGGTCAGCTCGCAATGATCACTAAACGCGATACTCCGCTTATGGTTGGCATTCCTTTCACAAAGAAGCTCTTGGAACAGGGGATTGATCTCAATCTGGCTATCCACCTGTTCCAGAACCGATTGTTTACTCTGGCAAAAGCAGCACGTATTGCCAGCAAATCACTCACGGAATTCATACATGTGCTGGGAACCATGGGCATTGATGTTGTTGTTTATGATCCTGATGAACTTGACCGCGACTTGGACTCTCTGAGTTCATAGTTATGCCTGGACACACTAAAAACCCAACATTTAGGACACTAATTGTTGTTGATAGCAGCCCTTTGACAGCCCTGGATATACTGGATATTTTGGATGTATTGCCTGTTGTTGCTGATGACATATGGATGAAACGGTAAGAAACGAGTGTCTGGCAAAACAGGGAGCCCCTGGATCTGACGCAATTTTGATGGCGATTTCCAACAATACTTTACAGATAAAACCTGATCTACCTGGCCAAGATCAGCTGATAAGCCTTTTAAGCACCTGTCTGGACAAAGGAGAGGCTCAGGCAATCGCCCTTGCCAAAAAAAACGATGCCTTGTTTTTGATCGACGAAAAAATGGGTCGAGCTGCGGCTGAACGAATGGGTCTGAACATTACTGGCAGTTTAGCTTTGCTAATCAAAGCGAAGAGAGCAGGTCTTCTTGAAACCATCAAACCTGCTATTACGCGCTTGCAGAACGATGGCTACCGGTACTCGGGCAGGTTGGTTTAACGAGTGCTTCTGCCTATTTCCCAGCCAGCCAGATATAAAATTGGCTTTCTGATATTCCAAGGCCAATGATAGCGCCAGCATGGAGATTGTTAAGGTCGGTCATTGTCATAGCCATAAACCTTTCAACATCTCCGATGCCATTGTTCAGGCAGAATTGTTCGATACGTTGAGCCGCATCTTCACGGTGTAAATTATCACGGATGACCTGACCCATGACATGTTTTCTCAATTGTCGGTGTTGGACTCGGAAGGCATCGATCTCTCCCAGTGACTTTTTGACAACTTCGTACTGATTGCAGGAGCGAAGATAAGCCCAGGCAAATAGATCCAGCATAGGGCTAATGTCATTAAATTCATAAATTGCCAGCAATGCGGCAATATAGTCATCGCGGGGGACATCGGTAAAGCTTAGAGGGCATAGATTCTGCTTGATAAATGGGATATTACAAGTCAGGCGAGAGGTGCGTTTATTGACATCTTCAAATGCCTGCAAGTATGAAAGGTGCACCAGAAGAAAGAAGCTCTGTTCGAATGGGTCTTCTATTTTATTGGCTTTGACCAGTATCAGTTCCAGTATTTCTCTCAGGATATGAGGGTTTTCGAGAGGCGTGTAACTTGATTTTCCTATTTCGAGGGTAACTGTTCGGATGTTACCGCAACTCTGTGGATTTGCCAGTAAGTCCTGGGAGAGGAGGTTGTGCAGGTTGAACAGGGTAAAACAGTCGAGTTTGATCAATTCTGCATTTTCAATGAGAAACAGAATGGCTTCTTTGTGATTCATAATCATCACGGTTTCTTCATGAATTTTTCCATCGGCCATAATGCCATTTTCAATCAGCTTCTGAGTGTCAGGTTTTGAGTAAGTATTTCCCTCAAGTCGACTTGAGTTGTAAGACAGGTCAATCAGAAGTCTCTGACATATCTGACGGGCATAGGTGCCAGCGGCTAACTGTTGATCAAAGCGTTTACCTTCCAGGAACAGCTGTCTGCGAATGTCATAAGGGACATAACTTGTTTCGTTAGGGACATAAGCTTCGATAAATTCCCTGTTATAGGACACTCTCGTCCGGGCATGGAGCGGTGTTTCCAGCAAATAAAGAGCATTCTGGCTATTGGGGCTGAAAATTAAGCTCGATTTGTCCTTATTTTGTCTCTTACTATCGGTTCCGGAAAGATGAGCCGGGTAGTACTTTGTTGTTCTTTTGTTTCCTTCTTTTGCGATAACACCATTTGCACAAAGGCTGTTCAGTCGCCTCTGTAATGTCTTGTTATTTAAAGAAAAAGAAAGTAAAACTGAGATCTCTCTCCGAGCCAGTCCTCTTGAACTCAGTTCTATAACTTTAATGATTTCATGAAGTTGCTCGTCAATACTTAACGTCATCATTGTCTCTTAAGTGTGTCCTTTAAATTCTATTTGGACAATTATAGGACATGTAAAGGACAAATAAAGGACATTCTGGGGCGCTTAAAGGCAAACTGAGCTTAGACCGCAAATTTCATTCGAAATCAGCCTGAAAGACAATGGAATAAACGCCTCCCATCACTCTGACAAATGCGTCATTTTCATGCATTGGACGAATGTATAACTGATTGCCAGAACTGCTTCTTTGCACATCGATAAGAGCTGTTGTGATCATTACATGCCTGGGCTCTGTTGCAGGCTGTTGTGAGTTAAGAAATGTTCCTGCACTTGCGAGGTTATATAATCCCTCTGTAGTAACAAATGGTGTTTGTTGATTGTCACTGAGCTGCTTATAATGTGCAGCTAATGGAGAGTCTGGTACTTCGAAGGCTTCATGATGTAGATAGTGGTTCCCATCGCTTGTTCGTATCAGAAATCTTGTGAATATAGCTTGCCTTATGACAGCTATATGTTTCACCATTCCTATTGGTTTATCTATTAGAATTTTTCTTATTTCACCTTGATTGTTTTTGTATTCAAATTGATTGTTAGAAATCTTTTTTATTTCAGCAGTAGTAGAAATAAACGAGATAAATAAAAATATTATCATTGATCTTTTCACTGTGATTCTCTCTTGAAAATTTTACTTTGATTCGGCCTCGATCAAAGTTAATCAACATTAGCACTAATACACTTCCAAGCAGTCACATAGTAAATCCTGCCGGTTCGTTCGCTGTGCTCACCCGATTGTATAAAGCGGCTGAAGCAGGCGTTATATTTTTCTACCAATTATCGAGAAAGATAATAAAGATAATAATATAAAGAAATGCACTTTTGAGGATCGAGTTGATACAAACAGCTTGCTGTGTCTGTGTTAAACAGCAACAGACTCAGGACGATGAAAAGCTCTCTTTTTTAAACTTGAGAGGTTTAGAGATAAAACCTCAATAGACGACTGACTACAGGCAAATAAAAGACTCACTGAACATTCACAAGACATCAACAAGCGCATGATGTAGTCTACGGCATCAGGCTTGATGCTCTTGAGGAGTTGCTGTGGCGGGAAATAATTTCACAAAATTTATAGGTCGAAAAGGCAAGGTTTATAACGCTCGCTGGGAGACGGCATTTGACCGTATCCTCACGCCTTTTGAAGAATTTATTCATCGTCAAACGACCAGCGGTATTCTTCTGATGATCTGCGCTGTCATCGCTCTGGTGATCGCGAACAGTAATCTGTACCCCCTTTATGAACAGATCCTGAAAACCTACGCCGGAGTTTCTTTCGGCGACGGTGGTCTGAAGATGTCTGTTCACCATTGGGTCAATGATGGCTTGATGGCTTTTTTCTTTTTTCATGTTGGTCTCGAACTCAAGCGTGAATTTCTTGTCGGTGAGCTCTCCGACCTCAAGCATGCCGTATTGCCTATCATGGCGGCGATTGGTGGTATGGTGGTGCCCGCACTGATTTATGCCGGCATCAACCCGAGCGGCGTTGCTGCAGACGGCTGGGGCATTCCGATGGCAACAGATATTGCCTTTGCTGTCGGTACTTGTGCGCTGCTGGGTGGTCGTGTTCCTAAAAGCCTGATTACCTTCCTGGTGGCCTTGGCCATCGTGGATGACCTGGGCGCTATCATGATCATTGCCGTTTTCTATACCAACGAAATCAATCAGCTTGCTTTGATATGGGCTGCAGGATTTACTGCATTGTTATGGGTTCTCAACGCTTCCGGTATCCGTAGTCCACTGCCTTATCTGCTGATAGGTGCTGGCCTTTGGCTGCAGCTCTACGAAGCAGGTATTCATGCGACACTGGCTGGAGTTATTACTGCCTTTGCCATACCAGCTAAACCCAAATACGACCCTGTTGCATTCAGCTATCAGGTAAAAAATCTGATTCGGCGATTTGATCGCAGTTACCGCCCAGGTGAAGATGTTCTGCGAAATGAAAAAGTGCTGGCTTACGTTCGGGCTCTGGGTAATGGTGCGCGTCTGGCAGAAGCTCCACTGCAGAAAATCGAAACGGGTCTGCACCTGCCTGTTACCTATATCGTCATTCCTATTTTTGCCCTGGCTAACGCCGGTATTCCCTTTAATGTATTCTCCGGAGATACCGAGATTTTCAATAACGTCACACTCGGAGTTACTCTGGGTCTGGTGCTTGGTAAGTTAATTGGTATTGCTGGTGCCACCTGGTTAGGCTGGAAAATGGGATGGGGTGATTTGCCTCATGAATGCAACTTCCTGCATATTGTCGGCGTTGCCTTTTTGGGCGGAATTGGTTTCACCATGTCGATCTTCATATCAGAATTGGCATTTGCTGGCAGCCCCAATGACCTGGTACTGGCGAAAGCAGGGGTTCTGATTGCCTCCCTGATAGCAGGTATTGCAGGCTTTATTTGTTTGACTAAAGCTTCCCCAAAGTCTGTTGAAAGGAATACTGCTGAGCAGGCTTGAAGTCTGATTATTATCTGAGCGCGAACAACCCGGAGTTTGCTCCGGGTTTGTTTTTTAGGGATATTGTTCCGGCCCTCACCATTGCAACATAATTCCTTGAAAGTGTTGTTCAAAGACTCGCAATATACGAAAGAGTTTCAGGATGGCGCTGTACCAGCCTTAGCAGGGTAACGGCCTGACCATTGGGTACACTGCGCCCTTGCTCCCAGTTCTCCAGGGTGCGGGCAGAGGTATGCAGCAAGCGTGCAAACACGCCTCTGGACATATTAAACGTTTCGCGAATACTGACAATCTCATCTGGTGAGATGCTCAACTCGCCTTTATCGTCTACCTGATGGCTTCTCAGCGTCAACTTGCCTTCTGAGTGCTCCCTGGCTTCAGCAAGGGCTGAGCTGAGTTCCGAGAATAAATCACGACTGCTCATTGTGCCATGCCTCCATAAATAGTCTTAACTGTTGCCCCCCTGGCTGGCAGTCAGGTCTGTCATTTCATTTTTGCTGAACAGGGTTAGCAGATAAAAGCGTTGATGTTCATCCAGATAATAATAAATGACCCGCAAGCCGCCACACCTGCCTTTACCCTTGCCAGCAAAGCGTACCTTTCGCAATCCCCCCCGTGCCTTGGATGATGTCCCCTTGCCAGGGTTAGCCATCAGCTCGGTTTGAAACAGTCGGAAGGCTTCATCGCTCAGGTAATCGGCCCGGTGTCTGGCAAAAATGGTGGATTCGACAAAGAGGCTTTTAATTTATTAAATATACGCTACTAGCGTATATTCTCACGAGAGAGGCTTTCTAAGCTGGCAGGTTTGAATTATTGCAGTTTTGCGAGCGCCTCTCCAAAGCTGGAACGAAACAAAGCCTACGTTGATTGAATTCAACTGTCTTTGCGCCAAAAATGTCATTAAACAGTCATTTGCAAGCGTTATAAAAAGCCCTGATCAAATTGAATAAAATCAGGAACCTCAATGGAACTGAAACTCGCTCGCAAAGCTATCATTCTGGCTGCTCCCTTCATTCTGGCTGGCTGTTCAATGGTTCAGGAAAACGCTGAAATTTCCCATCCTACTATGGAACCTATCGGTCGATATGCTTCTGGCAGTTACCATAAAGGGGCCGCAGAGATTGTGGCCTGGCATAAGGCCAGTCAGTCTATCTATGTTGTTAACGCTCTTGATAAAACCGTTGATATTCTCAGCGGTAAATCCCTCAAGGGTCAGCCACTGGCTAATCCGACGATGGACTCCAATCTGTTAAAAGTTGGCAAGATCAATCTTGAATCCAGTATTGACGGCATGAAGCTGGGCACTGCCAATAGCGTTTCTGTTCATGGTGATCTGCTGGCTGTGGCTGTTGAAAATAGTGATAAACAAAAGAAGGGCGTTGTTATTCTTTATAAGCTCGATTCCGAAGGTGGCGCTGTATTCAGTGACTATAAGGTTGTAGGTGCACTGCCTGATATGGTGGCCTTTACGCCCGACGGAAAATACCTGCTGACAGCGAACGAAGGTGAACCCTCATCGGATTACAAAATTGACCCGGAAGGTTCGGTGAGTGTCGTCAAGCTTGCCTCGGAAGGCAAACTGGAAGAACCACGTCATGCTACTTTCACTGCTTTCAACAAGGGGCACTCCAGAAACATCGAGCTGCCAGAGGATGTCAGGGTTTTTGGTCGTAATGCCTCTGTGGCTCAGGATCTTGAGCCGGAGTACATAGCCGTTTCTGATGATTCCAGAACCGCGTACGTCTCTCTGCAGGAAAACAATGCTCTGGCACTGGTTGATATTGCCAATGCCCGCATTGATTCTATCGTTCCCCTTGGTTACAAGGATTATGGTCAGTTTGCGATGGATGCCAGCAATAAAGACGGGGGGGTGAACCTCCAGAAATGGAGTGGTGTCTATGGTATGTATCAGCCAGATACCATTGCTACCTATTCCGTAGAAGGTAAAACCTATGTCGTAACAGCCAACGAAGGTGATGCCAGAGATTATTGGTACAAAACTGCTTCTGAAGATCAGTGTCTGGATTCTGGTGGGTTGAAATACGATGACGAAGACGGTTGTCTGGGATTCACAGAAGAAGTTCGTGCCAAAAAAGTTCAGGTCGACCGTGAGCATCCTAACGCTGAAGCAGCCAAGGACCAGAAAAAGCTGGCTCGCCTGAAAATTACCAACACACTGGGTGATTCGGATAACGATGGCAATTTTGAAGAACTTTACTCCTACGGAGCACGCTCATTTTCTATCTGGAACGAAACAGGTGAGTTGGTCTATGACTCAGGCAGTGACTTTGAAGAAGTGACGGCAGCTGTGCTGGGTAAACACTTCAACAATAATGACGAAGAAACCAAAGGTGATAACCGCAGTGACGACAAAGGTCCTGAGCCAGAGGCATTGGCTGTGGGCGAGATTGATGGACGTCAGTACGCGTTTATTGGTCTGGAACGAACCGGCGGTGTCCTGATGTACGATGTGACTCATCCTGCAAAAGCAGAGTTTGTCAGCTATGTCTACAACCGTGATTTTTCTGTCGATACTGAGAGAGAGCCAGAAAAAGCGGGGGATGTTTCTCCGGAAGGCATGAAGTTTGTGGAAGCCTCTGACAGTCCAACTGGAAAGCCTTTATTGATTATCGGTCATGAAGTCTCTGGTTCTACACTGGTGTATCAGGTGGATTAATTAGACGTTCCTTTTTGTCTATTATTATTGTTTTCTCTTCACAGGGTTGAGGGTTGCCAAAGGAATTCCGGCAACCCTTTTCTAGAGTGAAGCTCTGTTCAGATGACAGTGATTTTTTCGACTTCTATCTCGGTTGTTTCAAAAGCACCGCTTTCTACTTCACCCAGAATCTTAACTTTGGTCTTTTCGTTGATCTGCACCTGAGGCATGTCTCTGGATTCAATCTCTACCTGAATGCTGTCTTTGCCATCTGAAAAGGTGTAGGTTTCATCGTCGATTTTGTTGGTCAGGTAACCGGTCAGTTCTACCTGGGAGTCATCAACCGGACTTTCGATGATGGTGGCAACATCATTGATCCTGGGTGTGCTGCTGGGGCCGGTGTATTCAGCAAATGCGTTGCCAGTGGTCAGTGCAATCGTTGAAGCAGCAAGGAAAGCAGACAGTGTTGGATTCATGGTTTGAGTCTCCGGTTTTCTATCGATATAGGCATTTGTTTAAAAGGTGGGCGTAGAATAATCGAAAGCAGGTAACCGGAAGATGAGTGAATCATTAAATTTTTTTCATTAAAGAAAAAAATAGGGTTTCAGGGGCCAAGCTTCCAAGTAGTGACTGGTAGTTTATAGTGCTCCAAAACCTGCTGTAAGCGTTCCCAGTATTCATGGTCGGATGGTTTTCTCAGAATCAACACAATCCCCGCCTGTTTTTTGGTCAGCATTCCATAGGCAAGAGACTGGCCGATGGCTTCAGGCCATTTGTTGGCAAAATCCATTTCGATGGCGTAACGGTCAGTTATGCAATCGACACGTCTACCGTCGTCGAGTCTGGCTTCAACTTCTCCACCTCTACCTTCGCACCAGACCTTCTGATACCAGAGCTCGGGTTCCGATGCCCAGGCCAGATTGATAAGCAGAAGCGATAAAAAAATCATAAGGAGGCGCGGCAGTGTCGTTGACATGTGCTCAATCCATTGAGTCAATGATTCAACGCTACCTGTCACGACTGCTCAGTGCAATGCTTTATCGCCCCAAAGGGGATTATTTATCGCCTTCCGGGAGAGGAGAAACACCTTGATGACAGAACGAGTTAAAAATCCAAGTATTCATACGGAACTAAATCCAAATTTAAATATCTAATGTTGTAACCAACAAAAAATGTAATAGGAGGTCTTTGATATGAATAGTCTTAACGGTGATATAAGAACAATAAGTCAAGATACAAACCATTGTGAAAGCAATACTCCAAGCACTCTAAATTGTGGACATGCTTCTGGTAGGTCATGCACGCAGTTAGGGCTGGAAAGAAGTAACCAAATAAACTGCCATCTCTGTCGAGAACAATTATCTGGTGATGATATAGAGGTAGAAAAAATTCCATTGCAGAAACGCATGGTAACTATTTTAGAACGAACTATTAAATTTATTCGCGAGACTGTTGACATGTTTGTTCACCCGGCTCCCTCGCTTTTTATTGGGATTGCTGGCGGGGCTACCGCATTTGCAGTTGCAGCAGTTGCAGATGAGGGCTATGTTGGGAGAGGCGCGGCTATGATTGCTGGTTTTGCTACCGAAGGTTACTTGGCTACCTATGCTCAGTACGAAGGAATGACTGTCGATTTTGCTACGGGTTTAGCTACCGGTATTGCTAGTGGTGTTGCTACTTATGCCGTTATGGGAAGCCCTGGAGCTTTCTGTTTAGCTGCCGTGTCTGTTGTCGGGGTTGTTGCCAATTATCACGTAAGAAATCATTAAAATGATTTGCTGAGCTATTTTGAGAGCATATTCTCCTGGCTGACCCCTCAGTCACTGCTGCCGAGATTTAATTGACAAGAGCCATGAACAAAAGAAGGAAGGAGCCATTTCTGTTTTCAATAGACAATGGCTCGGAGGAAAACAAGGTTAAAGGATGACACCCTTGATGTCGTCGTCTTTACGATCCAGATAGTGGATAGACTGGATACGTCGTATCGTACGGGATTTGCCAAGAATAACCAGTGTTTCGGTTTCTGCGATATTACCTTGGCGGGAAACACCTTTCAGCAGGTCGCCCTTGGTAATTCCGGTGGCCGGGGTGTCGTCAGCCAGTAGAGCAAGATCCTGTTGATGTCCTGCCTCATTGCCCTAAAGGGGATTATCTATCGCCTTTCGGGAGAGAAAAAACACCTTGATGACAGAACGAGTTAAAAATCCAAGTATTTATAAGGAACTAAAACCAAATATAAGTATCTAATAATGTAATAAGCCAAAAGTATAATAGGGGGTTTTGCTATGGATGGTGATTGCAGAGTTGATGATATTAAGTGCGCAATATGTTATGACACAGTAAATTGCGAAAGCATCGAACTAAAATGCGGGCATGCTTTTGGTAGATCATGCATGCAGAAATGGTTGGCAAGGAATGACAAAAAAAACTGCCACTTCTGTCGAAAAGAATTAACTGATATTGATTTAAAAGAGATAGGGGAAATTCCATTGCAGGAACGCATGGTAGCTATTTTGGAAGGAACTATTAAATTTATTTGCAAGACTGTTGACATGCTTGTTCACCCAACTCCCTCGCTTCTTGTTGGGATTGCTGGCGGGGCTACCACAGCTGTTGCTGCAGTAGTTGCAGATGAGAACAATGCTGGTGGGATTGGCGCTTCTATGTTTATTAGTTGTACTATCGGCGGTTTCGTGGGTACTCATGAATGGGAGCATGGAAGGACTGTCGAACTTGCTACTGGTATTGTTACTGGTGTTGCTACTTCTGTCTTTATGGGAAAGCCCGCAGCTTTCTGTTTAGCTGCCGTGTCTGTTGTCAAGGTTGCTGCCAATTATCTCGTAAGAAATCATTAAAATGATTTGCTGAGCAATTTTGAAGCATATTCTCCTGGCTCATCCCTCAGTCACTGGTGCCAGATTTAATTGACAAGAGCCATGAACAAAAGAAGGGAGGAGCCATTTCTGTTTTCAATAGACAATGGCTCCGAGGAAAACAAGGTTAAAGGATGACACCCTTGATGTCGTCATCTTTACGATCCAGATAGTGGATAGACTTGATACGACGGATCGTACGGGATTTGCCACGAATCACCAGTGTTTCGGTTTCTGCGATGTTACCCTGGCGGGAAACACCTTCCAGCAGGTCGCCCTTGGTAATACCGGTGGCCGAGAACACCACGTTATCAGAACTGGCCATATCATCCAGACGCAAGAGAATGCCGGGCTCAATACCCATTTCTTTACAGCGGCTGCGTTCAACATCACCGGCAGCCCTGTTTTCAGGCGTATCACCTTTGGCTTGATCGCGGGTCATCAGACGACCCTGCATATCGCCACCCAGTGCACGAATCACAGCTGCCGATATTACGCCCTCGGGTGCACCGCCGATGCAGTACATCATGTCAACTTCGCTGTCCGGCATACAGGTCAGAATAGAGGCGGCTACATCACCGTCAGGAAGGGCAAAAACCTTTACGCCCATTTTTTGCATCATCTCAATGGCACTGTCGTGACGAGGCTTGGCCAGTGTGATAACGGTCAGATTTTCTATGGGCTTGTGCAGCGCTTTGGCGACATTATGGATGTTTTCTTTAAGGCTAAGGTTCAGGTCGATGGCATTTTTCGCACCAGGACCAGCAACCAGTTTTTCCATATACATGTCGGGCGCTTTCAGGAAGGAACCTTTCTCGCCAGCAGCCAGAACGGCCACAGCATTGTTCTGACCCATTGCGGTCATGCGGGTACCTTCAATAGGGTCAACGGCAATATCAATACTCTCGCCCTGACCCTTGCCGACTTTTTCACCGATGTAGAGCATGGGGGCTTCGTCGATTTCGCCTTCACCAATGACAATCTCGCCATCCATCTGAACTTTGTTGAGCATGGCTCTCATGGCCTCAACCGCTGCACCGTCAGCCGCATTCTTATCGCCTCTGCCAAGCCACTTATAACCAGCCAGGGCTGCCGCTTCGGTCACACGTGAGAATTCAATCGCCAGTTCGCGTTTCATGGTAATCCTGAGGGTGATCTAGGGTATGGGCGGGACTTTATCACAACTCGTTCATACGGAGTGAGTCGCAATAAACGAGATTTTACCCCCGCGAGCTTTCATTTTATACGATTTGTGTTATCCACAGACTTGACGCCACTCCCAGCATTCCGTAAAATTTCGCCGCTTTATATTGCCCCTAGCTGTATTCGAAGGGGCTGGTAGATGCCGGTTTTTACGCCGGCTTTTGCCGTTGAAGCAAAGAATCTTCTGCGCACTCCTCTGACGCAGGTGATTCTTACTTACTTAGAAACGACTGGAGTTCGCCAATGGCAACAATTAACCAGCTGGTTCGCAAGCCTCGTAAGCGTAAGGTCAAAAAGACCGACGTTCCTGCGCTGCAGGCCTGCCCACAGCGTCGCGGTGTATGCACCCGTGTTTACACTACTACCCCCAAGAAGCCAAACTCTGCGCTGCGTAAAGTTTGTCGTGTGCGTCTGACCAACGGCTTCGAAGTGACTTCCTACATCGGTGGTGAAGGTCACAACCTGCAGGAGCACAGTGTTGTTCTGATCCGTGGCGGTCGTGTAAAAGACTTGCCAGGTGTTCGTTACCACACTGTTCGCGGTAGCCTGGATACCCAGGGTGTTAACGACCGTAAGCAGGGCCGTTCCAAGTACGGTACCAAAAAGCCTAAGTCTTGAACCAGTAGCTTGAAACTAGTGTCCAGAGACTAGACTTGAGAACGCTCATCAGAGCAAGAATTTAACAGTAGGTTGATAAGAGTAAGGTCAGGAGTTTTCCTGAGCTACCTGAAGGCCGAAAAGAGGGCTTATCAATGCCAAGAAGACGCGTAGTCGCCAAGCGCGAAGTACTGCCAGATCCAAAGTTTCATAACAAAACCCTGGCAAAATTCATTAACCATGTGATGGTTTCCGGTAAGAAATCTGTTGCCGAGAAGATCGTTTATGGCGCACTGGACAAAGTTCAGGAACGTACCAGCAAGGACCCTCTGGAGCAGTTTGAAAAAGCGCTCGAGTCCATCGCTCCTGTAGTAGAAGTTAAGTCCCGCCGTGTCGGTGGTGCTACCTACCAGGTACCTGTAGAAGTTCGTCCAAGCCGTCGTACAGCTCTGGCTATGCGCTGGCTGGTAGACGCTGCGCGTAAGCGTGGTGAAAAGTCCATGGATCTTCGCCTGGCTGGCGAGCTGATGGATGCTGCCGAGAACAAGGGTGCCGCTGTCAAGAAGCGTGAAGACGTGCATCGCATGGCTGAAGCCAACAAAGCGTTCTCTCACTACCGTTTCTAAGTATCAGAGGATTGAGTCGTGGCCCGTAAAACCCCTATTGACCGCTATCGCAATATTGGTATTTGTGCCCATGTTGACGCGGGTAAGACAACGACCACTGAACGTGTGCTGTTCTACACTGGTCTGAGCCACAAAATTGGTGAGGTGCACGACGGTGCAGCTACCATGGACTGGATGGAGCAGGAGCAGGAGCGTGGTATTACCATCACTTCTGCTGCTACTACATGCTTCTGGCGTGGTATGGATGCTCAGTTTGATGAGCATCGTGTCAACATTATCGATACTCCCGGACACGTTGACTTCACCATCGAAGTTGAGCGTTCCCTGCGTGTACTGGATGGCGCTGTTGTTGTTCTGTGTGGTTCCTCCGGTGTTCAGCCTCAGACTGAAACCGTATGGCGTCAGGCTGACAAGTACGAAGTACCTCGTATGGTCTTCGTTAACAAGATGGACCGTACCGGTGCTAACTACCAGATGGTAGTGGATCAGCTGCGCGATCGTCTGAACGCAAATGCTGTTCCCATGCAGATGACCATTGGCTCTGAAGATGAGTTCAAGGGTGTTGTCGATCTGGTTAAGATGAAAGCGATCATCTGGAACGAAGCAGACCAGGGTATGACCTTCAACTATGAAGACATTCCTGCCGAGATGGCCGATGTCTGTGCAGAAATGCACGAGTACATGGTTGAAGCGGCTGCTGAGGCCACTGAAGAGCTGATGGAGAAGTACCTGGAAGAAGGTGAACTCTCCGAGGAAGAAATCAAGGCCGGTATCCGTGCTCGCACCCTGGCTAACGAAATTATTCCGGTGTTCGGCGGCTCCGCATTCAAGAACAAGGGTGTACAGGCCGTTCTGGATGCTGTCATCGAATACATGCCTTCTCCGAAAGAAGTTAAGGCCATCGAAGGTATCCTGGACGACGGTAAAGACACGGTTGAAACCCGTGAAGCTGACGACAATGCTCCGTTTTCTGCGCTGGCGTTCAAAATTGCTACCGACCCATTCGTGGGTACCCTGACCTTCGTTCGTAGCTACTCCGGTACCCTGAATTCCGGCGACACCGTTTACAACCCTGTTAAGGGCAAGCGTGAGCGTGTAGGTCGTATGGTTCAGATGCACTCTAACAACCGCGAAGAGCTCAAAGAGTGTCTGGCGGGTGATATCGTTGCTCTGATCGGTATGAAGGACGTGACTACAGGTGACACACTGTGCGCCATGGACAGCGTTATTACCCTGGAGCGCATGGAATTCCCAGAGCCTGTAATCTCTGTTGCGGTTGAGCCTAAGACCAAGGCTGACCAGGAGAAGATGGGTATCGCTTTGGGTAAACTGGCTCAGGAAGATCCTTCTTTCCGTGTTCACACCGACGAAGAGAGTGGTCAGACCATTATCTCCGGTATGGGTGAGCTGCATCTGGACATCATCGTTGACCGTATGCGTCGCGAGTTCAAAGTTGAAGCGAACATTGGTAAGCCTCAGGTTGCTTACCGTGAGAAGCTGAAAGCTACCGTTGACGCTAACCACAAGTTTGCCAAGCAGTCTGGTGGTCGCGGTCAGTACGGTCACGTTGTGATCGAATTCTCTCCGGCCGAAGAAGGTGAAGAAGGTCTTCAGTTCGTCAACGAGATTGTTGGTGGTGTTATTCCCAAAGAGTACATCCCGGCTGTTCAGAAGGGTCTGGAAGAGCAGATGCAGAATGGTGTAATCGCCGGCTACCCTCTGCTGGGTCTGAAAGCTCGTCTGTATGATGGTTCTTACCATGATGTTGACTCCAACGAAATGGCGTTTAAAATCGCTGCTTCTCAATGTCTGAAGAAATACGCGCCACAGGCTAACCCTGTTCTGATGGAGCCCATGATGAAGGTTGAGGTGGTAACACCTGAAGACTACATGGGTGACGTTATGGGTGACCTGAACCGTCGTCGCGGTATTGTTCAGGGTATGGAAGACACACCTTCCGGTAAGGTTATTAACGCTCAGGTGCCACTGGGTGAAATGTTCGGCTACGCCACAGATCTGCGTTCAGCAACTCAGGGGCGTGCTACATACTCGATGGAATTCAGCGAGTATGCCGAAGCTCCCGCCAGCATTGCTGAAGCGGTCATTAAAAATCAGGGTTAATAGTGTATCTGCGGTGTTCTAACAGGCATAAAGGGCTGTTAGAATGCTGCACGAGAATCACTACCCCGAACCATTGATATTTATCTAAGGGTCAAGAGAAATGGCTAAGGAAAAATTTGAACGTTCGAAGCCGCACGTAAACGTCGGCACCATCGGTCACGTTGACCACGGTAAAACTACTCTGACTGCTGCACTGACTCGCGTATGTGCAGAAGTATGGGGTGGCGAAGCTAAAGACTTCTCTCAGATCGATAACGCTCCTGAAGAGCGTGAGCGTGGTATCACCATCTCTACTGCTCACGTAGAGTACGACTCTCCTAGCCGTCACTACGCTCACGTAGACTGCCCAGGACACGCCGACTACGTTAAGAACATGATCACCGGTGCCGCTCAGATGGACGGCGCTATCCTGGTATGTTCCGCTGCTGACGGCCCCATGCCTCAGACTCGTGAGCACATCCTGCTGTCTCGTCAGGTTGGCGTACCTTACATCGTGGTATTCCTGAACAAAGCTGACATGGTAGACGACGAAGAGCTGCTGGAACTGGTTGAAATGGAAGTTCGTGAACTGCTGGACACTTACGAGTTCCCAGGCGACGACACTCCAATCATCACTGGTTCTGCCCTGATGGCTCTGGAAGGTAAAGACGACAACGAAATGGGTACTTCCGCTGTTAAGAAGCTGGTTGAAACCCTGGACGAATACATCCCTGAGCCAGAGCGCGCTATCGATCAGCCGTTCCTGATGCCTATCGAGGACGTATTCTCCATCGCTGGTCGTGGTACTGTAGTAACTGGCCGTGTTGAGCGTGGTATCATCACTGTTGGTGAAGAAGTAGAAATCATTGGTATCAAAGAGACTACCAAGACTACTGTTACCGGTGTTGAAATGTTCCGTAAGCTGCTGGACGAAGGTCGTGCAGGTGAGAACATTGGTGCGCTGCTGCGTGGTACCAAGCGTGAAGAAGTTGAGCGTGGTCAGTGTCTGATCAAGCCAGGAACTGTAACACCTCACACCAAGTTCGAAGCAGAAGTTTACATTCTGTCCAAGGACGAAGGTGGTCGTCACACTCCATTCTTTAAGGGCTATCGTCCTCAGTTCTACTTCCGTACCACTGACGTGACCGGTGCTGTAGAACTGCCAGAAGGCGTTGAAATGGTAATGCCTGGTGACAACATTAACTTCGTAGCTACCCTGATCGCTCCAGTAGCGATGGAAGACGGTCTGCGCTTCGCTATCCGTGAAGGTGGTCGTACTGTAGGTGCTGGTGTTGTTGCCAAGATCATCGAGTGATATTGAATCGCTGGTAATCTAGACCACCCTATAAAAACCCCGGATTTTTCCGGGGTTTTTTTTGTGGCTTTAAGCCGCTGGCTTCTCTGTTAGATGGATGAAAACCATCTCAACGAATTGCGAAACCATGACCCACCTGTCCGAAGAAAAAGCTCAACCCGGACCCTGGTTTATCCCAATTTGCCGACCGTCCTTGCCAATGGTTGAACTTGACAAAGTTAACAATCTTGCCAGCCTCACCTTATGAAAAAATCAACTTGGCAAATGGATCTGAAGGAATAGGCAGGGGTCTATTTTGCAGTGTGAAAGGAAACCATGTTGTTATTTTGCATGTGTTTCAGAAAAAAACTCAAAAAACATCTAAAAAAGACTTGGACCTTGGATATAAGCGAATGAAAGAGGTGCAGCATGGCAAACTTAAGTTATAAAGCATTTCGCAAGAAGGCGCTTGAGCGCGAAGACGTTCAGGCTGCGATGGAAGAAAAAGCAGAGTTCTTTGCACTCCGTCGTGAACTGATTCGAATGCGGCAGGAAGCAGGAATGACCCAAGAGGATATTGCCCAGGCAATAGGTACACAGAAAACCAGTATCTGCCGACTTGAGAGTGCCAACAGTAAAACGCTCCCGAGTCTGGGTATGTTGAAAAAATATGCGGAAGCCACCGGGCATAAGCTCAACATCACTTCTTCTCCTGTGTGACACTTCCCTTGATTTAATGCTGGCGTTTTAATGATGACAGCCAACTGGTTTTGAGGTGTCCATTTATCTGGTTTTTTTGTCGTCTTCAGTCACAGGTACTCCTTGTGATCTTCCTTTCTTGCGCTTTTCCAACCCCGAGAGTCATAACTAAGGCATGGATAAAAAGGTTTCATTTGATTGAAACATATCCGGAGTAAGGTGATGCCAGAAAATGTCGTTGGTTCAGGTCGATGCTAGTTGGAGATGACCTTATGAAAAAATGGATGGCTGGTCTGGCTCTGGCGTCAGTATCTGTTGTTAGTAACACTTCTTTGGCTAATTCTCCTGAGGAGTTGACTGTTTACACGGCCTTTGAAACAGATCTGCTATCAACATTCGAAGAGGCTTTTGAGAAAGAGCATCCGAATATCACAATCAACTGGGTTCGTGATTCTACCGGAGTAATCACTGCCAGAATACTGGCAGAAGGCAAAGGAACTCCTGCTGATGTGGTGTGGGGGCTGGCTGCTTCGTCTCAGGCGCTACTGAAAAATCGGGGCATTATTAAAGCCTACACCCCGGAAGGTGTCTCCGAGCTTAAATCCGGTATGGTGGATCCGGAAAGCGATAAAGCCTGGTACGGACATGATGCTTTTTTTAATGCGATCTGTTTCAACAGCGTAGAGGCTGAGAAACTAGGTTTGCCAAAACCTGAAAAATGGGATGACCTTCTGAACCCGGTCTACAAAGGGCATATTGTCATGCCTAATCCAGCCTCTTCCGGCACAGGGTACACTCAGGTGGCTGCCTGGCTGCAAACGATGGGTGAAGAAAGGGGCTGGGCGTACATGGAGGCTCTGGATAAAAATATTGCCAAATACACTCACTCTGGTTCCAAGCCTTGTGTGGAAGCAGCCCAGGGAGAAACGGTGATTGGTATTTCATTTGCTCTGCGTGGCGCTAAATTGAAAACTCAGGGCGCACCAATAGACCTTGTGATGCCTCAAGGTGTTGGCTGGGATTTAGAGGCAATCGGTCTGGTCAATACAAAGTCCGAAGCAGCGAAAGCACTGGCTGACTGGTCGGTTTCTGAAGAAGCCAATGAGCTTTACAACACGGTTTACCCGGTTGTCGCTCACAAGGACGTGAAAGGCGAAGTCAAAAATTACCCCGATGTTGAAGCTGTCATGGCTGACGTTGATTTTGGTCGTATGGCCAATGAGCGCGATGCCGTTCTTAAAGAATGGTCCGCTAAGTTTGAGTTTAAGTCAGAATAATAATACTCATCGCCAAAACACTCAGTAAAAGTGAGGCCGTGGGTTTAAGGGGGATGCCATGCTTGAGCTGTTCAGTGATCACCTGTTTTTCCACGATAAGCCATTTCATTACTTCTGGCTTCGCGATAACTGTCCTTGTGATCAATGCCAACATGAGTCGGGGCAAAGGCTGATTGAGGTCATGGACGTGCCTATGAATATCAGGCCAGAAGCGGCAACTGTCGTTGATATTGGTGTTGATAAAAGCTTGCAGATTCTCTGGCAGGATGGTCACCGGTCAATCTATCCGGCAAGTTTGCTTATCGCTGAGGCGTTTGTCCCTGAAACACCAAGTTTGTGGGGAGGGGGCTTGCAGACTGACAGTATTCGTTTTGACTACAACGCCATAGACGATCCTGAGGTTAAACGACAGTGGCTACAAGCCATTGAAACCCACGGTTTGTCATTTCTCTACAATGTGCCAGCTCAGGTAGGGCAGGTGCTCAAGGTTGTCGATCATTTTGGCTACGTCCGTGAAACCAACTATGGCCGTTATTTTGAAGTAATAAGCAAAGAAGAGCCGGAAAATCTCGCCTTTACGCCCAGGCCGCTGAGCCTTCACACGGATAATCCCTACCGTCATCCGGTGCCAACACTGCAATTGCTGCATTGCCTTGAGGCTGCCCCGGAGGGTGGCGTCACCGCTCTGGCGGATGGTTTTTATGCGGCACAGTTGCTGAGACAGCAGCATCCTGAATACTTCGCTCTGCTTTCGACAATCACCCTGCATTACAACTTCAGTAGTGATAGCGCCAGTTTGTCGAGCAGTGGCCCGGTGATTGAGTTGGATTGCGAGGGTGAAATCATCGGTATTCGTATTAACAACCGTTCGGTCCAGCCGGTGCGCCTGCCATTTGAAGAAACCAGAGACTTCTACGAAGCCTATCAGTGTTTTATGAATCTTCTTCACAGTGAAGCTTGTAAATATACCTGTAAGCTGGCTCCGGGCGAATTGATGATGTTCAACAATCAGCGGGTTCTGCATGGTCGTGAAGTGCCAGCCCGGGGTAAACGACATCTTCAGGGGGCCTATGCGGATATTGATTCCCTGCGCAGTGAACTTAAGCGAATGAATTGATCCAGAAGAAAAGATTATTGAAATGAGAGTTATTGACTTTATCCGCGCACAATATATCGAGAATGGTCATGTTGCTTATGGTGAGCATATCTCAATGACCAATCATATGTTGCAGTCAGCCTTTTACGCTGAACAGAGTGGCAGCTCAAAGGAAGTAGTCGTTGCTGCTTTCCTTCATGATATTGGTCATTTGTTGCATGGTCTCCCGGAAGATATTTCCGATCATGGCATTGATGGTTTTCATGAAGATATTGGTGAGCGTTGTTTGAAAGGTTATCTGCCAACACTGGTCACAGATTGTATTCGTCTTCATGTTCAGGCGAAGCGATACATGTGCACACTTAAGCCTGCTTATTACGACAAACTTACCGAGGCTTCGCGGGAGTCTCTCGCTATACAGGGTGGTTTGATGAGCGATCAGGAAGTTGCGGCTTTTGAAGCGGAGCCTTATTACAAGGAAGCTATGCGAGTTCGGGTTTATGATGATATGGGCAAGCAAGCCGAGCTGGAGCATCCTGATCTGGATTACTACCTGAAGCTGACTGAAGAGTGTTTGATGATGACTGAGATGCCTGCTCCCGATAACACATTGACCGTATAATAAAGTCGAAGACGAAATTCGTAAAGCCGAGCTGCAAGGTGAAGAAAAAAGGAATACCGCCAACGGAGGGCCAAACATCTGGCGTGTAGCCTTCGCTGTGTCCCAGCGGGGAGAAAGAACTGGTTTTTTTGCTGGATAGAAGAGGGAAGGGGGTAATGTCACTGTGTTCTAGACGTAATTGTCAGTTTTCTTCTTGCAGGTATAGATTCATCTCAGTACTTCATCGATGTGCTTCAGCGCATCAGTTTTCAATCAGCTCGAGATATTCGAGAGCTGATCCCGTGATCTTGGAAAGAGAAATTCGAGTCGAGTCCGTTAAAATCCGGTCTCGACAAGTTGGGGTGAATGCCCTTGGCTTTAACGGTTGCTTTTTGTGCCCCACTCTTCTGATTCTCTTTTGCTTGGTACTCTTTATTAACTAAAGCGGTTTTGTTTCAGCCTAATTCCATATTGCACCCTTAAGATGTTAGTAATCCTAACATTTATGTGATTGAGTAGATTGCCATAGATCAATATCATTCAGTACAAGTTCATTGAGGAAAGAACTATTACGGAATAAATACTCATAAATCTGTACAAATGGAGGTGTAATATGCATTTAGGTACAATCGATTATTCTGATGTAGCGGGTCAGTATCAAGCGCCATATCAAGGCACTTTAACAGACAAAAATGAAGCAAGTCTTTCTGGTAAAAAAGTAGCTATCGTAGCACCCTTTAATGAGGGTTCTCATGTGCCTGTAGGGGATAAGGGATATGAGGGTCAGCCATTGCAAGCCAGAAAAACCAATCGTGCTCTGGCCGCATTGTCAGCGCTCGCGCTGGGCGTTGCATCAGTGTTATACGTTATGCCAACTGCCACGTCCGTTGGGGCTTTCACAGTGGGTTCCATTGGTGCGGCGGTTGGAGCGTTAGCGGGGCCACAAGGTCTGTTTGCTGGTGCTGTTGCTGGTGTCACTGTTGGATCTTTTATAGGATTAAGCGTGACAGCCTATTTTACCCCCTATTTGATGGCAAAGGTTTACAATGCGGTCCTGGATGTAACGAATGGCAATGGCTTTGAACGATCAAAGCTTGCTGACAGGGTTGTGGCTTATTATGAGAGGGAAGCTTCAGCATCAAAGGCAAAAGCCTGATGTGACCTAAACCATAAACCAAAAATCACTGTGATCACCGCAGTGATTTTTTTGTCTGCCGTTTTTCCAGTTTTCTTTTGTCGGGCACACTCAATTAACTAAAGCAGATTAGTTTTAGTCTGATTTCGAAACACTGATGGGTTGAACCCAGACTGCAAAGGAATCTTGCTGGATTCCATATTGCACCCTTAAGATGTTATTAATTCTAACATTTGTGTAATTGAGTAGATTGTTATAGGTCAATATCATTCAGTACAAGTTCATTGAGGAAAGAACTATTACGGAATAAATACTCATAAATCTGTACAAATGGAGGTGTAATATGCATTTAGGTACAATCGATTATTCTGATGTAGCGGGGCAGTATCAAGCGCCATTTCAAGCCACTTTAACAGAAAAAAATGAAGCAAGTCTTTCTGGTAAAAAAGTAGCTATCGTAGCACCCTTTAATGAGGGTTCTCATGTGCCTGTAGGGGATAAGGGATATGAGGGTCAGCCATTGCAAGCCAGAAAAACCAATCGTGCTCTGGCCGCATTGTCAGCGCTCGCGCTGGGCGTTGCATCAGTGTTATACGTTATGCCAACTGCCACGTCCGTTGGGGCTTTCACAGCGGGTTCCATTGGTGCGGCGGTTGGAGCGTTAGCGGGGCCACAAGGTCTGTTTGCTGGTGCTGTTGCTGGTGTCACTGTTGGATCTTTTATAGGATTAAGCGTGACAGCCTATTTTACCCCCTATTTGATGGCAAAGGTTTACAATGCGGTCCTGGATGTAACGAATGGCAATGGCTTTGAACGATCAAAGCTTGCTGACAGGGTTGTGGCTTATTATGAGAGGGAAGCTTCAGCATCAAAGGCAAAAGCCTGATGTGACCTAAACCATAAACCAAAAATCACTGTGATCACCGCAGTGATTTTTTTTGTCTGCCGTTTTTCCAGTTTTCTTTTGTCGGGCACACTCAATTAACTAAAGCAGATTAGTTTTAGTCTGATTTCGAAACACTGATGGGTTGAACCCAGACTGCAAAGGAATCTTGCTGGATTCCATATTGCACCCTTAAGATGTTATTAATTCTAACATTTGTGTAATTGAGTAGATTGTTATAGGTCAATATCATTCAGTACAAGTTCATTGAGGAAAGAACTATTACGGAATAAATACTCATAAATCTGTACAAATGGAGGTGTAATATGCATTTAGGTACAATCGATTATTCTGATGTAGCGGGGCAGTATCAAGCGCCATTTCAAGCCACTTTAACAGAAAAAAATGAAGCAAGTCTTTCTGGTAAAAAAGTAGCTATCGCTGCACCGTCTAATGAGGGCTCTCATATGCCTGTAGGGGGTAAGGGATATGA
Source organism: Endozoicomonas sp. 8E (assembly GCF_032883915.1). Taxonomy (NCBI): domain Bacteria; kingdom Pseudomonadati; phylum Pseudomonadota; class Gammaproteobacteria; order Oceanospirillales; family Endozoicomonadaceae; genus Endozoicomonas; species Endozoicomonas sp. 8E. The sequence goes on along the minus strand of NZ_CP120717.1, from coordinate 6,639,286 downwards.
GGGTCAGCCATTGCAAGCCAGAAAAACCAACCGAGCTCTGGCCGCCTTATCAGCGATCGCGATGGGCGTTGCATCAGTGTTATACAAAATGCCGACTGCCGCTGCCGTTGGGGCTTTCACTTTGGGTAGCATTGGTGCCGGGCTTGGGGCGATAGCAGGGCCAGAAGGTCTATTTGTTGGGGGCGTTGCTGGCTCAGCTGTTGGATCTTTCATAGGATTAAGCGTGACAGCCTACTTTACCCCCTATGTGATCGCAAAGGTTTACAATGTGGTTCTGGAGGCAACGAATGACAATGGCTTTGAACGGTCAAAGCTTGCTGACAGGGTTGTGGCTTATTATGAGGGGGAAGCTTCAACGTCAAAGGCATAAACCTGATGCGATCTGAACCATAAACCAAAAATCACTGTGACCACCGCAGTGATTTTTTTTATCCGCCGTTTTTCGAGTTTTCTTTTGCCGGATGCACTTAAGCTAAAGCAGCTTTGTTTTAGCCTGATTCCGAAACGCTGATGGGTTAAAAACAGTTCGCAGAAATCTATTATAATCTAAAACTATCTTATAAAATCTCAAGCATGGATAAGTGATTACTGAAGATAGGTGAGGCAGCTCGTTTGCATGGTACAGACCCAGTAACACTACGAAAATCGGAAAGTACAGGTGAGCTGCTTCCCGCCAGAAAGACCAAAGTTGGAACTTGTTACTACGACGTGTCTGAATTGATGGGCTACAGTAACGAAGCTGCGCCTACGCTTTGCTATTGCAGAGTATCCAGTCACGACCAAAAGCCAGACTTAGACAGGCAGCAAGAGTTACTGGAAGCCTACTGTTCTATAGAAGGTTGGCGAACTCAGGTTATACGAAAAAATGCTTGAGACTTTGCGAGATGTTGTTAGCTCACAAGATTGAACTCAGACCGACAAAACAACAAGCCGATTATCTTGATAGGGCTTGTGGTTCCCGTCGTCATGCGTTCAATCAACTGTTAGCCCATTTCAATCAAGAAGGCGTTAAATGGTCAAAGAAGGCTGCGAATGAAAAATACCAAGAACTCAGGCTTGAGTTTCCCTGGTATGCCGAAGTCAGCCAACGTGTCACCAGGAACACAATCGACGATCTTCATGACGCCTTTACTCACTTCTTTCGTCGGGTGAAGAAAGGAGAAAAAGCAGGTTATCCAAGATTCAAGAAGCGAGGACTACACGACAGTTTTTCTCTCAGAGAAAAACCCAAGTTCGATGTTGATGGCAGAACACTTCGCATTGAGAAACTGAAAACCCGCATCAAGATGCGCCAGGAGCTGAGATTTACAGGAACACCCTGTCAGGTGACGATCAGTAAGCGAGCCGGAAAGTATTTCGCTTCTATTTTGGTAGACACTGAGGATTACGAACCAAAAGCACAAAGCAATGAGTCTGTAGGCGTTGATTTTGGCGTCAAAGATTTAGCGATTTGTTCGAATGGCAAAACCTTTGCTGCTAATCAGAAACTGAAGGGCTCTCTGAAACGCCTTAACAGTAAACAGAGAGCGTTAAGCCGCAAAACAAAGGGAAGCAACCGCTACGCGAAAGCCAAGCGAGCGGTTGCCAAACTGCATTACCGGATAAGTAACCAGCGATCAGCCGCAATACATGAGGTAAGTGATTATCTGACTTCAAGATTCAAAATAATCACCCTCGAAAATCTGAATGTCAAAGGCATGGTAAAAAACCGCAAACTGGCAAGAGCAATCAGTGACGCAGGTTTCGGTAAGCTGAGAGAACTTGTTGAATACAAGGCAGAGCTGAGAGGATGCCAGGTTGTGATTGCAGATCGGTTCTTTCCCAGCTCGAAGAAGTGTGCGGTTCATACTTGCGACTACGTAAATGACAATCTTACTCTGTCTGATCGTGAGTGGCGGTGTCCAAAATGTAAAACTCTGCATGATAGGGATTACAGTGCGAGTTTTAACCTTGATAATTATGGTCGAGACACGTTACAGCTCGACCCTAAACCCTACGCAAGAGTGGAGTCAGACACGATTCGTCGTGCATCCATGTCGACGGCGTAGATAAGTCTACATAATTACAGATTATGTTAGATTTTTAGTAGCGGTTGAACCCAGGATCCAAAGCAATCAATAAAAATATGAGCCTGACACTTCCAGAGAGCAGAATAGTAGGTGCCGGTGAACTGGACAGCTAGCCAAGTTAAGTTCTAACGTCCGATATAGCCTTAGCACTTTAGTGCTGTCGTACATATTTTTAGCGTGATCGTAAAGGCTAGGTGAGCAACTTGTTCAACACTCCTTAGCAGTTTTCCTTATCTCATTACTCGTTCTATTGGGTTATCATGGCGTCTTAACTACGCGTGCGGTGGCTGAAACAAGTGTCGAAATATTTTTCGTCTGGCACTTGTGTTGACTTTAAGTTTTGTGCTTAGTAGAATTCCGCGTCCTCTTTTGTCTGGGTGGCATTGTTCACCGGACTTAGTTCTTTATTGATAGATGGTTACAACAAGATGAGTCAAGCTCAGCAGATTCGCATTCGTTTGAAGGCTTTTGATCATCGTCTGATTGACCAGTCCACGCAGGAAATTGTTGATACTGCGAAGCGAACTGGTGCTCAGGTGCGTGGTCCAATCCCTCTGCCAACCCGAAAAGAACGTTTCACAGTTCTGATCTCTCCACACGTAAACAAAGATGCGCGTGACCAGTATGAGATTCGTACTCATAAACGTCTTCTCGACATTATTGAGCCCACCGAAAAGACCGTTGACGCACTGATGAAGCTAGACCTGGCAGCTGGCGTTGAAGTGCAAATCAGTCTCGGTTAATAGCGGCACGGGCAGCCATTCAGTGTGCACAAAACTTTTGTGTAACGCTCTGGAATGAGCGGCCATAGTGGGTGAAAGCCCCGTACACGAGAGAGGTTGAAATGACTATTGGATTAGTCGGTAAGAAGTGCGGTATGACCCGTATCTTCACAGAAGACGGTGCTTCTGTACCAGTCACTGTAATTGAGGTTGATCCTAACCGCATCACTCAGGTTAAAAGCCTGGATGTTGATGGTTACAACGCAGTTCAGGTGACCACTGGTGCTAAAAAAAGCAGCCGTGTTCGCAAGCCAGAGGCTGGCCACTTTGCGAAAGCAAAGGTAGAGGCTGGTCATGGTCTTTGGGAATTCCGTGTTGACGATTCTGCTTCTTACGAGCTGGGTCAGTTGATCGGAGTTGACCTGTTCGAGCAGGGTCAGAAAGTAGACGTAACTGGTCAGTCCAAAGGTAAGGGCTTCCAGGGTGGCGTAAAGCGTTGGAACTTCCATATGCAGGACGCTACACACGGTAACTCTCTGTCCCACCGTGCTCCTGGTTCCATCGGTCAGTGTCAGACCCCGGGTCGTGTCTTCAAGGGTAAGAAGATGGCTGGACATATGGGTGCTGAGAAAGTGACTGTTCAGTCCCTGGAAATCGTTCGCGTTGACGCTGAACGTAACCTGCTGCTGGTAAAAGGTGCAGTGCCTGGTGCAACTGGTGCTGACGTTATCGTTAAAGCTGCAGTCAAAGCGCGCGCCTGAGGGGATTAGACGATGGAATTGAATGTAACAGGTGCTGGTACGGTTCAAGTCTCTGACGTGACCTTCGGTACTGAATTCAACGAAAGCCTGGTTCACCAGACTGTCGTTGCTTTCATGGCCGGTGCTCGTCAAGGTACCCGTGCTCAGAAAACCCGCAGCGAAGTAAGCGGCGGTGGACGCAAACCCTGGCGTCAAAAAGGTACTGGCCGTGCACGCGCCGGTACAATCCGTAGCCCACTGTGGCGCGGGGGCGGCAAATCTTTTGCTGCTAAACCACAGGATCACGCTCAAAAGCTGAACAAGAAAATGTATCGTGGTGCTCTGCGTTCTATCTTGTCTGAGCTGGTTCGTCAGGAACGTCTGGTTGTTGTTGAAAGCCTCGGTGCCGAAACACCAAAGACCAAGCTGATGGTAGCCAGGCTGAAGGAGCTGAATGTCGAGAGCGGTCTGATTGTTTCTGATGAAGTAGATCAGAATCTGTATCTGGCGACTCGCAACATTCCCCATGTGGACGCACGTGACGTACAAGGCGTTGACCCTGTCAGCCTGATCGCTCATGAGAAAGTCGTGATGACTGTTGCAGCCATCAAGAAATTCGAGGAGATGCTGGGATGAACCAGGAACGTATTTATAAAGTTCTGCTTGGTCCGCACATTTCCGAGAAGGCGACAGTGGTGGCTGAAGAGCATGGCCAGTACGTCTTCAAGGTAGCCAAGGACGCAACCAAGCTTGAAATCAAAAAAGCGGTAGAGCAACTGTTCGAAGTCAGCGTTGACGCTGTTCGTACAGCGGTTGTTAAAGGTAAGACCAAACGTACTCGTTTCGGTATGGGCAAGCGCTCAGACTGGAAAAAAGCGTACGTCAGTCTGGCGCAGGGTCAAGAGATTGACTTTGCCGACGCGGAATAAGGAGTTACAGGATGGCCGTAATTAAGTGCAAGCCGACTTCTCCGGGTCGTCGCTTTGTTGTCAAGGTTGTAAACCCTGACCTCCACAAGGGTCGCCCTCACGCGCCTCTGGTGGAAAAGAAGAGCAAGTCTGGTGGTCGTAACAACGCTGGTCGCATCACTACCCGTCATCGTGGTGGTGGTCACAAGCAGCACTACCGTATCGTAGACTTTCGTCGCAACAAGGATGGCATTCCGGCTATCGTTGAGCGTCTGGAATACGATCCGAATCGTACCGCTCATATCGCCCTGCTGAAGTACATGGACGGTGAGCGTCGTTACATTATCGCACCTAAAGGTGTGAAAGCCGGTGACGAGCTGTACTCTGGTGTTGATGCTCCTATCAAACCAGGCAACACACTGCCTCTGCGTAATATTCCGCAGGGTTCTGTAGTTCACTGTGTTGAGCTCAAGCCAGGTAAAGGTGCGCAGATGATGCGCAGTGCCGGTACTTCCGCTCAGGTTGTAGCGCGTGATGGTGCTTACGTAACCCTGCGTCTGCGATCCGGTGAAATGCGTAAAGTACTGGCTGACTGTCGTGCAACTCTGGGTGAAGCCTCTAACAGCGAGCACAATCTGCGCTCTCTGGGTAAGGCGGGTGCCAAGCGTTGGAGAGGCGTGCGTCCGACCGTTCGTGGTGTTGCCATGAACCCGGTTGATCACCCACACGGTGGTGGTGAAGGTCGTACCTCCGGTGGTCGTCACCCAGTGACACCATGGGGTGTTCCGACCAAGGGTCGTAAGACTCGTTCCAACAAGCGTACGGATAAAATGATCGTACGTCGTCGCAGCGCGAAGTAAGCCTAGAGAGAGGATACGACAGTGCCACGTTCTTTGAAGAAAGGCCCATTTATCGACCTTCACCTGCTGAAGAAAGTCGAAGATGCGGTTGAAAGCGGCAACAAGCGTCCGATCAAGACCTGGTCACGCCGCTCAATGATCCTGCCAAACATGGTAGGTCTGACTATCGCCGTTCATAACGGTCGCCAGCATGTGCCTGTTTTCGTTAGCGAAGACATGGTAGGCCTCAAGCTGGGTGAGTTTGCTGCTACCCGCACCTACCGCGGTCATGCTGCAGACAAAAAGGCCAAGAAGCGCTAAGAGGTTAAGAAATGAAAGAAGTAGCTGCTATACATAAAGGCGCTCGCATTTCTGCCCAGAAAGCGCGCCTGGTTGCTGACCAGATCCGAGGCAAAGCTGTTGGTGAAGCCCTGGACCTGCTGGCATTCAGCCCTAAAAAGGCTGCAGAGCTGGTCAAGAAAGTGTTGGAATCTGCGATTGCTAACGCAGAGCACAACGAAGGCATGGATATCGATGAGCTGACAGTGTCTACTATCTTCGTTGACGAAGGTATGACCATGAAGCGCATTCGTCCACGTGCCAAGGGCCGTGCTGATCGCATTCTGAAGCGGTCTTGCCATATCACGGTTAAGGTTGCAGAGGTCTAAGGAGCGATCACATGGGTCAGAAAGTACATCCAAATGGGATCCGACTGGGCATCGTAAAGCCCCACAGGTCTGTATGGTTTGCTGAAGGTCAGCAATACGCTGACAAGCTGATTACCGATCTGGAAGTCCGTGATTTCCTGCAGAAGAAGCTGAAAAATGCTTCCGTAAGCCGCATCGACATCCAGCGTCCTGCTCAAAGCGCTCGCGTTACCATCTTTACTGCCCGTCCAGGCATCGTAATTGGTAAAAAAGGCGAAGACGTTGAGAAGCTGCGCCAGGCTGTTACCAAAATGATGGGCGTACCTGTTCACATCAACATTGAAGAAGTTCGCAAGCCCGAACTGGACGCAATGCTGGTTGCACAGTCCATTGCTGGTCAGCTGGAACGTCGTGTCATGTTCCGTCGTGCCATGAAGCGTTCTGTACAGAATGCTATGCGTTTGGGCGCGAAGGGCATCAAGGTGCAAATCAGTGGTCGTCTTGGCGGTGCTGAAATTGCCCGTACCGAATGGTACCGTGAGGGTCGCGTACCTCTGCACACTCTGCGTGCAGACATCGATTACGCAACTTATGAAGCCCTGACTACCTACGGTATCTTGGGCGTTAAAGTATGGATCTTCAAAGGCGAAGTGATTGGCGGAATGGCAGCTGAAGCTGAAAAGCAGCCTAAAGAGCCAGCCAAACGTCCTAAGAAGAGACAGGCTAAGAAGTAAGGAGCGCGGTAATGTTACAGCCAAAGCGTACGAAATTTCGTAAGCAGCAAAAGGGTCGCAATCGCGGCCTGGCACACCGCGGCTCCACTGTTAGCTTCGGTGAATACGCATTGAAAGCAACAGGCCGTGGACGCATAACTGCTCGTCAGATCGAAGCAGCACGTCGTGCCATGACCCGTCACATCAAGCGTGGTGGTAAAATCTGGATTCGCGTCTTCCCTGACAAGCCGATCTCCAAGAAACCTCTTGAGGTTCGTATGGGTAAAGGTAAGGGTAGTGTCGAGTACTGGGTAGCACAGATCCAGCCGGGTCGTGTCCTGTACGAAATGGAAGGTGTGTCCGAAGAGCTGGCTCGCGAGGCATTTGCCCTGGCTGCAGCCAAGCTGCCAGTGGAAACTGCCTTCGTTAAGCGGAGCGTGATGTGATGAAAGCTGCTGAATTGCGTGAAAAAACGGTTGAACAGCTCAATGAAGAGCTGGTCACACTGCTGCGGGACCAGTTTAACTACCGCATGCAGAAAGCGACGGGTCAGCTGAGTCAGACTCATCTGCTGAAGCAGACCCGACGCGACATCGCCCGTATTAAGACGGCGTTGAATGAGAAGGCAGGTATTTAACAATGGCTGAAGACAAGAAAGTCCGTACTCTGACCGGTAAGGTTGTGAGTGACAAGATGGACAAGACCGTCACCGTTCTTATTGAGCGCCGTGTTAAACATCCGCTCTACGGTAAGATCGTTAAGCGGTCAACCAAGTTGCACGCTCACGACGAAAACAATGATTGCCGTATGGGCGACATTGTCACCATCAAGGAAACACGTCCTTTGTCTAAGTCCAAGACATTTGAACTGGTTTCCATTGATGAGCGTGCTACTCAAATATAAGGCCACGGTGCCCTGGGTCTGAGTAGAAGTGGCTGACCTTGTGGTCAGCCTGTTGTACAACGACCGGCGGGTACCCGTCTGCAGTTTGGGCTTGGAGAATAAGCATGATCCAGACAGAATCTCAACTCGAAGTAGCCGATAACTCCGGCGCTCGTCGAGTACAGTGTATCAAGGTGTTGGGTGGATCCCACCGCCGCTACGCCCACATTGGCGACATCATCAAAGTCACCGTTAAGGAAGCGATTCCCCGCGGTAAGGTCAAGAAAGGCCAGGTGATGAACGCCGTTGTCGTGCGTACTAAAAAAGGCGTTCGTCGTCCAGACGGTTCCGTAATCCGCTTCGATGGCAATGCTGCCGTTCTGCTGAACGCAAGCAATCAGCCAATCGGTACCCGTATCTTTGGGCCAGTGACTCGTGAACTGCGTGGTGAGCAGTTTATGAAGATCATTTCCCTGGCACCAGAAGTACTGTAAGGGAGCAGGAAATGAAAAAGATCCGTCGTGACGACGAAGTAATCGTCATTGCTGGCAAGGACAAAGGTAAGCGCGGAAAAGTGCAGACCGTTCGTGCCGATGGCAAACTGATTGTTTCTGGTATCAACATGATCAAGAAGCATCAGAAGCCTAACCCGACACTGGGCACCCCTGGTGGCATCGTTGAAAAAGAAGCCCCTATTCAGGCTTCCAACGTTGCAATCCTGAACACAGAAACCGACAAGGCTGACCGTGTTGGCATTGCTATCTCTGAAGATGGCAAGAAACAGCGCGTGTTCAAGTCTACCGGTCAACCGGTTGACGCGTAAGGGGTGGCATAATGGCAAACTTCAAGACTAAATATCGTGAAGAGATCCTGCCCAAGCTCAGAGAAGAGCTGGGCGTGAGCAACGTTCACGAAGTTCCTCGTATCACCAAAATCACCCTGAACATGGGTGTGGGTGAGGCGATCGGTGACAAGAAAGTCATCGAAAACGCTGTTGCTGACATGGAGAAAATCGCCGGTCAGAAAGCAGTCGTTACCAAGGCGCGTAAATCCGTTGCAGGCTTCAAGGTTCGTGAAGGCTGGCCAATCGGTGTTAAAGTGACCCTGCGTGACGAACGTATGTACGAATTCCTGGAGCGTCTGGTTGACATTGCTCTGCCTCGTGTTCGTGACTTCCGTGGTATCAGCCCGAAGTCTTTCGACGGCCGTGGCAACTACAGCATGGGTGTCAAAGAGCAGATCATTTTCCCGGAAATCGATTACGATAAAGTCGACGCTCTGCGTGGTCTGGATATTACCCTGACTACCACAGCCAAGACTGACGACGAAGGCCGTGCACTGCTGAAAGCCTTCAACTTCCCGTTCCGTAACTGATTAAGGTACGAGCCCATGGCAAAAGTATCCATGAAGCAGCGGGAGTTGAAGCGTCAGCGCACCGTTGCCAAGTATGCAGAGAAGCGCGCTGCGCTGAAAGCAATCATCATCAGTCCTGACAGCTCAGAAGACGAGAAGTGGGACGCTCAGATAGCACTGCAGAAGCAGCCACGTGATGCCAGTTCATCACGTCTGCGTAACCGCTGCCGTGTAACAGGTCGCCCTCATGGCTACCTGCGTAAATTCGGTCTGAGCCGCATCAAGCTGCGCGAAGCAGCCATGCGTGGTGATGTTCCAGGTCTGGTTAAGGCCAGCTGGTAAGCGCGATTGATCTTCTGGAGAGTTAGATAATGAGTATGCAGGACCCGTTAGCAGATATGCTAACTCGTATCCGTAATGCCCAAATGGCAGAACATGCATCTGTCGAAATGCCGTCTTCCAAGGTTAAGGCCGCTGTGGCCAAAGTCCTGAAGGAACAAGGTTATATTACTGATGCACGTGTAGAAGGCAAAGTTCAGAAAACTCTGATCATTGACCTGAAATACTATGAAGGCAAACCTGTCATCGAAAACCTGAAGCGCGCCAGCCGTCCGGGTCTTCGTTCCTACGCAGGTAAAGAAGGTCTGCCTAAAGTCAAAGGCGGTCTTGGTATTGCCATCGTTTCTACCAACAAAGGTGTAATGACCGATCGTGCTGCCCGTGCAGCCGGTGTTGGTGGCGAAATTCTTTGCACCGTATTCTAAGGGAGGGGTGAGATGTCTCGAGTAGCAAAAAGCCCTGTAGAAATCCCTGCCGGTGTTGAGATCAAGTTGAATGGTCAGCACATCGCCATCAAGGGTGGTAAAGGTCAACTGGAGTTGAGCATTCACTCCAACGTTGAAGTAAAGCAGGAAGAAAATGTCCTGACTTTCGAAGCCCGTGACGGTGCCAAGCACTCTCGTGCACTGGCTGGTACTACCCGCGCGCTGGTTAACAACATGGTTACCGGTGTGACCGCTGGTTTCGAAAAGAAACTGCAGCTGGTGGGTGTAGGTTATCGTGCGCAGGCCAAGGGCAAGAGCCTGAATCTGAACCTTGGCTTCTCTCATCCGGTTGACTACAGTTTGCCGGAAGGCGTTACTGCGGAAACTCCAAGCCAGACCGAAATCCTGATCAAGGGTATCGACAAGCAGCTGGTTGGACAGGTTGCAGCGGAAATCCGCGAATTCCGTCGCCCAGAGCCATACAAAGGCAAGGGTGTCCGCTACGCAGACGAACACGTTCGTCGTAAAGAAGCCAAGAAAAAGTAAGGTAGGGTGATCATGATTGATAAAAATTCTGCTCGCCTGCGTCGTGCCCGCCGTGCACGGATGAAGATGCGTGAACTGGGCGCTAACCGTCTGAGCGTTCATCGCACACCGCGTCATATTTATGCGCAGGTGGTTGCCCCTGAGGGTGACAAGGTGCTGGCCTCTGCCTCCACCGTTGAGAAGGAGCTGCGTGGCGAAGCTACCGGTAACGTTGAAGCTGCTAAAAAAGTGGGCGCTCTGATTGCTGAGCGTGCTAAAGCTGCTGGTGTTGCCAAGGTCGCTTTCGACCGCTCCGGTTTTAAGTATCACGGTCGTGTTAAGGCTCTCGCCGATGCAGCCCGTGAAGCCGGTCTGGAATTCTGAGGGTAGGCATCATGGCGAAAGATGAGCGTAAACCGCAAAACAATGACGAAGGCCTGATCGAAAAGCTGGTGCAGGTTAACCGTGTAGCCAAAGTGGTGAAAGGTGGCCGTATCTTCGGTTTCACAGCCCTCACTGTTGTTGGTGATGGTAAAGGTAAAGTAGGCTTCGGTCGTGGCAAAGCGCGTGAAGTGCCAGTCGCTATCCAGAAGGCTATGGAAGCTGCCCGTCGCAACATGATTCAGGTAGATCTGAACGGTGACACCCTGCAGTACCCTGTTAAAGCCCGTCACGGTGCTTCCAAGGTTTACATGCAGCCTGCTTCTGCGGGTACTGGTGTTATTGCCGGTGGTGCAATGCGTGCTGTTCTGGAAGTAGCTGGCGTACACAACGTACTGGCCAAGTGCTACGGTTCCACCAACCCTGTGAACGTTGTTAACGCAACTTTCAAGGGTCTGCGCGACATGCGTTCTCCTGATGACATTGCTGCCAAGCGTGGCAAGTCTGTTGAAGACATTCTGGGGTAAGTCATGGCTGAGAAGATCAAAGTGACGCTCTTAAAGAGCACTAACGGTCGCCTCGAAAGCCACAAGGCTTGCGTCCGTGGCCTGGGTCTGCGTCGCATCAACCACACGGTTGAGGTGGAAGATACTCCTTCCGTTCGCGGCATGATCAACAAGGTATCTTACCTCGTTAAGGTCGAAGGAGAATAACATGCGTCTGAATACTCTGAGTCCTGCTGAAGGCAGTCGTAAAGAGCGTAAGCGCGTTGGTCGTGGTATCGGTTCCGGTCTGGGTAAGACGGGTGGCCGTGGTCACAAGGGTCAGAAGTCACGTTCCGGTGGTTCTGTAAGACCAGGTTTTGAAGGCGGTCAGCAGCCACTGCAACGCCGTCTGCCCAAGTACGGTTTTACTTCCCGCAAGGCGCGTTTCACTGCTGAAATTCGTCTGCATGAGCTGGCCAAGGTTGAATCCGAAGTGATCGACCTGGCGGCTCTGAAGGCTGCAGACCTTATCAACGGTAGCATCCTGCGAGCGAAAGTGATACTGTCCGGCGAACTGAACAAGGCCGTAACACTAAAAGGTCTGGCAGCTACCAAAGGCGCTCGCGCCGCGATCGAAGCTGCTGGTGGTAAGATCGAGGACTAAATGGCTAAGACACTACCTGTTGGGAATCAAAGCGGTTTGGGCGAGTTAATCTCTCGTCTCAAATTCGTATTTCTGGCGATCCTGGTATATCGGATCGGTGCTCATATTCCTGTGCCTGGCATCAATCCTGATGCTCTGGCTCGGATGTTTCAACAAAATGAAGGGACCATTCTTGGCCTGTTCAACATGTTCTCCGGTGGTGCACTGGAGCGTATGTCGGTGCTGGCACTGGGAATCATGCCCTACATTTCGGCGTCCATCATCATTCAGTTGATGACCGTGGTCAGCCCACAGTTGGAACAGCTCAAGAAGGAAGGTGAATCGGGTCGACGCAAGATCAGTCAGTATACCCGCTACCTGACAGTGTTGCTGGCGTTCGTCCAGGGTACCGGCATGACCGTGGGTCTTGCTAACCAGGGCGTGGCGTTCAATCCTGATATCAGCTTCTATGTAGTCGCTGTAGTCACTTTCGTAACCGGTGCTGTCTTTATGATGTGGCTGGGTGAACAGGTGACTGAACGCGGGATTGGTAACGGCATCTCTATCCTGATTTTTGCAGGTATTGTCGCTGGTCTGCCTAGTGCGATCGGGCGGTCATTTGAGTCCGCCCGTCAGGGTGACATCAATATTCTGGCATTGCTCGCAATTGCTCTGCTGGCCATTGCCATTATCGCGTTCGTGGTATTCATCGAACGCGGTCAGCGCCGTATAACTGTTAATTACGCCAAGCGTCAGCAAGGTCGTAAAGTGTTTGCGGCACAGAGCAGCCATTTGCCCCTGAAAGTAAATATGGCCGGTGTTATCCCTGCCATCTTTGCTTCCAGTCTACTGCTTTTCCCTGCGTCCATTGCACAATGGTTTGGTCAGGGAGAAGGCTGGGAATGGCTCCAGGATATCGCACTGGCACTGGGTCCGGGTCAGCCGCTGAACATAGTTCTGTTCTCGGCAGGTATCATCTTTTTCTGCTTCTTCTACACTGCGCTGGTCTTCAACCCGAAGGACGTAGCAGACAACCTGAAGAAGTCGGGCGCATTCATCCCGGGTATTCGTCCTGGTGAACAGTCTGCCCGTTACATTGATGGTGTCCTGACTCGTTTGACCATGTTTGGCGCTATCTATATGACAGCAGTATGTCTGCTGCCACAGTTTCTGGTAGTTTCGGCTAACGTGCCTTTCTATCTGGGTGGCACCAGTCTGCTGATCGTAGTAGTGGTCGTCATGGATACCATGGCTCAGGTGCAGTCACACCTGATGTCACATCAGTACGAGTCACTGCTGAAGAAATCCAATCTTAAGGGCTATGGTGGTGGTGGCCTGATCCGCTAACACCGGTTCTGCAACGAATGCCACTAGCTCTGAAATGGTGGAGTGAATAATGAAAGTACGTGCATCGGTTAAGAAAATCTGCCGTAACTGCAAGATTATCAAGCGCAAGGGCACTGTTCGTGTGATCTGCGTTGAGCCACGTCACAAGCAGCGTCAAGGTTGATTGTGTGCATGAGGTCTTTCGGGTTTTCCCGGGCTGTTATGGCTTGACCTCATAGGGCTACAGATAAATACAACCGTTCATGAGCATCATGAGCGGTTGTATTTTGTCGTTGGTGGGATTAAAATTTCCGCTTTTCGACCTGTTAGTTGTGTAAGCATCTAACAATGGATTGGACGGGCATGCCTCATCGCATTCTCGACAGTATCTTCAGGTGCTGATCCGGTCCGTGTTATCTGCCTATAGATAGCGAAGTAGATAAACATCGCATGACTGGCTGCAAAGTTGGTTGATAAGTCTACAGGCGAAATAACCGTGAACTCAAAATGTCCCTGTCTGTCCAGGCAAGGATGAACTCACGGAGAAAACAAACGGAGACGATTGAATGGCCCGTATTGCTGGCGTCAACATTCCGGATAACAAACATGCTGTTATCTCGTTGACCTACATATTCGGCATCGGCAAGACCACAGCCAAAAAGCTGTGTGAGACCACTGGCGTTAAGCCAGAAGCCAAAATCGCTGAACTGAGCGAAGAGCAACTGGAGTCCCTGCGTGGTGAAATCGCCAAGCTGGACGTTGAAGGTGACCTGCGTCGTGAAATCAGCATGAACATCAAGCGCCTCATGGACCTGGGTTGCTACCGTGGTATCCGCCACCGTCGCAGTCTGCCGGTTCGTGGTCAGCGTTCCAAGACGAATGCTCGCACCCGTAAGGGTCCTCGCAAGCCTATTCGTAAGTAAGTATCAATTAAGAATGGTTATACCGTTCTTATGAAACAGGATTTATTCTGATATGGCAAAGCCAGGTACTCGTTCACGTAAGAAGGTTAAAAAGCAGGTTGTTGACGGTGTTGCTCACATCCACGCTTCTTTTAACAACACTATCGTGACCATTACCGATCGTCAGGGCAACGCTCTGGCCTGGGCCACAGCCGGCGGTTCCGGTTTTCGTGGTTCTCGTAAGAGCACGCCGTTCGCAGCCCAGGTTGCTGCTGAGCGTGCAGGTCAGGCTGCCGCTGAATACGGTCTGAAGAATCTGGATGTCTGCGTGAAAGGACCTGGTCCTGGCCGCGAATCCGCTGTACGCGCACTGAACGCTTGTGGTTACAAGATCACTAACATCACTGATGTTACCCCGATCCCCCACAACGGTTGTCGTCCGCCTAAAAAGCGTCGTGTATAAGCAGGAGTCGGTATAAATGGCTAGATATATTGGTCCAAAGTGCAAACTGTCTCGTCGTGAAGGCACCGATCTCTTTCTGAAGAGTGGTGTTCGTGCACTCGAGTCAAAGTGCAAAGCAGAAATTGCTCCAGGTCAGCACGGTCAGCGTCGTGGCCGTCTTTCTGACTACGGTGTACAGCTTCGTGAAAAGCAGAAAGTTCGCCGTATCTACGGCGTACTGGAGAAGCAGTTCCGTAACTACTACAAGGCCGCTGATCGCAAGAAAGGTGCAACGGGTGCAAACCTCTTGCAACTGCTTGAGTCTCGCCTTGATAATGTAGTTTACCGCATGGGATTCGGTTCCACCCGTGCCGAAGCACGTCAGCTGGTAAGCCACAAAGCCATCCTGGTGAATGGGAAGACTGTAAACATTCCTTCCTACCAGGTTCAGCCTGGCGATGTTGTCGCCATCCGCGAAAAGGCTAAAAACCAGCTGCGTATCAACGCAGCCCTTGAACTGGCCGCTCAGCGTGGGTTCTCAACCTGGGTTGAGGTTGATGCCAGCAAGAAGGAAGGTACCTTCAAGGTGCTGCCCGAGCGGAGTGACCTGTCAGCCGACATCAACGAAAACTTGATCGTCGAGCTGTACTCCAAGTAAGGGATAGACAGTTAGGTGGGGTGTAACATCCATGCAGAATTCGGTTACTGAATTTCTTACTCCTAGACACATTGATGTCGAGGAAATTAGCCTGACGCGCGCTAAGGTAACTCTGGAACCGCTTGAGCGTGGTTTTGGACATACCTTGGGCAATGCTCTGCGTCGTATCCTTCTCTCTTCAATGCCCGGCTGTGCCGTGACAGAAGTTGAGATTGACGGCGTACAGCATGAATACAGTGCGATTGAAGGTGTTCAGGAAGATGTTATAGACATCCTGCTGAACCTCAAAGGTCTTGCCATTCGCATGACCGGCCGTGACGAAGCAACACTGAGCCTGACCAAGAAAGGTGCTGGCCCGGTGACTGCTGCGGATATCCAGTTGGACCACGATGTTGAAATCGTTAACCCGGATCATGTGATCGCCAACCTGAATGAGAAAGGCGACCTGAACATGCAGCTGAGAATAGCTCGTGGCCGTGGTTATGAGTCTGCTGACAGCCGTCATCAGGATGAAGAAGAGACCCGTGCTATTGGCCGTCTGCAACTGGATGCCACCTATAGCCCTGTTTACCGCGTCTCCTATGTCGTTGAAAGCGCTCGTGTCGAGCAGCGTACCGACCTGGACAAGCTGGTTCTTGATCTGGAAACCGACGGTACTCTGGACCCGGATGAAGCCATCCGACGTGCTGCAACCATTCTGCAGCAGCAGCTGGCTGTATTCGTTGATCTTGAAGGTGAGCCTGAGCCAGAGCCAGTGAAGGAAGAGGATGAAGTTGATCCTATCCTGCTGCGCCCTGTGGATGATCTCGAACTGACTGTTCGTAGTGCTAACTGTCTGAAGGCAGAAAACATCTACTACATCGGTGACCTGATTCAGCGCACTGAGGTTGAACTGCTCAAGACCCCGAACCTGGGTAAGAAGTCCCTGACCGAGATCAAGGACGTTCTGGCCTCCCGCGGTCTGAGCCTGGGTATGCGTCTCGACAACTGGCCGCCGGCCAGCCTGAAGGGCGACGACAAGATTTCTGCTTAAGCAGCCATTGGCTTTTTCACTCACTCCAAAAGAGTGGGTGCAAGGCAAATGGTAGAATGAGGAAGTTTGTGCCATGCGTCATCGTAAGAGTGGCCGCAAGCTCAACCGGAACAGTTCACATCGCAAGGCGATGTTCAAGAATATGACTGCTTCCCTGGTAGAGCACGAAGTAATCAAAACAACACTGCCTAAGGCTAAAGAGCTGCGCCGTGTTGCAGAACCGCTGATCACCTTGGCTAAGGAAGACAGCGTAGCCAACCGTCGTCTGGCGTTTGATCGTCTCCGTAACAAAGAGACTGTTGGCAAGCTGTTCTCCGAACTGGGCCCTCGCTTCAAAGAGCGTCCAGGCGGCTATATTCGCATCCTGAAGTGCGGATTCCGTAAGGGTGACAATGCGCCTATGGCTATCGTTGAGTTGCTGGATCGTCCAGCTGCTGAAGCTGAAGCTACTGAAGAGTAAGTTTCTTACTCCTTCAAAAAAAACCGGACCTTGTGTCCGGTTTTTTTTGAGGTTTCCAGTGCAATCAGGAAGGGTGAGCTAAGAACCCCCTCTTCCAGATTCACGCGCATGAGTCTTTTTCTGGTGGCTATGGGGCGCTCGATGCCGGTATCGGTGTGGAGTATTCTGGTGATCACGGATGCCATGGTGGCTCCCATGATGGTGACTATCCTGTTCTTTATTCCGGTCATAGGGCTCTACGGGTCTACTATTCTGAAACGATAGCGCAAGCCTTTGAACGATTTTTTTCGTGGTGATTTTTGGTGTGATTGTAGTGGCAGGATTTCTGGTTTCACAGTCAATAAAATAAAAAACCAGGTTCTCTCAAACTTGGCTTTAGATATTGGTAGGCTACATCAAGTGTTATGATTTTTATTCTTGGTTCCTTGTATCATTTTTTCTTATTGTGAAATTGTTCTTATTGTGTATTTGCCTTGCTCCTGTGGTTCATACTATACGTAATAACGCCTACAAGAGAATTGATCTGGATCAATAATTTTCTTTTCGAGTAAGTATATTTCCATAAAAGTTGGTTCGAACCTCGAATTTAAGCTGTTGATATGGCTCGACACCGCAAGCATCAGGCGTCTCTAAAAGGCTGCAAAATAAACAGGTGGTATTCATTGCAATAACGTATGAGCCTGACCCACCGGTTATTCATAAAGAGGAAAGAGTGACCTCTTTCCTCTCGGAAGGTCAGGTAGATCCAAGTTGCTTGACCTTGGCTTCTTTTTCTTCTTCAGAGGGATTGGGCAACAGTTCGCCACTTTTGTGCATACGTTCCATCTTGCCATTGATGGCAGCTCCGGCCGCGATTTCCATCACATCGTAATATACGTTGCCTTCCACGTGGGCCTCAGCCGATAGTTCCAGCTTATCAGTAGCATAAACGTCGCCAGTTACACGACCATTGATGACTATATGGGCAGCAGTAATATTACCCTCTACACGACTGCCGGCAATCAGTTGAAGTTTGCCATCGTTAGAGCTGACATTGCCCTTGATCTTACCTTCAACATGAACGATGCCACGGAAACGGATGTCTCCTTCAACTTCTGTGCCCGCAGCTATCAGAGTGATGGTGTCATCATTTCTGGTACTGCTGACCAAGCTGTTTTCTGAGCTGTTCTTGCCCCACATAGTGAACTCCTTAGAGTGCTTAACCCGAGATGCCCGAAACGAAAGAAAAAGTGGTATGCGTCCAGTTGACTGAAAACGGCAGACCCCTTTTTCAAGGCAAAACTTCAAGGAGAGAATCATCCTTCATTGCGCCGTCAGCTTCAATCTGTAAACGCTATTGATATCTGAAAGAGTGCTCCCACCGAATCCGGCGGGAGTGTATTCCATTAGCCCGCCAGGAGCCTGACCAATTTGCTGCCGCCGCACGACTGCATGGATGCAGGAGCTAGAGCAACGCAGGAGCAGTTGCCGCGTAGGGCAGTCTATTCTCGGTCAGGCTCCTAGGGCTGATATTGGTTCTCTGTTAGTGATCAGGCGAGTTTAGCATCGGCTTAAGGAAGCGACCGGTATGGGAAAATTCATTGTCCGCCACAACTTCAGGTGTGCCCTCGGCAATGATCTGACCACCACCATCACCTCCCTCGGGTCCCAGGTCGACGATCCAGTCTGCTGTTTTGATGACATCCAGATTGTGCTCAATCACCACCACGGTATTCCCGCGATCTCTGAGCCTGTGCAACACTGCCAGCAGCTGTTCAATATCGTGGAAGTGCAGACCTGTAGTTGGCTCATCAAGAATGTACAGGGTCTTGCCGGTATCCCTTTTGGAAAGTTCCTTGGCCAGTTTCACGCGCTGCGCCTCACCGCCGGAGAGTGTGGTCGCGTTCTGTCCCAGATGAATATACGACAAACCAACATCCATCAGAGTTTGCAGTTTACGTTTAACGGCAGGAATCGGTTCAAAGTATTCCAGAGCTTCTTCGACGGTCATTTCCAGAACTTCATGAATATTCTTGCCTTTGTATTTAACGTCCAGTGTTTCACGGTTATATCGCTTGCCCTTACAGACGTCACAGGGCACATAAATGTCAGGCAGGAAATGCATCTCTACCTTTATGACACCGTCGCCCTGACAGGCTTCACAGCGACCCCCTTTAACGTTAAAGCTGAAACGTCCGGGTTTGTAACCACGGGAGCGGGCTTCCTGGGTTCCGGCAAACAGTTCACGAATCGCGGTAAAAATGCCTGTGTAAGTAGCAGGGTTAGACCTTGGAGTCCGACCAATAGGGCTCTGGTCAATGTCGATGCATTTATCGAAGTGGTCCAGACCGCTGATTTTTTTGTGCTTTGATGCCGTTAGAGTAGTGGCAGCATTCAAGACCTGGGCAGCAATAGGGTAAAGTGTACTGTTGATGAGGGTAGACTTTCCTGAGCCGGAAACGCCTGTTACACAGGTCATTAGCCCCACCGGGATTTCAAGGGTGACATTTTTCAGGTTGTTGCCAGTGCAGCCTGTGAGTTTAAGTCGCTTCTTTTTATCCACTGGCGTACGCTGTTCAGGTATTGCGATTTCTTTAGTGCCAGTCAAATATTGGCCGGTGACCGACTTTTCGTTGTCCATAATCTGGGCAGGTGTGCCCTGGGCAATAATTTCACCGCCATGAACCCCGGCACCCGGACCGATATCAATCACGTGGTCGGCAGTGCGAATGGCGTCCTCGTCATGTTCCACGACAATCACTGTATTACCCAGGTCGCGGAGACGGGTCAGTGTATTCAGGAGTCGTTCGTTATCTCGCTGGTGCAAACCAATACTGGGCTCGTCCAGAATATACATAACGCCCACCAGGCCAGCACCAATCTGACTGGCCAGTCGAATGCGCTGGGCTTCACCTCCTGAGAGGGTATCCGCACTGCGATCAAGTGTCAGGTAATTAAGACCCACGTTCACCAGAAAGCTCAGACGATCACAGATCTCTTTCAGGATTTTTTCAGCAATCTCACCCTTTTGGCCGGGCAGGCTGAGTTGTTCGAAATAAGCAAGTGCACGTTCTACCGGCAGTTTCACCAGGTCGGGCAGTGTTTCATCTTCGATAAAGACATGTCTTGATTCCTGACGGAGACGTGTGCCTTTACAGCTTGGACAGTGCTGGGTACTCAAATACTTGGAAAGCTCTTCACGCACAGACTGGGATTCTGTCTCACGGAAGCGGCGTTCAAAGTTGGGGATAATGCCTTCAAAACGATGGCGCTTTTTATAAACATCGCCCCGATCGTTCACGTAACTGAAATCAATCTGCTCTTCGCCGGAGCCATGAAGAATAATCGTCTGTTGCTCCGCAGTAAGATCATCAAAAGCGGTATCAATATCAAAGCTGAAGTGAGCAGCCAGTGACTTCAACAGGTGAAAGTAATAGACGCTGCGGCGATCCCAGCCACGAATGGCGCCTTCCGCCAGAGTTAATTCCGGGTGCTGGACAATACGGTCTTCATCAAAAAATTGCTTGACCCCAAGACCATCACAGGTGGGACAGGCTCCCGCCGGGTTATTGAACGAGAACATGCGGGGCTCCAGTTCATTGATACTGTAGCCACAGGATGGGCAGGCAAATCGGGCAGAATAAACAATGTCCTGCTCCTCAGCGTCCATAAAGCTGACTGCTGCCAGCCCGTCGGTCAGCTCCAGAGCTGTTTCGAAAGATTCTGCCAGACGCAACTGCAAGTCTTCTCTTACCTTGAAGCGATCAACCACCACTTCGATAGTGTGCTTCTTCTTTTTGTCCAGCTCGGGCGGGTTGTCGAGGTCGGTGACAATGCCATCAATGCGGGCGCGAATAAAACCCTGGGCTCTCAGTTCACTGAAGACATGGAGGTGTTCACCTTTCCGATCCCGGACCACAGGTGCCAGCAGCATCAGTTTGGTACCTTCTGGCAATGCCAGTACCTGATCCACCATCTGGCTGACGGTCTGAGCTTCCAGGGGTAATTGATGTTCAGGACACCGGGGTGTACCGGTTCTGGCAAACAGCAATCGAAGATAGTCGTATATTTCAGTAATGGTGCCGACTGTCGAGCGAGGGTTATGGCTGGTGGACTTCTGCTCAATGGAAATGGCAGGAGACAAACCCTCAATGTGGTCGACATCCGGCTTTTCCATCATCGAGAGAAACTGTCGTGCATAGGCCGACAGAGATTCCACATAGCGACGCTGACCCTCGGCATAAAGGGTATCGAAGGCCAGGGACGACTTTCCCGATCCGGACAGACCGGTAATGACAATCAGGCTGTCCCGGGGCATATCGAGATCGATGTTCTTCAGGTTATGGGTTCTTGCACCCCTTACGGTGATTGTGTCCAAAGCCAGTCCCTCAGTACCATCTGTCAGGCAAAGGAGCAATTATATAGGCTTTACTTCCGCAAACCCATGTTAAGTAACTGACCAGAGGGTTTCGCCTGTCTGGAAGGTGGCTTTTTCCATCCTTGCGCGTTTTAAGCAAAGCACTTTAATCCGAAATCGTGAGATATTTTGGGTGCAGATATTAAAATACAGTATATATTGTCCGCCTGAGGAAACATCGTCGAAGATCCTGCTGACAATCCCTACACGTATACCTTGTCACTAATTCGAAAGTAATGGAGCAAATAGAATGTTTACAGGCATTGTTCAAGGCATGGCCAAAATTGGCCGTGTGGATGACCGCGATGGTATCCGAACCTTTGACATTGAGTTTCCAGAAGGCTTTTGCCAAGGGTTGAATATAGGGGCCAGTGTTTCGGTGGACGGCGTTTGTCTCACGGTAACAGAAATTATCAGTCCGACTCTCGCCAGATTTGATGTCATTTTGCAAAGCTTACGTGTAACGACATTAGGACATCATGTCAGTGGCCAGGCCGTAAATGTCGAGCGAGCAGCAATGGATGGGGCAGAAATTGGCGGACACCCTCTGTCTGGACACATCGACTTTCGGGCACAGATTCTTGAAGTTGAAGAGATCGAGGGAAACTGCCGTATGCGGTTTGCATACAGCAATGAATGGGGGCAATACATTTTCCCTAAAGGGTATATAGCGATTAACGGTTGCAGCTTAACCTTATCGGATGTCGACAAGAAGAAAGATTGTTTTGAGGTCTGGCTGATTCCCGAGACCCGAAGAGTTACAACGTTCAATGCTAAAAAAGCGGGTGACTGGGTCAACATTGAAATTGAACGTGGCACGCAGGTGATCGTCGACACCATTAAAGACACGCTCGAAAAGCAACTGGGCGCTCTTTACCCTTTACTGGAAGCATTGATGGAAGAAAAAAATATTAATTTAACAGAGTCACTGACCACGACCCTCGCGCAAACAGATCACGTCCGGCGCTGATCCGGCTCACCTTTACCCAGAAGGGCCTTCACAGGTGGCTGCAATAATGACTTGAGGTTATAGACTATGTCGGGGCTCGGTTCTAAAGGCTTTTTGGGTTTATCATCAGGGAATGCATTCCCATGTTGCGACCCACAGGGCCTGAAAGCATGGGAGTCAGAGATTTGCAGCAGCCATAGAGCCCTGCAATGTAGGGCTTTATGTTGTCACTGCTCAAGCTTAGTCAGGCGCCATCGAGCTTCAAAAACTGTCTTACCCGAGGTGAATCCGGATTAGTAAAGAACTTCTCTGGTGGACATTTTTCAATCAGAATACCTTTCTCCAGGAACACCACCTGGCTTGAAACGTTTCTGGCAAACTCCATTTCGTGTGTGACCACCACCATGGTGTAACCCTCTTTTGATAAGGTCTGCATCACGGTCAGAACCTCATCAACCAATTCAGGATCAAGGGCTGAGGTGGGTTCATCAAACAACAATACCTCTGGTTCCATAGCCAGGGCACGTGCGATAGCGACCCTCTGTTTTTGACCGCCCGACAGCATACTTGGATAGCTGTCGAGTTTATGGGACATACCAACCTTTTCTAACTGCACTCTGGCGATTTTTTCCGCCTCTGCTTTTGGCATTTTTTTAACATGTAACAGGGCTTCCATGACATTCTTGAGCACAGTGAGATGAGGCCAGAGATTGAAGCTTTGAAACACCATGCCGATACGCTCGCGAATCCTGGCGAGCTCTTTGTATTTGAGTGGTTTCTTGGTAACGGGATTGATACCTATGCGCTCATCACCCAAATGAATGCTGCCTCGTTCCGGTTGTTCAAGCCAGTTCATACAGCGAAGCAGGGTGGACTTACCTGAACCGGAAGAACCCAGAATACTGACAACGTCGCCCTTTTTGATGGTGAGGTTAATGTCTCTTAGCACCTCGATGCCATCAAACTGTTTGGACAGGTTCACTACCTTTACAATATCCCGGGCATTGGATTCTGTTTGTGGATATTGGACAGGCAGTTCTACCACAGGTGCGCTCCCCTGAGCGGTTTTCGGGGTTTCAACTGGCTTGGTGAGAATCTTTTCATTAAGCATGGCTTAGCCCTCTATCCTGAACTTTATTAAGTGTGATTTTGCTGACCTGTTCGATGGCGATACTGATAATCCAGTACAGAACGATAGCCACAATAAATGCGTTAAGCGGAATAAAGTAGGTCGATTGAATACTGTTAGCGGCCGCTGTGATCTCACCAACGGTAATAATGCACAGAAAGGCGGTGTCTTTCAGGCAGATGATCAGCTGATTGGCAATGAGCGGGACGGATCGAAACAACACATTGGGCATGATAATGCGGGTAAAGGTCTTGAATCTGGAGAAGCCACAAGCCTGGGCTGCTTCCGTCAAGCCTGAATCCAGCCCCTTGCGAATACCTCTGAAGATCTCGCAGAAATAGGTGCCATGATAAAGGCATAAAGAGATCAGGCCGGCAGTAAAGGCATCCATGCGGATTCCGATCTGTGGCAACCCGTAGTACAACAGGTAAGCCAGAATCAGGAAGGGCAGGGTGCGCATCATATTGATGATCAGTATTACGCTGCTTTTAACACCTTTTGAGCCATTTTCGAGGGTGTAGAGCAGGCTCACACCCAGGATGAAACTTGCGATTGATCCGGCAAAAAACAGTACAAAGGTATTACCAAAACCTGAAATAAAGATGTCTCTTTGCTGCCAGATTATTTCCCATTCAGCCATGATTACTCCTTATTATCAGCCAGCCAGATAGTTAGCCTTTTTCTCGGCCATTTGTTGTAATTTGATCAGCACGCCTATGATGCACATGTAAAGAACGCCGGCACACAGGATAGGAAGCAGGGGTTCATAGGTGACGGCTGCGATTCGGTTGGTAACACGAGTCAGATCAACAACGCCAATCACGGCAATCGCCGGGCTGCCTTTGATTAAGAAAGACATCTCGTTGACCAGTGCGGGCAGGCTCATGACCACCATTTGAGGGAACATGATGCGTCTAAAGTAGGTCATTCGTCGCATACCCAGGGCTTCAGCGGCTTCTTTCTGTCCGCCAGAGAAGTTAAGGAATGCATTTCTCCAGATCTCGGCATTAAATGCTGAGGTATTCAGGGTTAAACACAAGATGGCCGAGAAGTGTTTATCGAGATTAATACCAAAAGATGGAAAAGAGAGGAAGATGAACAAGGCTAATGTAACCAGTGGTGTGGCTCTGGCCCAGCTGACATAAACTCCTAATACCTGATCGATGATCGGTAATTTGGCCATGCGAATAAGCGCTATCACGAGCCCGATAACCACCCCCAGGGCGATGGATACCATTGATATCCATGCAGTGGTCCACGCTCCCTGAAGCAATTGCATCCATCCGTAGTAATCCATAGTTACCTACCTGTCTGCAGCAGTATTGACGTTGATTTTTCAAGTAAGACCAGGGTGATAGGAGTAGTCATTTTTGAGCCCTGGTCATTACTGGGTTATGAAGAGTGCTTTACTGTACTGCAGTCAATTTATGGTACTGTTTAACTGAAACGATGGCGTTGGTTGGTAGTTCATCAAAGGATTCACCGAACCATTTTTCCTGCAGCTCAGCCATGCGACCTGTCTCTTTCAAGTGTGCAAAGAAGTCAGTCAGGTAGGCCAGCAGTTCAGGGCTGTCTTTAGGTACAGGCCAGCTTACAAAGCCGGGGCCAGATACAGCTTCACCTTTCTTGAAAACCTTGGGCTTGGTTTTTACCAACTCATTTATATTGACGATACTGTTGATCACGTAATCGATGCGACCATTTGCCAGGTCGGCGTAGGCTTCTGGGTATGATTGATACTCAACCACTTTTCCTAGTTTCTTATCCTGGGCTTCAAGCATGGTTTTCAATTCGGGGAGCCTTTCCAGTAGTGCGCTGCCTGCCTGCAAGCCAACTGTTTTTCCATCCAGATCTGCAATCGTGTTTACGCTGTCGTCTTTTGCCCGGGCGACGAAATAGTGCTGTGCGGAGGCGATGGGGGGGGTGAAATCGAATACTTTGAGGCGAGCGTCAGTAATGATCGCACCGGTAAGGGCAAGGTCATACTGACCTGCGGAAACGGATGCCAGAAGGCCTGTCCAGGGCAGAATCTCTTGCTTCACTTTAAAGTCGGAGTAGTCGCGAAGCTCATCCAGAAGATCTTTGTTTATCCCGGTTGGCTTGCCTTTATCGATAAAGTTGAACGGAGAGTAGTTATCCTCTGTCGCAACCTTTATTCCCTTGCTGGCAAAAGATGGCGACTCATCGGCAACAACCATACTGGACATGCCTAAAGTCATTGTTGCTGCAGCAACGGCTACCCATTTTCTAAGTTTTATTCCATGTCTCATAATTCGTTACTTGCTGTGATTTGTAAACGCCTTCACTTTAGAGATGAGATAGATAGTTGGGTTAGAGCCAATTTTCCCTGCTGATTGGGACAGTAGTTAGAATATAAGTTAAATACGACTAATTTAGTATATTGGCTTGCTTTTTGCTGTTGTTAATCGAATGCAATGAATAAAAATATCCAAAAGGTTGAATCCATGGGGATAAATTACAGCTGTTTCATTGAGTTTGATTCGAAGAGAAGTTTGCAGGAACAGGTAAGAGAATATCTTGTTAAGGCAATACTCGAAGGTGTGTTCTCTGCCGATGAAGCGCTGCCTTCCTGCCGAATGCTTTCAAGTCAATTGAAGGTGTCACGCAATACTGTGTCACTGGTTTATGAAGGATTGTCAGATGACGGTTACCTGACAAGTAAGCCAAGAAGTGGTTATTACCTGTCGGAAAAATACTCCACCAGAGTTGAAGAGGTGGAGCAGGAGTTGAACCGTTTTGAGGCAGACAACCCTGCCAATGCCGCAAACTGGAGCCGTCGATTCAAGGTTTCTACAGATGCTTTCCCCCGAATAGTGAAACCCTCCCACTGGAGCTGTTATCAATATCCCTTTATCTATGGGCAGCCGAGTATTAATGATTTTCCTCTGGCACAGTGGCGAGAATCTACTCGTAAGGTGATTGCAGACCCGAAAGATCATAGCTGGCTGTGTGACAAAGTTGATAAGGATGTGGAGTTATTGGTAGAACAGATCCGGACCCGGGTACTTCCACAGCGGGGCATTCACGCCAGGAGCGATGAGATTCTCATTACCGTTGGCTCACAGAACGCGCTCTATTTGCTCTCCAAGATGTTAATGGATAAACACACTCGAGTGGGGGTAGAAAACCCTGGTTATAAAGAAGCTAACAATATTTTCAGGCTGGCTCGGGCACAGCTTCATCCGCATGCTGTTGACCAGAGCGGGCTGGTGCTTAACGAGCTGTCATCCAAGTGTGATTATTTCTATGTTACACCGAGTCACCAGGCTCCAACGGGCGTGACTATGAGTAAGCAACGCCGACATAACCTTTTGCAATTAGCGCAAAAGAGTGACGCGATCATCATAGAAGATGATTACGACTCAGACAGCAACTCCGAGTGGGACCCCTTGCCTGCACTCAAGGCATTGGATAAAGACAACCGTGTTGTCTATGTCAGCAGTTTTTCCAAGACATTGGCACCCGGTCTACGCCTCGGTTATATCGTTGCCCCGGAAGAGTTGATCTATGAGTTACGAACACTGCGTCGCTTAATGTATCGCCACCCGCCAAGCCGGGTGCAAATGGAAATGGCGCACTTTATCTCACAGGGTTATTACGACAGCTTCCTGCGGCGTTTCAAGGACAATACACGCCAGCGCTGGCACCAGATTAATGAAGCGGTTGAGCGCTATCTTCCCGATTGCAAACGATTGGCCAAGGGTAATTATTGCAATGCGTTGTGGTTAGAAACACCCGACCGGATAAGCAGTCAACGACTGGCGTCCAGAGCATCTCAACGGGGGGTTCTGATAGAAACGGGATATTCACATTTCATGGAGCAGCAACAAGCTAACCCTGAAACCAATAGTTTTTTCAGGCTTGGCTTTCATGCCATCGACAAGGCGCTCATTACCCCCGGAGTTGAACAACTGGCAAGAGCCCTGGAGGGTTAGGCTTTATCTAGATTTTTTCCTTTTTGAGGCGTCAACGCCAAGACGATTGTCCTGGCGTTTTTTGTTCAGGGTTTAATCAAAATCCGCGAGGACCTGACTAATAATGGCCACACCCTGGGCAATCTCATTGGGTTTGATGATAAGAGGCGGCGCTACGTGAATACGATTGTTCACTATAAAAGAAAGTAGGCCCTTGTCGGTTAGTTTGGTTTTAATGGAGGCCATTTTCTCATTGCTTAAAGGCTCTCGTGTTGTCCTGTCTTCGACCAGCTCCAGGGCCCAGAACATGCCTTTGCCACGGATGTCGCCAATGCTGTTGTGTTTTTCCATCAGGTCGATAAGTGCGGGTCCCAGAACCGTGTTTCCAACCTCATCAGCATAGCGAACAATGCCTTCCTCCTCCATCGCATCCAAGGTTGCGACAATGGCGGACATGGCCAGTGGATGGCCAGAATAGGTGAGGCCGCCCATAAAGAAGTTGCTCTTGAAATACTCGGATATTGGCTCGCTTACAACTACGCCGCCAGCTGGAACATAGCCAGAGTTAACTCCTTTGGCGAAGGTGATCAGATCGGGAATAACGTTAAAGTGCTCAAAGGCAAACCAGCGGCCGGTGCGACCAAATCCCACCATAACCTCGTCGAAGATCAGTTGTATACCATGTTCGGTGGCCAGATCTCTGACCCCTTGCAGATAGCCTTCCGGTGGTAGAAGAAAGCCTGCTGTGCCCGGGATTGTCTCCAGAAGAATAGCGGCAATGGAGTGTGGTCCTTCACATTCAATCACACGTTTCAGGTGCTGCAGAGCTCGCTCACACTCTTGTTCCTGAGTCTTTGCGTTGAACTCGGTGCGATAAAGATAAGGGTTAAAGAAGTGCACATGCCCACGGCTGTACTCATTGGGTACACGACGAAAATCACCTGTGGCAGCGATCGCTGAGCCGGTATTGCCATGGTATGAGCGGTAGGCAGAAAGTACCTTGTCACGACCGGTAAATTGTCTTGCCATGCGAATCGCATTTTCATTGGCATCAGCACCAGCGTTGGTAAAAAACACCTTATTGAAGTTAGCCGGTGCTCTATCCAGGATGCGCCTGGCTGCTTCACCCCGGGCAAGGTTTGCTGTTGCCGGAGCTACGGTCACCAGGGATTCAGCCTGGGCCTTGATGGCATCGATCACCTTTGGGTGCTGATGCCCAATATTGGTGTTCACCAACTGGCTACTAAAATCCAGATACTGCTTTCCTTCGAAATCCCAAAGGTTAGATCCCTGTGCACCGGCAATGGCTACCGGTGTTGCCGACTCTTGTACCGACCAAGAGTGGAATACGTGTTTATCCAATTCCAGAACATGATGATTTGATACATCTGATCCCAATACATCCATTTTCATTCTCCAGTGGGGTAAGTATACCAATCGAGCTTTCTAACTCCCTATCGCGCTGAAGATTTGAGCCTTAACCCTGCGTTGGCGATTGCCGCCTTGTCTTAAGGCTCAAATCTCCATGCTCATCACGGGAGTTAGAAAGCACGATTGGTATGAGTCTTTGTTTGTGATTTGCAGTTATCTTGGCGAGAAACATAAAAGAGGATGTAGGGACAGTTTAAAAAAAGCCTTGTGTCAGAGCGGCCGATGGCGCTGCTGACTCAGACAATCTGAAAAACTGGCTCTATAGGAAAGGTCGCGGGCTGATTACATTGATGGCCTTCAGAAGCAATGTGCAATGTTTAACGGAATTGATGATGGGCTTAGCAACGGTATTTGTTTTGTTTGCCGGGTTGGTAAGGGGCTACAGTGGCTTTGGATTTGCCATTATTGCTGCCTTGTGCCTGAGTCTTGTCTATTCCCCCTTTGATGCCGTTGCTATTGCCCTGACACTCGATCTGCTCAGTAGTCTGTGTCTGTTGCCGGGCGTCAGGAGGCAGGTTAATCGACGTCTGCTGACCATGCTCTCGCTAGGCATGTTAGGTGCAATACCGGTCTCGCTTTTGTTTATCTCGGTCATCTCTGCAGGTGAACTGAAGATGATGATTGCAGGCTTCTCATTGATTGCCGGTGCTTTGATCATGTTTGATCTGCGGTTTACATGGCTTAACCATCGCTATGCCATGCTTGCCGGTGCATTGTCAGGCTTTGGGATGACAACGGCTTCAGCGGGTGGTCCACCACTGGTTTTGTATCTGTTAAACCTGTCGTTAAAGGCCATTGAAATCAGAGCAACGGCGATACTGTTTTTTATCCTGAGTTCAGCAACATCACTGTTGGGGTTGCTTTATGTCGATGCTATCTCGGCCCGGTCTATTCAGTTCAGTCTGGTTCTTTTTCCCGTGGCCATGCTGGGCAGTTTATTGGGAAAGAAGTTGTTTGATTTATACCCTGATTCATCACCAAAAAACACGGTAGCGCCCATTTTGATGATGTTGGCACTGCTCACAATCATGATTTAATAAGGAAAGCATGATGAAGAAAATCGCATTTATTACCGGCGCGACCTCTGGTTTTGGTAAAGCTGCTGCGCAAAGATTTGCCAGGGAGGGGTGGTCGCTGGTTCTTTCGGGGCGTCGTATAGAGAGACTTTTGGACCTCAGAGAGACACTGGGTGTACCTGTGCATGTGTTGCAACTGGATGTGCGTGATTCGCAAGCCGTGAAGAAAGCAGTAGAGTCGTTGCCAGAGGAATTTTCAGCAGTAACGGCTTTGGTCAACAACGCAGGGCTGGCACTGGCACCCCAGGGAGCCCCTGAGGTTGATCTTAATGACTGGCATACCATGATAGACACCAATGTTACTGGCCTGGTCAATGTCACACATGCACTGCTGCCTGCCTTAATCAAGGCAGGTGCGGGCGCTACTATCATCAATGTAGGTTCGATCGCAGGTCAATGGCCCTATCCTGGAAGCCATGTTTATGGTGCAAGTAAGGCATTTGTCAAGCAGTTCAGCTACAACCTGAGGTGTGATCTGCAGGGGACCGGTGTACGTGTTACGGACCTTTCGCCAGGCATTGCAGAGACCGAATTCACCCTGGTTCGTACCAAAGGAAACCAGGAGGCATCCGATAATTTATACCGTGGCACCACGCCTTTGAGCGCAGAAGATATTGCCGAGCAAATGTTCTACATCGCAACCTTGCCGGAACACATCAATATCAACCGTGTTGAGGTGATGCCAACACGTCAGGCCTGGTCTCCATTTGCTATCGACCGCGATGAGTAGGGTGGGATAAAAAAGCCCAACAACTCGTTCCAATGCTCTGAGGGTGTCGCAAAACTCTCTCCGGCGTGGGAACGAGTTGAACCCCGTCATTCCCGGCTTCATTCTCGTCATTCCCGGCTTCATTCTCGTCATTCCCGGCTTCATTCTCGTCATTCCCGGCTTCATTCTCGTCATTCCCGGCTTCATTCTCGTCATTCCCGGCTTCATTCTCGTCATTCCCGCGAAGGCGGGAATCCACAGTGACTCACCACCAGAGCCATACTGCCCGGTGCCCCCTGGCCTTGTCACCCCCGAGAAGGCAGAGATCCACCGTTGGCGCTGGATTCCCGCCTTCGCGGGAATGACGACCTCAGAGCATAGGAACAAGCTGTTGGAGTTTTGCGACACCCATGCTCTGCGTGGAAATGCATACCTCCCCTGAAAACCGCACTCTACAGCGTGATATAATGTATGGGCTCCCACGCCCGGGACCCACAAGGCCTAAAAGCATGGGAACCAGGGTTTTGCGACAACTTCTTGATGATCGGAGGGGGGGGGGGGTTAAGACTGTCTATGACAAATATCATGCACGCAGTTAACCTGAGAGCTGACTTTGTTTTCGGATTACTCGTGATCAGGGACATGAATGGGCAGAATGTCTTTGGTTGCCGGAGTTAATCTGATTGGTTTGGGCATAGGTGGCCAGGGAGAGCCGAGCTTCCAAGCATAGGCAAGTTTAGCCTGGCTGCTGGACAGGCGAGTCGCTATGAAATACTCGGCGTGTCCGTCATGATGCAAATGGGTAACGCCCTGTTTTGGCAGTTTGAAAACCAGTTCGCCTGAAGAGTCCATCATCGGCGGGTTCATGCCGGCGTTTCTTGGATAGTGATAACAGGTTTTAAAGAACTGGTTAGGCTTGAAGTCGCTCATCGCTATGCTGAAATAACTCATATCTTCCTTGGTAACTTCTTTGTGATTGCGGTTCAGCGCTACCTGATAGGGAGTGAGGGTCAGAATGTTGGCCCTGTAAACCATTTCCGGAAGCACAACATTAAAGGCTTCTGCCAGATCAATATCACTGACTTCATGGGGAAATATCATATTGTTTCTGCTGAACCAGGCGTTGCATTGGTCGTGAATGTCTTTTAAAAGGTTTTTATTCACCTCTTTGACTTTCAGGATGGGGTTACAGACAGCCGCCTTTTTTGTGCCTTTCAGTTGCAACAGGGTCCCCTTAAATTCGATTATTTCGCCTTTCGGGTCTACCGAAGGGGCAAGCCTGACATCAACGGAGTGATGGTTTTTTAACGCCGCCTCCTTTTTGTAGGTGATGACGGGTAATTGCAATGTATATTCCTTATTTTCAACATCCCCGGAATAATTTGAACCACCTGAATACCAAGTTTCAATTAACAGCAGCAAACCGCCCGCAAAAACCACTCCTGAGGAAAGAAGTACATAGCGAAACGTTCTGTCGTTAGCGGCTTCTGCTGGCCTGGGAGTTGCCAATGAGAAAGCAAGTACCGCCACCATTAAAAGTGGTAAATGGCCGAAGCGTCGGGCAGGGTATATCATGTTGATTAATCCTCTTTTTTTTATTGCTTGGGCTACCTGTAAGCGGCCTCAGGTCAGGCGGACTTCTTGTTCATGACCTTCATGTTTCCACCGGAACGATTAAAAATAGCTGATTTTCGGGAAGTTGCAGGTAAATGTAAGTTTTTTTTTCTATTTTTAAATCCAGTGGGCCTATTGTCTTTCGGCGACTCCTTTCTTCAAAAGTTTTTCCTGATAAAATAGGCCGCTTGCAATGTTATATAAGAAGTCAGGAATGTCTCCGCAGGAACTGAAATCAACGGTCTCACTGTCACTGGTGTTTGTATTCAGGATGTTTGGCCTGTTTATGGTACTGCCTGTTCTGGTCCTTTATTCCGAAGACCTGCAGGGAGCCACTCCGGCCCTGGCCGGCTTTGCTATTGGTGCTTATGGATTAACCCAGGCAGCACTGCAAATTCCTTTTGGCTGGATGTCAGACCGGTTCGGGCGCAAGCCGGTTATCATAGCCGGTATGATGATCTTTATGCTGGGCAGTCTGGTTGCCGCTCAGGCAGACTCTATTTATGGCGTCATTTTCGGTCGGATTCTTCAGGGTGCCGGTGCGGTATCTGGAGCCGTTACGGCACTTCTGGCTGATTTGACCCGTGAGCAATACCGTACCCGGGCCATGGCAGTATTTGGTATCAGTATCGGATTCTCATTCTGCATCGCCATGTTACTGGGCCCTCTTTTTGCCGGCTGGTGGGGGCTGGAGGGGCTGTTTGGCAGTAATGCTGTGATGGCCGGGTTGAGCATTCTGATTCTACTGTTCATGGTGCCAACTCCGGTGGTGACCCGGACTGATCTGAACACCAAAGTCAGTATCAAAGATGTGGGCAATGTTATAGGTAACCGGGAAATGCTCAGGTTGATGGCCGGTATCTTTACCCTGCATTTCATCCTGATGGCCCTGTTCGTATTCCTGCCTCAGATGCTGGAAGATACCCTTGGGATGGCCCGGGAAAACCACGGCTGGATTTACGTGGTGGCACTCTCGGTCTCCTTTGTGATGATTGTGCCGGTGATTATTTTCAGTGAGGCCAAACGTCGTCTGAAGCAGTGTTTTGTGGGCGCTGTCACTGTCCTGCTGGCAGCCATTGCCGGCATGTGGCGTGCCGAAAGTGTCCTGCTGGGAATATTCCTGTTTTTTGCTGCATTCAATTTTCTGGAAGCTACACTGCCTTCTCTGGTCAGTAAATTATCGTCGGCAGGCACCCGGGGAACCTCCATGGGCGTATACTCAACCAGTCAGTTTCTGGGGGCTGCCCTGGGTGGAAGCCTTGGTGGGCTGGCCTTTCAGTACTGGGGAGCGGCCGGTGTCATGATGGTTTGTGCAATCCCTACTGCACTCTGGTGGTGGTTGTCTGTTACCATGAAGCAACCTCCTTATGTCAGCAGTATGGTGATGGCCCTCGACTCGTCCATGAGCCTGGATGCCCGAGCCATTGGCAGGGAACTGGCCATTATTCCCGGGGTTGAGGAAGTGACTGTCCTGGACAGTGAGAGAACTGCCTATCTGAAGGTGGACAGAAAAATAGTGGATATGACTGCGCTGCGCCAATACGGTGAGTGCTGACATAAATGAATGAGAAAGCGACAACCAGTAGCCTGTTTTCATTCCTGTGGGGAGTGAAAAGGGCTCATGTTAAAAA
This sequence comes from Endozoicomonas sp. 8E, assembly GCF_032883915.1. Taxonomy (NCBI): domain Bacteria; kingdom Pseudomonadati; phylum Pseudomonadota; class Gammaproteobacteria; order Oceanospirillales; family Endozoicomonadaceae; genus Endozoicomonas; species Endozoicomonas sp. 8E. The sequence goes on along the minus strand of NZ_CP120717.1, from coordinate 6,605,924 downwards.
TTACTGGAGAAACTGATGGCACGAGGTGTTAACAAGGTCATTCTGATCGGCAACCTGGGCAATGATCCGGATGTCCGCTTTACCCCGAATGGCAGTGCTGTAGCCAACCTGAGTGTGGCGACCAGTGAGTCCTGGAAAGATCGTAACACCGGTCAGCCACAGGAAAAAACCGAATGGCACCGGGTGGTCATTTTCGGCAAGCTGGCTGAAATTGCTCAGCAATTCCTGCGCAAGGGTTCCAAGGTTTACATTGAAGGCAAACTGCAGACCCGTAAGTGGCAGGATCAGTCCGGTCAGGATAAGTACACGACAGAAGTTGTTGTTGACGGTTTCAGTGGCCAGTTGCAAATGCTGGATAGCCGTCAAGACGGAATGGGTATGCCTGCAGGTGGTGGCGAGTTCCAGCCAAGAGCTGCACAACAGCCTGCTCCTCAACAACAATACAATGCACCCCAGCAGCCGATGCAACAGCAGGCGCCAGCAGCCGCTCCACAGCAGCCTCAGCAGCCTCAGCAGCATCAGCCTCAGCAGCGTCCTGCTCCGCAGCAGCAACCTCAGCAACAGCCTCAGGCTGCGCCAGCAGGTGGCTTTGACGACTTTGATGATGATATTCCGTTCTAGCAGCCTGTCGGACTTAAGACTGTCCTACACGGCAACTGCTCCTGCGTTGCTCTAGCTCCTGCATCCATGCAGTCGTGCGGTTGCAATAAATTGGTCTAAAAATCTCTGTTTCTTCGTCAAATAGCTCGCTATTCTCCTCAGAAACAGAGATTTTTATCCTCAATTTCTTGCAATCCTCGCTACGGACGCTTAAGTCCGACAGGCTGCTAGTCAGGCACTGAACATAGCAAAAGGTCGCTGAAATCAGCGGCCTTTTGCCTTTTCTGGAGAGGCAGACGTCGATTTCTGAAAGCCATCATCCATTTCACTCATTGAGTATTTCCTTTGAGCAGTAGACAATATTGCTCCAGTAGAACAATGTCGGGTGTCATCTCAGATGGATCGAGCCAGCCTGCGCAAGCAGTTACGAAGCAATCGTCAATCCCTGTCGGCTGAACAGCAGCTTGCTGCTGCAAAGAAACTATCCTCTGTCGTGTGTAGCAGTGAGGCTTTTCGGCACAGTCAGCATATCGCTCTGTATCTGGCTAATGATGGTGAAATTGATCCCGGATTTATCGCCGAAGTGATCTGGGAGCAGGATAAATTCTGCTATCTTCCGGTTCTGGATCAGAAACAGCCTGAAAAGATGTATTTCCAGCTCTACAGACCCAATACCCGGATGGTAGAGAACCGTTACGGGATTGCCGAACCGGAACTGGATCTTGAAAAAACCGTTAAGGCGGAAGCACTGGATCTGGTACTTATGCCGCTCACCGGGTTTGATGAGCAGGGCAACCGTCTTGGCATGGGAGCGGGTTATTACGACCGGACTTTTGCATTCCTGGAAAACCGCAGTAAACCGATACTGATGGGGTTAGCCCATGAGTGTCAGAAAGTCAGTTCAATTCCGGCGGCGGACTGGGATGTTCCAATGAAGAGTATTGCAACAGAAAAGCAGCTATATGGTGAGCAAGTTCAGTAAGCCACTCCCTGGCCTACACTATCAGCTTGTCAGATCAGAGTCGAAGTCGCTGCTGTTGTTAACACGGCGACTAGGAACACAGCTAATAAAAGGCTGATTGAATCGGGTTTTGGGTTAACCATTTTTTTCAGAACTCCACTTTATTTTAATTATTATTCATGGCTGTCTTGAACACGGGGAAGCCGGCCCGTCCGTCATTGATGTGCCATCTAAAACGGCTTTTATTTTAATCGCTCTGGGCATCTATTGCTTTTTTAAGCGTTGGAGAATTTCGCATAAAGGGGGGGTAACTGCAAGCGAATGATAGACACGGGCTTCATCTCATTGTTGGTATTGAGTCGTATGTCTCAAAACTTACCCTGTTTCTCAACGCTTGCCATGGGTAGGCCTTCGGAGCACTGCGCGACACTAAGTTTTTATTCACCACTTTACAATGGCGCGGATGATGCCTTTGCCTGCCCGATAAATCACATGTTATGCTCAGGCAAAAAGAGCGTCTCAATGAAATTTTTCACCCAATCCACCAAGCTCGTTTTGCTGAGTTTGTTTGGCTTTCCTGGCTTGCTCATGAGTGTCAGCGTCGTGCATGCGGCCCCTGAATCTGAGTTGATTCCCTTCTGGAATAAAAGCGACGAAAACAACAAAGCCGCCATCGATCACAGAGACTGGCAATATACCCTCGACACATACCTGGACAACCAACATGCCTCCGGCGTGAACCTGTTCAATTACGGCAAAGTCTCCAAAGCCGACAGATCGCGGCTGCAAAACTACCTCAAAAAAATGACCGCGCTTGACCCTCGCAGCTATTCAAAGCAAGAGCAGTTCGCATACTGGGTGAACCTCTACAATGCGCTCACGGTGGAATTGATTCTTGAAAACTACCCAGTGGATACTATCACTGACCTCGGCGAAAGTTTCTTCGGCTTTGGTCCCTGGAACGACGATATCACCCAAATTCAAGGCAAAAAACTCACGCTCAACAACATTGAGCACAATATCCTGAGGCCCATCTGGAAAGACCCGCGCATCCATTACGCTGTCAACTGCGCCAGCTACAGTTGCCCGAATGTTGCCGCAGAAGCTTTCACCTCAGAAAACACAGAAACACTGCTTGAAGCCGCCGCAACCGATTACGTCAACCACGAACGCGGCGTGACCTTTGACGATGGCGAACTGCTCGTCTCAAGTATCTATCATTGGTACAAAGCCGACTTCGGTGGAAATGACCAATCTTTGATTGCCCACTTGGCGAAATACGCCAAACCTGAACTGCGCACCAGACTTCGGCAGTACAAAGGGGATTTAGATCATCATTATGATTGGGGTTTGAACCAGCCATAGTGGGCTGCTCTGTTGAAAAATGCTCTTCTTTAAACCAGAGGAGACTCATTCTGACCATCTAGTGGACTTAATTTTCGCTCACTCTTTAAACCCCGCCAGAAAATAGTCAATCATTTCATTCAGTATGCGATAACGCGACTATAACAGAAGCAGTATGGTGTGAGAGGTGACGCCCTCGTTTGGGCGAGGGATTACGGTGACTTTGCTGAAATTTTTTACAATTGCCTCGTTTGTAATTCAATTCTCCACCTGTGCAAAAAATTATTGTTTAATTGATCTTCCTTTTCACTGTCCATAGTGCTTTAAAAGAAAGTAGGCAATGCTGGAAGTTTATCTGAATGGTTTGCTATTAAGCGGTGGTTTGATCATAGCTATTGGCAGTCAGAATGCATTTTTGCTGGCTCAGGGCTTACGTCGGGAGTCACCTATCCTGGTTGCCACAATTTGTGCGGTCTGTGATGCCTTATTGATACTGGCCGGCGTCATGGGTCTTGGTACACTTATCCAAAGTAATAACACACTGCTTGAAGTAGCTCGCTGGGCGGGTGTTGCTTATTTGATCGGATTTGGCCTGATGTCACTGAAGCGTAGTTTTAAAACTGGGCAACTCAAAGCTGAAGGGCAGGTGCAAAAGTCTACTCGGAGTATTGTGTTTTTGACTCTGGCGGTCACTCTGCTGAATCCGCACGTTTATCTTGATACGGTCATTTTATTGGGCAGTATTGGTGCTCAATACGGTGATCAGCGTGGTTATTTTGTACTAGGAGCTATCACCGCATCGCTTATCTGGTTCTATGGTCTTGGTTTTGGTGCGGTGAAGCTGGCACCTCTGTTAGCCCGTCCAAAAGCATGGAAAATCATTGATCTGGTGATTTGTCTGATCATGTTCAGCATAGCTCTCAGTCTGGTGCAAATGGATTTGACCAGTATTTTATAACGTTTCTGTCTAAACAATTGTGCGTCCGGGTTTCATTTCATTGGCTATTTTGATGATCAGGTGCTTTTTTTAATGACGTCTGTAGAGTCCGTTGCGGAAGTTCTGCGGTTCGCTGATACGGCAGTGTCCTTGCTGTAAGATTTGCTAAAAAAGGGGTTGATCCGATGAAGCTCAGGCTTATAGGCAGTGTTGTCTTGATCTCTCTCAGTTTGTTCTCTTCACTATCCTTTGCCAAGACCTATTCAGACAATCTGGTGCTGGTGGTCTATGAAAGCAATGCCGAGGTCAACATGGTGCTGGCTTCGGCAGATAATCCAGAGAAGGTATTGGCCAGCTCTGTGGCCTCTCCGGTTCATGTCAGTTACAGCCAGTCACCTGGTAAAGAAGACTTTTATGAGGCTTCACTCACCGGTATGGGCCACCCGGGCAATCTGGCGTTCCGTGACTCGGAAACAATTCTGTTTGCTAACGCTCTTGATAATCTCAGGAAATCGGCACGCTTCCACTGGCCTGATCTGAAAGATGATGACGAAATCAGGCTTGATGCCGTTTACGTTGGTATTGCCGGATATAATGACCATCACAAGAGAGCCATTGTGGTCAGTGGCAGGTTGGTCCTGAAAGAGCAGTACATTCGCGAGAACATGGAAGAAGTTCTGAAGCTTCGTCATTTCCTGATGCCCCCCGAGAAGCAGTTACAAATGGACTCAGATACCCGTCTGATGGCCAAACTGGCCAGACAGAAAGTGGGTGAAAAGACAGAGTTAAGGGATCTGGATTTTATTCAACTGACCACCTACGCCATTGGTTACAAAATTCGGGATGGTGTTATGCGCCACGATCGGGTGAGCTACGACAGTGAGGGTGGGGATTATGAGTATGGCGTAGCTATCCAGGTATTCTTCCTCGATCAGCTGCCAGCAGCCTGTACAGCCAGTGATTTTGACACACTGGATTTGAAACATGTACCGGTTCTGAAAGCCATGAATGCTATGCCAACCGTTGATGTTTATGAACGGGCACCTAAAGGTGATTACCTGGCCTATCCTGATCTGGGCTACAGCAAAAGGGAGCAGGCGCGATTGAATACCACCCTGCCTACCAGAAAGTTTAATCACCTGTTTGTTCGCTTGAAAGATAAGAAGAATGAAGCTGGCTATATTGGCTTCTGGGTGCTGCAACAGAATAAAGTGCCAGAGGGTGTCAATGAAAAAGACTGGTATGTCGGTCAAACCGTATTAAGCCGATGTGCCAAGGATACCTTTATTCCAGCCATCAAAAGAGTGGTAGATGGGCTGGGTGAACTGGGGATTGGCAAGGATAAGGAAGGCGCCAATTTGCCTCTGTTGATGGTGGGAGAGTTTCCGTTGGGTCAGACTGTGCGGATGAAAGAGGCACTTTATGAGATTCTGGGCGAGGAGGATTTGAAGCGGATTGTCTGGTTGGAGCCTTTGGTATACCGTCAGCTTCTGGCGAAAGCGGGCATCAAGCTGGCCGGAAAGTATGTCCACAATGAGTGCAATTTGGAGCTTGCCCGGGAATAGACTGTCTTACAACTGTTCCAGCGTTGCTATAGCTCAGCACTCATGCAGTCGTGTGGTGGCAGCAAATTGGTGAAAATACGCTTTCGTTCGTCGAATAGCTCGCTATTCTGCTCACAAAACCGAATTTTCGTTATCGATTTTCTGCCGTCCTGCTGCGAGGGCGTCCGCAAGGGTGCTGTTTCTGGTCAGGCCAAGCTTCCCCGTTGTTTAGCAAAATCGTCGCAAACCCTCGCCCAATCGGGGGTGTCGCAAAACTCCACCCAAAACTCCAATAGCTCGTTCCCATGCTCTGAGGTCGTCATTCCCGCGAAGGCGGGAATCCAGCGCCAACGGTGGATCTCTGCCTTCTCGGGGATGAAAAGGCCAGGGGGGCATCGGGCAGTAGGGTTCTGGTGGTGAGTCAGTGTGGATTCCCGCCTTCGCGGGAATTACGAGAATGAAGCCGGGAATGACGGGAGGCAACTCGTTCCAACGCTGTAGAGAGTTTTGCGACACCCTCAATCGGGCGGGGATAGAAGACGGGAACGCAGAGCGTTCCGCCTGCAAGCTGGTACGCAGTCAATTGAAAGATTCTGATAAAGAGACAGTCCTATCTGTCAGATATCGTAAATTTGTCTGAGGATAGTAATTCGTGGGTTTCCATTCCTGAGTCAAATGGTCGTTTTTTGAACTTCTTAATGGCCAGGATAATTGCAATCGTTGCGACCATCGCAGCTCCCCCTGCGATAAACCCAATTCCCAAACCACTGATTACCTCAGATGGTTCCGCTGACGATAAAGCGGCAGGGGGTTTATGATAGATATAGTTTTTAAGCTCCAGAGAAATTTCTTGCATCCGTACCAGCCGACGACCCTCCTCAATATCAGAATTTTCAATTGCCAGATAGGCGTTATTACCCACAAAGACAGGGCGCATAGATTTTGCTGCTGCGGGTTTAAAGGTAATGTCGAAACGATCAACGTTGACCTGACCTTTATAAGTAACAACCGACAGTTGTCCATCACTGTTGTAAACAATGGCGTGTAAATAATCGTTCGTTGTCATCAGCCTGATGGTTGCAAGCGAACTTGGTGTGCGGGAAGAAAGATCAATCCTGTCGTCAATAATAAACGCACTGTCCATCTGTCCGTTATCGGTGGCAAACCGGCGAATAGAAAGTTTTTCTCCCTCAGGGCTGAATACGGCAATGTAGGACTGGTCTTTTTGTATCAGGATGTACTGACTGTTGAACGTGTCAATGTCATTAGTGGTCATTATCTCTTTGCCATTGTTTCCAAAAGAGGCAGCGGGGTTTAGTTGTTTACTGTCGTACTCTCTGATAAACAGAGGATAGGACGCATCCTGATCACTTTTTCCTGCAACATAAAGGCGTTCGCCATCTGGGGATAGTCTTAAAAAAAGTCCTTCTTCCTTACCTTCAGGATACTTTTCACGAAAATAGAGCCGTCGCTGGAGATAGTGGCCAACAAACAGGCTATTATCGATGCTTCCTGTTAAGTACATGACACCCTGATGATAAGCGGTATCATTAATTTGAACATTGTCGGGGAAGAGGTTCTTGCGGACTCTGAGTCGTGCCTGTTCTCTCTGGACCGCAGTTAACGGCAACTCGAGCAGAGTTGCTTTTCCTGACGTTGTCGTTACGACAATGTCGAGGTGAGAGCCTGTGGTTTCATGAATAACCTGCCCTGTCAGAGACTGGAAGGAATCCAGTATTTTGGCGTGGTTGACAGAGGTTGTGTATCTCACAGTGCCGCACAAACCAAACTGTTTATCCAGTTCAGAGCCTTTATAACGTGCCAGAATAATATCCTTAGAAGTCGGTTCAGGCCGAATGACGACGTATATGCGCCGGTTCTCCGGGTCATACGCCTGAAAGAGAGGTTTGCCTTCCGGTGGCGGACAGTTATCCGGCAGGTTGGTTGATGGCTTTTCCGATGACGATGATGTAGCCGACGGAGTTGTCTCCTTTTTCTCGCTGCAGTCAAATCCCCCAGGTGTGCAGTCAATTCCGGCCAGTAATGTTTGTGGTTCTAAAAAAGCTTTTAGAAACGGTAAGTAGCCGTCCTGACCGTTCCAGATAGTAAGATGGAAGAAGGTAGCATTTACGTTACCACCAGGGTCTGCAAACTCATTCAGGGTTCCGGGAAACTGGTTGTTTGCCTGTTTGGTACCATTTATTCGGACAAGTTCGCTGTAGGGGGGGTTAATTCCTCTGAGCATCGGCAGCTGTGATGGATCACCGGAATTCCAGAGTTCGCTGCTCAAACCGCTCAGGTTTGATTTTAGAACATCTTTCGGTACTCTAACGACACCTGTATTATATCCATCCCATTCGAAAGTAAAAACACTGCGATATTTTGTGAAAGTATCCAGGTTATTCTCAATACGTCCGGCTTCGTGAATGTTTGCGACTGCCGCACTTTGTCGGTTGTCATAATATGTTTTAATCAACCCGGTGTTTACATTATTGTAAACCGTCGCCCCGCGTGCTGTTCCTGAAATACCGGCAACTGGGCTGCTATCGCCTCTTCCTACGACCGCTCCAGCATTAAGGTTGTCATAAATGCTTCCACCTCTGGCTTTTCCGGCAATACCTCCGCCATAGGCATAATTGCCGTCAGTAGTGACAGGCCCGGCATTGACGTTTTGAACAGCAGGAGTATTGACTACTCGCCCTGTTATGCCACCCACGTGGGAGCCATACTTTCCAGAAATACTACCTGTATTGAGGTTGTTGCTGACGAGGCTATGGCTCGAGGCTTCCCCTACTATTCCGCCAACATTACCACCCCCCCGGTGGGAAGTGCCGTCCAAATAATCGGAAGCAATTTTTCCAGTGTTCAGGTTATGTATGAGTCTGGCTGCTTCAGCTTCTCCTGCAATCCCTCCGGAATTTTCGGTATGGCCGGCATTAACCTCGCCGGTATTGAGATTGTTATAAGCAAGGCTACTGATTTTAAGTCTGCCGACAATGCCGCCGGCGGGTGAGTTATGTAAGTTTCTGGGCGTTATTTTTCCGGTATTCAGGTTGTTTGAAAGGACGGATGCCTGTTCGGCGACTCCAGTAATGCCGCCCGCGGGGGCAATTCCGGTTGTGATTACGGTTCCGGTGTTCAGGCTATTGCGTAGGGTGCTGTTATCAGAAACACTGCCCGCTATCCCTCCGGCATGACTGCTGGAACCGCTCGTTTTGATGACTCCGGCAGAACTGGCCACTTCTTCAATCCGGCACCGTTTCATCTCTCCCACAAGTGCACCGGCCGGGCTTGTATTTCCGGAGCTGCTGACTTTTGGCTGGTTAAGCAGGATCTGTCTTATAGCGCTGTTCTCCAGTGACCCGAACAAGCCTGCTGCAGTGTTATCTGCTGACGTTGACACTTCGAGGCCGGAAATAACGTGTCCGTTGCCATCCAGAGTGAGGGAAAACGGAACGGATTTATTGCCAACGGGTTCCCAGGGAGCGAATCGACGCAGGTCAATATTACTGATTACTTGATAGTGACCTTTGACCGGGTGGTCGGCATTCAGATAGTGATAGAAATTATTATTATCTAGCTGAATAGTCCTGGCCAAGCTGGTTGGTGGCTGTGACGATGACGCAGGGACAGTGGATGAAGCTTCCAACGATGACTCAGAAGTGGGTGAAGTACGAGCTACAAAATCTGTGGTCAGTTCGCTGGTTGCTGGCTGTGCCGTTGACGATGGGACAGCGGATGAAGCTTCCAACGATGACTCAGAAGTGGGTGAAGTACGAGCTACAAAATCTGTGGTCAGTTCGCTGGTTGCTGGCTGTGCCGTTGACGATGGGACAGCGGATGAAGCTTCCAACGATGACTCAGAAGTGGGTGAAGTACGAGCTACAAAAGCCGTGCTCAGTTCGCTGGTTGTTGGCTGTGCCGTTGACGATGGGACAGCGGATGAAGCTTCCAAAGATGACTCAGAAGTGGGTGAAGTACGAGCTACAAAAGCAGTGGTCAGTTCGCTGGTTGTTGGCTGTGCCGATGATGACGTGACAGTGGATGAAGCTTCTGACGGTGACTCAGAAGTGGATGAAGCACGAGCTGCAGAAGTCGTGGTCAATTCGCCGCTTGTTGGCTGTGCTGATGACGATGGGATAGTAGATGAAGCTTCCGACGGCGACTCAGAAGTGGATGAAGCATGAGCTACAGAAGTCGTGGTCAATTCACCGCTTGTTGGCTGTGCCGATGACGGTTTAGCCGACAAGGTTGTCATGATGTCCTTTACCCTGCTGCAGTCAAATCCCCCTTGCGCGCAATCAACTCCGGCCAGTAATGTTTGCGGTTCGGAGAAAGCTTTTGGAAACGGTAAATTGCCGTCCTGACCGTTCCAGACAGTACGATTGAAAGAGGTAGCATCTGTTGCACCGCCAGGGTCTGCAAACTCATTCAGGACTGTAGGAAACTGGTTGTTTGTCTGTCGGGTACCATTTATCCGGGCAAGGTCCCGGTAGGGGGTGTTGATGCCTTTGAGCATTGGCAGCTGTGTTGCATCACCGGCATTCCAGAGATCGCTGCTCAAACCGTTTAAGCCCGATTTGAGCGTAGTTTTCGATAGTCTTACGACACCTTTATTGTATCCACGCCATCCATAGCTAGTCCATTTATACTTCGTGAAAGTATCCAGGTTGTTCTCAATACGTCCTTCACGAAAAGGTCTTGCGACTGCAGCGCTTTCATAGCTGCCTGCTCTATAGGCCTGAATTGACCCCGTATTGACGTTGTTATAAACCGAGGCAGAACGAAAAGCAGTCCCGGAAATACCACCGACGGAACCCCTCCTGCCATACTCTTTGATTGCTCCAGCATTCAGGTTGTCATGAATGCTTCCACCTGAAGTCTCCCCGGCAATACCCCCTGAAAATGCCGCATTACCATCAGTAATGACAGTTCCGACATTTACATTTTGAACGATAGGAGCGCTGGATACTTGCCCTGCTATTCCACCCGCGTGTGCGCTCGAATACTTTGAAAAAATGCTACCTGTATTGAGATTCTGGCTGATCAGGGTCTGTCTGGAGCTCTTACCCACAATTCCACCACTGCTGCCGCCTTCGCTATGTCGGGACCCTATCAAATAATCCGAGGCAATTTTACCCGTATTCAGGTTATGCAATACCCTGGCTGTTTCTGCTTCTCCTGCAATTCCCCCGGAATGTTGGGTATGGCTGACACTCACCTCACCAGTATTCATATTATTGTTAGCGATGCTATTACTTCTTAGTGTTCCGACAATGCCACCGGTAGGCGAGATAAGTGGATATCTGGAAATTATTGTTCCGGTATTCAGGTCATTTGAAACAGAAGATGACTGATCGACCAATCCAGCAATGCCGCCTGCGCTGGCACCTCCGGTTGTGATAACGGTACCATTGTTCACACTATTGCCTATGGTGCTACCAAAAACACTGCCCGCCAGTCCTCCGCCATGACTGCGGAAACCTGTCGTTCTGACGGTTCCGACAGAATTAATAACTTCTTCAATCCTGCTGCCTTTCAACTCACCCACAAGTGCACCCGTCGGGCTCCCGTTTCCGGAACTGGTCACTTTTGGCTGTTTAAGGAGGATCTGCCTGATGGTGCTATTCTGCAGTGACCCGAACAAGCCTGAGGCTTTGTTATCTGCCGACGTTGAAACTTCGAGGCCGGAAATCACGTGGCCCTTGCCATCCAGAATGAGAGAAAAAGGGATGGATTTATTGCCGACGGGTTCCCAGGGCCCGAATCGGCCCAAGTCAATATCACTGATTAACCGATAGCGACCTTCGACCGGGTGGTCGGCATTCAGATATTGATTGAAATTATTATTGTCCAGCTCAATTGTGCTGGCCCAAGTGTTCCAGTTTGGAAAATAGACGACAAGTGACAGTAACAGTAAAGATGGCTTTTTGTTGATGGGCAGAATATGCCAAATCTGATGCTTTATCAGGTTTTTATTCATTGGAATACTACCATAAGAAACAATGATGATAACTACTCGTATTCTCATTTGTATTTATAGACTATAAGGAGTCGTCATGAGCAAGCATGGCAAGCGAATTTTGTTATCCAGACGGTCCCTGATAAAAGCGGGTTCGGCGCTTCTGGGAACCGGGCTTTTGTCAACATCACCACTGGCTCAACTCAATAAGTCCGCAAGCCGTTCTTCACCGAAAAAAAGTAGCACCATGATGCTGATCACTGGCGGTGCCGGTTATATTGGCAGCCATACCTGCGTAGCATTACTGGAGTCAGGTTGTGATCTGGTGGTATTGGATAATCTCTGCAATTCATCAAAAAAATCGCTTGCAAGGGTGGAGCAGATAACCGGGAAAAAACTCCGGTTTGAGCAGGGAGATATCAGGGACCCGATACTTCTGGACAAGCTGTTTGCCAGATACCCTATTGATACAGTGGTCCACTTTGCAGGCCTGAAAGGGGTTGCTGAATCCGTTGCTGATCCCCTGAATTACTACAACAATAATGTTTTTGGCAGTTCGGTACTGTTTCGGGCAATGCAAAAAGCCAGGGTGAATAAAATCGTGTTCAGCTCATCAGCCACGGTTTATGGCCAGCAGACTATTTTGCCTGTTCCGGAAACCGCCACTCTGTCCCATGCCAGTCCTTATGGTCATACCAAGTTGATGATTGAAGAGATGCTGGATTATATCCACAAGGCAGAGGAGCAGTCCGGACGCCCCTGGGGGGTTGCCCTGTTGCGTTATTTTAATCCTATTGGTGCGCACAGTAGTGGACTGATTGGCGAAGACCCCTGGGGCATTCCCAACAATCTGCTACCCTACATCACCCAGGTGGCTGCTGGCATCCGGCCCCACATAAACCTTTATACTGGCTACGACACCCGGGATGGCAGTGGTGTCAGGGATTACATTCATGTGGTCGATCTTGCCAGAGGGCATGTCAAAGCGATTGAAAAGTTGCAGGGTGTCACCGGCGTTTATGCGTGGAATCTCGGTGTAGGGCAAGGCTATAGTACTTTCGAGGTGCTGGATGCCTTCGAGCGAGGCAATAAGCTGACCATTCCAAGGGAAATCCATGGCCGTCGTGCCGGTGATGTGGACAGTTGTTATGCCGATGTTAGCAAAGCAAGGAAAGAGCTGGGCTGGGTGGCAGAGCATCGTCTTGATGATATGGTCAGGGATGCCTGGAACTGGCAGAAGAAAAATCCGAATGGTTATTGAGCCGGTTGCCTCAAAAAGCTCAGAGCGCATCCCTTCCTGATACCGTCGGTTGTTTTTTGAACTTGAAAATGGCTACCATAACAGCAGTCGCGGCAATCACCACAGTGCTTGCTGCAATAAGTCCAATTCCCAAACTAAGCCTATTCATAGACGATCCTGCAGACGGGTCTCCAAATGATAAAGTGGTTGGTGATTTTTTTTGCTGGTATTTTTCAAGATTCAGAGAAATTTCCTGCATCTTTACATACCGACTACCCTTTTCAATATCAGTATGTCCAGATGCCAGATAGGCGTTATTACCCGTAAAAACCGGGCGCGTAGATTTTGCTGCCGGAGGTTTGAATGCCGTTTCAAAACGGTGGATGTGGACTTGGTTTTCATAAGTAACTACCAACAGCTGCCCATTACTGTTGTAAATAATGGCGTGCAAATAATCACCCGTTTTCATTAACCTGACGGTTGCAGACGAACCCGATGAGCGGGAAGAAAAAACAATTCTGTCGTCAATAATAAAAGCACTATCCATCTGTCCATTGTCAGTGGCGAACCGGCGAATAGAAAGCTTCTCTTCCTCAGGGCTGAATACGGCAATGTAGATGTGCTCTTTTTGCATCAGGATGTCTTGCTGGCTGTTGACCGTATCAATGTCTGTGTTGAACAGTTGCTCTTTGCCAATGTTGCCAAAGGAGGCTGCCAGAGTTAATCGTTTACTGTCGTACTGTTTGATAAATAAAGGATAGGGCGCATCTTCATGGCTTGTTCCTGTCAGATACAGGCGTTCGCCATCCGGGGATATCTTCAAACGAACTACTCGTTCTTTATCCTGTCGGTCAATGCTTTTGGAAAGCAGGAGTCCTCTTTGGTGATAACGGCAGATGAATGCCCTGTTATTGATGGTTCCTGTTAAATACATGACACCCTTATGATAAGCAGTATCATCAATCTGGATATTTTCAGGGAATATGTCGTTGTGTACGCTGAAGCGAGCCTGGTATCCCTGGGTAGCACTTAACGGGAACTTGAGCAAAACCGTTTTTTCTGACGGGTTCGTTGCAACAATGTCGAGGTGAGAGCCTGTGTTTTCATGAATAACCTGCCCAGCCAGAGACTGGTAGGCATCCAGTATGTTGGGGATGTTGCCAGAGGCTGTGTAAGTCATAATGCCGCACAAACCAAATTGCCTGTCCAGTTCAGAGCCTTTATAGCGTGCCAGAATAATTTCTTCAGAAAGCGACTCAGGCTGGATGACAACGTATAACCGCTGCTTTGTCGGGTCATACGCCTGAAAGAGAGGATTGCCTTCTGGTGGCGGGCAGTTATCCGGCAGGTTGGTTGAACGGGCTGTAGATGCTGTACTTTGGGGCTGGTGTGTATACGACGATGAATAATTATCCTCTGGTATAGCTTCTGATGGTAACTCCGAACCCATTGAGGTATCGGGTATGGAAGTTGTGGTCAATTCGCTGGTTGACGGCTGTGCCGATGACGATCGGATAGTTGCTGAAGCTTCTGAGGGTGACTCCGAACTCCTTGTTGTGGGGGGGATAGAAACAGTGGTCCGCGCATTGGTTGAAGGCTGCGATGACGATGGGATAGTGGTTGAAGCTTCTGACGGTGACTCCGAACTGCTTAGAGTAGAGGGGGTGGAAGTGGTCGTCAATTCGCGGGTGGATGGCTGTGCCGATGACGAGGGTGATGTCAACAGAGTTGGCTTGATGTCCTTTCCATCGTTGCAGTCAAACCCCCCTCGTGTGCAATCAATTCCGGCCAGTAATATTTGTGGTTTGGAGAAAATTTTTGGAAACGGTAAATAACCATCCCGACCGTTCCAGATAGTACGATCGAAAGAGGTAGCATTTAGGGCGCCTCCCGGGTCTGAAAACTCTTTCAGGAGCGAGACAGGCGGGTTGTTTTTTTGTTTGCTACCACTTATCCGGGCAAGTTCCCGGTAGGGGATGTTAATGCCTTTCAGCATCGGCAGCTGTGATGAATTACCGGTATTCCAGAGCTTGCCACTGAGACCGTTCAGGTCTGATTTGAGAGCGCCTTTTGATAGTCTTATAATGCCGCTATCACGCCCATCCGCAGTTTCATTGCTTGATGGATGCTTTGTGAAAGTATCCAGGTTTTTCTCAATGCGGCCTGCCATCATGACTTTTGCCACTGCACCGCTTAGATGGCTATAGTCTCCCCGGGCTTCAACCGGTCCTGTATTGACATTGTTGAAAACCGATGCCCATCGGGTGGCTGCTCCGGAAATACCACCGACGTGAGCCCTGGTACTGTTTGCTTCGACTGATCCAATATTGAGGTTATTCTGGAGGCTTCCGCCCTCAGCCTCTCCGATAATACCTCCGGTATACGCCTCTTGACCGACAGCATGATGGACAGTTCCGGCATTTACATTTTGAACAACCCGAGCATTGAGCCCTTGCCCTGCTATTCCGCCCGCATTTGCATGATACTGTTTTGAATAAATGCTACCTGTATTGAGGTTTTTACTGACCCGGGTTTGTTCGAAAGCCCGCCCGACCAATCCACCCCTGTTTCCTCCCCGCCTGCGGGAAGAGCTACTCGAATCTACGGAAATGTACCCGGTGTTCAGATTATTTAATACTTTGGCTGCTTGTGCTTCTCCTGCAACGCCCCCGGAATCCTGGGTATAGCTAACCCGGACTTCGCCGGTATTTATATTATTGTTAGCAATACTATTGCTTTTCAGTGTTCCGACAATGCCGCCGGCAGGTGAGAAATGTGGATGTTTGGAGGTTATTTTTCCGGTATTCAGGTCATTTGAAATAGAAGATTTCTGGGCAGCCAATCCAGCGATACCGCCTGCGCTGGCACCCCTGATTGTAATAACGGTGCCGGTATTGACACTGTTGCGAATGGCACTATCAGAAACGCTGCCCGCTATGCCTCCGGCATGACTGCGAAAACCGGTGGTTCTTATGCTTCCGGCAGAATTGACCACCTCTTCAATCCTGCCGCTCTTCAACTCTCCAACAAGCGCCCCCGTGGGGCTTGATCCTCCGGCGCTGGTGACTTTTGGCCGGTTTAGCAGAATCTGCCTGATGGTGCTGTCCTGAAGTGACCCGAATAAACCTGAAGCGGTGTCATCTGCAGACGCTGAAACGTCGAGGCCGGAAATAACGTGGCCATTGCCATACAGAGTGAGAGAAAATGGAGTGGAAGTATTGCCGACGGGTTTCCAGGGAATGAATCGGCTCAGGTCAATATCACTGATTAATTCATAATGACCTTTGACCGGGTGGTCGGCATTTAAATATTGATAAAAATTACCAGCGTCCAGTTGAATAGTACTGCCCCAAATGTCCCAGTTTGCAAAACAGATGATAAGCGACAGTATTTGTACAGACGACTTTTTGTTGATAGTCAGGCTTTGCTGGTTCTGATCTTTTATCAGGTTCTTATTCATAGAAGCACAAATATAAAAAACGATGATAATAACGACTCGTATTCGTTTATATAGACTAAGTGGAGTCATCATGCAGGAACATATCAGGCAGCTTTTGTTATACCTATGATCCATCATAAAAGCGCATGGAAGCTGCATTTATGCATTAGTATGATCCGGGGATAAATCGGCGAACATCGGCATTCAAGCGATTCTAAAAATTCTCTGGTTTGGTTTTGGCTGAGAGCATTGCACACCTACCGGACTTAGTTGCAGGTTCGCGGCGGACAGCATTTCGAAGGCTTATATTTCCGACACAGGCGGTTGTTTTTTGAAGACCTTAATGGCTATCACAATTGCAACCGTAACAGCCGTCACACTGCTCGCTGAAATAAGCCCGATTCCCCAGGCAAACACTTCTGCAGAAAGTTCCTCGGATGATTTCCTGGACAATTCCGAGGACGATGGCGGTTCCTCAAACGATAAAACGGTAGGTTTTTTTTGATGGTTGTAGTTTCCAGGATGCAGAGAAATTTCCTGCATCCGAACATACCGACTCCCCTTTTCACTCTCATAATCTTCAACGGAAAGATAGACTTTATTGCCCACAAAAACCGGGCGCATAGATTTTACTGCTGCAGGTTTGAATGTGGTGTCGAACCGATTAATGTTGACTTGACCTTCATAAGTCACTACAGACACTTGTCCTTCACTGTTGTAGATAATGGCGTGCAAATAATCTTCCGTTGTCATCAAACTGACGGTTGTAAGCGAATCCGATGAGCGGGAAGGAAAGCCAACTCTATCGTCAATCATAAAAGCACTGTCCATCTGTCCATTTTCAGTGGCGAACCGGCGAATAGAAAGTTTCTCGTCCTCATGGCTGAATACGGCAACGTAGGCATGGTCTTTTTGCATCAGGATGTCCGGCTGACTGTTAATCGTGTCAATGTCCATGGTGGTCATTATCTCTTTGCCATTGTTTCCAAAATAAGCAGCGGGGTTTAGTCGTATACTGTCATACTGTCTGATAAACAGAGGATAGGATGCATCTTCATCACTTTTTCCCGTTACATAAAGGCGTTTACCATCTGCGGAGAGTCTTAAATCAATTCCTTGTTCCTTATAATGCTGCTCAATGTTTTCAGGAAGCTTTTCAGGAAAAAAGAGTTGTTGTTGCTGGTAATGGCCAATAAATACCTGATCATCGACTGTTCCTGTTAAATACATGACACCCTTATAATGAGCGGTATCATTAATTTGAACATTGTCAGGGAATAGGTTGTTAAGTACGGTGAATCGTCCCCGGTATTCCCGGGCAGCACTTAACGGGAACTCGAGTAGAGTCGTTTTTCCTGAATAGGTTGTTGCAACAATATTGAGTTGAGAGCCTGCGGTTTCGTGAATAACCTGCCCAACCAGGGACTGGTAGGAATCCATTATTCTGGAGTGGCTTGCAGAGGTTTTGTATTTCACAATGCCGCACAAACCAAATTGTTCATCCAGTTCAGAGCCATTATAACGTGCCAGAATAACGTCTTTGTTATGTGACTCAGGCTGAATAACAACGTATATTCGCTGGTTTTCCGGGTCATACGCCTGGAAGACAGGTGTGCCTTTCAGTGGCGGGCAATTATCCGATGGACTGGTTGAATGGGTTGTGGAGGATATATTGTCAGTCGAATCATTAAACGACGACAATAGTCTATTCTGCGTTACAGTTGCTGATAGCGACTCCGAAACGGGTAAAGCACGGGTTTTGTAAGCCATAGTCGATTCGCTGGTTGACGGCTGTATCGATGACGACGGGACAGCCGATGAAGCCTCTGAAGTTGTCTTCGAACCCGCTGATGCAGTGGGTATGGAAGCCGTGGTCGATTTGCTGGTTGACGGCTGTGCCGATGACGACGGGACAGCCGATGAAGCTTCTGAAGTTGTCTTCAAACCCGGTGATGCAGTGGGTTTGGAAGTCGTAGTCGATTTGCTGGTTGACGGCTGTGCCGATGACGACGGGACAGCCGATGAAGCTTCTGAAGTTGGCTTCGAACCCGCTGACGTAGTGGGTTTGGAAGCCGTATTCAATTCGCTGGTTGACGGCTGTGCCGATGACGACGGGACAGCCGATGAAGCTTCTGAAGTTGGCTTCGAACCCGCTGACGTAGTGGGTTTGGAAGCCGTAGTCGATTTGCTGGTTGAGTGCTGTGCCGATGACGACGGGACAGCCGATGAAGCTTCTGAAGTTGTCTTCGAACCCGCTGACGTAGTGGGTTTGGAAGCCGTAGTCGATTTGCTGGTTGAGGGCTGTGCCGATGACGAGGGGACAGCCGATGAAGCTTCTGAAGTTGTCTTCGAACCCGCTGACGTAGTGGGTTTGGAAGCCGTATTCAATTCGCTGGTTGACGGCTGTGCCGATGACGAGGGGACGGTGGATGAAACTTCTGAAGTTAACTTCGAACCCGGTGATGTAGTAGGTTTGGAACCGGTGGCTAATTCGCTGGTTGACGACCTTTCAGACGACGACGATGGTTTAGCCGATGGATTGGTCCTGATGTCCTTTTCGTCGCTGCAGTCAAACCCCCCTTGTGTGCAATAAATCCCGGCCACTAATGTTTGTGGTTTGGAGAAGGCTTTTGGAAAGGGTAAATAGCCATCCCGACCGCTCCAGATACCACGATTGAAAGAGGTCGCATTTGAGGCGCCACCAGGGTCAGCAAACTCATTCAGGGCTCTGGGAAAGCGATTGTTGGCCTGATTGGTACCGCTTATTCGGGCAAGTTCGCGGTAGGGGATGTTGATGCCTCTGAGCATCGGCAGCTGTGAAGCATCACCAGCATTCCAGAGCGCGCTGTCCAGACCGCTCAGGTTTGATTTGAGAACAGTTTTCGTTAGTCTTGTGATACCGATATTACGTCCGTTACCAGGGCCACTGACCTGTAGATCCTTTGTGAAAGTATCCAGATTGTTCTCAATACGACCTGCCTCCGAAATTTTTGCTACTGCCCCACTGGTGTAGCCACGGTATCCAATGGTTTCAACCGACCCGGTATTCACATTGTCGTATACCGGGGCACGGTCGGCACTTCCGGAAATACCACCACGGTTATCATCACCCACTTTCGAAGTGATCGCTCCGGCATTAAGGTTATTATGGGTACTTCCACCCTTGATACTTCCGGCAATACCGCCGGCAAAGGACCCCGAGCCATCTATATGGACTGTTCCGGCATTGACATTTTGAACAACAGGAGAGTTGACTGCTTGCCCTGCTATTCCTCCTGCATGGGTACGCTCATTCTCTGTTAAAATATTGCCCGCATTGAGGTTTTTACTGACCAGGGTTTGACTGGAGGCTCGCCCTACTATTCCCCCTCTGTCTCCTCCCCGTTTACCTGAGATTCTGCCGGTATTCAGATTATTTAGTATTTTGGCAGCATTCGCTTCTCCTGCAATCCCCCCGGCATGTTCACCGTGGCTGGTAATGACTTTGCCGGTATTCATATTATTATTAGCCACACTTCGGCTTTTCAGTGTTCCGACAATACCGCCTGTAGACAAAGAGTATGAAAGCTTGGAGATTATTCTTCCGGTATTCAGATCATTTGAAACAGAAGATGCCTGATCGGCCAATCCGGCGATACCGCCTGTGTTGCTGCCAAGGGTTGTGATAACTCTGCCGGTGTTGACACTATTGTGTATAACGCTGTCGGCAACACTGCCCGCTAAACCTCCACCGTGACTGTGAAAACCCTTGGTTTTGACGGTTCCGGCATAATTGACCACCTCTTCAATTCTGCTGTCTTTCAACTCTCCCGCAAGCGCACCGGTCGGGCTTGTGTTTCCGGCACTGGCCACCGTTGGCCGGTTAAGCAGGACCTGCCTGATGGTACTTTTCTGCAATGACCCGAACAAGCCTGTAGCCGTGCCATGGGCTGACGTTGAAACATTGAGACCGGAAATAATGTAGCCGTTGCCATGCAGGGTGAGAGAAAATGGAGTGGAGAGATTGCCGACGGGTGTCCAGTCATATTGGCTCAGGTCAACATTACTGATTAACTGATAGTGACCTTTGATCGGGTGGTCAGCATTCAGATATTGCCTGAAATTATTATTGTCCAGCTCAATAGTGCTGGCCCAATTGCTTCCGTATGGGAAACAGGCGACAAGTGACAGTAATAGTACAGAAGATTTTTTTTTGATAGTCAGGCTTTGCCGATTTCGATCTTTTATCAGGCTTTTATTCATCGCTGCACTACCAAAGAGATAATAAGTACGTTTATATAGACTATTCAGAGTCACCATGCCGACTGGCCTTGTTATTTGCCAGTTTTCTCAGGGTCGCAACTTGCTGGTTTGCATTCCTGGCCTTTTAAACTTGTAAATGACCAGGATGACTGCAACCGCCGCTGTAGCTACTACTGCGCCCCCTGCAATAAGCTCAGTTAGCCAGTCAGAAATCACCGCAGACGATTCCGCAGATCGTAAAGCGACACAGGGTTTTTGACGATCGTAGCTTTCAAGACCCAGAGAGATTTCTTGCATCCGAATCTGCCGACTGCCCTCCTCACTATCAGAGTTTTCAATGGCCAGGTAGGCTTTATTACCAACAAATACCAGACGCATAGACTTTGCTGTCGCAGGTTTAAATGTGGTGTCAAAACGATGGACGTTGACCTGATCTTCATAACTAAACACAGACAGTTGTCCATCGCTGTTGTAAATAATGGCGTGCAGATAACCTTCCGTTGTCATCAGCCTGACGGTTGTAAATGAATCCGGGGGGCGGGAAGAAAAATCAATCCAGTCGTCAATAATAAAAGTACTATCCATTTCTCCACTGTCAGCGGCAAACCGACGAATAGAAAGTTTCTCTTCCCCGGGATCGTACGTGGCAACGTAGGTCTGGTCGTTTTGTACCAGGATGTCCAGCTGACAGTTGACCGTGTCAATGTTACTGATGGTTAACAACTTTCTATTATCGTTTTCAGAAGCCGCAGCGGGATTTAGTTTTACGTTGAATTGCGCCCGGTATTTCTGGTTGGGCGTTAACGGGAACTCGAACAGAGTTGTTTTTCCTGACTTTGTCATTGCAATAATCTTGAGGGAAGAGCCTGTGGGTTTGTGAATAACCTGTGCTGACAGAGACGGGTAGGAACTCAGTATTCTGGCGTGGTGGGAAGCGGTTGTATAAGTCACAGTGCCGCACAAACCAAATTGTTGATCCAGTTCAGGGCCTTTATAGCGTGCCAGAATTATTCCTCCGGGCGCC
This sequence comes from Endozoicomonas sp. 8E, assembly GCF_032883915.1. Classification (NCBI taxonomy): domain Bacteria; kingdom Pseudomonadati; phylum Pseudomonadota; class Gammaproteobacteria; order Oceanospirillales; family Endozoicomonadaceae; genus Endozoicomonas; species Endozoicomonas sp. 8E. The sequence continues at coordinate 6,584,631 of NZ_CP120717.1, read as the reverse complement.
CATTCAGAAGAAGGTTCAGCTTGAATGACAACGTATATATGCTGGTTTTCCGGGTCATAAGCTTGCAAGAGTGGTGTGCCCTTTGGTGGTGGGCAGTGACTTGAGAGGCCGGGCGAATGGGGTGGCAAAGGTTGTGCGGCTGCTGGAGTGGACGGGATGTCATTGTCTGCGCTGCAGTCAAATCCTCCTTGTGTGCAGTCAATCCCGGCTAATAAGGTCTGTGATTTGGAGAAAACGAGTAGAAAGGGTAAATAGCCGCTCCGGGCGTTCCAGACACCAGGATTGAAAGAGGTGGCATTTGCAAAACCACCAGGATCAGCAAACTCATTCAGGGCTGTTGGGAACTGACGGTTTGTTTTGGCAGCACTTATGCGGGCAAGTTCACGGTAGGGGATATTAATGCCTTTGAGCATTGGCAGCTGCGATGCATCGCCGGCATTCCAGAGCGTGCTGTTCAATCCGGTCAGGTTTGATTTAAGAGTACTTTTCGATAACCTTACGACACCTTTATTACGTCCACTGCCCCTTTCACTGGTCCATTGGTATTTTGTGAAAGTATCCAGATTATGCTCAATACGACCTGCCTTCCAAACTCTTGCCGCGGCCCCGCTTACGTAGCTGAAGTTTCGCTGGGCTTCAACCGACCCTGTGTTGACATTGTTGCAAACTGAGGCTGAAAGGGTGGCAGCCCCGGAAATTGCACCTATGTGACCATTAACACCTTTCGTTCTGATTGCTCCAACATTCAGGTTGTCCTTTACGCTTGTACCTTCAGCTTCTCCGGTAATACCCCCGGCAGATGCCTGAGGGCCTTGAGTAGTGACAGTTCCGGCATTGACATTTTGAACAACAGTAGCGTTGACGACGTCCCCCGCTATTCCACCTGCATAGGTGCGCCAATACTTTGTAAAAATGCTACCCGTATTAAGATTTTTGCTGACCAGGGTTTGCCCGGAGGCGTGTCCCACTATTCCACCACTGCTTCCACCTTCTCCGCAGCAGAAGCAGAAGCTTCGCAAATAATCCGAGGAAACTTTTCCGGTATTCAGGTTATGTAATACCTTCGATGCTTCTACTTCTCCTGCAACCCCACCGGAATATTCGGTATAGCCAACATTAACTTCACCGGTGTTTATATTGTTGTTAGCAATACTGTTGTTTTTCAGGGTTCCGACAATGCCACCGGCAGGTGAGGAGGAATATAAAATTCTGGAGGTTATTTTTCCGGTATTCAGGTTATTTGACAGGGAAGACGTCTGATCGGCCCAGCCAGCGATACCACCTGCGCTGGCAGCTATGATCGTGAGAACGGTGCCGGTGTTTACACTGTCGTGTATAACGCTGTCAGAAACACTGCCCGCCAAACCTCCGCTATGACTGTGAGGGCCGCTCGCTCTGACGGTTCCGGCATAATTGACCACCTCTTCAATCCTGCTGCCTTTCAACTCTCCCACAAGCGCACCTGCCGGGCTCGTAAATCCGGTACTGGTCACTTTTGGCTGTTTAAACAGGATCTGCCTGATGGTGCTGTTTTGCAGTGACCCGAATAAGCCTGAGGCTGTGTTATGGGTTGACGTTGAAACCTTGAGGCCGGAAATAACGTGGCCGTTGCCATAAAGGGTGAGAGAAAACGGAATGGAGGTGTTGCCTATGGGCTTCCAGGGAGTGAATTGGCTCAAGTCAATATCACTCAGTAACTGATAGTAACCTTCAACCGGGTGGTCGGCATTCAGATATTCTCTGAAATTATTATTGTTCAGCTCAATAGTGCTGGCCCAATTGCTTCCGTTTGAGAAACAGACGACAAGTGACAGTAATAGTACAGAGGATTCTTTTTTTAGAGTCAGGCTTTGCCGATTTCTATCTCTTATCAGGCTTTTATTCATTGCGGCACTACCATAGAGATAATGATAATAGGTACGTTAATGTAGACTATTCAGAGTCATCATGCCGACTGACTTTGTTATTTGCCAGTTTTCTCAGGGGCGCTACTTATGGGTTCGCATTCCTGACCTTTTAAACTTGTTAATGACCAGGATGACTGCAACCGCCGCTGTAGCCACTACAGCGCCTCCTGCAATAAGCTCAGTTCGCCAGTCAGAAATCACCGCAGACGATTCCGCAGACCATAATGCGACAGAGGGTTTTTGACGATTGCAGTTTTCAGGACCCAGAGAGATTTCTTGCATCTGAACCTGCCGACCGCCCTCCTCAGAATCAGAGTTATTAATGGCCAGGTAGGCTTTATTACCTACAAATACCGGGCGCATGGATTCTGCTGCCGCAGGTTTAAATCTGGTGTCAAAACGATGGACGATGACCTGATCTTCATAAGTAAACACAGACATTTGCCCATCGCTGTTGTAAATAATGGCGTGCAAATAACCTTCCGTTGCCATCAGCCTGACAGTTGCAAACGAACCCGGTGTGCGGGAAGAAAAATCAGTCCTGTCGTTAATAATAAAAGCACTATCCATCTGTCCATTGTCAGCGGCGAACCGACGAATAAAAAGTTTCTCTTTCTCAGGGCTGAAAACCGCAACATAGACCTGGTCTTTTTGCACGAGGATGTCCTGCTGGCTGTTAACCGTGTCCATGTCATCGGCATTGATGGTCATTAACGCTTTGTCATTGTTGGCAAAAGAAGAGTTGGGGGTTAGTCGTTTACTGTCGTACTGTCTGATAAACAAAGGATGTGAGGCATCTTCATCACTTTTGCCTGCGACATAAAGGCGTTCGCCATCTGCAGAGAGCTTCAGATGAAGTCCTTGCTCCTCATCATATTGGCCACTTTTTTCAGGATGCTCTTCAGGATGCTTTTCAGGAAAAAAGAGCTGTCGTTGGTGGTAACGGCCAACAAATACGCTGTTATCGATTTTTCCTGTTAAATACAGGACCCCCTGATGATGAGTAATATCACTGATCTGAACATTTTCAGGGAATAAGTCGTCACGTACGCCCAATCCTGCCTGGTATCTCTGGGTAGCACTCAACGGGAACTCGAACAGAGTCGTTTTTCCTGACGTTGTCATTGCAACGATATTGAGGGAAGAGCCGGGGTGAGGACCTGTTGTTTCGTGGATAATCTGCCCTGACAGAGACTGATATGAAGCCAGTATTGTGGCGTGGTTGGTAGAGGTTGTATAAGTCACAACGCCACACAGACCAAATTGTTTATCCAGCTCAGGGCCTTTATAGCGCGCCAGTATAATTCCTTTAGAAGCCGATTCAGAAGACGGTTCAGGTTGAATGACAACGTATACCTGCTGCTTTTCCGGGTCATAGGCTTGAAAGAGAGGTATGCCTTCTGGTGGCGGGCAGTGATCTGAAAGGTCGGGAGAATGAGCTGTCTTTTGCTGCTTTTCCTCGCTGCAGTCAAATGCCCCTTCTGTGCAATCAATCCCGGCCAGAGATGTTTGTGGTTCGGAGAAAACTTTTGGAAACGGTAAATAGCCATCCCGACTGTTCCAGACATCAGGATTAAAAGAGGTGGCATTTGAAACACCACCGGGGTCTGCAAACTCATTCAGGACTGTCGGGAATTTGTTACCACTTATTCGGGCCAGTTCACGGTAGGGGATGTTAATGCCTCTGAGCATCGGCAGCTGCGATTCATTACCGGCATTCCAGAGCGTGCTGTTCAATCCGGTCAGGTTTGATTTGAGAGCACTTTTCGATAGTCTTACGACACCTTTATTACGTCCACTGAATGTCTCACTGGTCCATTGGTACTTTGTGAAAGTATCCAGATTATGCTCAATAGGACCTGCCAGGTACACTCTTGCGGCTGCAGGACTGACGTAGCACCACGATCCCTGTGCCTCAACCAGCCCCGTATTGACATTATTGTAAACTGAGGCTAAACGGACCGCAGCCCCGGTAATACCACCTACGTCGCCATTAACGCCTTTCGTTATGACTGCTCCAGCATTCAGGTTGTCCTGAACGCTTGTACCTTCCGCTTCTCCGGTAATACCCCCTGCAGATGCCTGATAGCCTTGAGTAGTGACAGTTCCGACATTGACATTTTGAACAACAGGCGCGTTGATCACGTCTCCTGCTATTCCACCTGCATAGGTATGCCAACGCTTTGTAGAAATGCTACCCGTATTGAGATTTTTACTGACCAGGGTTTGCCCGGAAGCATGCCCCACTATTCCGCCACTGCTTCCAGGTGACCTGGAGGAGGCTCTCGAATAATCTGAAGATATTTTTCCAGTGTTGAGGTTATGTAATACCTTGGCTGCTTGTGCTTCTCCTGCAACTCCCCCGGAATATTGGCGAAAGCCAACATAAACTTCACCGGTATTGACATTGTTGTTAGCAATGCTGTTGTTTCTCAGGGTTCCGACAATGCCACCGGCAGGTGAGGCATATGAATTTCTGGAGGCTATTTTTCCAGTATTCAGGTTATTTGACAGCGACGATGACTGAACCGCCAATCCGGCGATACCGCCTGCGCTGGCATCTGCGGTCGTGATAACGGTTCCGGTGTTTACACTGTCGTGTATAATGCTATCAGTAACACTGCCCGCTATACCTCCGGAATGACTGAGAGAACCAATGGTTTTGACGGCTCCGCCATAATTGACTACTTCTTCAATCCTGCTGCCTTTCAACTCTCCCACAAGCGCACCTGCCGGACTCGTAAATCCGGTACTGGTCACTTTTGGCTTTTTAAACAGGATCTGCCTGATGGTGCTGTTCTGCAGTGACCCGAACAAGCCTGAGGTTGTGTTATCAGTTGAAGTTGAAATCTTGAGTCCGGAAATAACGTGGCCGTTGCCATTCAGAGTGAGAGAAAACGGAACGGACGCATTGCCGATGGGTTTCCAGAGGAATTGGCTCAGGTCAATATTACTGATTAACTGATAGTCACCTTTGACAGGATGGTCAGCATTCAGGTATTGATTGAAATTATTATTGTTCAGCTCGACAGTGTCAGCCCAACTGCTGCAGTTTGGAAAACAGGCGACAAGCGACACAAATAGCAAAGACGATCTTTCAGCGACAGTCAGGCTTTTATTCATACGGATACTGCGATAAGAATAATGATAATAACCACTTGAGTCTGTATGTATAGACTACGGGGCGTCATCATGCAGAATGATTCCAGACACCCCATTGACTGGGTCAGAGTTGCCTTGAAGCTGGCAGAAGAAAAATCCGAATGGTTTTTAAGGTGGGCTGCTATTGCTATTCAGTCGCTCAACCGGCTGCGCAACATGGCCAGAGCTGCATTGCCGGTCAGGGCATTCTGTTCCTTACTGGCTTTCTCGCCAAATCCTGTATATTCCAGGTCTTCCTGTGGCAGTTCGTCGAGGAAACGACTGGGTGTGGTATCAATGATTTCACCATATTGCTTTCGCTGTCCTGCCAGTGTCATGGTCAAAGTCTTTCTGGCACGCGTAATGCCAACGTAAGTCAGTCGTCGTTCTTCTTCAATATTGTCTTCTTCAATGCTGGTGCGGTGGGGCAGAAGGTCCTCTTCCATACCCATCATGAATACATAGGGGTACTCAAGCCCCTTGGAGGCATGGAGCGTTAACAGTTGTACCTTATCGTTATCTTCTTGCTCTTCCTGCCGTTCCATCATATCTCTGAGAATCAGGCGGGCGATGGCGTCTTCAACCGTAGCGTCTTCGTCGCCTCTTTCCAGAGTCTGTTGCAGTGAGTCAATCAGGAACCAGACATTACCCATGCGTTTCTCTGCACCTGCAGGCGTTGCTGTGGTCTGCATCAGCCAGTTTTCATAGTCGCAGTCGTTAATCATTTCACGGATAGCGGCAATGGGGTCTTCATCGGTCTGGCAGCGGCGGGACACCGAATCCAGCCACTGGGTAAAGTTGCGTAGCTTCTCGACATACTTGGGCGACAGGTCTTCCTGAAGACCCATTTCCTGTGAAGCAGCATACAGACTCAGGTTGTGAGTACCGGCGTAATTGCCCAGTTTTTCCAACGTAGCAGGGCCTATCTCCCGACGGGGGATGTTAACAACACGCAGGAAGGCGTTGTCATCATCCTGATTCACCAGCAGCCTGAGATAAGCCATCATATCTTTGACTTCAGCGCGGGCGAAGAATGAGGTGCCGCCATTGATATGGTAAGGAATCTGATGATGCTGAAGCTTCATTTCCAGCAGGCGAGACTGGAAGTTGCCCCGATACAGCACCGCATAATCTTTCCAGTGGGTACCGTTTTTTAGCTTTTGGGTGAGTATCTCGGTAGCAATGCGTTCACATTCCATCTCATCATTGCGGCATCGAATAACCCGAATAGTTTCCCCCATGCCCAGTTCGCTCCACAGCGTTTTTTCAAACACGTGGGGATTGTTGGCAATCAGGGTATTGGCCGCTTTCAGGATACGGCTGGTGGAGCGGTAATTCTGCTCAAGCTTGATAACTCTTAATGAAGGATAATCGTCCTTGAGCAGGGCCAGGTTTTCAGGACGGGCACCACGCCAGGCATAAATAGACTGATCATCGTCACCTACCACGGTGAGTTTGCCCCGGTCTCCTACCAGTCGACTGATTAATTCATACTGGGCACCATTGGTATCCTGATATTCGTCGACCAGAACATAGTGCGTTTTATTCTGCCATCGCTCCAGAACTTCCGGATGCTCACGGAACAACATGACCGGTTGCAGAATCAAATCATCAAAATCGACCGCATTAAAGGCTTTTAACGTGCGGTTATAGTGTTCATAAACCCGGGCAGCGAGTTGCTCGTTGGGCTGACGGGCATTGGCCATGGCCTGCGGGGGCAGAATCAGATCATTCTTCCAGTTGGAGATCATATGCTGGACGGCATCAACACTTTCTTCCTCTGATCCCATTTCCCGCTGCATCAACTCGCCTATCAGGGCGTGGGCATCCTGGGCATCAAAAATGGAAAAGCCCGGCTTGTAACCCAGCGTCTTGCATTCCTTGCGGATCAGGTTGAGCCCGAGATTGTGAAAGGTTGAAACCGTCAAACCGTAGGAGGCCCTGCCCTTGACCAGTTTGCCTACACGCTCTTTCATTTCCCGTGCGGCCTTGTTGGTGAAGGTCACGGCAATAATATTGCGGGCGTTGATACCACATTCCTGAATCAGGTAAGCAATTTTAGTGGTGATTACACTGGTTTTGCCACTGCCCGCACCGGCCAGAACCAGCAAAGGGGTATCAATGTATTTGACGGCTTCGGCCTGTCGGTCGTTGAGTCTGTGCACGGGTTGCTTCGATGTCTTGAGCTGAGAGGGCTATTATATCACCAATTTCAAGCGCGCAGTCCCCTGAAAATTTTTCTAAATTCTGTTCAATGCAGTGTTGATTTTGTTTGCAACGTCTTCAACTTTCTGAAGCTGACTCTCTATTTCAGGAGCGAATGGCAATGCCAATAGCACAGGACCTACTGATGAAACGTACTCTAGTGGATGTTGTACAGTGGAGTGAAGATTTAATAGCGTTCCAGCCCGATCAAATTCAGGATAACTTTCTATTAAAAACTTCATTTGTTGTAAAACTTCTGTCAAATAGGATACTGCTGAAAATAATGCGGCATTTGCTTCTGGATTATTTCTTGAGAAACCACACAATCTGAATTCAACAGCTCCCGAAGCTCCTAAAGGGCCAGACATTACAAGCTCAGGTGTTTTTAATTTATTTTTAGTTTCTTCTATTTTTTCATTAGCTATTTTCATGTTTTTCTTGATTTCTTCAAGATCTTCCTCGACGCTGGCAAGACATATATTTGAAATTAAAATAAAGAAAAGTACCAACAAAAGTCTAACGATCATCAAGACTCCATAATAAAATTTTCAAAGAGTTTGTGTCATTTATAGACATGAAGATTTCGCATGTCTAACTTTCTGTATAACGGGAATCCGCAGGTTGTTGGATAACCGGTCAGAAATCTGACCGGATTTGGAGGATTTCAAGGGTGCTTCAGGAGCGCTTCCACTTCTGGGTTCTGTTCAATAGCAATTTACCCAACGTCATATGAGCTATCTTGACGCAGGCTGCGGTTGCCAGAATCAAAACCGCCATGGCTGCGGCCGGGCCTGTTTGTCCAGCATCTTCCATGTTCATTACAGAAACCGAAGCCAGCATGGTATCGGTAGAGTAAAGGAAAACGACAGCTGAAGTGGTGGTCAGGGCGTTGACGAAAAGGTAGATCGCTATATCCAGCAGAGCTGGCGTGCAGACTGGCAGGGATACTTTCAGGAAAGCTTTATACTGTGGAATCTTGAGTGATGCGGCTACCTGTTCGATCTCGGCGGGTAACTTCTTTAGGGCAGTCAATGCCGTCAGGTGCCCGACAGTGAAATAGTGGGCCACGGTATTGATGACCAGAATAGCCATGGTTCCATAGAGTATCCCCAGCGGATTACCGGCCTGGTTAAAGAAGAAGATATAACCCAGACCCAGCACCATACCGGGTACTGCCATCGGCAACATGGCCATAATGTGGATAAAGTGTTTCAGAATGGCGGGTAATTTACTTTTTTCCACATTGTAGGCGGTAATGAAAATAATCAGAGTTCCGACAATAGCCGTGTAGAACGCCATTTCCAGAGAGTTGAAGTAGGGCTCCCAACCATTGGCACTGAACTTTTCAAACTGATAGTTGTTCCAGGACAGCTCCATATTCCAGGGCCAGAAAGTGACCAGTGAGCCATAAATCGCCATGCCCACCACGACCGCAATGGCCAGAGAGACCAGGCTACACAGCAGGAAGAAAATGCCATCTTTCACGGGGTTTCGCTCAGGCTGGAAATTGACTGAGCGAGCGCCAAACAATTCTTTCTGTTTTTTCTGCACTCTGTGATCAATCACAAATGCCAACAGGGCGGGTATCAGCAAAAGCACACTGATGACGGCACCCATGGCAAAGTTCTGCTGACCGGCGACCTGTTTATAGATGTCGGTGGCCAGTACGTTATATTGGCCACCAATTACTTTTGGGACACCAAAGTCGGTCACAACCAGGGTGAAAACGACAGTGACTGTGCTGATCAAACCAAACTTGGCGGCTGGAAGAGTGATTGTTGTAAACGTTCTGAACGGAGAGGTGCCCATGGAGCGAGCTGCTTCATAGAGTCTGGCGTCGGATGTTGAAAGCGCCGTCGTGAGAATTAGCAGTGCATGGGGAAAGGTCCAGAAAGCAAGACCCATAACAATACCGGGCAGACCATAAATAGACTGTCCAAACAGCAGGTCTACAGCCACCCCCTGATTGCCAAACAGATAAATCATACTGATGGCAGGCAACAGGGAAGGTGCCAGTATGGGTAACATGCCCATTACCTTGAAGAGGGGTTTGAAAGGCATCTGGGTTCGTGTCAGTCCGTAAGCAAACAGGAATGACAAGCTGACGACTATTGTCGTAACAATAACACCGGCTTTCAGGGTGTTGCCAATGGAATGACTCAGGGCCGGGTTGCCAAGATAATCAGCAAAGTAACTCAGGCCAACAAAAGCCCCATTGCTGTCCTGAACGCTTCTTGCCAGCATGGCCAGCAGTGGCAGAAGCAGTGAAATGATCAGATAGAGAGCAACCGCTCCGATGACCAGTCCAAGAATCCATTGATCCCTGCTGATGGTTGGCAGCAGAGGCTTCCGGCTCAGCGCTGGAGAGTTTGCATCCGCTGGGGTGTGTGTAGAGATACTCATATTTAAAGCGGACTCATCAGGCTGCAGGGAAGACATGGATATGTTTTTCACTCAGGGACAACCGGTTCAGGCTTCCTGGTTTCAGCTCAAGACCGGCCAGCTGGTGGATAGGCACATCGACTTTAATCAGTCGTTTACTGCTCCAGCCAACGGGGCTGCACTCTGCACGAACAAAGGAACCCTGAAACTCCAGACTTTCAACACTGACTGGCAGAGCAGACTGACCTTCACTGAAGCTCAGGTCTTCAGGACGAATCCCCAGAATCACTTTTCTCGCTGTTGAGTCAGTCACTGGCAGAGAGAGTGGCTGGTTGGCCAGAACGACCTGATTCTTGCTGTTGGTATCACCTTCCAGAAAGTTCATGGCACCGACAAATTCAGCAACGAAGCGAGAGGCCGGCTGCTTGTAAATTTCTTCCGGTGTGCCTATCTGTTCAATGTTTCCGTGATTCATTACCACGATGCGATCAGCCATAGCCATAGCCTCTTCCTGGTCATGGGTCACCATAATGGTGGTAATGCCCAGTTTTCTTTGCAGCTTACAGATTGTTTCTCGCAATTTAATTCTGACTTTGGCATCCAGGGCAGAGAGGGGTTCATCCAGTAGCAGCAACTCCGGAGAGAGTGCCAGAGCCCTCGCCAGTGCCACGCGCTGTTGTTGACCGCCAGAAAGCTGAGAGGGGAATTTGGGGCCGGAATCCTGCAAGCCGATAATGTTCAGCCAGTGGTTAACGTTCTTCTCAACTTCCCGTTTGGATTGACCTTGGTTTTTCAAACCAAAGCCAATATTCTCTGAAACATTCAGGTTCGGGAACAGGGCATAGGATTGAAAGACAATGCCGAAGTCTCTTTGTTCAGGCGGCAGTGCTGTTATGTTGGCGCCATCCTGCCAGATCTCACCTTGTTGACAGGCTTCCAATCCCGCAATCATTCTCAGTAGTGTCGTCTTTCCGCAGCCAGAGGGGCCGAGAAAACAGATGAATTCACCTTTGTTAACGGACAGGGAAATCTCTTTGAGGGCGGTGAAATCGCCAAAGCGTTTCCCGAGGTTTTCGATGGTGAGAAAGGGTTGCATAGCGGTAACTTCCTAAAGCTCCAAACCTGAAAAAGCCGTTTATTCCCTGTGGGGAATAAACGGCGCTTTCTGCATAACTAGTGAGGCATCAAGACTTGGGTTCAGACATATGGTCGAAACGCTTGGACCATTCAGCGAGCACAGCCTCACGCTCACTGGCCATTTCGCCAAAGTCCAGATCCACCATAGCGCTTTCTACGTCTGGATAGTTGGGCACTTCTTTACTGACGTCTTTGTGACCGACAACGGGGTAAGCCTCTACATAATGCTCATTAGCTTCCTGGCTGAGAGACCAGTCGACCAGCTTTTTCGCCGCTGCAGCATGATCGGTACCTGCAACCAGACCTACTGACTCCACATCCCAGCCAACGCCACCTTTGGGAAGAATCAGGTCCAGTGGTGCACCCTGACTTTTCAGTTGGGCGCCACGAACCGCCATGGAAATACCAATAGCCACTTCACCCATGGCGGCCTGAACACAGGGCTTGGAGCCTGAGTGAGTGTATTGGGACATGTTGTTGTTCAGCTTGTCCATATAAGCCCAGCCTTGGTCTTCGCCCATGCTTTGCAGCCAGGCAGAAACCTGCATATAGCCAGTGCCAGAAGAGGCCGGGTTAGGCATGGCAATCTGGCCCTGATAGACCGGATTAAGCAGGTCTTGCCAGGATTGAGGCTTGGGCAGATTTTTGGCCGCAGCTACCGCTTCGTTGTAGCAAATGACATTGAAATAGGCCTGGTTGCCAAACCAGGCTTTGGCGGCATCAGGATCAACCAGCTGAGTCTTGATTTGATCCAGACCTCTGGGCTTGTAGGTGTCCAGTACGCCTTCGTCCTTCAGCAGTGCCATGCTGGAACCGGCCAGACCCCATACGACGTCTGCCCTGCTGTTATCTTTTTCTGCCAGCAGTTTGGCGGTCATGATACCAGTAGAGTCTCGAACCCATTTGATGCTGATATCGGGATTGTCCTGCTCAAAGGCTTTTTTGTAGCGATTCAGAATGTCGGTCTCAAAAGCTGTATAAACCGTCAGCTCTACAGGGGTCGCAGCGAAAGATGAAGCGCTAAAAATCGAAGTTGTTGCCAGGGCCAGGGCCAGGGCTGTCAGGTGTTTTTTCATGGAGCTCTCTCCAGTCGGATAATCATTTTGTTCTGGCCAAGACCAGAAGGGATATCGCGATTCTACGAGAGAGAAATGACTAAAATATTACAGATCTTTGTCGACTCTGTGACAGTTACCTGCAACATGGCCAACTCTTGGTCTTCGGAGGCTGTGCAATCAGGCGGCGGTTCAGCAGAGTGCCCAGAACCAGGGCGGGTTCTTTGGCATCATTGGTAAGGGGCGGGGATTGGGGCTGCTGCGTTGTTTTAATCGCCGGGCAGCCAGTCGTCATCTGTGATCTGTTCAAAGGTCCATGGGCATTGGTCGGGAAAACTGTTTTTGCTCAGCTTCTGGCTTTCACTGCGAGCGTAATTGTTCATCTGCTTAACTGCTTGCCGACATGCATCGGAATATGCACCCGCCAATAACTCCTCGATCGTGGGCTGTAAATGAGGGTGTTTTGAAATTTGCTTTTCAATCGCTGCTCTGGAATTGTAGATACTTGGCATCCACGTCTGGACAACCTTATCCTCTACCCACAAATCTTTCAGAATCCGTTTCTGATAATCGTATTTGAGAAGATGTAAAACCAATACCGATAAATGAGACTCAAGAGTATCTCTGGTACTGCCCATTTCGTAATCCATCGCCTCCAACAGATTGTCAATGTCGAGTTTGTGAAATTGTCGCTGAGCCAGCAGTTCCCGTTGCTGGCTTAGCCAGGCGGTGTAGTCGGTTTTGTATAAATCAGTCATCGTCAGCCTCCGGCAGCCAGTCTTCTGCCATGATTTGTTCGTACGTCCATGGGCACTCAGACGGGAAAGCGTCGGGTTTGCACTGCATCTCGTTGGCAGCAAGCTTTCGGGCGTACTGATAGGCTTTTGGCAAAATCTCGTCCAGTTTACTATTGAGAGCGGGATTTTCTTCAAGCTCATGCTCAATGGCAATACGTTGTTTACTGATACTGGTTGACCAGCTTCGGAACCATTGATCCATCTCATGCAAATCATTTTTTTTACGCTGCATCTGCCATTTAAGCGAGTGCATGAGTAATTGAGACAAACGGCTCTGTACTGAACGATATCGGGCTCTACCCATGTCCTCAACTTCCTCGACCAGGTTGTCCATATCAAGTTCATCGAAACGGCCTTGCCTGATAAGCTCGGCTTGTCGATAAGACCATGTGTAGAAATCAGTGTCATACAAGTTTTCCATAAATCACCTCCATTGCCCTACCACTGTAGGCAAATAACAGAAGGGAATCAAAATGAATTACCAAAGCACAGATGCTTTTGCCGGGGGCTTTGCCCGTGGTTTTGGGCTGGTCAATTCCGCCATTGATGCCAAAGAGAACCGTCAATATCGCAAAGAAATGATGGGGATGCGGAAAGATTTATCGAATGAGCGTAAAACCCCGTACTTCTAGAGGGTGTCGCAAAACTCTGGTTCCCATGCTCTGAGGTCGTCATTCCCGCGAAGGCGGGAATCCAGCGCCAACGGTGGATCTCTGTCTTCTCGGGGATGACAAGGCCAGGGGGGCACCGGGCAGTGGGGTTCTGGTGGAGAGTCAGTGTGGATTCCCGCCTTCGAGGGTGTCGCAAAACTCCAACAGCTCGTTCCCATGCTCTGAGGTCGTCATTCCCGCGAAGGCGGGAATCCAGCGCCAACGGTGGATCTCTGCCTTCTCGGGGATGACAAGGCCAGGGGGGCACCGGGCAGTAGGGTTCTGGTGGTGAGTCAGTGTGGATTCCCGCCTTCGAGGGTGTCGCAAAACTCCAACAGCTCGTTCCCATGCTCTGAGGTCGTCATTCCCGCGAAGGCGGGAATCCAGCGCCAACGGTGGATCTCTGCCTTCTCGGGGATGACAAGGCCAAGGGGGCATCGGGCAGTATGGTTCTGGTGGTGAGTCTGTGTGGATTCCCGCCTTCGCGGGAATGACGAGAATGAAGTCGGGAATGACGGGAGTCAACTCGTTCCCTCGCTGGAGAGGGTTTTGTGACAGCCTCTTTACGTCGGGGAGGATGTCAAAGGATGTCTTCGATATTCTTTTCTGCAATACCGGGAGCCAGGGTCAGGCCATCGCCAAGTACATGGGCAACAGAGACAACATCAAATACTATGCCCAGGAGCTAAAAGAGAACACCTAAAACCTCACCCGAATGAACCTGATTATGTGGAACATTCTGCCCAGCAATATCGTCACCCGAAACGGCGATACGCTGGAAGATGACTGGCCATTCTTTGAGGACAACGATCCCGTAGGCTCCTACAACCCTCTCTATCTGGATGCCGTAGTCTCCAATCCGCCCTATTCACAAAAATGGGAGCCGGAACATAAAGACAACGACCCCCGTTATTCCCGCTTTGGTCTTGCCCCCAAATCCAAGGCGGATTATGCCTTTCTGCTGCACGATCTTTACCACCTGAAACCAACCGGCATTATGGCGATTATTCTGCCTCACGGTGTTTTATTCCGGGGGGGGGAAGAAGGTGAAATTCGCCGAAACCTGATCGAAAACGACCATCTGGACACCATTATTGGGCTGCCTGCCAATATCTTCTTTGGCACCGGCATTCCTACCACTATTCTGGTGCTTAAACAGAAGCGTGGGAATAACGATGTACTGATTGTGGATGCCTCCAAAGGATTCGTAAAAGAAGGCAAAAACAACAAACTGCGGGCCAGCGATATTAAGAAAATCGCCGACACTGTGATTGGTCGTCAGAATATACCCGACTACAGCCGTGTCGTCCCCAAGGAAGAAATCCGGGAAAACGGCTACAACCTCAATATCCCAAGATATGTAGACTCATCCGACCCGGCAGAAAGCTGGGATTTGTACGCCTCCATGTTTGGTGGCATTCCCACCAGCGAGCTGGACGCATTAAACGACTACTGGCAAGCGTTCCCCCATTTGCGCCACCATCTGTTCAGCGATGACGGAACACCTTATGCCAGCCTGAAAGTGGGTGACCTTGCCAAAGCCATCAGCGACCATTCCGATGTACAGCAATTCAATGCCCAGTTTGCCGATGCCTTTGCGGATTTCCCGGCCTACCTGAAGCGTGAGCTGATCGAGCAATGTCTTGAGCTGCATGTGCCTCGCCAGAAAACGGTGATTGGCGAACATATTTTCAGCCGCCTGGAACCTTTGCCGCTGCTGGATAAATACCACGCCTATCAACTGCTGGCGGATCAATGGCAGGACATTGCGGTGGATCTGGAAATTCTGCAAACCGAAGGGTTTGAAGCCTCCCGTGTGGTTGACCCTAATCTGGTGATCAAAAAGAAAAAAGGTAAAGAGGTCGAAGAACAGGAAGGCTGGAAAGGCCGTATTATGCCGTTTGAATTGGTGCAAAACACTTACCTCAAAGACGAACTGGATGCCCTGAGCCTGAAAGAAAACCGCCTTTGTGAAGTCAGCAGCGAACTTGAAGGCTTAATAGAAACATTGTCGGAAACTGATGGAGAATATTCCGTCCTGAACGATGCCAATGACAAATTTGTTGCCAAAGAGGTTAATAGCGAACTCAAAGAACAGTTAAGCGATGTCGAAACCGATGAGATTCGGTCGTTAAACGCCTACGTTGATCTGCTCAATGCAAAAGCCAGGAAACCAGAAAAAGAGGCGTTTATTGCAGAGCATCCAGAGGTCCAGTGGGTTCGGATGGAAGCAAACAAAGACGGCACCTACGCCAAGGCTAAGGTGAACAGTTATATTATACAGCTACAGTCTGCGTTTGAGTTCCCGGAAGAAAGTTTTGCTTACAAACTCATCAAGGCCAGCAGCTTGTTGGCGGAAGAAAAAGAGCTGAAGGCCGCTATTAAAGAGGAAGACAAGTTACTGCACTTGCTGACCAAAACGACTATCGAAAATCTGACTGACGAACAGGTGAATGATTTGCTGGAGCGTAAATGGATTACTCCTTTAAACGACGCTCTCCACCGACTGCCCGACCAGAAGATGTATGCCCTAACCGGCAAGCTGCAAGCACTGGTGGAAAAATACCGGATCACCTACGCCGACAATGCCCGGGAGATTCAGCAGACCGAGATCGAACTGGCCGGGATGCTGGATGAACTGGATGGCAACGAGTTTGACCGGAAAGGTCTGGCAGAACTGAAAACTTTTCTGGTGAGTAACTGAGATGGCGAAGCAGATGGATAGGAAGGTGCCAGAGCTACGGTTTGAAGGCTTCGAGGCGAACTGGGTAGAAAAAACACTTGGCCAGCTTGGCAGTGTTGCCATGAACAAACGTATTTTCAAGCACCAAACAACTGATTCGGGTGATGTACCCTTTTATAAAATAGGGACATTTGGCAGACAGCCAAAACTTTTTATCTCTCAGAAGCTTTTTGATGAGTACAAAGAGCGATTTCCATTCCCTTCAAAAGGTGATCTTCTGTTCTCAGTGATTGGGAGCATTGGCAGAGTTGTTGAATACGAAGGAAAAGATGAATACTTTCAGGATTCGAACATTGTCTGGCTTCAGCATAATGGGGCTATTGTTAACACCTTTTTAAAACAATTTTACTCGATTGTAGAGTGGTCAGGGCTTGAAGGAAGTACAATCAAGCACCTTTATAACAAGAATCAATCTGCCTTGCAAAGAAGAGCAAACCCAAATCGGCACCTATTTCAAAGCTCTGGACCGAATGATTGAACTGCACCAGCGCAAGCATAACAAGCTGGTGACGCTGAAGCAGGCGATGCTGCAAAAGATGTTTCCGCAGGAGGGTGCTACTACTCCGGAAGTTCGGTTTAAGGGGGTTTCTGGACATTGGAAGAAGTACAAGTTAGGTGATATTACCAATTTCATAAATGGAAGAGCCTACAGTCAAAATGAGCTACTAGATAGAGGAAAATATAAAGTCCTCCGTGTCGGTAACTTCTATACAAATTCATCATGGTATTTCTCAGATTTGCAATTAGGTGAAAAGTATTACGCCAATAAAGGTGATTTACTTTACACATGGTCAGCTAGCTTTGGCCCGCATATATGGGAAGGTGATAAAGTCATTTACCATTACCATATTTGGAAAGTTGAGCTCACCGCAAAGCTTCGAAAAGAGTTTGCTTTGCAACTTCTCGAAAATGACAAGGAGAGAATACTCAGCAATAGCAGTGGCTCAACTATGATTCATATTACAAAAGAAGGTATGGAGCTTAAGGAAGTCACAATCCCTCAGCCAGAAGAACAACAAAAAATAGGCAACTACTTCCGCAACCTCGACAAGTTGATTGCTCAACACACCACCCAACTGCAAAAACTCAAACAGATCAAATCCGCCTGTCTGGAGAAGATGTTTGTCTAACCCCAGCACCATGAACACAAAACAGGGAGTGTAGCCATGCCCACCTTTGCCAGAGAAGCCGATTTTGAAAACGCCGTAATCCACGAGCTGACTCAGCGGGGCTGGGAGTCTGAGATTATCAAAAATTCTGGCGAACAGGATTTGCTGGATAACTGGGCACAGATTCTGTTTGAGAACAATAAAGGCATTGACCGGCTCAATGAAGTGCCGCTGACCGGGAGCGAAATGCAGCAGGTGATGGAACAGCTCACCGAACTGCGCACACCGCTGAAGCTGAACGGATTTATTAACGGTAAAACCGTCGCCATTACCCGCGATAATCCAGACGACAAGCTGCATTTTGGCAAAGAGGTCAGCCTGAAAATTTACGACCGCCATGAGATTGCCGCCGGTCAGAGCCGCTACCAGATTGTGCAGCAGCCCCAGTTTGTGCGTGGCTCAAAAATACTCAATGACCGCCGGGGCGACCTGATGCTGTTAATCAATGGCATGCCGGTGATTCATATCGAGCTGAAGCGCAGCGGTGTGCCGGTCAGTCAGGCATATCATCAAATTGAGAAATATTCCCGTGAGGGGATTTTTAGCGGACTGTTTTCTCTGGTGCAGATTTTTGTGGCAATGGTGCCGGAGGAAGCGCTATTTTTTGCCAATCCAGGACCGGATGGGAAGTTTAACAAAGATTACGCTTTCCACTGGGCGGATGTGAATAACGAACCCATTAATCAGTGGCAGTCATTCACTGCTCGCCTGCTATCGATACCTATGGCCCATCAGCTGATCGGGTTTTATACCGTGGCAGATGAGTCCGACGGGGTGCTGAAGGTGATGCGCAGTTATCAGTATTACGCGGCCCACGCTATTTCCGACAAGGTGGCCAGAACCGACTGGAAAAATCCGAATAGGCTTGGCGGTTATATCTGGCATACCACGGGAGCCGGTAAAACCATGACCAGTTTCAAATGCGCCCAGCTGATTGCCAATTCCAAAGATGCAGATAAGGTGGTCTTTCTGCTCGACCGGATTGAACTGGGCACCCAGACGCTGGAGGCTTATCAGGATTTTGCCGGTGATGAGAATGCTGTGCAGGCCACCGAACATACTGCGGTTCTGATTAATAAGCTGAAAAGTACCAATCCGGCGAATACATTGATAGTGACGTCTATTCAGAAAATGAGCCGATTGAAAGATGAAGAAGGCGGGCTCAAAGCACACGATCTGGATACCATGCGTGCCAAGCGCATTGTATTTATTATTGATGAGTGCCATCGCTCCACTTTTGGCGATATGCTCATCGATATTAAAAAGAGCTTTCCCGGTGCGGTATTTTTTGGGTTTAGCGGCACGCCCATTCATAAGGAAAATACTCGCAAAGATAATACAACGACCGACGTATTTGGCGAT
Organism: Endozoicomonas sp. 8E; assembly: GCF_032883915.1. Lineage (NCBI taxonomy): Bacteria > Pseudomonadati > Pseudomonadota > Gammaproteobacteria > Oceanospirillales > Endozoicomonadaceae > Endozoicomonas > Endozoicomonas sp. 8E. The sequence continues at coordinate 6,566,083 of NZ_CP120717.1, read as the reverse complement.
GAGCTGCACCGTTACAGCATTGCCGATGGCATCCGCGATAAAAACGTACTGGGCTTTGACCCTTACGAGGTTCGTACCTACAAGGACCGGGATGTGCGTCAGGCCATTGCGCTGGAAAAATCGAGGGCGAATACTGTGCAGGAAGCGTTGGCGGATTCTGATAAGAAAAAAGTCTTCCAGCGTTACATGAACGACGTGCCCATGACCGGATTTCGGGATGATATGGGTATATACCAGCGGGGGATTGAAGATCATTTACCCAATAGCCAGTACAACCGGGCTGAACACCAGAACGCCGTGGTGCAGGATATTGCTGATAACTGGCTGACGCTCAGTCAGGATGGCAAGTTTCATGCAATTTTTGCCACCCACAGTATTCCTGAGGCGATCAACTATTACCGGCTGATAAAAGACAAATGCCCGGATTTAAAGATCACGGCACTGTTTGACCCTACAATTGATAATGATGGTGGGTTTGCTGTTAAGTCCGACGGGCTGGTGGAACTGCTAGAAGATTATAACCAGAGCTTCGACCTCGGCAGCCACGGCAAATTTAAAAAAGACATTAGCAACCGGCTGGCCCATAAAAAACCCTACAACCGAATAGAAAATGAGCCTGAAAAGCAGCTCAATCTGCTGATTGTGGTGGATCAGATGCTGACCGGCTTTGATTCCAAATGGATCAACACCCTGTACATGGATAAGGTGCTGACCTATGAAAATATCATTCAGGCGTTTTCCCGCACTAACCGCCTGTTTGGGCCGGACAAACCCTTTGGCACTATTCGTTACTATCGTAAGCCTCACACCATGACCCGCAATGTCAATGCGGCGGTCAAACTGTATTCTGGTGATAAGCCTACCGGCTTGTTTGCGGATCGTCTGCCGGGCAACCTGGAAAGAATGAATGCCCGCTTTACGGAGATGGTCGCGTTATTCGCTGCTGCCGGTATTGATGACTTCAAGCAACTGCCGGATGAAAACAGCGACCGGGCGGCCTTTGCCAAACTGTTTCAGGAGTTCAGCGATATTCTGGAGGCGGCCAAAATTCAGGGATTCTGCTGGGAGAAAATCATTTACACTTTTGAAGACCCGAAACAGACCGTTACCCTGAACTTTACCTATCAGCAATATCGTACTTTGTTACAGCGTTACAAAGAGCTGAGCAAGGGCAGCGGCAGTGGCGGCGATGATGCAGTGCCTTTCGATATTGACAGCCATATTACCGAGATCGATACCGGCAAGATTGATGCGGACTATATGAACTCGAACTTTAAGAAGTTCCTTAAAATGCAGGAAGGCGGTGATGAAAAATCCCGGGAGGCGACACTGGCGGAGCTGCAACGCTCTTTTGCCTCACTCTCTCAGGCTGAGCAGAAATTTGCCGGGATTTTATTGAGGGGAATTCAGTGTGGTGATGTGAGTGTTGACCCTTCTCGCAGTTTTCGAGATTACCTCAACGATTACAAAGTGTAGGCACAAAATAAAGAGGTTGAGGCCATTGTTGATGCATTGGGAGTGGACAAAGATAAACTGCTCGCCTTGATGAATACCGGTGTTACCAAAGCCAACCTTAATGAATACGGGCGGTTTGATGAGCTGACAGACTCTATCGACAAACCCAGAGCCAAGGCCTATTTTGAAACCTTTGAGGGAGCACCCGTTGCTAACTTCAGGGTGAATATTAAGGCGGCCAACCTGTTGCGTAGCTTTATTCTTCAGGAGGGTTTTGAGCTGGAAACACCTGATGGAGATTAACACTCAGGGACAATAACCCCTGAGTTTGGTTATGATGTATCGATGGCTTAACTAAGGATATTGTTTGCATGCTTACCCGGTTGAAGCTCACCAATTTTAAAGCCTGGCGGAGTTCTGGCGATGTTCGCCTGGCACCTGTCACCCTTCTGCTGGGTGGGAATTCCACAGGCAAATCGAGCCTGTTGCAAAGTCTGCTGTTAATGAAACAGACTGCCGCTTCACCTGATCGCTCTGTTCACCTGAATCTTGGTGGCGATGAAGTGAATGATTTTGTGGATATGGGCTCATTTGAAGACCTGCTGACTCGGAATCCGGAAAAACGAAAAGTGGGGATTGAGCTGGATGTGGTTCATCAGAAATCCAACTGTTTCTTTGCTGTCGAGTACGCTCAGGACTCCAGGAAGAGTCCGGTTGTTGACAACCTCTCCCTCAGTCAGAACAGTACAGACTGGTTTCGTTTGGCACGCACTGAACGCAGAGCTTTTGCTATTTATGCGCCCGGTGAGACTCGATCCAGTCTTAAAAGCAGGGCTTACACTCCTGAGCGGGGGATCGCATTCTCTGCCGATGCCATCGCTGAACTGAAAGAACAGGGTGGACAGGTAGAAGATATCAGCCTGCAACTGAGACGTGAGCTTGAAGATATTGCTTATCTTGGCCCGTTGAGGAACAAGCCCAAACGCACCTATATCTGGAACAGAACCCGCCCCGGCATTATTGGTGATGATGGGAATAATGCCGTCCCAGCTTTATTGGCCAGTGTCTTTGCAAGGCAGAAAAACGATGATGATCTCGTTGCATCAGTATCCAGGTGGCTAAAGAGAATGAAGATAGCCGATAGGCTCGAAATCAAACAGCTGAGTGCTGGCAACTACAGTGTGATTATTCATCGGGACGGCGTTGCTGCAAATCTGCGAGACGTGGGTATCGGGATATCTCAGGTTCTCCCGGTTCTGGTGCTGGCCTATTTTGCTCCCAAATACTCCACAATCATCCTGGAAGAGCCTGAAATCCACCTTCATCCACAAGCACAATCCTTACTGGCGGAGCTTTTTCTGGAGGTCAGCAGAAAACGGAAAATACAATTTCTGGTAGAAACTCACTCGGAGCATCTGTTTAGGCGTATGCAGACACTGGTTGCTAAAGGAAAAGCTCAACCCGATCAGTGCGCTCTTTATTTTGTCGACCGGAAAAAGTCAGACGCCGTATTGAAAACACTGGCTATGGATCAGTATGGCAGGCTCGCCAATTGGCCAGACAACTTCTTCGGTGATGCAACAGGCGAAGTGAGAGAGCAGGCAAAAGTGACCATGCAACGCATGAAAGAGGAACGCAAGGCTTCATGAACCGGCATGTTGTTGATACGAATGTTTTGATTGTTGCCAGTGGTGAACACCCTGACTCACCTTTTGCCTCGGACAGGCATCCTGTTGAAGATGCAGAGCAGTCTGAAAAGGTATTGAACTGGCTAATGGATTTTGAAGCCAGTGTCGGAAGGATGGTGGTAGACAAGGACTGGGCCATTATTGGTGAATACCAGAACAAGCTGACCGATCAGGATTATGGTCAACGGGTTCTGTTTGAGAAAATGTCACGCTCAGAAATTGATTATGTTGATATTGAGTGGGTTGAAGACCCTGCTCTGCCTGACACTGAAAAGGTCGCCCGTTTAGAAGCGTCTTTACAGCCTGTCATTCACGATCTGGCCGATACTAAAATGGTCGCTGCCTGCTTCAATGCTAATAAATCCGGAATGCCTTGCAACATTGTGAATGCCTGTGATACTGACTGGTATGACTGGCAAGAGGCTCTGGAAGCCGAAGGAGTGATTGTTGAACAGATCATTGAGGACTGGTCAAGAGAGAAATGGCGAGCACATCATAATCGATGATTTTTTCCGTTTTCCTCATACGCCCCATATCAAGTGGCTGGGTCCATCTGAACCCAGAGGCGATAAACTGCTGTCGGACGAGGAGGCAGCAGAAATGCTGTCTTTTTCACTGACAGTAGAAGAGAAGGTGGACGGTGCCAATGTCGGCTTTTCTGTTGGCTCGCATGGGCGTCTAAGAGCCCAGAACAGAGGAGCCTGGATCGAGCATGATGCCGGAGGGCAGTTTAAACACTTATGGCAATGGGCCAGACGCTATGAATACGACTTGATCGAACGACTTGGTAGAAACCTTATTCTGTTTGGCGAATGGTGTTATGCACAACATTCAATCCATTACCGGACTCTACCGGACTGGTTTATCGGTTTTGATATCTATGATCAGAGTACCAATCAGTTTTATTCTGTTGATCGAAGAAATGAGCTTTTGGCATCGTTGGGTATTCCCGTGATTAAACCCATGGCGAGAGGCGTATTCTCAGAGCCGAGGCTTGAAGAGTTTCTGGAAAAGCCGTCCAGCTACGATGCGGAAAAACTGGAAGGTGTATATCTGAGGCAAGATGAGAGTGACTTTTTACTAAGAAGAGCCAAGCTGGTAAGAAGTGATTTTACTCAGACGATAGGCGAACACTGGTCCAGAAAACGTATTATCCCCAATCAAATATTTTTTATCGAATGAGTGTAAAACCCTACACTTTGAGAGGGTGTCGCAAAACTCCAACAGCTCGTTCCCATGCTCTGAGGTCGTCATTCCCGCGAAGGCGGGAATCCAGCGCCAACGGTGGATCTCTGCCTTCTCGGGGATGACAAGGCCAAGGGGGCATCGGGCAGTATGGTTCTGGTGGTGAGTCTGTGTGGATTCCCGCCTTCGCGGGAATGACGAGAATGAAGTCGGGAATGACGGGAGTCAACTCGTTCCCTCGCTGGAGAGGGTTTTGCGACAGCCTCTTTACGTCGGGGAGGATGTCAAAGGATGTCTTCGATATTCTTTTCTGCAATGCCGGGAGCCAGGGTCATGCCCTTGCCACCGATGGCCGTGAGAAAGTAAATTTTGCCGTCTATATCGTCCTGGTAGTAGTGATCGGTTTTACTCTGGCAGTAATAGCCTGCCCAGTATTCCGCTATATCCCAGCCAGGTAGCTCAACAATGTTTCTGGCCTCTGTCAGCATCCGTTCATTGATGGATTGATTCATTGTGAAGGAGAGTTTTTCTGCCTCATGAGCATCGGCGTACTCGTGTGAGTCGCCAATGATGATGGATCCATCCAGTTCTTGTTTGAACAGAATATGAATCCCGTACTTATCCAGATCTGAGTCCTTTTCTCCGGCACTCCAGGAAGGCAAGTTGCGAAAGCTCTCATAGCGTCTGATAGTTCTGCCCAAAAGCAAATTGCCATTGAGGCTGACGCTCTGCAGTGGTTTGGTACGCATCATTTGCAGCTTGACCAGCTCAATATCGCTGTTTAGAAAGCGTGATGGAAACAGGGTTTTGAAATCATGCCCGTTACAGACTATCGCTTTTGAAGCCCGGTATTGCTCGCCAGCTGAATCCTCACTGATGACTTCATCCTGCCCGGTTTCCATGCTGATGATTTGGGTGTTGGGTCGATATTCAACGGTGTATTCCTGCTGAATGAACCCAATGATCCGGTAAATCAGTTGCAGGGGATTAACACTGAATTCCTCCGGGAAGTACAGGGCACCTTTTGCATAACTTTTCTTGACGACAGGATTGGCACGTATTACCTCGTCAATACTTAGCAGTGATGAAGGGTAGCCCGTTTGCTGGTTTCGTTGGTGTAGCTCCTGCAACATGGCCAACTCCTGGTCATCGGAGGCTATATACCAGCTGCCATTTCTTCGAGCGGAAATATCAAACTGATCTTGCAGGGTCTGATAAATGCTCAGAGAGTCCAGGGCGGTCGGCAGCAGGTCTGCTGCCATGCCAGATGGGACAACCATGCCAAAGTTTCTGACGGTGGCCTGTACCGGTTGACTGTCTTTTTCAACCAGCAGTACTTTATACCCCCGCTTCGCAGCAGCGAAGGCATGAAAAGTGCCAAGAATACCTGCACCGACAACCATTAAATCGTATTTCAAAGGTTTCTCCCGGTGTTTAAATGTGCTTGAGGATATCGGCCAAGTTGTCGAGCACCAGCGTTGGGGCGGCTGTTGCCAGTTGCTCCCGGGTCTGGGCGCCTGTAGTCACGCCAACCGTGATACCGCAGCGGGCGTTTTTTCCTTCCTCGATATCAATGGCTGAATCTCCGGCTTTAAGTACCTGTGAACTGTCGTGAATGCCGGTTTTCTCCATGGCCAGCTCAATCATGTCGGGTGCTGGTCTGCCGTTTGTTACATCATCCGCAGTGATCAGGGTGTCGAATTCGACCCCGGGCAGCCAGTTCATCTTTTTCAGCAGGCCTGTTGCTACCTGCTGGCTATAGCCGGTGTTGAGTGCGACTTTGATGCCTCTTGCCCGCAGCTCTTTTAAAAGTTCGGGAACGCCGTCAAAAGAGCTGACTGCCAGTTCTTCATAGGCCAGTGTCAGTTGTTTTTTAAAGGACTGGAAGATTTGTTCCGAGTCCGAGTGGTCGAAGCCTTTGGACGACAGGGTATCTTTTATGGCCTGATGTTTCTCTTTGCCTGCACCATGCTCAAGGACTTCATCGAGAGTGAAGTCGTAGCCTGCGTCGACAAGACTTTTATGAACGGTTTTGTAAACGACGTTGTCTTCATTGACCGTGGTACCAGCCATATCAAAAACTGCGAGTTGAATTTTGCTCATTGTGACCTCTTTTCATTTGTCAGATCTGGAAGTTAAAGGGTTATGGACGTTTAGTTAGAAAATAGCTCCTAGGCACCAGCAGGTATTAATGGCTCTCAAGTCATTGGGGTAATAGTGGTATTAGCAGCAATAACCACGGCATCCTGTCGCCAATATTCAAAGTCACAGTCAATCAAGACATCCGATTGATCGAAGTTAATACGCTCAACCAGCAAACCGGAACTGCCCGTGGTGACCTTGAGGTGTGAAGAAGCCTCGGCATTCAGGCCTACCGGGTACAACCTGAAACTGACCCGGGCATACCGGCGGTTGTAGTGCTCCTGATAAACATCGGACAGTGATTGAGACAAGTCGTGTTTAAGCAGATCCGGGAAGTAGGCCGGGTTCATGTAATGTTCAACGTACAGGACATTTCGCCCATCCACTGAACGAAGGCGTTGCAGCCGATACACCGGGGTCAGAGCTGGAATCTGAAGTAGCTTTTGAACCCCGGGCGGTGCTGGCACCAGGTCGGCATTGATCACCTTGGTACCAGGCACTCTACCCTGGCGGGTGACGATAGTATGAAAGTTAGCATTCACCGTCGGATCGAAGGTCACTCTTTGCGGAGAAACAAACCAGCCTCTGCGATCTTCGCGATAGACCAGCCCGTCGGCTTCCAGTGAGGACAATGACTCTCTGAGAGTAATGCGGGTGGTGCCGAATTTTTCACTCAGCAATCGTTCCGAGGGCAGTTTGCTCCCCGGTTTTAATTCACCACTTTCTATCTGTTCATTCAGGACAGCGCGGATGATTTGATACTGATTTTTTCCCTGTCCCATAAATACTATTCTCTAAGGGTCAATAGATTCTCAACTGGTATATACCATGCTAAACCGTTTTTATGACAATTAAATGAACGCTTTTATGACAATTAAATATTTGCTTCATCAGGCGTTCTGGCTTCCTTTATCTGAGGTCTCCCGACTGTGATGAATGTGAAATTTTTATGAAGAATGGCCGTTGGCTATTTACAGAAAAAGGTGTCCCCGTCATGATTAATGTAAATTGGTATATACCAGATAATTAAAAATATCTGTTTCTATAAGGTTTCTCGTTTAAAGCCATGTCTACAAAAGAAGTACCCACTGTGAAAGAAAAGAGCCTGGAAAATCCCTATCTCCTGTTGACCCCGGGACCTCTCTCAACCTCTGCCAGTGTCCGCGAAGCGATGCTGCGTGACTGGTGTACCTGGGATGATGATTACAACCTTGGCGTGGTTGAAGAGATCCGCAGTCAGCTCATTAAACTGGCTTCGGACACTGAGGATTACACCGCCGTTCTCATGCAGGGTAGTGGTACTGCTTCGGTAGAAGCTACGATTGGGTCGGTTATCCCTGATGAAGGTAAATTACTAGTCATCAACAATGGGGCTTACGGTGCCCGTATTGCCCAGATAGCCGAGTATCTGAATATTCCCCACAGCATTTTGAATTGTGGTGAGATTAATCCGCCGACGCCGGGGGAAATCGATCAGATACTCTGTGAAGATAAAGCCATCACTCATGTCGCCATTGTTCATTGTGAAACCACAACAGGCATGCTAAATCCTATTGAAGTTCTAGCACCCGTGGTGAAGAAATACGACTGTATTCTTATAGTTGATGCCATGAGCAGCTTCGGCGGTGTCCCGATTGACCTTGCCGGGCTGGGCATTGATTTTCTGATCAGCTCTGCCAACAAATGTATTCAGGGCGTACCCGGTTTTGGCTTTGTCATAGCACGTCGCACTTTTTTGTCCCAATGCAAGGGGCTGGCCCGCTCTCTGTCTCTGGACCTCTATGATCAGTGGCAATGTATGGAGAAGAATCACGGTAAGTGGCGTTTTACCTCTCCTACCCACACCGTAAGGGCTTTCCATCAAGCCCTGGCTGAGTTAAATGAAGAGGGGGGCATTGCTGCCCGCCACAAGCGTTACTTCAGCAATCAGCGTTTGCTCGTCCAGGGTATGAATGAGCTGGGCTTCCAGTGTCTGTTAGACAGTGAACTGCACTCTCCGTTTATTACTTCTTTTTACTCTCCAGAGCACCCGGATTATGAATTCCTGCGCTTTTATGAGCAGCTGAAAGGGAAAGGTTTCGTTATTTATCCGGGTAAAGTCTCCGATGCCGACTGTTTCAGAATCGGCAATATCGGAGAAGTGTATCCGGAAGACATCAGTCGATTGATTAAAGCCGTTTCCGAAAGCATGTACTGGCAGGAACATTAATACTCTCAGGGTGTGAACCTGGAAGTAAGAGCTAACCGATGCATGATTTGCCAGAGCCGGTAACTGATAGCCAGAGATTGAAAAAATAGCTTTAAAACAGAAAGAGGTCATCGGTTAACCCGGTTCACGATCCAGCTTCCTGTAATGCACCGCTTCAGCAAGATGTTTTTGTTGAATGTCTTTTTCCTCAAGATCCGCCAGAGTTCGGGCTACTCTCAGTATTCGGTGTACGGCTCTGGCGGAGTAACCCAGTTTGTCACACAGCCGGGTCATGAAATCCTGTTCTTTTTTATTCAGTGAACAGTATTCATTCATCTCGCTGGCAGACAAACGGGCGTTGAGTTTCCCCTGCCTGCGCTGCTGGATAGACCTTGCCTTAATCACCTGCTGACGTATTTTTTCAGTTGACAGGTTTTCATCTTCAGGCGGGTTTTCAAAAAGTCGCTCCGTTTTCTGACTGGAGACCTCTATCTGTAAGTCAATGCGATCCAGTAAAGGGCCTGACAGTTTTCGTTTATAACGCCTGACCTGCTCTGCAGAACACTGGCAGGCTTTCTGTGGATCGCCAAGATATCCACAGGGGCAGGGGTTCATAGCGGCAATTAACTGAAAGCCGGCAGGGAAGCTGGCCTGACCTTTGGCCCGGGAAATAACCACTTCGCGGGTTTCCAGGGGTTCTCTCAGTACTTCCAGGGCTACCTTTTGAAACTCCGGCAGTTCATCCAGGAACAGAACACCGTTGTGCGCAAAGGAAATCTCTCCTGGTCGGGGTTGGCTGCCTCCACCCACCAGGGCGACGGCTGAAGCGGTATGATGGGGGTTGCGAAAGGGTCGCTGCTTCCATGAAGGGGGCTGGCTATAGGAAGACAAAGTATGTATGGCGGCCACTTCCAGAGCTTCCTGGTCATTCATCTCGGGAAGAATCCCGGGCAGGCGACTGGCCAGCATGGTTTTGCCGGTTCCCGGAGGGCCGTAGAAAATCAGATGGTGAGCACCAGCGGCGGCCGTCATCAGACCCCGTTTAGCCTGTTGTTGCCCCCTTACATCCAGCAGATCAGGATAATCGACAGGGGATTCATTCCTGTTGCAGATGGCTTCTGTAAGATGTTGATTACCGGTGAGATGAGCGCAGACTCCCAGCAGGTTTTCTGCCCCCAACACTCTGGCATCGGGGCAAAGGGCTGCCGCTTGTGCATTCATCTGGGGCAGCAGCAGTGTGTGAGCCGATTGGCTGCAGGCTATGGATGCTGGCAATGAGCCGGTGATCGGTCTCAGTGCGCCCGACAGGGCCAGCTCACCAAGAAACTCGTAACCTGCCAGAGACTCAGGTTTAAGCTGGCCCGATGCCGCCAGAATACCCAGAGCGATAGGCAGATCAAAGCGACCGCCTTCTTTGGGAAGATCAGCGGGTGCCAGATTCACGGTAATACGGGAAACCGGAAACTCAAAGCCACTGTTGAGGATGGCACTTCTTACCCTGTCTTTGCTTTCACGAACAGCGGCTTCCGGAAGACCGACCATATTCAGAGCTGGCAGACCTGCCGACAAATGGACTTCAACCGATACCGCAGGTGCGTCCAGTCCGGTTTTGGCGCGGGTTTGAACAACAGCGAGCCGCGACATAAACACTCCCTTCTTTTTGTGCTTGTTTTTGTTGTTTTGGCACACCGCAATGGAATGCCTTTGCAAAGCTGAAGGGTTCAGAATAGCAGTGATTCAGGGATTTGCTGGCAGAAGTGTCCGGCCAGCAGGCTGGCCGGTGCAGAGGTCAGTTGATGATTTTCCAGGAACCGTCTTCCTGCAGGCAGGCCTGTCCCCAGGCATCCTCGGTTTGACCACCTACCGTAATGGACTGTTGAAATTCACGGCAAACCAGACCGCTGGAGGCACTTTTGCCTTCTTTGGTAGTAACAACATAGCCGGAAGCATCGCCTTCATCCCAGATGATCTTTTCACCGACCGGCGCTGAAGTGGCTTTGATCTGGGCTTCTTCGTGAGCACGCTGCGCCGCTTCATTGATGTTGTCGAGAATTTTCAGCGTGATGGCGGTAAACGCCAGCCATTTATAGGCGTCATTGTCATCGTGGTAATGGCCATAGCCGTAGTATGAGTTACCATAGTTTCTTACCACAACAATATTGTTTCTGATCACCCTTTTTCTTGGGGCTACAACAACCAGGTTGTTCTTGATGACCTTTGGACCATCCCAGCGATTATGACGGTGGTCTTGACGATCGTCCCTTCTGTCTTCTCTATTATCCTGGCGGTCGTCGCGACGCTCTTCACGATTATCCTGACGGTCGTCACGGCTTTCTTCACGATTATCTTGACGATCGTCGCGGCGCTCTTCACGATTATCTTGACGATCGTCGCGGCGCTCTTCACGATTATCTTGACGATCGTCACGGCGCTCTTCACGGATTTCATCCCGGTCATTATTGCCCGGGCTTGCATGGACCACCGTTGAGCCCGTTGAAAAGGTGGTAACTAAAACTAAAAACGTAAACAGTCGTTTTATCATATGGGTTCTCTCCAGAGAGGTCTGAAGCTAAATGGCTCCAGACCCGGAAGCTTTACAATCGTTCAGCTGCCACTTCTCGATTGTCTGTCATCAGGCAGACTTACCCATGAGCAGAACGTTGGCCTGAGCGCGTCCGGTTCCTTCGGTGTCGTAGTAGAATCTGACTTTTTCAATGGCCCTTGCTTTACCGGGCAGATCAATGACGCGAGAGCTGCCGCCTTTTCTGACTTTGCTGCGGATGGCTACTTCACGGCTTTGACCGTTCTCGTAGTGAACGATCACTTTGTCGAAATCCACGTCAGCCCCTTTGACCTTGAATTGAATACGCTTGAAAGCACCGTCTCTCAGACCAACACGGATGGTGTCTACTTCTGCACGACGACTGACTTTCTTTTCGCCCAGCAGTTCCCAGCCAGCGGCTGAAGCGGTCTGTGCAAAGCCAGACATCAGCATGGTCATCAGCAGAGTAAACATTGAAAGTGCGCGTTTCATAGTGATTGTTCTCCTGAGATTTTCACTATTTGTCCTTGAGGCCATTCTGTCTTTGTTGGGATATGGCCCTTGCCACCCCATGATATTGAGGCGGCCGCCTTAATTTGTAGAGCAATGCTATAGCGAAGAAAGTAGTATCTCTATAGGGATAACTACCGAGGGGGATAATCGTGGTTGTTACTTAAGTTATTGATTTTAAAGTTTTTCTCAAATAGTAAAAAATGTCAGTGAAGAGTAAAAACGGGCAGGGCAGGGCGTGGGTCAGCCGTTCTCAGGGCAAGAACGGCCAATGACATCAACAGCAGGAGTCAGACGGTTCCGCTTTTTCCAATTCGGCCACTTTCTTTTCAAGGGCTTCCAGTCTTTCACGGGTGTGCTTCAGAACGGCGACTTGGGCATCAAACTCGTCACGGTTGACCAGTTCAAATTTGGCCAGAGCACTGCTCACCATTGCCTTGATGTTGTGCTCAATATCTTCCCGGGTTTGGCTTTTCTGCCCACCCAGAACCTGTCCTGCTTTGCCGGCAATACTACCGATAAGGGAGGCTTTGTCGATCATCGATTATTCCTGCAATTGCTGTGATTAAAAACCGTTGGTGATGATACCACAAGCAGCTATTTCGCCGTGTCTGCTTTTATGTGCTAAATTATTGGTTGCTCCATGAATAGTGACCCGATGAGTTCATGGATTTGGCTTATGCCGAAGACTCAAATCAAACCTGTATCTGCCCTCGGCTGGTTCTCTCTGTCTGCGAGTTTTATCGTCTCAAACAGTCTCAACGCTGCGGATAACGGAGACGACCCTTACGCCACGTCAACCGAAGATTTCTCGGTGCGAGCAATCAAAAATGGTTACAGTTTGTCTGATACACGACGGTTGCAAGGCCGGACATATTCGCTACAAACCGAAAGCGCTTACGATTGGGAAAATAGTCAATGGAATATTTCGGTAAATGCTGTGCTGTCAAAAATAGTACGCATAGGCCAGCTATCGGTGAGCATCGCAGGTGGTGTGCGTTATTGGGATGATGCGCCAGAACGGGGCGCTGAAGATTGGGGCTTACGTTTTGCAGTTACGGCAATGTTGTCCAAGCAGTTAGCAGGCTTTGTCTCAGAGGCAGATGATGATCCATTGCACTAAAGAAATGCGCGATTTGAGTGCAGGAGGTGTGAGAGGCGGGCTTTTTTGGTGCGTACAATTTAACGAGTGAACTGGAATGGGCCTTTTTCACTCCAGAAGCCCTTTTGACAGGTTGTTTTCAAAATTTGGCACAGTGTCTGCATATAAGCCACCAAACTCAGTTGGAAATTAGATCAGCTGAATACTTGGGGCTGGGAGCGCGGATCACAATAACAATGTCCGGATTTTCCCTGTTGGCCAACAGGATTCACTCAGGAGAGCTTTTATGAAGTTGGTATCAGCCATCATTAAGCCATTCAAACTGGACGACGTGCGAGAGGCTTTGTCCGAGATTGGTGTTCAGGGTATCACTGTCACCGAAGTTAAGGGGTTCGGTCGACAGAAAGGACATACTGAGCTCTATCGTGGAGCTGAATATGTGGTTGATTTTCTGCCCAAGGTCAAGCTGGAGGTCGGCATTGCAGATGACCTGCTGGATCAGGTGATCGAAGCCATTTCTTCGGCTGCCAACACAGGCAAGATTGGTGACGGAAAGATCTTCGTTACTAATCTGGAGCAGGCGATTCGGATCAGAACTAACGAAACTGGCGAAGACGCTATTTGATTTACAGAGCAGCAAGAGACCATAGTCAGGAAGCTCATGGTTCTCAGGGTGCATGCACAACAATAAACAAGCTTTGTCGTTTGCTTCAGATACACTAAAAGCATCAGACGGCATTCGCAAAAATAAAAATGGCTAATGTGGAAACAGTTTTCGAGTCAAGGAGGCTGTTTCCAGGGCACAAACGCCGTAGCAAAAGACTACTTATCTGCTGAACTTTTTTGGGAGGAGCCCTGTGGAAAATCTGGCTCAAGTGTCGTACGCACTCGATACTTTCTACTTTCTTATGTCCGGTGCGCTGGTAATGTGGATGGCAGCTGGTTTTGCCATGCTCGAAGCCGGCCTGGTCCGTTCTAAAAACACGGTTGAAATTCTTACTAAAAATATCGCCCTGTTTGCAATTGCCTGTACCATGTATCTGCTCTGTGGTTACGCCATTATGTATCCTGGAACCAATGAAGGCGGTATCCTGCCGGTCCTTGGTTCTCTGATTGGTAATGAAAACACGGTTGCAGCGGTAACTGCCGGTGGTGATGATGCGCCCTACTACTCTGCACGTTCAGACTTCTTCTTCCAGGTGGTCTTTGTTGCGACTGCAATGTCCATCGTTTCCGGTGCAGTTGCAGAGCGCATGAAGCTCTGGTCTTTCCTGCTGTTTGCGGTCTTCATGACTGGCTTCATTTATCCCGTACAGGGCTTCTGGAAATGGGGTGGTGGGTTCCTGAACGAAGCTAACTTCCAGGACTTTGCAGGTTCCGGTGTTGTCCACATGGCCGGTGCTGCTGCCGCTCTGGCAGGTGTGCTGCTGTTGGGTGCTCGCAAAGGCAAATACGGTAAAGACGGCGCTGTTAATGCGATCCCTGGTGCCAACCTGCCTCTCGCTACTCTGGGTACCTTTATTCTGTGGCTGGGATGGTTCGGCTTCAATGGGGGTTCTCAGCTGAAACTGTCTGATGTTGAAAATGCGAACGCTGTCGCCCAGATCTTTGTCAACACTAACGCTGGTGCTGCTGGCGGTGTCATTGCTGCCCTGATCGTAGCTCGTATCCTGTTCGGTAAGGCTGACCTGACCATGGCTCTGAACGGTGCTCTGGCCGGTCTGGTATCCATCACGGCTGAGCCGCTGACACCAAGCGCTGTATCTGCCACTCTGATCGGTGGTGTCGGTGGTGCTCTGGTTGTCTTTGCCATTCTGGCTCTGGACAAGCTGCGCATCGACGACCCAGTGGGTGCCATTTCTGTACACGGTGTTGTAGGTATCTGGGGTCTGCTGGCAGTGCCTCTGACCAACGACGGTGCAACTTTCGGTGCCCAGTTGTTAGGTATCGCCTCCATCTTCGCCTGGGTATTCATCGCTTCCCTGATCGTCTGGGCTGTTATCAAACAGATAATCGGTCTGCGTATCACTGAAGAAGAAGAGTATGAAGGTGCTGACCTGACCGAATGTGGTATGGAAGCTTATCCTGAGTTTATGGGTAAACAGTGATAGGATGCAGGTGATTAAAAAAAGTTGTCGCCGTGTGTGTTGATACTTCCATAACGTGACATAAAACGTTTAGGAATGACATAAAACGACGACTTTGACAAAACAGACCCCGGCAACAATACTTCTGGTGTTGTATGACCGGGGTCTTTTTTATGTATCGTAGAAAACTCGGAAAATCCAAGGTTAACAATATTCATCGTTTCGTTAGCCTCAAGAACCCTTCAACGATCCTCACTGAATCAGCGCTCGAATTTGATAGTTGTTACCCTCTTGAATACAGCTCAAAGGTACTCTCCTATGAGTCCCAGCCTGAGGGTTATGAGTATGTTTTTGAAGGTCGCATTTGCAGATATACCCCTGATTTTCTGTCTCGAATGATAGGAGGTGAAAGACCATATATAGAGGTTAAACCAGAGAGAGTTGCCAGGCGGAAAGATTTTCTGGAGCGTTTTCATTGCATGAAGGCTGCTGCAGAACGTTCAGGCACTCAGCTCTTGTTGTGGACTGAAGAGTATATCCGGAGACAGCCTTACCTAAATAATCTGAAAATACTGCACAGGTATAGGACTGGTGGTGTTCTAGCATCAGAACAAAGAAAAATAATTGAAATAGTGAGATCAAACGAAGAACAGCAACTAAGTCTTCAGGATCATGCTGTTCTGTCTGATATGGAGCTACCTTATTTTCTTCCGCTGGCATATGACCTTCTTGCCAGAAACGAGTTGACCACTGACTTAGATACTTCTCCCTTGACCAAAGACTCTGTAGTGAGAATATGCCATGACCATCGTCCAGCGTTTCACTGAAGGAACTGTGTTTAAGTTTTTTCCAGAGGAGGAAACGCAAGTTGAAAAACTTTTTCGAGTGGAGAATCGCAATGAAAAGGAGCTTGCTCTAAGAGATCTTTTGCAAAGTGGTGAGGTTCTCAAAAAAAGCATAGAAGAGATTGAAACCAGTCTGGCTGCTGGAAGAGTTGAGTTTGTGATCAATAGTCCAGAAAGCTTGGAAGAGGATTCTTTATCTGAAGATTTAGCCAGCTTACCCAAAAAGCAAAGAGAAGAAGTACTACGAAGATTCAAATATGTCAGTAAATTGCGAAAATCTGTTGATTCTTGGACAGAGAAATCACTTTCTCCATTAATTCCTAAGATTGCCAGAGAGCTGAATGACTCAAAACCTCCTGGTTGGAGAACTCTCGCACGCTGGAATGCTGCGTACAGTTCCAATGGTCAAACAGTGAAAGCATTATTTACGGATTATATTAAGCAGGGAAATCATACCAGCAGACTACCAGAGGAAGTTGAGGATTTCATAAAGCAGGCAATAGAAACATACAAGACCAAAGAACGTATATCGATTCAGGAAGCGTGGGATAACCTTGATGGTTATATAACAAAGGCGAACAAGCAAAGATCTGAAGATGAAAAACTCAAAACACCTTGCTATGACATATTCCGAAAACGTATAAAAGCTGAGCCGCCCTATGAATTGATGATGGCAAGAGAAGGAAAGAGAAAGGCTGATATTGAGTTTTCTTCTACAGGTAAGTCCTTGAACCTAGAAAGGGTTTTACAACGAGTAGAAGTCGATCATACGAAGCTTGATGTCTTTGTTGTTGATGATGAGAACTTCCTACCTCTTGGACGTCCCTGGCTGACTACTTCCATAGATGCTTTGTCTCGCTCTATTACTGGCTTCTATATAGGCTTTCATCCACCGAGCTTTTTGTCTCTTATAAAGCTGCTCAAGTCGATAATTATTCCCAAAAATTATATTAGTGAAAAATATCCGGAGATACAGAATCCATGGATTTGCTCTGGTGTGCCAGAGCTGTTTGTTTTTGATAATGGAAAAGAGTTTTGGTCAAAAGACCTTGAGGTTGTTCTGGCAGAGTTAAACATCCAGACCCAATATAATCCTGTACAAAAGCCGTGGCTGAAAGGGAAGGTTGAGAGGTTATATGGAACCATCAATAAACAATTGTTGATTGATCTACCTGGTAAAACCTTCTGCAATATCCTTGAGCGAGGTGACTATGACCCAGCCAAAAATGCCGTAATAACTTTTACTACCTTCACAGAAATTCTATATACCTGGGTAGTGGATATTTATCAGCAGCAACCAGTAGCGAAAGGAACCATTATTCCTGACCTTGCCTGGAAGGAAGCTATCCTTGATTTCCCTCCTCGGCATGTAGATCCAAAAAGACTGGATGTTATCTTAGGTCGAACCAAGTACAGCAAGTTGCGTCGTGGTGGTGTTCAGTATTCAAATCTTCGATATGACTCAGATGAACTGGCTATGTTGAGAGGCAGAATCGGTAGCGGTACGGTCATGTACAAAGTTGACCCTGATGACCTTGGGTATATTCATGTGTTTAATGAATCGGAGCGGCGTTACTTGAAAGTACCTGCTGTCGATTTTGAATATGCTGATGGTCTCTCTGAATGGCAGCATAAGGTACATAAAAAGTACGCTCGGAAATATATTTGTGCGAAATACAGGCATGATGACGTTGTAGCGGCAAGAGACGCTATCAAAGAGTTGGTTCGAAAGGAGATTGAGCGTTGGGAAAGTCATGGAAGAACCGGAAAAAATAGTACGTCTGTCAGAGCTGCTAGGTATGCCAAAGTCGCAGACAACTCAACAGGCTCTTTGACAAGTGTAACCAAGGAGCCTGGAAATAATGCAGTGAGCTCCAATTCCAGTGATTCATCAGATCAAAAAGATGATTGGTATGTTCCTATTGACCGTTCAGCTTGGAGTTCTTCTGGAGGTGAAGAGTAATGGCGTTAGTACTGTCAGACTGGCAAAAAAAGAGAAGTGCTTACGTCAGAGACCTGCGAATCTGGATGGAGATTCATAACCTTGTTTTTAGTGACATGGAAGAATGTAAGGAGCTGGCAAAGTACGGGGGAGAACCACCATGCATGTTATGTTACGGAGACACTGGAGCAGGTAAGTCAGCACAAATCGAAAAATTTAGAAATGACCATAAGCGCTATGAGAAGGCGGATCGATCAATAATGCCTGTCGTATATTGTGTCTTGCCTACGAAACTGTCAGAGAGAGGCCTGTTGATCAAGATTCTAAAAGCCATTGGTCAGGAGATTGAAGATTACAAGGAACTGGATGAGGAGGATCTGCTGCAATTAATAGTTAAATATGTGGATCAGCTTGGTATTGAGCTTTTCATTATTGATGAAGCCCAGGGGTTTCTGGAACACGAAAGTAGAAAATTGGTATATGACGCTACAGAGTGCTTAAAAAGGCTAATCATTGAAACCAAAAGACCTTTTATCCTGTTTGGGATGCCTTGGTGCCTGCATGCCATTGAACAGAACTCCCAGTTAGCAAGTCGTTTTCTTCGTAGAAGATATCTGTCTCCATTTATCATCTCAGACAAACCAAAAAAGGCAATTTATCTCAACTTTCTGGATGAATTGGACGAGAAGCTTGGGTTTGAAGAAAAAGCGAATTTGAAGAGTCGAGAAATATCTCTTCGACTTTTTGTGGTGAGTCGTGGCAATTTGCGGGTTTTAAGGAATGTTATCGATCAAGCTGCATTCCTTGCAATCAAAGAAAGTACTCGACAAATTACTTACGACCATTTTCTGAAAGCATGTGAGGTATTCTTTCCAGAGGATAAAAATCCATTCCGTATGAAAGACCTTGATCAGATAGAATTTGTTGAGCTAGAGAAACCATCGTACTGGGATCAAAATGCAAAGAGAGGAGTAAATCCAGTTGTTGAGGAAACATTTACAGAAGTGAGAACTCTATCCGAGATATTATAGAGTCCACGTGTAGGTCAGGTTTTATCTGGCCTACACAAAAATAAAAAATTTTTCACCACCCACGCTGCCGCCAACTCCCCGCTTCTTTCGTAACCTCAACCTTGTCTCCAAAGCGAGACTCGAAACGCAACCTACGGTGGGTTGTGTAGAACGCTTGAGGGTTATCTCATGGCTAATAAGTCCAAGACCAGTGCTCCTATGACACCCAGTGCAGCGGCACGCATCCAGAGCAGTGAAGCTAAAGCAAATGGTGGAAAGGTTTCCAGTGGCAGTTTTGCTTCTCGTGCACAGTCTGCTGCAGCTAAGAATACAGGAAGTTCCAAAAAAGTAAGTAAATGAATATGGCAGGTGTATGAATGCACCTGCCTTCAAGGATGTTGATAATGCGAAAGTTCAGCAGTTGTAAAGAGATCGGCGCACTGGTCTCAAAGAAAGTCGACCAAGGCTGGTTATTTCAGAACGGTAAAAGGCATGGAAAGCTTATTTCCCCATTTGGCCCATTTCTTAGGGTACCATGCTCACCGAGTGACAAGAGAGCATTTCAGAATTTCAGACGTGACATGAAGGCCATTGAAAGGGAGTATCTATCGGCCTGCAAAATTGCTTTTACGTCAGAAAATGCATATAACTCATTGATTTTTAAAGACTTAATGCTAAACTCCAAGAATTAACACTTTGTATGAAAAAACGGACAGAATGCACCCTACACTGAACTGGATGACAAAGTTTGAGGTTTGTGAATTAGTAAATGAAATACTCTTCGATACAAATATTGTCATTAGGGAAAACCATAAAAAAGCGAAGATAGCATGAATAGTGACAAGACTATATAGCGTTGCAATATTGCTACCGTAGTAGCCTGAAAATTGTGGGAACACAGAAATATAAAACAACGAAACTTTAGGGTTTAAAGTATTAGTCAAGAGTCCTTCTGTTAAAGATAAGATGTATTTTCTCCTATAAAGGCACCGTCCTTTTTCGATGTTGTATCCATCACTCTTTAATTCTCTATATTTAATAGATGACATAAAAGCTTTAATCGCCAAATATGCAAGATATATAGCTCCTATAGTTTTTATTGCATTGAAGATCCCAGTAGAAGTCAATATAATTGCTGATAATCCGAATATAGATAAAGTACCGTGTATAAAAAATGCTGCTACTATTCCAAGCACATTATGATAACCATGCAATTTTCCATATTTTGAAACTGTTTTTATTATAAGTGCTCCATTAGGCCCTGGAGTAATTACCATTACTGATACCGCAAGAAAGAAAAATAAAAGCACTGGTGCATCCCCTATAGTTGTCTGGCGAAATAGATTATTTCAAATAGACGATCCCTGATTTGATTAGAGAATCAGCTATATTTAGTGCATCATCAGACTCAATATCACTAACCTTGAATACCTTCTTTTCGAGTAATAGTCGTTTAATAAATATATGCTCTTGATCTATAGTAATTTCACCTCCTATATAAAAAATCTTATTTTCATTCTCTGAAAAGAATAGGTTTTGGTCTTCGCATACAGTTAATATCGAATTATGATCAACAACCCTATTCATATCAGAGAATTCAAATGTCGAGTTTATTGATATTGTTCTTTGATGATCGTGAATATCTTTTATTAAACTAAGAGCTGCGTCAAGTAGAATTCTTTCTTCTGTTTTTTCAATACTGTTACATATGAACTCATTAAGAGAGTCAACTAAACGTGTTATTGATCCAGTGTCTTTCCCACTTAAGGTTTTTTTAATGTCGCTTAAAGTAACCGCTTTCCTTAAAAAGGAATGATTATTAACAGCCTGCTCCAGCATTGCATGCAATAAGTGTATCTTTCTGTACGGTGTTAGCGATATTGTGAGGTGAATAGAAGTATTATCACCTTCATTAAGGGCTTTATGAACACAACCTCTTGGCAAATAAAGAATACTCCCAGGAGTTAAAAACTCTGAGTGAAGTTCTATAATATCTTCGACATGTTGGTCATCGTAATCATTGTCCATTGGGTATAAGGTTGATTCTTTTTCAAAGAACCACTTCTTACAGCCTTTTATCTGAAGCACTATTACATCTTGAGTATCATAATGAGCTTTCAAACCTTGAGTGTTTGGAGGTGTAATATACATATTGCAATTTGATTTGCAAAAAAAACTATTTTCAAAATCCCTACAAAGTTTATAAAGGTCAATGTCTTTATTTTGTAAATCATTCACTACGATAGTATGACCAGATTGAAATGCCATCTCGATAATATTCATGCTAGGTGGTGTATTAATAAGCCTTTTATCTGGATCTTCACTTTTTGCTAAGCGTATATCACCCCATGAATCTGCATGATTTAAAAGAATATCCTTAATATTTATTTCAATGCAATCAAAGTAGCTGTTATTATCTCGCTTGAAAAAATAAGCTTCATTATCATAAAAAAGTTCTAAGAAGTCTTTTAGATCTATACTTTTGAATATCTTTTCAAAAATTGTTTTTTCCATATTATAAATCTATCTCTTCTCTATCTAATTCTTCTTTTGTTAGCTCGTTAAAGTCTCTCAGCCTATCCTCAAACATTTGATAAAAGAAATCCTTATTATTATCTCTTGATGCGTAATTCTCGAAGATTTCAGCAGAATATTTTATATGCCTAGCCTCATCTTTAATCAAAGAATCAGAAAATAACATTAACCTTTTAATATTAGTGTCTGGGGAATGCTGTATTAGTGCATCTCTAACCATATACTGAAGGACAAGTGCTCTAATTTCCGTTATATGAACCTGAATCAACTCATTGATTGACTAAATTTCAAATAACCTATCTGAATGATTGACTTTTTTTATTTCAGGGTGATTCTGTTTTGTGAACCTTGGTTGCATTTTATCTATTTTGGACGAAGTCTCTGAATCGATATCAAGCCCAGGAAAAGTTAAATGCAGCATAGATATGAACATTGTTGAATGCCTAGATTCATCTAGGGCATGCTGCCTAACTTTTTTGGCATACTCTTCATTATCAAGTTTATTCGAGAATTTCCATATTTGTTGAGCGCCATAGCCTTCCAAACAAGCATTTGCAACCATTTGGTTCGCAAACCACTCACCATCATTAGCAAGCTCTCTGTAAGCTCGAGAAAATTTATCTTTTGCAAAGATCGGGCTATTAATATCAAAAGAGTGTTTTAAAATCTTTTCGTACAATGGATACTTATTAGCACCTATACTTTTCAACTCCCTAATAACATTTTCAGCAAGCTTCATAGTCTTATCCTTATCGCCTAAAATGTGTCTGACAGAATGAACTGCTCCACTCGGCCAAACAGCTTACTTTATCAAAAATACAGCTTATTTTTTTGATTTAAACGCATGATTACGAATAGTGAATGCACTTGGGCTTTTTGTTTCAAATGCATGATTACGAATAGTAAATGCACTTGGATTTTTTGTTTCAAATGCATGATTACGAATAGTGAATGCACTGGGAGCATCGACATTAACATCTGCTTTAATTTTCATTTTATCATTCCTTTCAAGCTCATGGGTTGGCTACCTTATACTTCACAGGAAGCATGAGAAAATTTAATTGGATCGTCTGCGTAAGTCAATAATTTTTCAAAATAGGAAATGCCTTATATGAGTGCGAAAGTATGCTTTCAAATGGTGCAAAGGCTTTAGCTTTTTGATTTTTCTTAAAAAATATTGTCTCTATGTTTACCCTGTATTTGTAGTTTAATTATTTCAGGTAAGTTCAGCTAATTTTTAGTAGATTTATGCCTTCACATGCAAGAGTGTTACTGTGTCAGTTCAAATTTTAAAGCGTAAGTCAGATGATTGCAGCACAATCCATAGAAGCGCAGGAAAATGCCACTCCGTGTGGAGAATTAGCCGCTATATTGATGCTCAGAATTCCTGAGTAATGGTGCTTATGTTTCTGATCCGCCCAGACCCTGAATACGACGAATCTCTGGAGAGCTATATTATCCGGCTCGCCGAAGAAAACCATTTCAGGGTAAAGAAGCTTTTCCCCCATTTAGGGAAGCTCCTGCAAAAGCAACATGGCAAGTTGGCAGGGGCAATGCCCACAGACCTTGGCTCTTTCAATCTCTATCACGCCAACACTTCCTCAAGTAAACGCTACTGGGCGTTGAGCTTGCTATCTGATTTGTGCTGCAAAGAACACCTGCCTTTTCTGGAGCTGTCGGTACTCAAAACAGATCGGCTGTTTGCGGGGCATCACTCTTCACTGTACTGGAAAGGGCTTGATATTCCCAAGGTGTTTTTTCGATCAGAGAACATTCCTGTATGCCCTCAATGTTTAAAAGAGAAATCTTATATCCCAACTTTTTGGCATATCTCTCTGGTGCGAGCTTGTCCCAGGCATGGTACCGCGCTTGTTTTTAAATGTCCTCAGTGCGGGGTGGGTGCCGATTATATACGAGACGCAGCAGTCCACTCTTGCCGGTGTGGCTTTGATTTAATCTCGGCAAAAACTGAAATTGGGAATCCTCAGTTGGTGAAGTTGGCGGAACGGGTCTACGGGTACAAGACAAAAAGCAAAGGAGACAATCTTCTGTACAGTGCTTCAACGACGGAAGCCGTTTTTGGAGCAGTGCTGTGGTTTATGCTGTGGGCTGATGATTCTGGCGGACCATCTGTGGATGAAGACGACGTTCTGCTTCGGTGCATTGATTTCTTTGATGACTGGCCGCGCAAGCTATACGTCCGGCTGGATCAGCTGGCTCAGGGCGGACTTGAGTATTCTGTGCGATCGATGCAAGAAACTGCATTTCGCTCTATTTTTGGTTCGTTGCTGAGAGTAAGCCGTTATTTGCCAGATAGTCGGCTGGCGACCAACGACATTCTCAAGTTCGTATTTTCCTTTTTTGACCGGGCTATTTTTCAGGAGGGGCATCCCTATGCTGAAATCGGCCAAACCCTGCTGGATGGTTTTGAGGCCTTTGTGATTTTAGGGATTAATACTCGGCATCTGGCACGGCTGATTGAAGAGGGGATGCTGCATCCGTATAGGCTGCAAAAAGACAAGCAACTCATAAGCCCTGAACAGCCGTTATTCAGATTGAATGACGTTTTTGTCCTATGGTGCGTGAGCTTTCAGTCAGGAGAATCCAACCGCAGCCTCTATCTTTCAAGGTGGTGATAATGGTGAAACTGAGTGATCTGCTGGAGGGTAAGGACAGTCAGGAGCGTAACATCAGAATCAAGCATGCCTTTTTCTCTGATGTTCCTGTGGTGATTGATGGAAGTATTGCTCAGGCTCTGATCATTCTGGCAAATTTGACACGATCAATGGGTGACAAGACGGATTTGTTTGATGAAATGGCAGCAAAGGAGCTCTTCAAAAGTGAGCACTGGCATAAAGGCATACTTGCAACCGCGCCATGGGTGGTTACCCATTACTTTAAGGATCCAAACAGTCGTGCCTCTGGTTGCGCCCGATGGTTCCCTGAACACTATGGCGAGGACGGCCAGAAGCATTTGGGATATTCCCATAACAGCAACAAAGTATCGAAGAGCCATTTCCTGGCGACGGAGTTTTTCTGGCATAACCGAGTGACCTCGCTTTTTGAACAGTTCTCGAACGAGAGGGGCAGCCCGTTTATTCAAAAGCTTATCACCCTTGGGTTTCCGGAGAAGCGAGTTCAACCACTACAGGATGCTTGTCGAGGGGGAATGTATAACACTCTACCTGATTTTGTGAGTCCAAACAGTGTGGTGGTCTCTTTTCCCGATGGAGATGGAAATTATATCGCTGTTACCCCGTTGGTTGAGGTTGGTTTTCAGAGATGGATACACAACCTGGTGAGGCATACGGACATTCGTTGTCGTCCGTTATTCTATGCGTGGCCCTTTCAAGTCAGCAGTTTTTTGGCGACTTGCGGAGGGAAACTGTATTGCCTCTATTACCCGCCAAGGCTGGATAAACGTGATCTCAGCCTCGAATCCATACTGGATAAGTGGCGATCTAAAAAACATGTGTTCAATGATCGGGCTATTTTTCGTAAGGGAAATTTGAGCTTTCTTCTGCAGTTGATCTCACAGGCAGATTGTTGAAACGGAAAGGCAGAGACAGGAACGACTGAGTAATGAAAGGAACAAGTTAGCACAGGTCATTGAAGAACTTTTTTCATTCCTTTTTATCTTGAGGACTCACTATTTGGCAGGTCAGAGCCAGATTTCCAGAGTTCTAGGGGGTGTTCTTATCCAACCGACCGAACAGATAAAAACATCAGCAACCTGACCGGAAAGACACCTAAAAGTGATCTAGAGTATGGCATTTAGGTTTGCTATGACTCGCACAGTACTCAAAGATGAACAATGGGATCGGATCAAAGACATGCTTCCCGGTAAAGTCTCTGACCCCGGACCAACAGCTGACAACAGGTTATTCATTGAGTCGATTCTCTGGCTTGCTCGTACCGGAGCACCTTGGAGAGACATGCCTGAAGAGTTCGGTGATTGGCACAATATATACAACCGATTCAGTCGCTGGAGCTTGAAAGGAATATGGAATCAAGTCTTTGAAGAACTGAGTCAGGATTGTGATATGGAATACCTCATGGTTGACGGATCAATCACCCGTGTTCATCAACACGGTGCTCCAAAAAAACGGATAACAGTGCCGAAGCAGTTGGAAAATCAAGGGGAGGTTTAACAACCAAGATCCACGCTGCGACGGATGCACTTGGTAATCCTGTTCGCTTCATTCTCACAGCTGGACAAGCATCAGAGTACGGACAGGCAAATGCCCTGATAGAGGGGTTTTCAGCGGACTTCGTTCTTGCTGACAAGGGATATGACTCAAATGCATTCCTCCTCGAGGTCAAGAAGTCAGGTGCTGAAGCAGTGATTCCTCCAAAGCGAAATAGGATAGATCAGCGAAAATATGACAAAGAAATCTACAAGGAGCGAAATCTAATTGAGCGACTATTCCAAAAGCTCAAGAACTTTCGGCGAGTTGCAACTCGCTATGAACGCTTGGCACGCAATTATATGGGAATGCTTCAGATAGCAGCCATCATGATCTGGTTAGCATGGCAACGTCAGTAAATTGATCGTCTGGTTAGATAAGAACGCTCCCTAGCTTTTATTGGTTAATCAGTGAGCGGGACAACTATCCTATGACACAGCGGGCCATGGTCATATAGTTATCCACATCCATAACCAGTCCACCCATTTTTACCTCCCTGGGTATACCAAACCAGTATAAAGGTGTGACGCTAGTCATAAACAGGCCAAAACTGGGGGCACGGTATTGAACCATATCACTGGATTGTGCCGAAATCTGATCCTGAATATCATTTAAACCGAAGTAGCCGAATATGGTCGAGAACACAATATCCCCCACCAGATCGTGTTTGGTCATTCCTGTCAGATCTGATGCATCTACTCGGGACTTTGTTTCTTCTACTTTCTTCTGTAACTCAGTAGCCTGCTCTGCGGACATTCCCTGCAAATCCAACCCAATAGCCCGATACTCCCCCGCTACCGGTTTGTTATTCACAGTTATCCATCCATGTGTTGGTGAATACAGGCCCAGTGTACTGTACAACTCTGACTGCTACTAAAAATCTAACATAATCTGCAATTATTTAGACTTATCTACGCCGTCAACATGGATGCACGACGAATCGTGTCTAACTCCACTCTTGCGTAGGGTTTAGGGTCGAGCTGTAACCTGTCTCGACCATAATTATCAAGGTTAAAACTCGCACTGTAATCCCTATCATGCAGAGTTTTACATTTTGGACACCGCCACTCACGATCAGACAGAGTAAGATTGTCATTTACGTAGTCGCAAGTATGAACTGCACATTTCTTCGAGCTGGGAAAGAACCGATCTGCAATCACAACCTGACATCCTCGCAGCTCTGCCTTGTATTCAACCAGTTCTCTCAGCTTACCGAAACCTGCGTCACTGATTGCTCTTGCCAGTTTGCGGTTTTTTACCATGCCTTTGACATTCAGATTTTCGAGGGTGATTATTTTGAATCTTGACGTCAGATAATCACTTACCTCATGTAGTACGGCTGATCGCTGGTTACTTATCCGGTAATGCAGTTTGGCAACCGCTCGCTTGGCTTTCACATAGCGGTTGCTTCCCTTTGTTTTGCGGCTTAACGCCCTCTGTTTCCTGTTAAGGCGTTTCAGAGAGCCTTTCAGTTTCTGATTAGCAGCAAAGGTTTTGCCATTCGAACAAATAGCTAAACCTTTGATGCCAAAATCAACGCCTACAGACTCACGGCTTTGTGCTTTTGGGTCGTAATCCTGAGTGTCTACCAAAATAGAAACGAAATACTTTCCGGCTCGCTTACTGATCGTCACCTGACAGGGTGTTCCTGTGAATCTCAGCTCTTGGCGCATCTTGATGCGGGTTTTCAGTTTCTCAATGCGAAGTGTTCTGCCATCAACATCGAACTTGGGTTTTTCTCTGAGAGAAAAGCTGTCGTGTAGTCCTCGCTTCTTGAATCTTGGATAACCTGCTTTTTCTCCTTTCTTCACCCGACGAAAGAAGTGAGTAAAGGCGTCATGAAGATCGTCGATTGTGTTCCTGGTCACACGTTGGCTGACTTCGGCATACCAGGGAAACTCAAGCCTGAGTTCTTGGTATTTTTCATTCGCAGCCTTCTTTGACCATTTAACGCCTTCTTGATTGAAATGGGCTAACAGTTGATTGAACGCATGACGACGAGAACCACAAGCTCTATCAAGATAATCGGCTTGTTGTTTTGTCGGTCTGAGTTCAATCTTGTGAGCTAACAACATCTCGCAAAGTCTCAAGCATTTTTTCGTATAACCTGAGTTCGCCAACCTTTTTCAGAACAGCAGGCTTCCAGTAACTCTTGCTGCCTGTCTAAGTCTGGCTTTTGGTCGTGACCGGATACTCTGCAATAGCAAAGCGTAGGCGCAGCTTCGTTACTGTAGCCCATCAATTCAGACACGTCGTAGTAACGAGCTCCGCCTTTGGTCTTTCTGGCAGGAAGCAGCTCACCTGTGCTTTCCGATTTTCGTAGTGTTACTGGTTCTGTACCATGTAAACGAGCTGCCTCACCTATCTTCAGTAATCACTTATCAATGCTTGAGATTTTATAAGATAGTTTTGGATTATAATAGATTTCTGCGAACTGTTTTTAACCCCATTTTCCCTGCTCCGGCAGTGAGTTCTACCTCACCATCCAGAGTGAATTCAGCCGTCATATCGATCAGGTAGCCGGGCAGAGTATCCGGCAGTTGTGATGGGTCTATCGGGCTGCCATCGTCGTTTGGCTGAGGCAGGTAGCTTTCAATAATCGCTTCGTCTTCTTCTGTGCTGGGACGGAAGGACAGGGCCAGTTTTTTAGCGGCCAGCTTGACGGTGGGCTGTTCAAAGTTAAACAGGCTGACATCCCCATCCGGGTTGCCATAGAGTTGGGTTTGTAGCTGGTACTTGAATTTGTGTCGCAGTTTTTCTGGTACTTCTGCAAAGCGTTCGCTGGTGACCAACACTTTATAGGGCAGGCCTGCCGACAGAGGAGTCGGTGGCTTTACCTTGACTACCTGTAAGCCCAGCACTTCACCTACTGTTGCATCAGAATTCTGGTTTGGTTATGTAGTCCTGCAACTGCTGTTCTATGGTCGTCTGGGGCAGGTTCTGTACAAAACCCTGCTTTTCATTAATGGTTGAATTGGCTTGAATCTCATCCAGCAGAGCCTGGGCATCAAAGGGTACCTGTTCCTGCAGGTTCATACCTTGAGTGAATTCATACTGCTTAAAGCTGGCATCCATATGTGCATATTCTGACATAAAACGTTTAGCGATGACATAAAGCGACAACTCTGACAAACAAGACCTCGGCAACAATACTTCAGGTATTGTGTGACCGAGGTCTTTTTTTATGTGCCGGAGAACACTTGATCTGAGACAGTATAAAAGTAACGCTGGATTAAACTGCTTCTGTCTACTCATATTTTTCAGAACTCACATACCCGTTAGAACTGTGTTGACGCGTCTGACTATAATCAATTTCAATATATTCAAACACTGCCTGACGCATCTTCTGCCCCATTCATCATAGGCGTACAAAGCTGCATTTCTACTTTCAAAGAATGAAAGTAGCTTTCAACGCAAGCATTATTTCAGCAATCAACTTTACGACTCTTACTTTGCTCTCATTCGTTTTTGTAGAGGATGTTTGTAAAGGTTTTTAAACCATACTGGCTTCCTCGACCACGAAGTGAAGTGTCTATTGACAGAACTCTGGAGAATGGCAATGGGTATTGCAAAGAGCTGTTCTATTGTGAGTTTGGTTATCTTATTGGCAGCAAGCTGTATGCAGGCAGTTGCTCAAACGGCTGTTACTGCCCGGCCAACAATGCAACCTCAACTGATCCATGAGATTAATATAGATCCGAATATGTTGCCGGTAACGGCCGCTCCAACACCCACAGGAGGCGTTGTCCCACCAAGACATTGTGGGCCCCACAGGGTTATGAGTGTCTCATGGAATAAGAACAGTACGCTCATGGCTGTGGGAATGGGTTCCGGCAGCGCTGGTCCCAAATGCCCTTTTTCAGGCCCCGTACAAATCTTTGATATGAGTGACCCGGCGAGGCCCAGACTGCTGCATACCCTGCACGATTTTAAAGACTGGGTGAGGACTGTTGCCTTCAACCACGACGGCACCCGGCTGGCAGTCGGGGGGGATGATAAAAAGGTCAGGATTTATGACCCAGTGTCCCCGTCCACCCCTCTTGCCACCCTGTCCGAGGCGACAGGCCCCATTCGCAGCGTTAAATACAATCACGGCGGCACTCAGCTGGCAGTGGGTGGGCAAGATCAAAAGGTCAGGATTTATGACCCAAGGGACCTGACCATTCGCCCGACCATTCTGACCGATTCACGAGGTTGGGTAATGGACATTGACTACAACCACGACGACACCGAACTGGCAATGGTATCAAGAGACTACAGGCTCAGGGTTTATGACCCGAGGGATCTATCCATTGCCCCACAAGCTGTGATCCCTTGGCTTGGTCAAATGCGGAGCGTTAAATTCAACCAGGACGGGACGCTGCTGGCAATTGGGGGAAGTGATCTTCATAAAAAGGAAAAAAGGGTTGGGGTTTATGACACAAAGAACCTGGCCAGCACGAAGTATACTCTGTGGGGGGCGACAAACACGGTCATGAGCATTGACTTCAATCACCACAATACCCGACTCGCCGCCGGGTCGGCTGATCAGAAGGTCAGGATATATGACATGTTGAATCTACCTGGCGTTTTGTACACCCTCTCTGATGCGACAGATGTTGTACGGAGCGTTAAATACAACCACGACGGCACCCTGCTGGCAGTCGGGGCGGAAGATGGAAAGGTGAGGATTTATCAGGTCCCTACAGGAGCGCCAGCGACAACATCGTCATCTGCGCGTCCCTCAACCAGTCAACTCACCACTGCTACGCCATCTGCACGTCCCTCAACCGGTAAACCTACCACTGCTTCTACAACCATTTCGAGATCTCCATCAGGAAATTCAACGCTGACCAGACATTCATCGTCGTATACAATCCAGCCAACAACGTCTGGTATTACAAGCTTGCGCCCTCTATTGATCCATGTGATTAGTATAGATCCGAACGTGTTGCCGGTAACCACCGCTCCAACACCCACAGGAGGCGTTGTCCCACCAAGATATTGTGGGCCCCACAGGGTTATGAGTGTCTCATGGAATATGAACAGTATGCTCATGGCTGTGGGAATGGGTTCCGGCACTGTTGATCCCGGATGCCCTTTTTCAGGCCCCGTACAAATCTTTGATATGAGTGACCCGGCGAGGCCCAGACTGCTGCATACCCTGCACGATTTTAAAGACTGGGTGAGGTCTGTTGCCTTCAACCACGACGGCACCCGGCTGGCAGTCGGGGGGAATGATAAAAAGGTCAGGATTTATGACCCAGTGTCCCCGTCCACCCCCCTTGCTACCCTGTCTGATGCGGCAGGAGAGGTACGCAGCGTTAAATACAATCACGACGGCACCCAGCTGGCAGTGGGTGGGCAAGATCAAAAGGTCAGGATTTATAACCCGAATGACCTGTCCATTTCCCCGCACATTCTGTCCGATGCAAAGGAATGGGTAATGAGCGTTGACTACAACCACGACGGCACCCAGCTGGCAGTGGGAGGGAGAGATAAAAAGGTCAGGGTTTATGATCTGGGGGATCTGTCCATTTCCCCATTCATCCTTGACGATTCAAATGGTCAGGTACGGAGCGTTAAATACAACCACGACGGCACTCAGCTGGCAACTGGGGGAAGTGATAATAAGATCTGGAATAGGGTCAGGATTTATAACCCGAATGACCTGTCCATTGCGCCGCGTGTTCTGTCCGATGCGAAAGACTGGATCATGAGCATCGACTTCAATCACGACGGCACCCAGCTCGCAGTTGGGTCGGGTGATCGAAGGGTCAGGATATATGACATGTCGAATACATCTGGCCTCCTGCACACCAAACTGCCCCCGCCCATTGCGTCCAAGGCGATAAATCCACTACGCCCCGTGTACATCATCTCTGATGCGAAAGACGATATACGGAGCGTTGACTATAATCACGACGGCACCCTGCTGGCAGTCGGGGGGAAAGATGAAAAGGTCAGGATTTATCGGATCGGTATAAGAGCATCAGCTACAACATCGTCATCTACACGTCTCTCAACCAGTAAACTAACCACTGCTTCTACAACCATTTCGGGATCTCCATCAGAAAATTCGACGCTGATCAGGCATTCATCGTCGTATACAGCCCTGCCTCACAATACAAAAGCGCCCAGCCTGCCGGGTAGTTGCCCGCAGCCAGAAGGAATACCCCTGTTTCAAGCGTATGATGCAAAAAATGAGAAGATATACGTTGTCATTCAGCCTGAGTCGCATACCAAAAAGGTTAATCTGGCACGTTATAAAGGCTCTGAACTGGATAAACAATTTGGTCTTTGCGGCATTGTGACTTACACAACCTCTGCCAGCAGTTTCAGAAGGTTGGCTTCCTATCAGTCTCTGGCTGGACAGGTTATTCACGAAACTACGGGTTCGCACCTTGACATTATTGCAACGCCAACGTCTGGAAAAACGGTTCTGTTGGAGTTTCCGTTAATTGTCGGCCAGGGATACAGGGCACGATTCAGCGTACACGACAAGGTATTTCCTGAAGGGGTTCAAATTAATGATACTGCTCATCATCAGGGGGTCATGTATTTAACAGGAAAAATCAATAACAAACTGTTGATGAGCAGTTATCATCAACAACGACTCACGTTTCCTGAAAAATGTTTTAAGAACGACGGGGAACGAGGACTTTTTTTGAGGGTTTCCCCAGATGGCAAGCACCTTTATGTAACAGGCATCAGTGGCGGTAAAAATGCGCCCTATCCTGTATTTATAAGACAGTTCGAAAAAAAACAACTCAATCCTGCTGTCTCTTTTGGATACAATGGCAAAGAGATAGTAATTGACACAAACATCGAAAGTGACAACAGTCTGCAGGACATTCTGATTCAAAAGAACCATGTTTATGTTGCCGCATTCAACCCTGCATCAGAGAAGCTCTCCATTCGCCGGTTCGCCACTGACAATGGACAAATGGATAGCGCTTTTATTATTGACGATACGATTCGTGTTTCTTCAGGCACATCTGGTACGTTTTTAACCGTTAGACTGGTGACTGCGAAAAATTGTTTGCACGCCATTATTTACAACAGTAATGGACAACTGACTGTCATTACTTATGAAAATCAGGTCAATGTCCATCATTTTGACACCGCATTCAAGATCCCGGCAACAAGGTCAATGCGCCCGGTTTTTGTGGGCAATAACGCCTATCTGGCAGTTGCAGACGCCGATATTGAGAAGGGTACCCGGCATGTCCGGATGCAGGTGATTTTTCTGTATCCTGAGAACCTGTCGCCTTCATTCCCTGAAGAATTCCCAGAGTGGTGTATTGGGCTTATTACAGTGGGTGTTGTGGCCCTGGTTGTTGCGGTTTCAGTCTTAGTCCTTAAGAAGTTCAAGAGGAAACCACCCGTTCCAGTAAGTGATGCCACGAATGCGTTCCAAGAGTTATGATCATGAATAACCACCAAACAGTCTGGCAACCAGATCAATCCGCTGATGATCCTCTGGGATTAGCGAGAAGACACCTGACATTCCTGTGCAGCGTATCAAAGCCCAGTATCAGCAAATAGGGTCAGCAAGGTCAGATCACCAAGTGAAGAATCCAAAGCCGGAATTCTGGAGAGTGGTTATGGGCATTGCAAAGGGCCGGTCTATTGCGGGTTTGCTTATCCTGTTGGCTGCAAGCTTTTTACAGGCAGTTGCTCAAACGTCTGTTACTGCCCAACCAACAGCGTCTGGTAATCGTGAAAGATATCACGGATTTGTCCCCCGAATTATGATCCTTTCCGATGTTTGAGACATAAAAAGTCACCACTGACAGTGAGCTGGCCACTTAACCGGACATCACCGGATAATACCCGCTGCAGCCGTCGTAAAAAACTAATGCCCAATGCTTCAGGTATTAAAGACAGGAAACCCAAGGGCATTTATTTGTCCTTGACGGAGTTCGGCTCAAGTGTGTTAGCTGCTTTATCTCCACCGCACTTTATAGTTGAGGGTTTTGTCATCCATGGCTTCGTTTAGGGTCTATATTTCCCGTTCATTAACTGTATCTGGCAAATCACCATGAGAAAGTCATTCAACCTGTTTCTGTTACTTTTGTGTTTGCTTTGTGCGACGGCACAGGCCAGACCCCCCTCACAAAATGATTTTGATTTTCTTAGGTCTTTCAATGACACCGCACTGGTGGCAAACGGGCTTGAGTTAACGGGAAGCATTGCAGGAGTCTCTTTGTCTACCCTGTTAAACATGGGTATATGGTGGGGTGTATGTAAAACAGCAGGAATAGTGACCGGACTTTCAAGCACATATGATCTGGCTGAATCGGATACAAAGGAGTTGGGGAAGTTGAAAACGGATTTCTGTTTGCAGCTGGCTCCCCTGGTGACCTCCGCCGAAGTGGCGCTGGCCGGGCATGTATCTCCCTGGCCCCTGGAGCAGCGCTGGTGGAAACCCCTGTATTTTGCCGGTGCAGGAATGGCAGCCTATGCCACTGTTACGAAAGCGAGGCAGCACGTACCTGTCGCAGTCTTGATCTACCTCGCGTCCGAAGCGGTATCAAGAACTGGAGCCAGCGCTATTTCGACATTAGCTTTAAGAAAAATGAGCGTAAGGGATATGGTAACTGAATGGTATGCGGCTGGGGAATACGCAGTATTGTCTTTGATTAATGGGTTTATGGCAGGCGCTGTCGTCTATGAAGCCATGATCCATAAAGGTCACAGGCCAGCAAAAGCGATTCTTGCTTCTGTTGTCAGCGCAGCGATTACGGGTACCCTCTCGGGAATTATTTCATTGTTAACAATTGATGTGGGCGGAGAGGCAGTGGCCAAAGCCGGGGTTGGAGTTCTAGCCGGAGCTGTAGCCGGAGTAGGAGTCGGACTCGGAGCAGGAGCAGGAGCAGGAGCAGGATTAGGAGCCGGAGCCACAGCCACAGTCACAGTCACAGCCGCGGCCGCAGCCACAGCCACAGCCGCAGCCACAGCTCCAGCCGCGTCTCCAGTCGGATTCAGAGCGAGACTTGCAGCCCTGGTTGGAGCCGAAGTTGGATCTTTTACCTTTGGCGGAGTCGCAGCCTTGCTTATGTTGGGCAGTGCTAAGATAACCTCAAACAACCCGCTTATTAAAGCCGGTATCACTCTGGTGCCTGCGTTGACTTTCGCTGTTATCAATAGTCTTTCAAACTACGCCATTTATGGCTATCCACTGGAAGAAGGCTTTTCAGAGACCGGCTGGACTCAGTGGAAAAAGTTCTATGCGCCCCTGGATTATCTCTCGACTCTGTTTAGATGACAGACACTCGAAGTGCCCCTGAGACTAACAGGAAGTAAACCATCAGCCTTGCTGAGACCGCGGTAAAAGAAGCTCAGTATGTGTTAGCTGCCTTATTTGCACTGCACGTTGTAGTTAAGGATTTTGTCATCAAAGGCTCCGTTTAGGGTCTATATTTCCGGTTCAGTAACTGCATCTGGCAAATCACCATGAGAATGTCATTGAGCCTGTCTCCGTTATTTTTGTGTTTGCTTTATATGACGGCACAGGCCAGACCTCCCTCACAAAGTGATTTTGATTTTCTAGAGCCTTTTAATGACACCGCACTGGTGGCAAACGGGCTTGAGTTAACGGGAAGCATTGCTGGATTCTCTCTGTCTACCCTGCTCAATATAGGGATATGGTGGGGTGTATGTAAAACAGCGGTAATAGTCTCAAGCACACATGATCTGGATGAATCGGAAACAAAGGAGCTGGAGAAGTTTAAAACGGATTTCTGTTTGCATCTGGCCCCCCTAATGACCACCACCGAAGTAGCGCTGGCCGGGCATGTTTCTCCCTGGCCCCTGGAACAGCGCTGGTGGAAACCCCTGTATTTTGCCGGTGCAGGAATGGCAGCTTACGCCACTACCACGAAAATGATAGAGCAGCTATATACCGCAGTCCTGATCTATCCCCCGTCCGGAGCGGAATCAAGAACTGGATCCAGTGCTGTTTCGGAGTCAATTCTAAGAAAAATGGCCGTAAGTGCTATTGCAACTAAATGGTATGCGACTGCGGAATACACAACTGTCGCAGTCCTGATCTATCTTGCGTCCGAAGCGTTATCAACAACCGCAGCTAGCGCCATTTCGGTGTTAATTCTAAGAAAAATGAGCGTAAAGGGTATTGCAACTGAATGGAATGCGGTTCGGGAATACGCAATATTGTCTGTGATTAATGGGTTTATGGCAGGCGCTGTCGTCTATGAAGCTTTGATCCATAAAGGCTTCAGGTCAGAAAAAGCGATTCTTGCTGCTTTTGTCAGCGCAGCAATTGCGGGTACCCTCTCGGGAATTATTTCATTGTCAACAATTGATGTGGACGGACAGACAAAGGCTGTAGCCGGAGTCGGAATTCTAGCCGGAATTCTGGCATTTGGAGCCAGTGTCGGAGTGGGAGCTGCAGACGTAGCGTTTGCCAGAGTTTTAGTCGGAACCATGGTTGTAGCCTCAGCCTCAGCCCCAGCAGGAGTTGCTCACGGGGCCACGGCTGTAGCCCTGGCCGGAGCTATCTCAGGTGGAGTTGCAGCTTTGCTTATGTTGGGCAGTTGGAAGATAACCCCAAACAACCCGTTTATCAAAGCCGGTGTCACTCTGGGGCCTGTGTTGACTTTCGCTGTTATCAATAGTCTTTCAAACTATGCAGTTTATGGCTATCCGCTGGAAGAAGGCTTTTCAGAGACCGGCTGG
Source organism: Endozoicomonas sp. 8E (assembly GCF_032883915.1). NCBI lineage: Bacteria > Pseudomonadati > Pseudomonadota > Gammaproteobacteria > Oceanospirillales > Endozoicomonadaceae > Endozoicomonas > Endozoicomonas sp. 8E. Next base: position 6,529,985 of record NZ_CP120717.1, on the reverse strand, counting down.
ACTCAGTGGAAAAAGTTCTATGTGCCCCTGGATTATCTCTCGACTCTGTTTAGATGACAGACACTCGAAGTGCCCCTGAGACTAACAGGAAGTAAACCATCAGCCTTGCTGAGACCGCGGTAAAAGAACCTTAGTATGTGTTAGCTGCCTTATTTGCACTGCACGTTGTAGTTAAGGATTTTGTCATCCATAGCTCTGTTAAAGGTCTATATTTCCGGTTCAGTAGCTGCATCTGGAAAATCGCCATGAGAAAGTCATTCAACCTGTTTCCGTTACTTTTGTGTTTGCTTTATACGACGGCAAAGGCTAGTCCCCCCTTACAAAATGATTTTGATTTTCTTGAGCCTTTAAATGACACCGCACTGGTGGCAAACGGGCTTGAGTTAACGGGAAGCATTGCAGGATTCTCTTTGTCTACCCTGCTCAACCTGGGCATATGGTGGGGCGTATGTAAAACAGCGGGAATAGTCTCCGGGCTTTCAAGTAAATATGATCTGGCTGAATCGGATACAAAGGAACTGGAGAAGTTGAAAACGGATTTTTGTTTGCAGCTGGCTCCCGTGATGACTGCCACCGAGGTGGCGCTGGCCGGGCATGTGTCTCCCTGGCCCCTGAAACAGTGCTTCTGGAAACCTCTGTATTTTACCGGTGCAGGAATGGCAGTTTACGGCGCTTTTACGAAAACGAGGGAGCAGGTACCTGTCGTAGTCTTGACCTACCTTGCGTCCGAAGCGGTATCAAGAACCGGAGCCGGCGCTATTTCGACGTTAATTCTAAGAAAAATGAGCGTAAGGGATATTGCAACTGAATGGTATGCGGCTGGGGAATACGCAATATTGTCTGTGGTTAATGGGCTTATGGTAGGGGATATCGCCTATGAAATCATGATCTATAAGGGCTTCAGGCCAGCAAAAGCGACTCTTGCTTCTGTTGTCAGCGCAGCGATTGCAGGTACCCTCTCGGGAATTTATTCAGGGTTAATAATTGATGTGGACGAACAGACAAAGCCCGGGGTTGTTAGTGAAGCTGGAGCCATAACCGGAGCTGTAAGCGGAGCAGTAATCGGAATCGGAGCGGTAACCGGAGCTTTAACCAGAACCAGAGCTATCGGAGCTTTTCCCGGAGCTATAACCGGAGCTTTATCCGGAGCCGTAGCCGGAGCCGGAGCCGGAGTCTTAGCCGGAACCATAGCCACAGCCGGACTCGGTGCCGGAGTCGGAGTCGGAGTCGGAGTTGGAGTTGGAGTTGGAGCCTCAGCCCTCGGCGGAGTTGGAGCCTCGCTTATGTTGGGTAGTTCGAAGATAACCTCAAGCAGCCCGTTTATCAAAGCCGGTGTCACTCTGGTAGCTGCATTGACTTTCGCTGTTATCAATAGTCTTTCAAACTACGCTGTTTATGGCTATCCACTGGAAGAAGGCTTTTCAGAGACCGGCTGGAATCAGTGGAAAAAGTTCTATGCGCCTCTTGATTATCTCTCGACTCTGTTCAACTGACAGGCTTAACTGTCAGCAATTGGATCAGCGGTGAACTCTGCCAGCTACCGGCAAACCAGGCAGAGGCGGGTCAGGTGTCGTTTGTTTGGGCGCCTTGATGCTTAATTTCTTCCCGAATGCCATGGTTTAAATCATCGTTAATCTTGACTTGGACTTGTTGGCCTGTTTCGACAAAGAGTTCAGGGTATTAAAAACCGTTCCCGATATCGGGGACACACTGGCTCTGTAGGGTCTACATTTCCCGTTCAGTAAATGTACTTGGCACATCACCATGAGAAAGTCATTCAACCTTTTTCCTTTACTTTTGTGTTTGCATTATACGATGGCGCAGGCCAGTCCTCCCTCACAAAATGATTTTGATTTTCTTGAGTCTTTTAATGACACCGCACTGGTGGCAAACGGACTTGAGTTAACGAAAAGCATTGCTGGAGTCTCTTTGTCTACCCTGCTCAATGTGGGTATATGGTGGGGTGTATGTAAAAGAGCGGGAATAGTCTTCGGGCATTCAAGCACTCATGATCTGACTGAATCGGATGCAAAGGAGTTTGAGAAGTTGAAAACGGATTTCTGTATGCAGCTGGCCCCTATGGTGACCACCACTGAAGTGGCTCTGGCCGGGCATGTGTCTCCCTGGCCCCTGGAACAGTGCTGGTGGAAACCCCTGTATTTTGCCGGTGCAGGAATGGCAGCTTATGCCAGTACTACGAAAACGAAGGGGCACTTACCTGTGGCAGTCTTGATCTACTTTGCGTCCGAAGCGATATCAAGAACTGGAGCCAGCACTTTTTCGGCGTTAGTTCTAACAAAAATGAACGTAAGGGATGCGGTAACTGAATGGTATGCGGCTGGGGAATACGCAATATTGTCTGTGATTAATGGGGTTATGGCAGGCGCTGTCGTCTATGAAGCGATGATCCGTAAAGGTTTCAGGCCAGCAAAAGCGATTCTTGCTTCTGTTGTCAGCGCAGCGATTGCGGGTACCCTCTCGGGTTTTATTTCATTATTACCAATTGATGTGGGCAAACCTGCAGAGGCCAAAGCCGGAATCGGAGTTCTGGCGGGAGCTCTGGCCGGAGCTGTAGCCGGAGCCGGATCAGTAGTCGGAACCGGAGCAGTAGTCGGAGCCGCAGCCAAAGCCACAGTCATAGCCGCAGCCATAGCCACAGCCACAGGTGCAGCCACAGCCGTAGCCACAGCCGATTTCAGAGCGGGAGTTGTAGCCGTAGCTGGAGGCATAGCTGGAGCTTTTACCTTTGGCGGAGTCGCAGCCTTGCTTATGTTGAGCAGTTCTAAGATAACCTCAAACAACCTGCTTATTAAAGCCGGTGTCACTCTGGTGCCTGCGTTGACTTTTGCTGTTATCAATAGTCTTTCAAACTACGCTGTTTATGGGTATCCACTGGAAGAAGGTTTTTCAGAGACCGGCTGGACTCAGTGGAAAAAATTCTATGCGCCCCTGGATTATCTCTCGACTCTGTTTAAGTGACAGGCTCAGCTTTCAAATCCATTTACTCGAAGTGTCCCTGAGGTTGACAGGAAGTAAACCAACAGGCAGTGGTGAGACCCAATAAGAGAGCCTCAATATGTGTTTGCTGCCATATCTGAACCGCGCACGTTGTAGTTAAGGATTTTGTCATCCATAGCTCTGTTTAGGGTCTATATTTCCCGTTCAGTAAGTGTATCTGGTAAGTCACCATGAGAAAGTCATTCAACCTGTTTCCTTTACTTTTGTGTTTTCTTTATACGACGGCAGAAGCCAGTCCCCCCCCACAAAATGATTTTGATTTTCTTGGGCCTTTAAATAATACCGCACTGGTGGCAAACGGGCTTGAGTTAACGGGAAGCATCGCAGGAGTCTCTTTGTCTACCCTGCTCAACCTCGGTATATGGTGGGGTGTATGCAAAACAGCGGGAATAGTCTCCGGGCTTTCAAGCACATATGATCTGACTGAATCGGATACAAAAGAGCTGGAGAAGTTGAAAACGGATTTCTGTTTGCAGCTGGCCCCCATGGTGACCATCACCGAAGTGGCTTTGGCTGGAAATCTATCTCCCTGGCCCCTGGAGCAGCGATGGTGGAAACCCTTGTATTTTGCGGGTGCAGGAATGGCAGCTTACGCCAGTGTTACGAAAACGAGGGAGCATGTTCCTGTCGCAGTTTTGACCTACCTTGCGTCCGAAGCGATATCAAGAACTGGAGCCAGCGCTATTTCGACGTTAATTCTAAGGAAAACGAACGTGGGGGATATTAAAGCTGAAAGGTATGCTGCGCGGGAATACTTAATATTTTCTGCGATTAATGGGGTTATGGCAGGCGCTGTCGTTTATGAAGCCATCATCTATAAAGGCCTTAGTCCAGCAAAAGCGACTCTTGCTTCTGTTGTCAGCTCAGCGATTGCGGGTACCCTCTCGGGAGTCATTTCAATGCTAACAATTGATGTGGACGCACAGACAGAGGCCCTGGCCATAATCGTAACTGGAGCCTTAGCCGGAATCGAAGCTGGAGCCATAGTCGGAATCGGAGCTGGAGTCTTAGCCTTAGGCTTAGCCAGATTCGGACCTGAAGTTACACCCACAGCCACAATCGAATCTGTAGTCAGAGCTGTTGCCGGAGGAGGAGCATGTGCAGGCACCGTAGTCGGAATTGGAGCCGGAGCCGGAGCCGTAGCCGGACTCGCAGCTGGAGCTGGAGCCTCAGCAGAAGTCAGTATTGGAATCGACGGCGGAATCGGAGCCGGAACCATTGCCTTAGGCGGATTCTCAGCCTTGCTTATGTTGGGCAGTTGGAAGATAACCCTAACCCCAAACAACCCGTTTATCAAAGCCGGTGTCACCCTCGTGCCTGCATTGACCTTCGCTCTTATCAATAGTCTTTCAAACTACGCCATTTATGGCTATCCACTGGAAGAAGGCTTTTCAGAGACCGGCTGGACTCAGTGGAAAAAGTTCTATGCGCCCCTGGATTATCTCTCGACTCTGTTTAGATGACAGACACTCGAAGTGCCCCTGAGACTAACAGGAAGTATACCATCAGCCTTGCTGAGACCGCGGTAAAAGAACCTCAGTATGTGTTAGCTGCCTTATTTGCACTGCACGTTGTAGTTAAGGATTTTGTCATTCATAGCTGTTTTTAGGGTCTATATTTCCCGTTCAGTAACTGCATCTGGCAAATCACCATGAGAAAGTCATTCCACCTTTTTTCGTTACTTTTGTGTTTGCTTTATACGATGGCACAGGCCAGATCCCCCTCACAAAATGATTTTAATTATCTTGAGACTTTTAATGACACCGCACTGGTGGCAAACGGGCTTGAGTTAACGGGAAGCATTGCTGCAGTCTCTTTGTCTACCCTGCTCAACCTGGGCATATGGTGGGGTGTATGTAAAACAGTGGGAATAGTCTCCGGGCTTTCAAGCGAATATGATCTGGCTGAATCGGATACAAAAGAGCTGGAGAAGTTGAAAACGGATTTTTGTTTGCAGTTGGCTCCCGTGATGACCTCCACCGAAGTGGCGCTGGCTGGGCGTGTGTCTCCCTGGCCCCTGGAACAGCGCTGGTGGAAACCCCTGTATTTTGCCGGTGCAGGAATGGCAGCTTACGCCGCTTTTACGGAAACGAGGGAGCAGGTACCTGTCGCAGTCTTGACCTACCTTACTTCCGAAGCGTTAACAAGAACTGGAGTCAGCGCGATTTCGGCGTTAGTTCTAAGAAAAATGAGCGTAAGGGATATGAAAGCTGAATGGTATGAGCTTGGGGAATACGCAATATTCTCTATGATGAATGGGATTATGGCAGGCGCTGTCGTCTATGAAGCCCTGATCCATAAAGACTTCAGGCCAGAAAAAGCGATTCTTGCTTCTGTTGTCAGCGCAGCAATTGTGGGTACCTTCTCGGGGATTATTTCATTCTTAACAATTGATACGGGCGGACGGAAAGAGGTCAAAGCCGGAATCGGAACTCTAGCCGGAACATTAGCTGGAGTAGGAGTCGGTTTAGGAGTCGGTGCAAGAGCCGCAGCCTCAGCTGCAGCCATAGCTGCAGCCATGGCCACAGCCACAGCCATAGCTGCAGCCACAGCTCCAGACATAATTGCAGCCACAGCAGGGTTAAGAGCGGGAGCTGTTGTCGTAGTTGGAGCCGGAGCTGGAGCTGTTAGCTTTGGCGAAGTCGTAGCCTTGCTTACGTTGCGCAGTTCTAAGATAACCTCAAACAACCTGCTTATTAAAGCCGGTGTCACTCTGGTGCCTGGGTTGACTTTTGCTGTTATCAATAGTCTTTCAAACTACGCTGTTTATGGCTATCCACTGGAAGAAGGTTTTTCAGAGACCGGCTGGACTCAGTGGAAAAAGTTCTATGCGCCCCTGGATTATCTCTCGACTCTGTTTAAATGACAGACTCAACTTTCAAATTCATTGACTCGAAGTGCCCCTGAAGTTAACAGGGAGTTGAACCATCAGGCCATGGTGAGACCTCGGTAACAGAGCCTTAATCTGTGTTTGCTGCCTTATTTGCACCGCACTTGGTAGTTAAGGATTTTGTCATCCATACCTCCATTTAGGGTCTATATTTCCGGTTCAGTAGCTGCATCTGGCAAATCACCATGAGAAAGTCATTTAACCTGTTTCCATTCCTTTTGTGTTTGTTTTATACGACGGCACAGGCCGGTCCCCCCTTACAAAATGATTTTGATTTTCTTGAGCCTTTAAATGACACCGCACTGGTGGCAAACGGGCTTGAGTTAACGGGAAGCATTGCAGGATTCTCTTTGTCTACCCTGCTCAACCTGGGCATATGGTGGGGCGTATGTAAAACAGCGGGAATAGTCTCCGGGCTTTCAAGCAAATATGATCTGGCTGAATCGGATACAAAGGAGCTGGAGAAGTTGAAAACGGATTTTTGCTTGCAGCTGGCCCCCGTGATGACCACCACCGAAGTGGCGCTGGCCGGGCATGTGTCTCCCTGGCCCTTGGAACAGCGCTGGTGGAAACCCCTGTATTTTGCTGGTGCAGGAATGGCAGCTTATGCCGCTATTGCGGAAACGAAGGAGATGATACCTGTCGCAGTCTTGATCTACCTTGCGTCCGGGGCGGTATCAAGCACTGGAGCCGGTGCTATTTCGGCGCTAACTCTAAGAAAAATGAGCGTGAGGAATATTTCAATCGAACGGTATGCGGCTTTGGAATACACATTATTGTCTGTGGCTAATGGAGCTGTTGCAGGGACTGTCGCTTATGAAGCCATGATCTATAAAGGCCTCAGTCCAGCAAAAGCCACTCTTGCTTCTGTTGTCAGCGCTGCGATTGCGGGTACCTTCTCGGGAATTGTATCAGTGTTAACAGTTGATGTCGGCGGACAAACACGGGCCGTAGCTGTAGCTGTAGCTGGAGCCGTAGCTATAACCGTAACCGGAGCCGGAGCTATAATCGGAGCATCATACGGACTCGGAGCCATAGCCGGAGCCATAGCCGGAACCGGAGCCATAGTCATAGTTGGAGCAGGAGCCTTAGCTGGAGCCATGACTGGGGCCGGAGCCAGTGTTTTAGACGGAGCCGAAGCCGGAGCCAATGTTTTAGACGGAGTCGGAGCCGCATCCCTGGCCGGAGCTGGAGCCTCAGTCCTGGGCGGAGTCGGAGCCTCGCTTACGCTGCACAGTTCGAAGATAACCTCAAACAACCTGTTTATCAAAGCCGGTGTCACTCTCGTGCCTGCGTTGACTTTTGCTGTTATTAATAGTCTTTCAAACTACGCCGTTTATGGTTATCCACTGGAAGAGGGCTTTTCAGAGACCGGCTGGACTCAGTGGAAAAAGTTCTATGCACCCCTGGATTATCTCTCGACTCTGTTTAACTAATAGACTCAACTTTCGGAAATTGAATCAGCGGTGAACTCTGGCAGTTGACGCCAGGCTGGGCGAAGGAACTTCAAGCGTCGTTTATTTGCCATAATATGGCTGTTTTTCTTATGACAATCGAAGCTGTAACGCTGCTTAGGCCCTCGTTAAATCAGAACTGAAATTGTCTCAATACAGTATTACCGACAGCTTTTGGCTCTTGTTTCAAAACAGGCATCTCTTCTTCACCACTTTTGTGATCGACGCTTTCGTAAATCAGTTTGAACTCAATGGCCTCTTTCTGCTGGTTTTTTGTGTTTTTACATTGCTCCAGTCTTCCACGAGCAGAGAGGGTACTCTGGCGAATTCACGGATATTGGCTGAGTGATCGGCGGCTTTTTCATCAAAGGGCAAAATGGACACCCTCGTAAGAAACTCGTTCAGCATTATGATTTTGGTCTGCTTTCGTTTTTCGCTGTATGAGTTATAAACACCGTACATCAGCTCATCATAGGTGATTGAGGAAATGAACATATCACCATTGTGGCTGGTTATCTTTTGGCGTACTTGCCTGGGGTCGTCTTTTTGCATAGCAAAGATAACCATGTTGGTATCCAGCATATATTTCATTCGCCCCAATCCCCCAGATCTCTGGCCTGCATGTCGGGTTGAGGCTGACGCTCGAACTCAACAGCGTTTTCATCAACCATCTGAAAGAATGAGTCCCAGTCTCCTTTTATCGGAGTGATCAGTATAGATTCACCACGTTTGGAGATCCTGACACGATTTGTGCCCTCTGGTAGCTCAAGCTCTTTAGGGATTCTGACTGCCTGTGAACGGTTGTTTCTAAATACACTGGTTTCCATGGTTAGTCGTGTATATATATTTTGTATATCCAAAAATTAGGCTATAACAGCGGGTAGATCAATAAGTTCGCAGAGGTTGCCATCAATAGACGGCGCAACTATCGACGCCCCTGAGTTGAAAACTACTCTACTCCCCCTTCTTTCACTATTGCTTTGCCTGGTTTTCATCATGACATGAGTGGGTGGTGTAGAATTGGGCAGCTAATGGCAGGCTTAGCCGGAAGGCTTCATCTTCGAAGCTTCGGTCCAGATAATGCCTTTTAAACTCACTGTTTTTGATCGAGCCTTCTTCCAGCTGTCGGACATGCACCAGTTCATGAGCCATGGTGACTCTTATTTCACTGGGTTCGAGTCCTTCTGCCAACGCTATCAGGTACTTTTTCGGCCCGAGCGGTTTGGTAAAGCCCTTTATTTCGGGCTTATCCATTTTTTGTGTCAGATGAACAATAGTGACACCAATGACTCCCAGTTCTTCCATGTAGAAAGCCTGCATGTCCAGAAAGTCACAGCCAAAGTTATTCAAATCGTTGGCGTGAGACAATGCTGTCAGAAAAGAAAAAAGCAGTATGAGAGCAAACCAATATCTCTGAATCATTAAACAGGCCTGTTAAGCTTACCAAAAGGCTTCAATGCCCAATTCAGTTCGGCAAAACACGAGAAGACTTGATATGAGCTGGTTTCAGAAACTGATTCAACTGTCGGAAAAAGACAGGGGCTTCCATCTCATTACTGATGAGCTGGAGTCAAAGCTTCCCGAGCTTTCGCTCTATCAGGTGGGTCTGGCTCATATCTTTATTCAGCACACATCCGCATCCCTTACTCTGAATGAGAATACAGATCCGGATGTTCGTCATGATATGGAAACATTTTCCCTTCAAGCTATTCCGGACAGTGCCGACTACTATCGCCATGTTCTTGAGGGTGCTGATGATATGCCAGCCCATATAAAATCAAGCTTGTGGGGTGCCAGTGTGATGATACCTGTTACCAAGGGCCGATTTAATCTGGGAACCTGGCAGGGGCTCTGGTTGGGAGAGCACAAACAGCGCGGAGGAAAACGTCGCTTGATTGTGACTTTACAAGGTCATCTATATAGGTAATTATAATTTCATTGGTCTTTTTTAACAGCAGTATATCAATGGAGGACTCAAACCGACTGGCGTTTTATCAACGCTGGACTATAACTAAAAAAAATCGGAACTAAAGTCTTAAAATATGGGTTGGAGCACAGATTGCTCCATTGGCCAGTATCCAAGAGGAAATAGCTATGGCAAGGAAAACGCCGAAAAAAGCTGCTGCTGGTTTTGACGGGGTTGATATCAGTTATCTGGGGAGTCGAGACGAACCCGCTGATCAACGCACAGTCGAATCCCGGAAAAAACTCAGAGAGAGCCTCAACGCTCAGGTAGAGGCCTTTCTTAACTCCGGTGGTGAAATTGAAGAGGTCCCATCAAACGTCACTGCTGATCCGCCCAAAAAACCTTCGAGCGAATACGGTAACCGTACAATTTAACCCGTTTTTTAAGCCCGACACTGTCGGGCTTTTTTTGGCCTCTTATATCTGAACCCTCACCAAAGGGCCCTCTGAATATTCTTCCAGTTCACCAATAGGCTCCAGTGAAAGACCATGCTGCCGGGTGATGGCCAGAAACGCTTCTTCACTCTCCCTGTCCACAGTGACCAATAAGCCACCACTGGTCTGAGGATCACACAGGAGTTGTTTTTGCTCTTCTGTGATGACTCCAGCCTTATGTCCATAACTGTCAAAATTACGTGCAGTACCACCCGGAATGCAACCTTGTAGTTGGTATTCACTGACCTGGGGGATTAGTGGAAGAGTGCTCATCCTGATATTGGCCGCTACTTTGCTGCCTTCACAGACTTCAATCAGATGACCCAGCAGGCCAAATCCTGTGACATCGGTCATGGCACTGATACCCGGTAACTGGGCCAGTTCTGAGCCAATCTTGTTAAGTGTACACATGGCATCACGAGCCAGGTGGCTGTGTTCATCCTTGAGCAGCTTTTTCTTCTGGGCTGTGGTGAGAATACCGACACCAAGAGGCTTGGTGAGGTAAAGCTTGCTACCTGCGCGGGCCTGGTTATTGCGTTTGAGATGCTCCAGCGGTACTTTGCCGGTGACCGCCAGTCCGAAAATAGGTTCCGGTGCATCAATGCTGTGCCCACCTGCCAAAGGAATACCGGCATCAGCACAGGCCTGACGACCGCCATCGACAACTTTTGCGGCAATTTCAGGAGGCAGCCTATTCACTGGCCAGCCCAGAATGGCAATAGCCATCATGGGCTTACCTCCCATGGCGTAGATATCACTGATCGCATTGGTGGCAGCGATTCGTCCAAAGTCGAAGGGGTCATCCACTATAGGCATGAAAAAGTCAGTGGTGCTGATCACGCCTTCACCATTTCCGAGGTCAAAAACAGCGGCATCGTCCTTGCTGGAGTTGCCGACAATCAGTCCGGGGAATTCAGGCAGCTGAAGGTTGGTTTTTAGAATACCATCGAGAATTTGTGGCGATATTTTGCAGCCGCAACCTGCGCCATGGCTGTATTCAGTCAGCTTGATGTTGTTGATGTCTGGGGAGATCATTAAAATGCTCAAGAGAGATAAAACGGAAAAATCATGTACTTTAGCACTAAAAGTTGCAGAAGCAAGCAGGTGAGGGCCGGAGTCCCGGGAATCAATGCCAGATAACAGGCTACCAGGTTGTTAGTGCTGTCATTATTCTTTAGATGGGGATTGTTTTAATTATCGTTCTTTTATGCTTTGTTGCTAATTAATGGGTGTCATTACCGGCAGAATTTGGTTAAGGTCATCTGGTTCAATATATCGAATAGATGAGTCCTGCTGAGTCAGGCTTTCAATATCCAGCGATGAATCGGAAAGAAAAACAATACCGCAGGATCCGAAGGGGCGTACCAATGATATCGTCACCTCTGAAGAGAGTTTGTCCAGCTTTTCGATCAGTAGTTCTGTTTCGCAGCTTTTAACAATGCCTGAGTCAAATACGGCGACCCAGCGATGAGTATATTGACTGAATTCTGAATATGAGAAGAGTGATAGTGAAGCAGTGAAGAAAAGCAGGAGTAAACGATTCATTTTTTTCCTTTCAAAGAGCTAGATGGCAGAAAAATCTATGTTACTAATTCAGTATTTTCGGAGAAAGAAAGCTCTGCCTGTTTTTATTAAGTGATAGCAGATGTTTTTTACCTGTCCGGAAATAAAAAGAAAGGAGCCTTTTGTTATGAATTGTTCAAAACAGGCTCCGGTTCTCATTATTGTTGCTGGACGTTTCATGATAAATGAAAGGGTGCTTTAGTCATCAAGCTCAGAGAAAATCAGTTGTTTATAGGCAAAGACGATTTTGATTGAAGGTCTTTTCAGAATCTTTTGAATCCAGAAGCTGAACCACTGTGGTGCATTCATATCCTCTTCTTCATAATCGAACACTATCGGCAGGTATTCAACGGGGTGGATCGTGCCTTCGTCATCAATGACCGAGAAAAGTAAACCAGGTGGGTTAGCTATGCCGTCGTTGCTTAGCCAGGGCTGGCAGAAAAAGCTCATTTCAAGGTCCATCGACCAGAGCTTAAAGTTTTTACTGACAATCAGTTTGAAGCGAGCCTTGTTTTTGGTTTTTCCCTCGCTCGGTATGTATTCAAGAGGCTCTGCACGGGCCGGCATTTTTCGAACATTCAGGCCTTCTATGGGTTGAGTCCCGGACTCGAACCAGGACTTCATATCAGCTGCCTTTTGAGTCAGAAAGTTGCTGGCATTAACAGGGGGGGCTGAGACGGTCATCAAATACTTTCCTTTTTTATTTTCGCGCACTATGTCATCTAGAGCTCATCGCCCGGAAATGTTGTCAGGCTACACAGAAATGACGGCATATTACAATAGTTTATGTAACTAAAGTGATACTTTTGTGTAAGCGTATTTGAGAACAGGCTCTTTTCGAGCCTGTTTCTGTTGCAGAAATTCGATAGCAGTGATTTTTCAGACTCAATAACAGGTGAGATTACTTCGGGTTCTGGAGACGATATTTTTCCCACCAGACATCAGAGAATGTCAGGATAATATTAATAATTATTGTTGCGGATATTGAAAGAATAGCCACTGCCTGCCATGTGGGCAGGCAGGAAGAAACATAAGTGAACTGTAACAACAGGAAGTAATGTGCAGCAGTCAAATTAATAAGAAACAGGTTGCCTGTCAGTCTGCTTTTACCTACCCAACTCAGACTATGACGGATGGTCAGTCCCAGCATTATCCAGATACAAGCCAGCCATGACGGAAGAATTCGACTCTCACCGGAAAACTGAAGAACACTTATATTGCTCATCACACTGTCCAGGGCGCTACCGAGAATCAGGGTAATAAAGATAATCTCCCGCTCTTTTTTCCATGAGCCGTAGGTAGAGAAATGTACTATCAGAATGATGATTGTTGCTGCAATAGCCCAGGTTGATCGGGTTGTCATGCAGACCAGCCAGCCTGTCAAAGCCAGAGCACTGTTAAGCCAGAAAGTATTCAATTTTTTCATCTAAAAAACCATTTAAAAGACAATGGGTCTGAAAACAGGGTTGGGGTCAGAGGCCAGTAATTCGCTGATGGTTTCCAGGCCTCTTCTGAGTTGATCCCTTGATGATGGACTGCTGATACAGATTCTTACGGCCTGAGGTGCAGCCGAGCTACCAACCGCAAAAACTTCGGAATGCAATACTTTAACATTTTGACTTTCCAGCTGTTGGACAAATGTTTCTGCCCGCCAGGGTTCTGGCATTCTTAGCCAGGCGTAAAAACTATAAGGCTGTGACTGGATATCCAGGTGCCCGATAGTTTCTTTCAGAATCTCCTGCCGGTGCAGGATTTCTTCCCGCTGCCAGTCTGTCAATTGCCGGGCTTCCCCGGAGTCAATCCATTCCGTTACCACTTCTGACATCAGTGGGGGAGCGCTCCAGTAATTGTTTTGCATGGCAATCCTGATTTTCAGGTTCAAGTCTTCCGGGCTGCAAATAAAACCGACTCTCAGCCCTCCTGCCAGGAATTTGGAAAAACTTGAAGTGTACACCACTCGTTCCGGTGCAAGGCTATAGAGAGACGGTAACCGATTTTCAGGCGGAATAAACTGCACATCGTCTTCAAGAATCACAAGGTTATGCTTAGCGGCAACGTCCAGAATTTCCTGACGCCTGGCCAGTGGCATTAGAGTGGCCGTTGGGTTCTGAAGGTTTGGCGTCAGGTAGAGAAGACGGAGTTTGAATTGATCACAACATTGCTCCAGCGCCTCAGGCGTCAGACCATGCTGATCCATGGCCAAACCCATATGGCGAAGTTGCCACTGTCTGGCGGCATTAATAAATCCGCGGTAGGTCAGATATTCTGACGCGATAATATCTCCGGGCCTCATGAGTCCCTGAAGGGTAAGCATATTAGCGTTCTGGCCACCGGATGTTATCAGAATATTGTCTGGTGCCGCTTCCATTCCGTGATAGCCCATCCAGCGCACTATGGTCTCACGGTGCCGGGGGATGCCCGTTTCCGGATGGTAATCCAGTAAAGGCGACAATTGTTGCCATTTTTCGGCTATTGAACCGAGGCTTTTGGCCAGAATCTGCTCCCGGTTGGCCGGGACGGGCAAGCTGAGGCTAAGGTCGATGAGGTCGGATTCCCGGGGCTGTGGAATAGAGAAATCTCTTTTTTCCCAGACCTTACCAAGAACAAATGTACCACTTCCTACTCTTGCGGTGATAAGCCGTCGTCGTTCAGCTTCAGCGTAGCCACGTGTAATTGTCCCGATGGTGACACCCAGTTGCTCAGATAGAGAGCGATGTGTGGGCAGCCGATCGCCACTGTTTAGCTCGCCCTCCTTTATGGCTTCTTCTATAGCGTCAGCCAGCGCTTTGTATTTGGGACCGGAAAAACGATCCAGATCAGGTTGCCAGTCGATCATAGATTCAGCCATCTATATGATTGTCATGGTGACAATAAAAGGATTGAACCATTTTAAGGAGTCTCTAAACTGCAATCAAAGTGAACAAGCAAAATAAAAACAAAATTGTATGGTGACAATTTATGCCGGCTGTAAGTAAAGGCAAGCAAAACAAGAGAGTCCAAATCGTTTTTGATCAGACAACAGAAGAAAGGAACAAATAATGAAAGTGCTTCCCATTTATCAGGTCGATGCTTTTACCAGTGAGCTGTTTCGGGGTAATCCAGCCGCTATTTGTCCGGTTGAAGAGATGCTGTCTGATGAGCTGATGCAAAGCATTGCTCTGGAAAATAATCTTTCAGAAACCGCTTATATTTCTGGCGCTGATGGCTGTTATCAGATTCGCTGGTTCACACCGGGCACAGAAGTCAGCTTGTGTGGGCATGCGACACTGGCAGCCAGTTATGTAATCCGACACGAACTCGGAGATCAATCAGAAGAGCTGTCCTTCGATAGTTTATCCGGCGTTTTAAATGTCAGGTTCAAAGAAGGTTTGATCGAACTGGATTTTCCGGCGGCTTCCTTCACACATGAGCCCATTCCGGAAGAAGTTGCAAAACAGCTTCCCTTTGAAGCCTTGGATTCCAGATTCAATAAAAATGATCTGTTAATTGTGGCTCCGGATGAAGAAACACTGGCTAATCTGGATCTGGACTTTACCCGACTGAAAAACAGCAGAGTGCGTGGTGTGGTTATTTCTGCCCGCTCTGAAAGAGTGGGGGTGGATTTTGTCTCTCGCTGGTTTGGTGGAACTGAGGTTGCCATAAAAGAAGATCCGGTCACCGGATCAGCTCATACTATGCTAACTCCTTACTGGTCTGAACTATTGGGCAAAAGAACACTCAAAGCTGAACAGATTTCCCGGAGAACGGGGCAGCTGGAGTGTGAATGGGTTGAGGACAGGGTATTGCTGCGTGGAGCCGCTGTGCTCTTCCTCAGAGGCCAGATAAGTGTAACGGGAGTTTCATAATGAGTGGTGAGTTGAGCATCGTTTTGTGGCCCCTGCTGGCTTTTGCTTTTTCCAGTACGATTACTCCTGGACCCAATAATGTCATGATCATGACCTCGGGTATGAATTATGGCACCCGGCAGAGCATCCCCCATTTTTTGGGCATCTGTCTGGGCTTTCCTTTGATGGTGCTGTTTGTGGGTTTGGGGCTCGGGGCGGTATTTGATCTTTTTCCAGTGCTTCACGATATTATCAAGGTTCTGGGTGTCGCTTATCTTCTTTATCTTGCCTGGCTCATCGCAAAGTCTGCACCTCCCGATTTAAATGGCGGCAAGTCCAGACCACTGACTTTTATACAGTCAGCCCTTTTTCAGTGGGTAAACCCGAAGGCATGGATTATGGCGACAGGTGCCGTTGCTGCTTATACAACGGTGTCCGGAGATGTCTTTCTGCAAGTGCTTGTCATTGCGCTGGCCTTTCTGGTCGCTGCGATTCCCTGCGTTGGTGTCTGGTTATTTTTTGGTGTTCGTCTGAAAAAGGTGTTGCAACAGCCGTCTTATCAAAGAGCGTTTAACATCACTATGGCGCTTTTACTGGTGCTGTCTATTATTCCGGTTATTGGTGAGATGATCTGAGGCGTTTTCTGGAGTCTTGCTTTCAGTGCAGCTAAGAGCTGATGTACACACTTCGTTCGTTCTGAGCTTGTCGCAGGATAGTGGCAACGAAATTCGACAAGCCCAATGCGAACTGTATGGGGTTGACTATGCATGCTTTCAAGACCGTTATGGTGGCCATTACCAGAAGCCACACCAGCGAACTCGAGTTAAGACAAGCCTTCAGGCTGGTGGCTGATAACCACGGCAGGCTGATTATGGCCTTTTTTGATCAAAGTCTTGAAGTTATGCGCAAGCTTCAGTTTATACCTCTGGAAAGCAAGCTGGAAGCTACCATGAGAAAGCAGTTGGAACTGGATGCCGAGAAGCTCAGGCAACTGGCATGGGAAGAAGGCATTGAAGCTGAAGTTCATATTGTTGCTGGTAAGCCAAGACAGCTCATAGCGGGTTTAATTGAAGAATTTGGTGTAGACCTGGTTATCAAGCTTGCAGATCCCTCCGGGGCATTGGTTCGTAATCAGTTAACGGGTAATGACCTTGCGCTGCTGAGAAAATGTCCGGTCCCTGTATTGATGATGGCCTGCAGGGATCAGCTGCCTGATTTCACCGGCAAGCTTCTGGTCGCGGTCGATGTCGGTGACCCGGACGCTGATGCAGTGGCTCTGAATAGAAATCTGCTCCTTCATGGTCACTATCTCAGCAGTCAGGAAGACGCTGAGCTGCATATAGTGACAGTCTGGAACTTACCGTTGAACCAGCCTGCATTGAGAATGTTGGGTGACGAGGAGATCTATGATCTTCAGGAGAGCACTCATCAGCGCTATCAGCAGAGACTGGATAAGGCACTGGAAGATGCAGGCGTTAATCCTGAATCCAACAAGGTAAAAGTGCACCTTTTGAAAGGCAATGCTGCCAGAGAAATACAGAATTTAGCCAACGAAATTAATGTGGATCTGATCGTCATGGGAACTCTGAGCCGTCATGCCCGTGGAGTACTGATGGGGAACACGGCTGAGAATATTCTGAACAATATCTACTGTTCTATTCTGGCTGTTAAGCCGGAAGGCTTTGTCAGTCCACTGGCTTGAGAGCCAGTGGAGACGATAGCACTGAAAGCGAATCAGGGTTTGAGGCCGCTCATGAATTCAATGGCATGACTGATCTCTTCGTCAGAGCAGTCTGCGCAAGTTCCTTTCGGAGGCATGCTGCCGACACCACTGATAGCGAGACCCAGCAGTTTGCTGAAACTACCCGCTTCAGACAGTTTGGTTTCCCAGGTGGCCTTGTCACCTTTCTTGGGAGCGCCAAGCAGACCGGAAGTATGGCAGGCGGTACAGAACTGGTTGAAGATTTGCTCACCGGAACGAGGGCCGCTGGCGGTGCTGGCAGCGGCGCCAGCATTGGCAGCACACTCGTCACCTTCCAGACACACAGAGCCAACGGGAGCGATGCGCTCGGCTACTTCTTTACGGGAAATATCATCCAGCTCAACAGGCTTGGCGAACGCCAGGACGGAAAACAGGCCACCGACCAAGGCAATTAAAGTACGTATTTGAGTTACCCGAGACACTCACTTATCCCCTATATCGACAAAGGCCTGCGCCACCATGTAGTGAGTCAGTGGCCCAATTAACTTTAATTGGCCAGTGGCACTTGGCTACGTCAGGCATCTCAACGCTTATGCTGTTTATGGTTACATCGAGTGGACCTGAATAAACCATTGCGATGATTTTATTATTGTGTGCTCAGGGCACCGCCAGCAACCGAATTGTTTTTAAGCAACGCGGATTATAGAACAAAACGTTTGTCATATCAGCTAATTGTTTAACAGATTGATTATATTGAACTATTTGTCGAAATATAAACATTGGTGTTTCTTTATTTGCGACACCCTCGATTGGGCGAGGGTTTACGGCGATTTTGCTAGATAAAATCAGCTGTCATTGTGTCTCTGCCTGAGTATGAATCTGAGTCTCTGTCTGAGTTTCTGTCTCTGTCTCTGTCTGTGTCTGTGTCTCTGTCTGTGTCTCTGTCTGTGTCTCTGTCTGTGTCTCTGTCTCTGTCTCTGTCTGATTCTCTGTCTGAGTCTGTGTCTCTGGCTTGCATGTTATATCCATTAACATTCGAAAAGATTCTACTGATTTCCACCGATCGGCTTCGCTTAACTCTGAAGAACGCTGAAAGAACAAATCAAGTTATGTTTTGTATAATCTTCTGTCAGTATCGTCTCTTGCTGGGCAATGGAGCTGTGATTGTACAAATAGAGCTGCTGCAGATAATAATTCAGGACTTGCCGGTTCGTTTTGTAGCTGGGCAATCATTCTTGCCTGAAACCCGGTCTGGAAAGTGTCTCAACCGCAGGTTCTTGCCCAAAACAAACACTATGATCTCCCGAACTTGCACCATGGTGTACTAGGGATCGCTGCCTGCAAACCGGGCATAACAGATCTCGATGGTTTGATCGCAATGTCTCTATACAATCCTTATGAAAATCATGTCCGCAGCAAAGGCTGGTACTTTGCTGACCGCTGTTAATTTCATGCAGACAAATTGGATATACGTCAGCATATCCTATGCTGATTGTTAAAATTAAGTTGAAAACTAAAAAAATAAACAAGCGCATAAACAGCTACACCGTTTAGATTTTAATAAAGAGAGCAAGCGTCACAAAAAAATCCACAGGAATGCATCTACCTGGCAGTCCCTTAATTTGTTATTAAGCGCTGCTTCGAGAGTTGTGCTTCATGTATAGAGTGCAGTGTCGTGTTCGTCCAGATCAGATTTCATCGTTTTCCATCAGTTCCCTGACATCATGACAAATGCTGAAACTACGCCACTTCGGATAGGGCGTTTGAAAAAGCAAAGGTTCGTCACAGGTATTTCCACCAGACAAGATACGCCTCTGCATGCTGAGCCCTGGCTG
The DNA here is from genome assembly GCF_032883915.1 of Endozoicomonas sp. 8E. Taxonomy (NCBI): domain Bacteria; kingdom Pseudomonadati; phylum Pseudomonadota; class Gammaproteobacteria; order Oceanospirillales; family Endozoicomonadaceae; genus Endozoicomonas; species Endozoicomonas sp. 8E. The sequence goes on along the minus strand of NZ_CP120717.1, from coordinate 6,511,299 downwards.
CTTCAGGCAACCCTCGGTTTGTTACCATAGGAATGGTCATTGGCTGACAGTTGACGAATCCGCCAAAACCTGTTCAGCTTGAGATACCAGTGTCTAAAACCGTATTTGCGGCAAAAAGCCATAGACAGGCAGGAAGCTGATCAGTAATATTGGCCTCCGCTGAAAGCCCTGAAGTCAATTGGCTTTCAAACAATCGTAGCCCAGCTGGACAGGGAGTCTAACCTGCTTCAGCCCTGTCGAGGCTACGCCAGACGATGCTCTCGTGGTGTAACGGATAACACGCGGCCCTCCGGAGGCTGAGATTGGGGTTCGATTCCCTACGAGAGCGCCATTTCATTGATTGTCCTTGTTGATACCGAATAATGAACCTTTCCGGGTTCAGTCACGCTATTCCCCTGCATCACATATCAAGACTGTGCCTGTCAGGCACTAAGCAATGATCCCCGCTGCTCCGTGATTGTTGACAGAGAGAAAAATTCATTTTTTCTGACAAAAACTGAGGAACTTTTTTAATGTACCTTAGTCCAATAAAGTAATAACAACATAAATCATTAATGGAGGTAGGATGTTATGCAGGTATCAGGAAGTGCAACAATAGTAGAATGTATTTGCCCAGACCCAACGCCGGAAAGTGCTCGAAAACACGGCATTCTTGGTGGAGTTTCTGCATCTTGTGGAGGTTTGTTTTGTGGCTTCTCTGGGAATTTGATCGCTCTGGCAACCGCAAATACTTACGTAGGATTTCTTGCCGGAGGCATTATAGGTTCCTGTGTTGGTTGCCTGTCTTACGCGGCTTATGTTGCATACAGGACTGAAGGCTGCACTATCCGCTGCCGTCGTATAACTGAGACAAACGTTGCCTGTCACAGACATCTGCCAGTAATGAACCAGCCCGAAAGTACCCCTATGCTTCAGGGGTCATTCCGTGCTGATGAAGATGCCGGTAGCCATTCTTATCCGCCCATTATTTCAATGCAACCGCCACCCTATGAAGAAAGAGACAGTCGAGCCACCCTGACCACACCTGCAGATCCTCCGCCACCCTACCAAAGACATGATTCAGCGTCGGATGGGCAAGAGGAAACTTTTTCAGACACTATGGTTTGAAAAAGCATTTAAAGTATTAACTCACTCTCACAGGCTCTGGATGTTTTCTGACAAAAACTGAAGAACTTTTTTCAGACACTTTAGTCTAATTAAATAATGACAACACAGACCACTAATGGGGGTAGGATGTTATGCAGGTAGCAGGAAGTGCAACAATAGTAGAATGTATTTGCCAGGACCCGACGTTGCAAAGTGCTCGAACACACGGGATTTGTACTGGAATTTCTACAAGCCTTGGAGGTGCTGTTGGTTGCCTTTTTGGGAGTGTTGTCACGATTGGAAGCGGAACTACTCCCACAGGATTAATTATCGGTAGCATTACTGGCTCCAGTATTGGTTGCCTGGCTTACTCAGCTGTCAGTGCATATCGGAACGATGGCTGCAGTATCCGGTGTCGTCGTATAACTGAGTCAAATGATGCCTGTCGCAGACATTTGCCAGTAACAGACCAGCCTGGGAGTACTCCCGTGCTTCAGGGTTTACTCCGGGCTGATGAAGATGCCGGTAGCCATTCTTATCCGCCCATTATTTCAATGCAACCGCCACCCTATGAAGAAAGAGACAGTCGATACACCCTACCTGCACCTGCAGACCCTCCACCACCTTATCAAAGAAATACCTCAGATGGGGAAGAGGAAATCTTTTCAGAAACCGGACTCTGAAAAAGCATTTAAGCCTGACCACGATAAAAGGAAAGTCGGTCACGTGCAATGTGCGTGAAGCCAGAGAGTCTGATCTCGGCGACGGTCATGACACCATTCTGACTACTGCCAATCCAGATAAATAACTTCAGCCGGTATATCGTGTTCGGAAAAAAATGAAAGCCAGCGTTTCTGATTGTCCTGAAGTCGGTCGCCGGGGCCTTTTACTTCTACCCACCGGTACTCCCGAGTCTCTGGCTGAAAAAGAATCAAGTCCGGAAAGCCAGTACGATTATGGGCAAAGTCGAAAACCAGTTTTTCCAGCATGGCTTTCAGGTGAGGCCGGGGTATCAGGTCGCAGGCGAGCGTGATTAACTCTTCTGACAGCCGGGGCCAATAGATTAAACGGTTGGAAATCCCCCGCTTTTGTTGATAAATAGTCAGAGCCTCCCGGGTCACATTAGACGCTTTCAGTTGTCTGAATCTTTTTTCAAACAAATTCTGTCGTTTACGGTAAAAGTCGGGGGTCGATAAGTCAGCAGGCGCACTCTGGAAAGGATGAAAAAAGGCATCTGGAATATCGGCAAACAGAATGTCCCAGAACAGCAGACCTGCCAGCCCGCAGATCAGAGTGTTTTCTACATAGAATGTTTTCCAGCCATTATTCTGGAAGTGTTTTTGAACCTGAAGTTCAACCCTTTCGCTGCTATCAGGCAGGGAAAGGCGCTTTTCAGAAAAACGGGATTGTTTTCGTAAGGTTTTCTCCCCCTTTAATTTTTTGATGAATCGTTTGGCAAACTCCAGCTCCATATCGCTGGCAGGTTGTTTCAGAATATGGGTGCAAATCGTTTCGCTGGCCTCTATCTTTCCAAGCTTATGGTGGATACGAGCCATTCTTTCCAGAGCTGGCGGCAGGTTTGATTGTGCAAACAGGCTCAGAGCTTCATCGAACCGTTCTTTTCGCTCCAACTCTTTGGCGATCCGGTTAACCAGGCGACTGAAGCGTCTTTTTAGAATGGGGCTGACAGGTGGGGCAGGGAGTTCATTTTGTAAATGGCACAGGGCTTGAGAGTCTTTATCAAATTCTGCTTCATAAGCGAGAATGCCTAACTTAGATAGTTGTAAAGCGTCGTTTAATTCTTGCCGGGTTTTGAATAGTCGATTGCTTTTTTCCAGAGGGTAATTTTCAAACTTATAAAGTCCCAGGTCTTGCAGCACAAATTCGGTCAGATTCTGATGGAGATTGCCAAAAAACAGGAATTGTAGATTCTGAACCTGTTCTGCGAAAAGAGGCTTATAGATATCAAAAGGCAGATCGGGTGACTGAGAGACTTCAGTCACAATCCGTTCAACAAGTTCAGGCCTTTTCAACTTCGAGGAAATGCCACTGACTGAGCTGAACCATTTCAAGAGCTCTGGCTTGGTGCAAAGTTGTACCAGCTCCGTGATGTCAATATCAGGGTTAATAGCCAGTAGCCCCAGCTTCTCAAGCTCACGGGCTGCCGGGGTTATGCCCAATATTTCCGGATACTTCAATGAGTCTGAGCGGAACAAGGGGCCCTTTCTGCAAATCAGACGTATATAGAGGCGCTGTGCAGGTTCAGAGGCAGCGTAGAAACAGCTGAGAAAACTATTCTCATCATCCACCAACAGGTCTTCATAATGATGAGTAACAAAATCCAACAGTGACAGGAAGTTGGTCAGATAATAGTCTTCCGGAATTTCAACCGCTTCAGTCATCGTCAGGCTGCCAATCAATAAGGTAAAAGGCTAAGATTACCGCTACTAAAAATCTAACATAATCTGTAATTATGTAGACTTATCTACGCCGTCGACATGGATGCACGACGAATCGTGTCTAACTCCACTCTTGCGTAGGGTTTAGGGTCGAGCTGAAACCTGTCTCGACCGTAATTATCAAGGTTCAAACTCGCACTGTAATCCCTATCATGCAGAGTTTTACATTTTGGACACCGCCACTCACGATCAGACAGGGTGAGATTGTCATTTATGTAGTCGCAAGTATGAACTGCACATTTCTTCGAGCTGGGAAAGAACCGATCTGCAATCACAACCTGACATCCTCGCAGCTCTGCCTTGTATTCAACCAGTTCTCTCAGCTTACCGAAACCTGCGTCACTGATTGCTCTTGCCAGTTTGCGGTTTTTTACCATGCCTTTGACATTCAGATTTTCGATGGTGATTATTTTGAATCTTGACGTCAGATAATCACTTACCTCATGTAGTACGGCTGATCGCTGGTTACTTATCCGGTAATGCAGTTTGGCAACCGCTCGCTTGGCTTTCACATAGCGGTTGCTTCCCTTTGTTTTGCGGCTTAACGCCCTCTGTTTCCTGTTAAGGCGTTTCAGAGAGCCTTTCAGTTTCTGATTAGCAACAAAGGTTTTGCCATTCGAACAAATAGCTAAATCCTTGATGCCAAAATCAACGCCTACAGACTCATTGCTTTGTGCTTTTGGGTCGTAATCCTGAGTGTCTACCAAAATAGAAGCGAAATACTTTTCGGCTCGCTTACTGATCGTCACCTGACAGGGTGTTCCTGTGAATCTCAGCTCTTGGCGCATCTTGATGCGGGTTTTCAGTTTCTCAATGCGAAGTGTTCTGCCATCAACATCGAACTTGGGTTTTTCTCTGAGAGAAAAGCTGTCGTGTAGTCCTCGCTTCTTGAATCTTGGATAACCTGCTTTTTCTCCTTTCTTCACCCGACGAAAGAAGTGAGTAAAGGCGTCATGAAGATCGTCGATTGTGTTCCTGGTCACACGTTGGCTGACTTCGGCATACCAGGGAAACTCAAGCCTGAGTTCTTGGTATTTTTCATTCGCAGCCTTCTTTGACCATTTAACGCCTTCTTGATTGAAATGGGCTAACAGTTGATTGAACGCATGACGACGAGAACCACAAGCTCTATCAAGATAATCGGCTTGTTGTTTTGTCGGTCTGAGTTCAATCTTGTGAGCTAACAACATCTCGCAAAGTCTCAAGCATTTTTTCGTATAACCTGAGTTCGCCAACCTTTTTCAGAACAGCAGGCTTCCAGTAACTCTTGCTGCCTGTCTAAGTCTGGCTTTTGGTCGTGACCGGATACTCTGCAATAGCAAAGCGTAGGCGCAGCTTCGTTACTGTAGCCCATCAATTCAGACACGTCGTAGTAACGAGCTCCGCCTTTGGTCTTTCTGGCAGGAAGCAGCTCACCTGTGCTTTCCGATTTTCGTAGTGTTACTGGGTCTGTACCATGTAAACGAGCTGCCTCACCTATCTTCACTAATCACTTATTCATGCTTGAGATTTTATATGATAGTTTTAGATTATAATAGATTTCTGTGAACTGTTTTTAACCCTATTTATTCAACCGGAAAACTCCCATGACAGATGATGATCTGGTCACTGAGGCACATTTGCTTGAAATCGTAGAAAATCAGCTGACCGAGAATAATCCCACAAGGGTTAAAGAGACACTGCTCAGGCTGACCATGACGGGTATGGATAGACAGGAAGCCATGGACTATATTGCCTGCGCCCTCTCGGTCGAGATTATCGATATTATTCAAAATAATACGACCTTCAACCTGAACCGATACGAGCAAAATCTCGATAAACTGCCTGACACTCCCTGGATGACAACTTAACCAGCTACTTATGAGAAAGTTAGACTCTTGTCCGACGGGATTTCAGGAAACGGATGTCTTTCACACTGCGATTCTTAAAGAGCAGAGATGGAATGGTGACGCCGACGCCAAGGGACAAAAGAATAAATAATGTATTCAGTCCATAGCTGATGGTTTGCATTAAAAGATCGCTTGAGAAGGTGGTGGCCTGGCTCATCTCTATAAGCCCCATAATGCTTTTGTAGGCGTAGACGCCTGGCACCATCGGAATAATAGCGGGTGCCATAAAAACAGTAGTAGGTGTATGCACCCAGTGTGCTAACTGAATCGACAGCAAGCCCATGGTGCATGACGCCAGTAGTGTGGATGTCAGTAAATCGAGACCAAACTGCAGGGCTACACCTCTCAGCCCGTACCCGAGGGCAGCCAGAAAAGCTGCAGCCCAGAATGCCCGAATAGGCGAAGTGAACAGTGTGGCAAAGCCCATGGCGGCCAGAGCAGCCCAAATACACTTTTCTAACAGCAAGCCGTTCATCATTGATGAACTCCCAACAGTGCGGAGCTGATGACGATACCCGTGGCAATGGCAAATGCGATAACAATGCCCTGCGTGGCTCGTGCCTGTCCGACAATAATATAGCCATGCATGAGATCAATAATACTGTTGATCAGCGGTACACCCGGAATCAAAAAAAGAACGGAAGTGGCTACGGCTATTTCCGGAGAATCTCCCCAGTGAAACACCAGGCCCAGTCCACTGATAGTACTGGCGATAAAGGCTGCAGAGACAACAGTCAGGATAAGGTTATAACCCTTGGCCAGCAATATATTTCGGACTGTAAAGCCAATGGCTGTTGCCGCACCTGCCAGCAGCATCGCCAGAACTTCTCCGCCGGCCAATCGACAAAAGGCCATACCTGCCAGAGTTATCATGACCAGCGATACCATTTTTGGGTAATGAGGAATGCTTCGGATACGCTCTATTTCTGTGGCAATGTCGGTCATGGGCCAGTTTTCAAAAGCGACTTTCCAACTCATTCGACTGATAGCGGATACCACACTGAGGTTTACAGCGTAATGGGTAACTCTTTTAAAAGCGGTGTGTTGAAGGTGTGGACTCTCTCGATCAGATAGAGTCAAAGTAATCCCGGCAAAGGAGAAGAATAGTTCAATGTCATAACCCATAGCATAAGATATTCGTCGTATATTACGATTGACCCTGTCTGTATGAGCACCAGATGAAATAAGCAGAACAGCAATATCCAGCAGAAGGCTGGACACGGTTCGGTGATTATACTCAGGGGCAGAATTTGGTATAGCCATGAAAAGCAGATTCTGGAGCCCGGCAAAAGGATTCAGAAACCAGGTCGGCCAATAATGCCAAGCTTCCCGATTCAGGTCAGGATTTTAGTAAACAGCAGAAATAGAGGTATACCGTCACTGAACCACGCCAGCGACGGACACTTATATGAGCTGGCAGCCTAGATATGATATAAAGCTTCCCAGCCATAAGTGAAAAAGTGAAATTATTTTTCATTATGAAAGACCTTTTCACAAACAGTAAGCGGTAATATGGGCTGAAAAACATGCTGCAATTCTTTAAAGATGTAAAAAATATGCACTGGGCCCCAAGGCTGATTCTGGCCCTGGTCGTCTTGAAAGTGATCGCCGACGTGGTGCGTGAACAGGCCATTTTTTAATCCTGATACTGCTTCGATGGTCAGCCTGTATAGGTCATCAGGATAAAATAATCCTGAAAGCTTATAAAACGCTGTAAATCAAGAGAATGGCTGAGCGAAAAGCTCGATAGTTTATGAAATTTCCGGGTTAAAATATTATTAATGGATTGGAGAGCATGGAATGGTCTTTGTCATCCTGGGGTTGTTGATTCTTGTTCTGGTGTTTGGTCCCCAGATCTGGGTAAAGCGAACAATCAGACTACATAACAGTGATCGTCCGGATCTCCAGGGAACCGGTGGCGAGCTGGCAGAACATCTTGTGGAACGCTTTGGCCTTGAGGGCGTAAAGGTCGTCAAAGGCAGCAAGGGAGAAGACTTCTATAACCCGGAAGAGTGGCTGATTTCACTTTCTCCAGAAAACTACGATGGACGTTCAGTTTCTGCAGTTGCTGTCGCGGCCCACGAAACCGGACATGCGCTTCAGCATCAGGAAAAACATGCCGGATTTATGCTTCGCCAGAGGCGGGTACGTCTCGCCATAACTATAGAGCGTTTCAGTGCCATGGCACTGATGATTACGCCACTGATTTTCGCTCTGACCCGGGTTCCACACAGTATGTTGCTAACGGTTTTGATCGGTGTTTCCGGTATGCTTGCGGCCATCTGGGTGCAACTGATCAATTTGCCCGTTGAACTGGATGCCAGCTTTAAAAAAGCCCTGCCCATTCTGGCGGAGGGTTACCTGTCAGAAAAAGATATGCCTGCTGCCAGAGAGGTATTAAAAGCGGCTGCCATGACTTATGTTGCTGCAGCGCTGAGCAGCCTGCTCAATCTTGGCCGCTGGATTGCTATTCTCAGACGGTAGTTTGAATTAGCGCGATAATTTCTCTGGAGTATTTGTTCCAATCTTGCCCATGCCTGAGTCGTATGACTCTCTGGTTTGAGCTGCCTTCTAATACCTTATTCAAGCTACAGCGCTTCAAGGATGTTGGATTAGCTGAACTGATCTACTATGATTGCGTGCCTTTCTGTACGGATCAACTTCGGATATCTCCATGAGTCCCTATACCTCACCTATTTCTGAACTTCTTGGTCTGGGCCACTGCGACTGGCAGGATTGGACGGATTACAGCCGTTTTGAATTTAATGAGTCGCATATCCCCGAGCTGTTGAAGTTGGCTCAGGACTGGACCTTCTTTGATCATGACGATGCCGATACGGTTTGGTCACCCGTTCATGCCTGGAGGGTTCTGGGTATTCTGCAGGCAAAAGAAGCCGTAGATCCTCTGCTGGAGCTGTTCTACGAAGATGATGAACATTTTGTGATTTCAGAGTATCTGCCTTCTGTGGTGGGGCGTCTTGGTAAAGTGGCCACTGATCGCCTTTGGAGCATTGTCAGAAACACCGGGGAAAATGAAGTTGCCCGGGATCTGGCTATAGAGTCTCTGCGCTGGAATGCGACTTACCATGAGGCGGATCGTGAAAGCACAGTGGCAGGCCTTCAGCAGCTTCTGGAAGACAGGGAAGATGATGGGAACTATCTGAATATGGCATTGGTCCGTGCCCTGGTCGATCTGCACGGCAAAGAAGCAGCTAAAGCCATTCGCGATGCGTTTGAGCGCGGTAAACTCGATCGTGAGATGCTTGGTGATATTGAAGACGTGGAGATTGAGCTGGGTCTGAGAGAAACCCGTTCCTTCATTCCTGACTGGCGTTTTGACGATGCCCAGAAGGGAATACTGGCAACCATGCTGTCTGAATACGGTCATATGTCCTACCAGGAAGTGGAAGGTTTCCTGTTTGGTATCTGGGGCTCGCCTCAACCGGTGCCACCCAACCGCTGGTTTAAAAAAATCTTTGGTGAAACGCCTGCTTTTACGGATGCGCAGCAGGAAAAAGACGCTCACCGTATATTGTTTAATCTTTGCGACACGATTGAGCGGACTGCTGCAATGGGGCTGGATATCATTCCTGAAGACTGTCTGTCAGAAACGCCGGAAGATGAGTTGTTCCCCAATCTTCAAAAGTGGTCCAAAGGTTTCGGTGAAGCCAATGCCTTGCTGGTGAACTTCTGGGAAGAAATATTCCAGCACCAGGCCATGAAAGAGCTGGAAGAATCCTGGACGGCCTGCACCATTCTCCTCAGCGTCTGGTCCAACCCTGAACAGCTCCTGGATAAAGCCAAAAAACCGGGGGGGCCTGACATTGGGAAGATGCTGTCTGCAGTGCCCTCTGTAGCCAGAGAGCTGGCTTCCATTGACTTGGGAGTTCGCACCCGTTGGGAAGCCATTACGGAAACGCCAGATCCGGTTTCTGTTACCAAAATTGGCCGCAATGATCCTTGTCCCTGTGGCAGTGGTAAGAAATACAAGAAGTGCTGCGGTGCTTGATTCTGGCAAACTTATTATCCAGATGAAACACAACACTTTCTGGAAACGGGGTCTTATGTAGGTCCCGTTTTTGTGTCTGGTACAGCCTTCACTCTGAATCAGGCACCAAACCTGCCGCCTGGCACAATAACTCTTCAATCTCATCCCATGCCAGAGGTTCGTTGTGAATCACCTCAATCCGACTGTTATCGCATTCTTCCAGTTCCATGATGCTGACTACGCCATCCTGGGCATTAAATGCCCTTGGCCCGAGATGGGTATTAACCACGGCTTTCAGACGTTTGGCAGGTACGCTGTTGAATAGATGAAACAGTGCATCGAAGGAAAACACCAGCATTGAACTGTAAAGCCAGCCACAGCTGAAATGGCCCTGTCCCTTGTTCTCTCGCCGGATAAACAGCTTGCCATCAGGCAGTTGCAGAGGAGCGGTTTGGGGCATGGCACTGTGTGAGTGGTGTGCATCCGGGTGCAGAGCGACCTGATGACCTTTAGGAAGGTCCAGCCATTGCTGCTCCAATGCGCCATGGGCTACCCAGGCTGTTTTGAATGTTTTGTTTTCCATAGAGCCGCAGAAGTCGTCAAAACGCTCTTTGTCGGAATCCTCACAACAGTCGGTTTTATTGGCCACGATGACGTCTGCCAGAGCGATCTGATCCTGAAAGTTTTCGTTATCCAGATACCGCTGGTCTTTCAGATTCCGGGGGTCCACCAGACAGATACTGGCTTTCAGGTCGAGTACTTGGCAATAGTGCTCACCTGTCAGCGTCTGCAGAATCTGTTCCGGATGCCCCAGCCCTGTAGGTTCGATCAGAATACGGTCTGGTTTGCTGCGGGCAATCAGCATATTCAACCCAATCTGCATGGGCAGCCCGGCCACGCAGCACATGCAGCCACCGGGCACTTCCCGGACAACAGCACCTTTGCCCGACATTATGGCGCCATCGATGCCGATTTCTCCAAACTCATTCACCAGCACACCCCAGGTTTCGTCCCTGGGTTTGTTGGCAAGCAGGTGAAGGATGGCAGTGGTTTTGCCGGATCCGAGGAAGCCGGTAATCAGGTTAGTAGGGATTGCTTTGGTCATGACATCTGAAACTGATTGAGGTTGTTACAATATAACGTTTTTGGCGAAGGTATGGGAGAAGAATTTCTCTAAACACCGTCTACTAATGGAAGAAACCTGAAAATCGTCGATAGTTAGAAGTAAGGGATTTTCAGCTTTCAAGGAGGATCATGAGCCATGGCTGGACCAGTAAATTTTCTCAAAGGCTTGGTGGGAACTTCAACTTCGCAGAGTTCGAACAAGGTCAAAGGCAAGCAGGTCGGGCGATATGATCATCGAGCAGCTGAGGCTGTCGATGGCAAACCCATCCTCAAGGAGTCAAAAGAATTCTTTTTGGCTCAAGCTGATCATCTGGTAAAACAGGCTGGACAGTACAGATCGAAGGTTGCGCAACAGTGCACACTAGAGCAAGCTCAAAAATTCAGAACCCAGGCGGCAAATGCCAAAACCAGTGCCCAGCTCCAAACTGAAAAAAATCGTAAGGAACAAAAAAGCCGAATGGCCGAAGCAAAGAGAGCAAGACAGAAGGGTCCTCTGAATCAAATAAAAAAAGCCGCAGTTAAGGTTGTTGATGCCGTCAAGCATGAAGCAGAAGAGCTTTATCAGACTGCATCACAGGCTGTCGAATGGGGTGGGCGTCAGGTCAGATTAGTTAACGAACAAGATGTATTGAAAAATATGATTAAGCAAAAAGACAAATTGAAGTGGTATAAGAACCCTGCAGAAAGCTTTCAACTGTGGCGGGACATAAGGCAGGTGAGAGCCAGAATCAAGACTCTCGAGAAGGACAAGTAACAGTAAAGCACCCGCTCACAGGGAAGTTTTTTTAGTCATATTGACTTCCCTTAGCCCTTCAATATGACTCCCCAGCCGCCAGATAATGAACAGACTCACCAGAGTGGCGGCTGATTCAACAATAAGCTCTGAGTGTTCCAAGGGTGCATAAGCCAGTATTAAAAACATCGGCAGGCTGAACACCAACGCTCTCATGGTGACCACCCAACCTATTGAAATCAGACGGGTCCAGAACTGTTCTCCCTGAAGACCCCCGTTGCAGAGCCAGGCATAAAAGATAGCAATGACAGGAATTAAGAGTTCTATGGCTTCAAGCCAGCCTGAATGGGCGGAGCGGTCATTGATGTTTTCAGGAAAAAATCCCAGGGTCAGAAGCGCCAGCCAGCAGAGAACATAGAGGTAGGTTTCCCGACCAGAGAGAGGCTTCTTTCTCAGTCGTTCCTTGAGCCAGTTAATATCCCAGAACACCACGAATTGCATAATCGTACCCTCCAAAAGCTTATATAGTTTAGAGGCTCCGGGGAGTGAAAAGTTCCCCGGAAGTGCTTGTTCAGTGTCAGATCAACAGAAAACCAATGCCTGCAAACAGGGGAACCATCCAGGCAATTGGCAGCTTCCAGACAGCCAGAAGCAGATAAGCCAGCAATGCCAGGGCAACATCCTGAGCATCCTTGATGGCCAGAGTAATAACCGGGTTGTAGAAGGCTGCCAGAAGCAAGCCTACTACCGCCGCATTAATGCCATTGATAGCAGCTCTCAGCTTTGGCATGGCTTTCAGACGATTCCAGAAGGGCCAGGCCGCTGCCAGCAGAAGGAAAGAGGGAGCAAAAATACCCAACAGCGCGGCCAGTGCATGGGAAATACTGTAGCTACCGCCGTATACACCGCCCAGAAAAGGGGCCAGCGCAAACATAGGGCCAGGTACTGCCTGGGCGGCACTGTAGCCTACCAGGAAGGCGTCAGGGGTAACACCGCCGGGATGTACAACTTCAGCCTGAAGCATCGGCAGAACGACATGGCCGCCGCCAAATACCAGGGCACCGGCCCGATAGAAACTGTCAAACAGGCTCAGACTGGTAGAGTCTGACATATCTGCAAAGAAAGGCAGCAAGATCAGGCCGGCAAGAAAAAGAATAAGTGCAGCAAAGGCTTGTCGTTTGCTGCCTTTAACCCGGGCATGGTCGTCATGGGCAGACTGATCTTTATAGATGAAGAATCCACAGGCTGCCGCCACAAAAATCACCCCAATCTGGGTGAATACATGGGGAAGCAGCAACATGGCCCCTGCTGACAATACCGCTAATGTCACCCTGGGGCGGTCCGGGCATAATGATTTGCCCATTTTGATAAGCGCATCAGCCACTACAGCAACGGCAAACAGCTTGATGCCCTGTAGCATTCCCATAGCGGCAGGGATGCCGGATATCTCACTGTAGCCCAGCGCCAGCAAGATCATGATCAGGGCAGAAGGAAGGGTGAAACCCAGGAATGCAGCAATAGCACCCGGCAGGCCGGCACGTTCAAAACCGATGCTCATTCCCACCTGACTGCTGGCCGGTCCGGGCAGCATCTGGCAGAGGGCTACGGTGTCAGCGTAATCTCTTTCGCTGAGCCATTTACGACGTCCCACAAACTCTTTATGAAAGTAGCCAATATGGGCTGTGGGCCCCCCGAAGGAGTAGCAACCCAGCACCAGAAAGCGCCAGAAGATGTCGAGAATCGAGTGTCTCATAAACTGTCCTCACAAATATTGCCCGCTATTGTAAGGATGGGTATGTCATTAATCGAATGAATTCACTTAAGTACCTAACCAGTTGGTTTCGCATATTCTGGACGGCGGCTTTTTCCACCCTTCTGCGTTCCAACTCTGGTTGCGTAGCTATGGCTACGCGCCCGTCGTTGCGCCTTGAAGGATGAAAAAATCCACTCGCCAGAATATGCGAAACCAACTGGCCAGGTACTTATTGGAAATCCTTTCAGGTAGGATTCTGTGCAGAATGGCGGCTGTTTATTTCGCAAGTAGTGGCTGTCCTATTGAATCTACTGATTGTGAGAAGGGTTTTCAGTTGAGTATGCTTAACTACCTAACCATCGGAGTGAGTAACAATGGGTCTTGGTGGAATCAGTATCTGGCAGTTATTAATTATTCTGCTGATTGTGGTTGTGCTGTTCGGTACGAAAAAGTTGAAGAGCATAGGCGGCGATCTGGGTGGTGCGTTGAAAGGCTTCAAGCAAGCGTTGACTGAAGAAGAGAGTGATCCCGCTTTGAAAAAGGCCGCACAGGGAGGCAGCACTCAAAAAGAAATTTCCCATAAAGCCTGATGCCGAAGGCTATTTTCTGCAGGGTTTTCAGGATAATAAACAAATGTCATCTACTACCGAGAGCAATGACAAGCAGCAACCATTGGTTCAGCATCTGCTTGAACTGAGAACCCGTATTCTGCGGAGCATCGTTGTTGTGCTGATTATTTTTGCCGGGCTCTTCTACTTTTCCACTACGCTCTATGAATTCTTTTCAGAGCCTCTGCGAGTTTTCCTGCCGGAAAACACCAGTATGATAGCCACCGATGTTGCATCGCCCTTTCTGGCGCCTTTCAAACTGACCATGGTCCTGTCACTGTTTGCCGCTATTCCTTTTATTCTGAATCAGATATGGGGGTTTATTGCGCCAGGGCTATACAGGCATGAGAAAAGGCTGGCAATACCACTGCTTGTTGTCAGTGTCGTACTGTTTTATGCCGGAGTGGCTTTTGCCTACTTTGTGGTCTTTCCGCTGATCTTCGGGTTCTTTAGCAGTGCAGGCCCTGAGAGTGTCACGATGATGACCGACATAAACAGTTACCTGAATTTTATTCTGAAACTGTTTTTTGCCTTCGGTATGGCGTTTGAGATTCCTGTTGCCACTGTGCTTCTGATCTGGTCGGGAGTCTCAACCGTCGAGTCCCTGTCCGGAAAGCGTCCCCATATTGTCGTAGGTTGCTTTGTTCTGGGCATGCTGCTGACCCCTCCTGATGTGATTTCCCAGGCTCTGCTGGCTGGCCCGATGTGGTTGTTGTTTGAGGTGGGCATTCTGTTTGCTCGTCTGACGTCTCGAAAACCAAAGGAAGCCGAAGTGCAGTCGTGAACCAGAGGCCCTTTGCGATAAAGCTATCTCATCAGCCTAAGGGGGATAAAATGGCTTCTTTGCTCATGACTGATTTAATGACTCTGCAGGGGGCTCCCACAGCCACGCTATTGGCAGGAATGTCACGAGTCACCACACTGCCCGCTCCAATCACAGAATTATCGCCAATAGTTACTCCGGGATTGACGCTCACATTAGCGCCCAGCCAGACGTTATTGCCGATGGTGATGGGTTTGCAGAACTCCAGCCCTGTGTTTCGAGTTACTGAATCCAGAGGGTGTCCCGCAGTGCTTATGGTGACACTGGGACCAAACAGCACATCATTACCAATGGTGACTTTTGCACCGTCTAAAATCGTGCAGTGATGGTTGGCGTAAAAGTTCTCTCCCAGGTGGATGTTGTAGCCATAATCACAATAGAAAAAGGGCTCTATCCATGCTTCCGAAAGGGTACCCAGAAGTTCATTGAGAACCTCTGCCTGTTGTGTTTTGTCGTCCGGTGAAACTTGATTAAAGCGGTGACACAGCTTCTTGGCCTCCAGACGATCCTTGGTCAATTCAGAATCAAATGCGATGTAATCCAGTCCTGCAAGCATTTTCTCTTTTTCGGTCATAAGGCTACTTCAATAAAGGTTTGTCAGTGGCTTTATTAACTCATGTCTGGATTAGGGGTTTAGTACGTGCTTTCCGATCTGTTATCAGGATCTCTTGTCAGGTAAATAGTCCTGAGCCGGAATACTGATCATTGGATGTCACGAAAAAGCTTAAAAGATCAGCATTAGTGGCAGCTGAATAAGTAGGCTCTTATTGACCCCATCAAGCTGAGCCTTGTCATTTTTTTTTGACTCATTGCTATCAGGTTGAATGCCTGAATCAGATCATTCTGACAGGCTCCTGGCCGGTTAAGCTTTTTTCTCAGTAACGATGTTATATTGTTGGTGAATTACAGTAGCTGATTGGGGTGAGCGAGAGCTGCCAGCTTCCCCCTTTAATATTCTATGGATGCTGATTGTGGCAATGATCTTTAAAACATGATCTTTAAAACATGATCTTTAAAACAACAATGGGCTGGCTGGCGTGGTTGGCCCTGATTTTTCTCTATCTGCTTTCGGTTGCCCCTATTGCCCATCTTCTGGCCAGGGGGCTGGAAATATATCCTCCTGTTAATGGGAGTCTTTGTAAAAAAGCCGATGCCATGGTGCTGCTGGGAGGGGGAAGGCCGAGAAACTCTGCTGAACTGGAGGGTTATCAGCCGACCCCTCTGTCACTTGAGCGTATTCGTTATACCGCTTTGTTGTACCGGGAGTGTGAAGTCCCCATTCTGGCCACTGGAGGTGGGAAGCGACCTGAGTCGGAAATGATGGCCAGAGTTCTGAAGAATGACTATAACGTTGATGTATCATGGATAGAAACTCAGAGCATGACAACCCGGCAAAACGCCCAAAACAGTAAAAAACTGCTGGGTAATAAGCTGCCAGATAAAGTGCAGACAACTGTTGTCCTGATTACTCACGCCTGGCATATGCCGCTACTAAAAATCTAACATAATCTATAATTATGTAGGCTTATCTACGCCGTCGACATGGATGCACGACGAATCGTGTCTAACTCCACTCTTGCGTAGGGTTTAGGGTCTGGGCGACCCCGTCGAGCTGTAACGTGTCTCGACGGGGTCGCCTAGTCCATAATTATCAAGGTTAAAACTCGCACTGTAATCCCTATCATGCAGAGTTTTACATTTTGGACACCGCCACTCACGATCAGACAGAGTAAGATTATCATTTACGTAGTCGCAAGTATGAACCGCACACTTCTTCGAGCTGGGAAAGAACCGATCTGCAATCACAACCTGGCATCCTCTCAGCTCTGCCTTGTATTCAACAAGTTCTCTCAGCTTACCGAAACCTGCGTCACTGATTGCTCTTGCCAGTTTGCGGTTTTTTACCATGCCTTTGACATTCAGATTTTCGAGGGTGATTATTTTGAATCTTGACGTCAGATAATCACTTACCTCATGTAGTACGGCTGATCGCTGGTTACTTATCCGGTAATGTAGTTTGGCAACCGCTCGCTTGGCTTTCACATAGCGGTTGCTTCCCTTTGTTTTGCGGCTTAACGCCCTCTGTTTCCTGTTAAGGCGTTTCAGAGAGCCTTTCAGTTTCTGATTAGCAGCAAAGGTTTTACCATTCGAACAAATAGCTAAACCTTTGATGCCAAAATCAACGCCTACAGACTCACGGCTTTGTGCTTTTGGGTCGTAATCCTGAGTGTCTACCAAAATAGAAGCGAAATACTTTCCGGCTCGCTTACTGATCGTCACCTGACAGGGTGTTCCTGTGAACCTCTGCTCTTGGCGCATCTTGATGCGGGTTTTCAGTTTCTCAATGCGAAGTGTTCTGCCATCAACATCGAACTTGGGTTTTTCTCTGAGAGAAAAACTGTCGTGTAGTCCTCGCTTCTTGAATCTTGGATAACCTGCTTTTTCTCCTTTCTTCACCCGACGAAAGAAGTGAGTAAAGGCGTCATGAAGATCGTCGATTGTGTTCCTGGTGACACGTTGGCTGACTTCGGCATACCAGGGAAACTCAAGCCTGAGTTCTTGGTATTTTTCATTGGCAGCCTTCTTTGACCATTTAACGCCTTCTTGATTGAAATGGGCTAACAGTTGATTGAACGCATGACGACGAGAACCACAAGCCCTATCAAGATAATCGGCTTGTTGTTTTGTCGGTCTGAGTTCAATCTTGTGAGCTAACAACATCTTGCAAAGTCTCAAGCATTTTTTCGTATAACCTGAGTTCGCCAACCTTTTGCAGAACAGCAGGCTTCCAGTAACTCTTGCTGCCTGTCTAAGTCCGGCTTTTGGTCGTGACCGGATACTCTGCAATAGCAAAGCGTAGGCGCAGCTTCGTTACTGTAGCCTATGAATTCAGACACGTCGTAGTAACGAGTTCCACCTTTGGTCTTTCTGGCAGGAAGCAGCTCACCTGTACTTTCCCATTTTCGAAGTGTTACTGGTTCTGTACCAAGTAGACGAGCTGCCTCACCTATCTTTACTAATCTCTTATCTATGCTTTAGATTTTATAAGATAGTTTGAGATTATAATAGATTGTTGCGAACTGTTTTTAACCCCGGGCAGTGTTGAGTTTTGAAAGGGCTGGCTTCAAAGTGATCCCGGCACCCACAGCATTCAACTCGAAAGAGATCCCCTGGCAGAAAGGGTCCAACTGGATCCCGAGGGTTCGCAATCTCAGGCTCAGTGAACTGGCCCTGCATGAATATCTGGGCTTAATCTGGTATCGGCTGACTATTCGTTAAGGGTGTCGAAAACGGGTTTTTGTGACACCCCCTTCAGGCTATTTGACAATACCGCCTTTGGTGGCCCGTCCAGGGTCCAGAATCTTCTTCAATGCCTCTTCCGACATGCCGGTTTTTTCTTTAGCAACTTCGATGACCGGACGTTTCTCACGATAAGCCTGCTTGGCAATTTCTGCTGCCTTCATGTAACCAATCAACGGGTTCAGGGCTGTCACCAGTACCGGATTACGCCTCAGTGTTTCCTTGATATGAGCTTCCCTGACAGTAAAGTCGGCTATAGCCTTGTCAGCGAGAATCAGGCTGCTATTGGTGGCCAGGGTAATGCTATTGATCAGGTTGTTGGCGATCAGCGGCAGCATGACATTGAGCTGAAAATTGCCAGACTGGGCGGCAATCGCGATGGCTGAATCCAGACCCATGATTTGGGCGGCCGCCATGGTAACCGATTCGGAGATAACCGGATTCACCTTACCCGGCATAATACTGGAGCCAGGCTGCAGAGTAGGCAGTTCAATTTCACCTAATCCCGCCAAAGGTCCACTGTTCATCAGGCGCAGATCATTGGCGATCTTCATCAGTGACACCGCCACACTGCGAAGGTCGGAGGACAGTTCAAGTGCTGTCGCCGGCAGGCTCTGGGCAGCGAAGAAGTTATTGGCAGGTTTGAAAAGCAAACCGGTATCCTGACTCAGTTGTTGACTGACTTTTGTTGCAAAGTCGTGATGAGTGTTGGTACCGGTTCCAACAGCGGTGCCACCGAGGGTGATTTGATAGAGACGGTCGAGGGTTTGCCTGATTCGCTGCCGGTCATTATTGATCAGCGCTATCCAGCCACTGATTTCCTGACCAAAAGTGACGGGCATGGCGTCCATCATATGGGTTCTACCCGTTTTTACGGTATTCTCAAGCTCTACCCGACGCTTTTTCATCACCTCCAGAAGATGATTCAAAGCGGGCAGCAGGTGATTATGAATCAACAAGGCAGACGATACATGAATAGCAGAAGGAATGACGTCGTTACTGCTTTGTCCCATATTGACGTGATCATTGGGTGAGATTTTTAATCCTGAAGTACGATTGACCAGATTACTGATCACTTCGTTCACGTTCATATTACTGCTTGTTCCGGACCCGGTCTGGTAGACATCGATAGGAAACTGATCCGCATATTTTCCTTCAATAAGAGTGTCTGCAGCTTCGATAATGGCCAGAGCATTTTCTTCAGCCAGTAACTCAAGTGATTGATTGGTTCGGGCTGCGGCTTTTTTGATGCGGATAATGGCTTCTATGAAAGAATGAGGCAATGGCTGCCCACTAACAGGAAAATTCTCAACTGCCCGCTGGGTCTGGGCACCGTAGAGGGCGTCCCTGGGAACAGTCACTTCTCCCAGGCTATCGCGTTCAATTCGCACCCCGGATGGGCGTTCTGCAGAGCTGTACATGGCTGTCGACTGTCCCATTAGTAGTGCCAGAGTCAAATGTCGCCAGGGTTTTTGCTTGAAGTTGGTGTTTGTCATTGAATCAGAACCCCATCCAGTCCGGAATTCGAATGTGAACGCCAATATCATAGACCCTTATAGCCTATCGGCGGCTATTGAGAATAAAAAAACAATCTTTTGTATGAAGCCGGTTTAATGCTTTTAATACCACATAAAGCTTGTTCTTTTCTTGAACTGAACGATAATATCTCGCCACTTTTACTGACCGGATATCAGGATAATGGACGTTAAAGTAGTTGATTATACGGCCACAGATGCAGCTCAAAAATTTGTTGAATCACTCCGCGAAACCGGCTTTGCGGTTTTAACCAATCACCCTTTGAGTCAGGATCTGGTTCAGTCAATTTACGATAACTGGTTGAACTTCTTTAATTCTTCCGCCAGACAGGATTTTCTGTTTGATCCTGAAAAGCAGGACGGCTATTTTCCACCTGAGGTTTCGGAAGTAGCCAAAGGGCATGAGAAGAAAGATATTAAAGAGTATTACCATATTTACCCCTGGGGCCGGATTCCTGCTGAACTGAAATCAGAAATTACAGATTATTATGAAAAAGCTTCTGATCTGGCGGCTGAGTTGCTGGAATGGGTTGAAAGTAATGCGCCCTCTGAAGTAGCTGAAGGCTTTTCCGAGCCGCTTCCTCATATGATTGAAGACACGCCAAATACATTACTCAGGGTACTTCACTATCCTCCGTTCACTGGAGAAGAAGAGCCGGGAGCCATTCGCGCTGCGGCTCATGAAGATATTAATCTGCTGACCATTCTGCCAGCGGCCAGTGAGCCAGGCTTGCAGGTCAAATTGAAAGATGGCAGCTGGGTCGATGTTCCTTCAAAGTTCGGCTACCTGATTATCAACACCGGGGATATGTTGCAGGAAGCTTCCGGAGGTTATTTCCCTTCCACCAGTCACAGGGTGATCAACCCGACTGGTGGTAAGAGTGAGAAGTCCAGAATGTCCCTGCCTCTGTTCTTGCATCCACGCAGTGAAGTGGTCTTGTCTGAGCGTCATACTCAGCGCAGTTACCTGGTGGAACGACTGAAAGAACTGGGCGTGGTTTAATTTTGGGAGTATGTCACTTCAGATAAGAGACAACCGATGCTTTCTTCTCTGAATCAGTGACAGATCTTCTTGCACAGAGAGTCGCCACAATAATCATTATCAAACTCAGGAATAAAACGGGCCAGGACCCCAGTAGCATGAAAGGGGTATTGCCTGTCATGACTTCAGCGGTACCTCTCAGTACTCCGGGTTTGAAACGTTCGATGCTTGCAACCACCTGACCTTTATCGTTTATCAGGGCGCTGATACCGTCATTGGTCGCGCGAATCATGTATCGACCGGTCTCCAGTGAGCGCATACGGGCCATCTGGAAATGTTGCTCGGGGCCAATGGACTTGCCAAACCAGGTGTCATTACTGATGGTTATTAACAACCCACTGTCTTTTGCCTGCCGGGCAGCAAAGTCAGGGTAAACCACTTCATAACAAATATAAGTGGTCATTACAGCGTTGGGGACTCGCAGTTTTTCCTGACCACTATGCCCCGGGCTGAATGCTGACATAGGCAGGTCAAAAAAGCTGATCAGCCCGCGCAGGAGTGAATCGAAAGGAACGTACTCCCCAAAGGGAACCAGCTTTTGCTTGTAATAGCGACCTTCTCCCAGACCCATGGCGATTATGCCGTTGTAATATTTTTCGTCGAACAGAGATGCTGTGCCCTCAGATCGCTCATCAACAGGCAAGCCGAGAACCAGGGCGCTGTTGTGTTCAGCTGCTTTTCGATTGAGCTGACTGAGCACTGATCTGGCCTGACTGTAGTAAAGAGGTATGGCATTTTCAGGCCAGATGATCAGCTCCTGATCCCACTCGTCTTCAGAAAGTCTATAGAAAGTATTCAGTGTTTCCTCAACATGGCCGGGTTCCCACTTCAGGAGCTGGGGGATATTCCCCTGAACAGCACTGAAGCTGATTTCTCCCACGGGGCTAGTCCACTGTAATTTACCCAGTGGAACCGATGCAACCCAGAACACCAAGGAGATTGACAGGGCGATCAAAGATGGGTTCCGATGGGCTCTATCAGTGACCAGTGTTGCAGTAATCAGGGCTGCAGTCGAAGCCATGAGCAGAGTCAATCCAAAAACACCTACGACAGGTGCCCAGGATTGAACAGGCGTGTCGAGCAGTGAGTAACCCTCAAGAAGCCAAGGGAAGCCAGTGAGTAGCCAGCTACGGACCCATTCAAACAGTGTCCATAATCCGGCGAAAATCAAGGCTTGTTGCCAGGGAGCCTGAATATTGAATCGATGCCTGAGTTTTGCATAAAGATAGAAAAGCGGCATAACCATCAGGGCAGCCAGCATAATAACGAACAGAGCAGTTAGCAGACCTGCCAGGGGGACTGAGGCAGCACCAAAATTATGGATGCTGACATAAATCCATGAAGTCCCTGTACCGAAAAGGCCCAGTCCAAACAGAAAGCCTCGGACAGTGGTCGTTTTTACTGTTTCTGTACGGGTATAAGCAAAGCCTGCTGCCGTAGCAACGATCAGGACAGGCCAGATGTTAAAGGGACTGAAGCCCAGTGGAAACAAACTTCCAGCAAACAGTGTGGCAAGGTGACCAAAGTAGAGCGTTTTTTTGTTCATAAATGGAATACGGGAAAATCAGTTTCCTCAGCGGTGACTGGCTGGAGATCTGACTGAAACCAGTCACCCTGAGTCCTCCAGGCCAGCTTGCCTGATTTTGTACTAGCAGCCTGTCGGACTTAAGACTGTCCTACACGACAACTGCTCCTGCGTTGCTCTAGCTCCTGCATCCATGCAGTCGTGCGGTTGCAATAAACTGGTCTAAAAATCCCTGTTTCTTCGTCAAATAGCTCGCTATTCTCCTCAGAAACAGAGATTTTTATCCTCAATTTCTTGCAATCCTCGCTACGGACGCTTAAGTCCGACAGGCTGCTAGACGGCGCTAACTCGCAACAGTCGAATTCGGCGGCCGTCAGAATTCAGAACATCAAATCGGAAACCGTTAATTTCCACGAACTCATTCCGTTTGGGCATATGCCCGAACTCCTGCAGGACAATCCCGCCAATGGTATCGAACTCTTCGTCGCTGAAGCTGGATTCAAAGTGCTCGTTGAAGTCTTCTATGGGGGTCAGGGCTTTGACGATAAAAGTACGGGTCTGTTCCTCAACCGGTTTGATGAAGCTGTCCTCTTCAACATCGTGCTCGTCTTCTATGTCCCCGACAATCTGTTCGAGTACGTCTTCGATCGTCACCAGACCGGCTACACCACCAAATTCATCAATGACTATGGCCATGTGATTACGGTTGGTTCGGAACTCTTTCAGGAGCACATTCAGACGTTTGCTTTCAGGAATGAAAGTGGCAGGACGAAGGTGGTCCTTGATATTGAATTTCCCATTCTGGAGAATCAGCGGAAGAAGATCCTTGGCCAGAAGAATGCCGATAATCTCGTCTTTGGTATCGCCGATGACGGGAAAGCGGGAGTGGGCTGATTCGATCACCTTGGACAGGAAGTCCCGAGGCTCCTGGTCTTCATCAACGCAGACCATCTGGGAGCGTGGGATCATGATTTCCCTGACCTGCATGTCGGCCACCTGAACAGCGCCCTCAATAATACTGAGAGCTTCATCGTCAATAATGCCCCTGAGTCCGGCATCATTGAGCAGAGTCATTAACTCACTCCGGTTCTGAGGGTCCTGAGCGAACAAAGCCGTCAGTTTGTCTTTCCATGTCGGGGCGGGCGAGTCGCCCGGAGCAGTGTCGTCGTTCATTACCTTGTATTACCGTGAAGGCCTTCTCATGGCATCATCTGCATGATTCGGCCAGCCTCTCCTATGATGATGATCCGCTCTTTTCAGACTGGTACGGATCAGGAAAACCGAGGCTTTGGAGAATCGCTGTTTCAAGAGATTCCATCGCTTCGGCTTCGTCTTCTTCGATATGGTCATAACCCAGCAAGTGCAGTGTGCCATGAACCATCATATGAGCCCAGTGTGCCTGAAGGGTTTTTTTCTGTTCCCTGGCCTCACGCTCAACCACGGGTGTACAGATAACCAGATCGCCCAAAAGGGGCAGGTTGAGTTCTTCCGGCAGGTCAGAGGGAAAAGACAGAACGTTGGTAGGGCCGTTTTTCCGGCGCCATTGCCGGTTGAGTTCTGCACCTTCCTCACTGTCAACAATACGCAGACTGATTTCTGCTTCTTCGCGATGATCGCCAACAGCTGCAGCTGCCCATCTGTGCAGATCCGATTGCGAGGGTATTTCGGAACTCCCGCTGGCTATTTGTATGTCGACATGGACGTCTGCAGACATTACTGAACCCCTGCAACAGACTTGTTCTGACTTGCCTGATCAAAGCGATCGTAAGCCCGCACAATTCTCTGGACAATCGGGTGACGGACAACGTCTTTGGCGTTAAACCAGTTGAAGCCAATACCGTCGACACCTTTGAGAACATCAATGGCATGAGCCAGGCCAGAACGTGTACCCCTGGGCAGGTCGACCTGGGTAATGTCACCGGTAATGACGGCCGTTGAGCCAAAACCGATGCGGGTCAGAAACATTTTCATCTGTTCCGGCGTCGTGTTCTGGGCTTCATCAAGAATGATGTAAGAGTTGTTAAGAGTACGGCCACGCATGTAAGCAAGGGGGGCAACCTCGATCACATTTTTCTCGATCAGTTTGTCGACTCGCTCAAAGCCTAGCATTTCATAGAGTGCATCGTAGAGAGGACGCAAATAAGGATCGATCTTTTGAGACAGGTCACCCGGAAGAAAGCCCAGCTTTTCACCGGCTTCCACAGCGGGCCTTACCAGCAGGATTCGACGGATTTCCTCTTCTTCCAGAGCCTGGACGGCAGCAGCAACAGCCAGATAGGTTTTACCGGTGCCAGCCGGGCCAATACCAAAGTTGATATCGTGAGTAAGAATGGAACGAACATACTTCTGCTGGTTTTCACCTCTTGGAGTGACTGTGCCCTTGCGGGTACGCAGAGTGATCAGATGGTCGGATCTGGCTTCGTGGACCCATTCAACGGCTGATTCCTGAAGATAGAGGTGCACTGTCTCAGCCGTCAGGTGTTCTGTTTTTCCGGTCTCCCGGTAGAGACGCTTGAGTATCTCTGAAGCAGCCTGGGCATTCTGATCCTCACCCCTGATCGTGAACTGGTTGCCACGATAACGGATATCAACGCCAAGGCGCTGTTCTATCTGTTTCAGGTGCTGATTGAATTGTCCGCAAAGTTCTGCGAATCGACGGGGATCGTCCGGTTCGAGGAGAAATTGACAGGTTATACCTGCACTTTTTGTCGGTGTTGCCTGGATCTGGGTATTCAAGTCGAGAATTCAGCTCTTACTGCGATTCATATTGGTTAAGCATATACTGTAGTCCGATTCTTGCCGTATTTTATTCGCTATGAGTGTATTTTGCAGAGCACTCACAGTCGGCAAAAATGAGTGAATCAGACTGCTGAAAGTCTGATTTTACCGTAGGTTTTAACAATGTCATCTGTTTAATCCATTCATTCTCCGCGATCAGAGAATATGTTCCAGCCCGTATACCAGTTCAGCCTTGTCGTGAATGTACTCACTGGCCATAAGAATACCCGGCATGTAGCTTGTTCGTTCGATGGAATCATGACGGATGGTCAGGTACTGACCAGTGTCGCCCAGAATCACTTCCTGAGAGGCTACAAAGCCTGGCATACGGACTGCGTGCAGCTTTATTCCCCTGTAATCACCACCCCGCGAGCCTTCAATGTTGGCGACCTGGTCATGGGTACCAATATTGAACTTCTCGCGCTCTTCGCTCATCAGTTCGGCTGTTTTTACTGCGGTACCCGATGGGAAGTCCACTTTTTGCTGGTGATGGTACTCAATGATTTCGGCGTATTCATAATAACGGGCGGCCTGCCTGGCAAACTGCTGCATCAGCACGTTACCCACGATGAAATTAGGTGCAATAAAGCAGCCTTTGCCGGTTTCCCTGACCCAGCTCCGAATGCTCTCCAGGTCATCAGGTGTAAAGCCGGTGGTACCGACTACCGCTGAAGCACCAGAGAACAGAGTGTTCTTTACAGTTTCCATACGAATTTCCGGACGGGTAAAGTCAACGACAATATCGGCGTCGTTGTTTTTCACTTCCGCTGCCAGGTCATCGCCCAGGTCGATGGATGCGGCCAGTTCCAGACGGCTGTGTTTTTGGACAAACTCAACCACTGTCTGTCCCATTTTGCCTTTGGCTCCGTTCACAGCGATTCTCAAAACTGACATGGTGTGCTCCGTGATAGTTGTCTGATGTTATGGGAAATGCCACCTAACGGGTGTCAGTTGGCATGCAGGTTGAGTGAGGACACTGTAACGGATCAGGTGGAGCTGTCAATGGCCGACCAGCGAACCTGCGAGAAAAGAAAATAGGGTGACATCTAGCCTGACACAGAGGGCGCTCAGCGTAACAAAAGCCAAAATCAACCTACATCAGTTATAAAGGCTGTCAGAGAAAAAGCTATTTCCCGTAAACTATACCGAGTGGCTGTCAAATCCGGGCTTGTCCAACAACCGGATAAGATTGCGGCTGCGCACAATCTATACTTATTCGTTGAACTTTAACTTAAAGTTTAGAATTACTAATCGTCGTCATAATCGTCGCAACCAAATCCGATATACCCTGTGATATCCCAACTATCCTTATTTTTATAGATAGTACGACGATTCCAACCTATATAACCAACCTTATTCCAACTATCTGCGCTTTCATAAACGACATTTTTGAAAACGCTAATATAGCCTATCACTTTTTCTTGATGTGGGATTTCGTAGAAGATTTTTGAAAAAATACTAAAACCCAAGTTGTTTGTTAGCTCAAAAGCAAACTTTTGTAGCATGTCAACGTAAACATTTTTCAGTGATCTATCAGAAATCTTGTAGATAGTTCGGTTATCTAGACCAATATAACCAATTGCGGTCCAGCTGTTGGAACTCTTATATACCAGACACGAAGCGTACCCTAAATTCGATATGCCTGTAATAAAAAGGGCGCATATAATAAAGCTCTTGATAGATTAAACTCCTTACATCTAGTACTAATGTTTAGTATTTATGCGCTAAAGCCAACTCATAATGAGAGCATGTTAGTGCAATTAACGAAACTCAAAAAATGATAGATTTGTATGCAAAATCTCTCAATTTCTTGATAATCACGCCTTTCAGGAACAAAGGCACACGTTTTAACCAACTATGCCCGAAGGGATTATAGTTGTATTTTGAGCACATAACGAGCCCGTAGAAAAACCCAAAAAAAACCGTAAAATTTGCGCATTCTGTTATTAGCGAGTGCTGAACTTCAGGCTCCCGGTTAATTTATAATTTTTCCACTCTGGCTTATTAACAGTCTGAGAACCGTTCAGAGCACCGCAGGCGCTTCTGGGGGGCAAGCTGTTCACACAAACACCGAACAGAGTCGTTTAAGCGTTTCTTTTTGATCTTATCCATCCGTCTTAGCAGCTTCTCGCCGCCATAACCATGGATTTTCTTGAGATTGTGCAAAGCGCATATCAATTGTCACTGGGTATTGACCTTGGGACGCCCTCGAAGTGCTCACCGTGTGAGCCCCATCTCCTGCATATGGCCGAAGGGCGGCTCGGCAATGGCGAGGCGTTTGCTGTAAATCCGTTTTCCTGCCGGGCTGTCGATCCACGGCAAAATCGTGAAAGAGCCTGCCCAGTATAGACTTCAGCCAGATAACGTGCACTCATAGCGGCTTTCTTTTGTTTTCTCTTCAGGTCTGCTTTGAAGGTTTTCGTGTTGTTCAGCAGATTGACTGCAATATGTCTAAGGTTGAGTACTTAAAGCCTGCCAAAATTTCTGCTTCGTCATTTCTTCGGATGCGACACTCGTCTTCTCTCATCGCAACATCGAGTTTCCAGTGAAGCTTATTCTCGATGTGCCAATGCTCCCGGCTGGCCTTACCAATTGCTCAGCCGTTAGCTCTGCAGAGCTGATGTAGTAGCCAAATCGTGAGCATTAATGCTGAGGCCTTATCCTGATGTGCAGGTATAAGGCCATGGACGTATTAAGAAGAAAAAAATATAAGCTACGGGTTAATAATTGCAGGGGGGTCATGATTTTTCCCTGGACATTCATGATTTTCCCTGCACGCTACCGCCAGAGGTCTTCTGGTGGTGTGGCCAGAGAGCGTGGGTCTCCTCTGGGTAGTTATGTTTTAACGTCAAAAGCTTACAAAGCTCAGAGGTATGTTCTAGCCTGCACGATTTTGTTAGCGGATTTGTAAGAGGGGAAAAGAAGATTGATAGCTGGTCCCGGTGAGCTTGAGGCCAGCCACTCTGTTCGAAGGGTCAGGCAACAACACCCAGTTCAGAATCAATCAGACTGCCACGCAAACTGTGAGGGAACGCCTCAACAATCTCAACGTCGGCAAATCGACCAATCAGGCGAGGTTCGGCACACTTGAAGTTAACCACACGATTGCACTCTGTACGGCCACTCAGTTCGCCCGGGTCTTTTTTGGAGTAGCCCGTTACCAGAATTTTCTGGGTGCTGCCTACCAGACGACGGCTGATTTGCATGGCCTGTTGATTGATCCGCTCCTGCAGAATTTTCAGTCGCTGCTTTTTGGTGGACTCAGGAACGTTATCGGGCATGTCCGATGCCGGTGTTCCAGGGCGTTTGCTGTAGATGAAACTGAACGAGGCATCAAAACCGATCTCATTGATCAGGTTCATGGTGTCTTCAAAATCTTCATCGGTTTCACCCGGGAAGCCCACGATAAAGTCTGAAGAGAGACTCAGGTCAGGGCGGTGTTCACGCAACTGGCGAATCTTGTCCCGGTACATCTCAACTTCGTGGTTACGTTTCATCAGGGAGAGAATTCGGTCAGATCCGGCCTGCACAGGAAGGTGCAGGTGGCTGACAAGCTCCGGTACCTGAGCGTAAACATCGATCAGGCTCTGGGAGAACTCTTTCGGGTGAGACGTGGTGAAACGAATTCGGTCAATGCCGTCTATCGCAGCGATTATGGTGATCAGCTCAGCCAGATCACAAACAGTACCATCGTCTTTTTCGCCGCGGTAAGCATTCACATTCTGCCCTAGCAGATTGATTTCCCGAACCCCTTTCTCGGCCAGACCCACGCACTCGGCAATCACGTCATCCATGGGGCGGCTGACTTCTTCACCACGGGTGTAAGGAACAATGCAGAATGTACAGTACTTGCTGCACCCCTCCATGATGGAAACGAAGGCCGTTGGCCCTTCTACGGAAGGCTCTGGAAGCCGGTCAAACTTTTCAATTTCTGGAAAGGTGACATCGACCACGGGGATATGGTTGCTCTGGGTGGCATCGATCATTTCTGGCAGGCGGTGCAGGGTTTGTGGTCCGAATACTACATCTACCTGGGGCGCACGCTTGCGGATAGCTTCCCCTTCCTGACTGGCCACGCAGCCTCCGACACCGATCACCAGATCGGGATTGGCTTCTTTCAGTTTTTTCCAGCGACCCAGTTGATGGAACAGCTTTTCCTGGGCTTTTTCCCTCACAGAGCAGGTGTTAACCAACACAACATCGGCTTCTTCCGGATTGTCTGTCAACTCCAGAGTATGGGTTTCTCCGAGCAGGTCAGCCATTCGAGCTGAGTCGTACTCGTTCATCTGGCAACCGTGGGTCTTGATATAAAGCTTTTTTGTTGCGCTCATACTTTCGCTTTCTGGGTTCACATTTTTTTCGCTCAGGGCCGTCTTTTCACTCAGGGCTGTTTGTTCGCTCAGGGCTGTTTTGGTTATTTCAGACGCCAAAGCCGGATTCCTGTCTGCTGTATAACGGGTCTGAGACCCTGAAGCTGTCATGTTCAGGCCCCAGGTGACTCAGAATAGCAAAATCAGCGAAAACTGATCTGGCTGGTGAAAAGGTCGCCATTATAACGGCAGTAGACTCCGGAAGGTAGTGAGCAATATTTCTGACCCTCCATGCAGGGATTACGTGATAACCGTTCGGTTAGAGTTCGTCATTCAATCCTGTTTTGAGGGTGTAGACAGGCATCAGTGTCATTTTTACAACCCCGGTTTTCATGATGACATAACTTTGAACGTTGGTTCTTTGCAGGCGAACGGTATCCAGGAGGTCATCCGCATTCATTCTGTCCAGGGCATCATAGAAGTCTGTCTCTTCCGATGAGGAGCGATTACTGAGTGTACCAAGAGCATTCTGGATATGGCCTATTTCAGGATAACTGGCGCTGGCCAGCTGTATTCCAATGGCTACAGCCCTGCTGAGGATTTTGCCGATCAGTCTGAAGGGGATGTCCCAGTCATTTTCCATCAGTGTCAGTTGAACAGAGTCTGCATTCAACCAGATAACCAGTTCTGTTTTGCCTTTATTGACGCCTTTTTCTTTTGCCCAGGGGATTTCAATCGTATCCTCACGAATGGGCTGGTCGCCATTGTAGTAGGTCAGGTGCATGTAGATTTCGGGCTTTGTAAAACACTCGCCGACCCTTTGCAGGTTCAGCTCCAGAAGATAAGCGCGTTCAGGCAGGCGTTCTGTGGCAGTGGTGTTGGGGTCGACAATGGGTTTCGTATGCATGATCGGAGTGCTGAGTCGGGCAGGGCGATGAACCAGCAGGATAATATCTTTATCCAGGTCATCGACATTCCTTATACTGAAGTCGCAGTGTTTATCCCGGCAGGATGAAGCGCTGGTAACTTCCGCTTTGCGGGGCTGATCCCTCTCCTTTGGCAACAGGAAGCCAATATAGGGGTTGTCGGTATCTTTGACCTTGCGGTAACGCAGTTTCATCAGCGACTCTTTGCTTCGCTTACCGAAGTGGAAACAGTCTGCCACCCTATCGAGTTCTTCTATCTGCTGAGTAATATCTTCCTGAATAGTTTTGGACACTTCCGGATAATTTTTTTGAATGATTTCAGGGATGCTTTGCAGGGTAAGATCCCCTGCTTCATCTAATTGCGCGGGATTGGTGGCCTCTTTACGAATATGATCCAGATGTTTCCAGGGTTTAAGGGTTTCGATGAAGCGCTGTTTCATATCAGTCAATCTTTGCTGCTTCTCTTTCAGGCCGAGAGCGTCAATATCAGAACATTCTTTGTCGGCAAAAGCAGGAGGGAAAGAAAGAGACAGGAACAAGGCGATAAACAATGATAGTCGTGTATTCATGACGAGCCCGAGGAGAGTTCAAGGAATGAATATGCAAGGCACTGGAAGGATAACAGAGCACATATTTTAATTAGATACGATTGTCGAATCTGTCAAATTCCGCTGCGGAAGTGAGCCCCGGGTGGATACACACCCCTAGCTTATGGAATTGTCTTTTGTGGCTCTTTTTGCAACAGTGGCCGAATAGTATTGATTCGCATCGCACCCAGGATATTGCTTATGCTCGCAAGAACACGGTATTGGGCATAAACATACTGATAATCAGCAGCGAGGTATTGTTTGCGTGCTTCAAACAGCTCGTTCTGAGTATCAAGTAAATCCAATAACGTACGATGACCAGCCTTAAATTGTGCCAAGTATAGCTTAGTACTCTCTCTGGATTGCTCAACATAATCGTGTAAATGGACGCGTGATTGCTTTAGTGTCACGAAAGCGTCCCAAGATGACTCTGCATTGGCCTGAACCTCGCGGTACACCTTATTCGAACGCATCCGAGAGGCTTCCTCCTGGTAGAGAGCCCGACGATAACGAGAGCTGCTTTGCCCTCCGGAATAGAGGTTCCAGTTCATTTCTACAAGCAGTCGCGATTCATCTTCCCGACCATCAAAACCAGACACGTTATCTTTCCAACTACGATCTGCGACCAAGTCAAAGCTGGGGTAGTTTTCAGATTGAACACCCTTCACATCAGCTGTTGAAGCATTCACATCGAGCCTGCTGGCGATGAGTAGCTGATTATTCTGAAGTGCTAATTTAATGGCTCGATCATGGCTTTCAGGTAAATAAGACTGATCGACCTCCGGACGGATAAAGTCACCAGGATAGTTACCAGTGAGTTGCTTGTATAATGTTTCAGCATCATTCAAGTTGTTGCGGGCAGCAAGTAAATTGGCTCTGACTCTGGCAATGCGTCCTTTGATTTGCGTAAGATCGGATTTATCCGATATGCCCTGTCGCTTGCGTGCAGCGACCATATCGTAGGTTTCGAGATGTTGCTCCAGGTTTTCTTGCGACAAACGCAATACCTCTTGAGCATTCATTACACTGGTATAAACCTGCGCCACCTGTAGAGCGAGTGATTCAGCTTGTGCCAGTGTCTGATGATAATGAGCCTGCATGTTGAAGTCAGCGCGTGAGTATTCACTGGTATTGGCAAAACCACGAAATAGCGGGATTGATAATTTCAGCCTGGCCTGCTTGCGAGTTTGATTGGTTTCTCCAACATTAGCCCGATCCAGATCTTCCCGCCCGCTATCAGCACTTAAATCAACATTGGGTAGAAACCTTCCCTGGGCAATGTCGAGTTCAGCCTGCGATGCAAAGTAAGCCTGTATGGTTGCAGCCATATCCGGGTTTGTCTTTATAGCATCATTAATCGTTTGCTCAAGGCTTTGTGCCCAACTCGTGTTGCACCAGAGCATACCAAGGACTGTGAGTGTGGTGCGTAATACAGGCTTCATTGTCATCAGCTCCCAATATAAACACATAATCGCCACTGCAGTAGATGGTTATTACTGTAAAGCTCTCAATAGTGGTTTCGTGATGTACTGCAATACACTGCGTTCTGCCACGCTAATGTCGACAGTTGCCTGCATGCCAGGAATGACATTCAGGTGGCTGTAACCCTCGCCAAAGTATGCTTTTTCGACTCTTACTTTTACGATGTAAAAACTATCGCCATGTTGGTCCGTAATGGAATCGGCGGAAATGGTCTGAACCCTGCCATCCAGGCCACCGTAGACAGCAAAATCAAACGCCGAAATTTTCACTTTTGCATGCTGGCCGTGCTGCACAAAACCAATATCTTTGGGCTTTACCTTAGCCTCAACCAATAGCTCATCACCCACTGGCACAATGTCAATAAGCTCAGCCCCTGGTTTTGCGACACCACCAATCGTTGTGACATACAATTTTTGAATCACCCCATCAACCGGAGAATGCAGTTCGGTGTTTTGGACGCTTGCCTCGTTGACGGTTTTTTTACCACGTGCAATACCAAGACGAGTTCGCACTTCGGATAGCTGTTCCTGAGCTTCCGCCCGAAAGCCTGATAAAGTACTGCCTTCTTCTTTCTTAAGGCGCTGAATCTCTGCTTGCAGCTTTGGGATCTGATTGTTTGTTTTATTAACCTCTGATTGTGCTTGACTGAGCCGTTGTTTAACGTCAATCACAACCGACTCAGATACTGCACCCATTTTAAGTAGAGGCTCGTTCATTTTGAGCTGCTGCTGGATCAAATCAACCTGTCGCTGCTGATCTTCCAACTGCTGTTGAGCGGAGACAAGTTCCTGGTGAGCCTTGCTTGTTTTTAGATGGATATCATCAAGCTGCATATGAAGCTCATCCTGTCTCACTTTGTAGAGCTTTAACTGTGTATCAATAAAAGTGTTGTGGGTGGCAACTTGTTCAGGGGTGAATTCAGGGTGAATGCCTGCAACTTCTGCCGAAAGGCGAGTTTCTTCTGCAAGTAACGATGAAGTCTCCACGACCGATTGTGTCAATGACCCGCTCGCCACAGTCGGATCAAGCTCCATGAGCAACTCCCCCTGCATGACCGATTGTCCTTCACTGACGTGGATTGCTTTAATAGTACCGCCTTCGAGGTTTTGAATGACCTGTGTACGGCTAATGGGGGTCGCTTTGCCCTGGCCGCGAACGATTTCATTGATGTTGGCGAAATAGGCCCAAACGAGCAAAAACAACACCATGACAAATACTATCCAGAGCGTCACTCTGGCTGCAGATGGTGTTCGCAATAACTCGCCTTGAGAGGCGTCAGTGATAAAATCGAGATCGGCCTGAGTGAATGATTTGCCTTTTAACCGTGATAAACTCATACAGCCCTCATCCGGCCGGGAGGCTGACTCGCAAGCTGATCAAGAATTTTTTGCTTTTCTCCTTTCATCAGTATCTCGCCATGATCCATGACCGCGATGGAATCCAGTAAACTCAATATGGCAAGCCGTTGTGTAAAAATAATAATGGTTTTATCAGGTGCCAGTTGATTCAGGCGCTGTATCAGTTTTCTTTCCGAGTCTTGATCAAGTGCACTGGTTGGCTCGTCAAAGATCAGAATTTTTGGATCTCGGAGCAAAGCGCGAGCAAGTGCCACACACTGTCGTTGACCTCCAGAAAGCATTCTCCCTTGCTCACCGCACTCCCGGTTCAAGCCGTCTGGGTGCGTCGCAGTAAATTCGACGACACCTGCCATCTCTGCGGCTTTAAGGATCTGCGCATCGGTAGCATAGGGGGTACCTGTGGCGATATTATCGCGTATTGTTCCTGAAAACAGGGTGGGCAGCTGCTCAACAGAGCCTATCATCTTGCGCAGGTCACTCGGATCAAGCTGACGAATATCAATACCGTCGAGCTTAATGACACCTTCGGTAGGCGTATAAAGTCCCATTAAGAGCCGAAGCAAAGTGGTTTTTCCGCAACCAATACGACCAATTACCGCCAATCGACTTCCTGCGGGAATATTAATTGACACTGTTTTGATAACAGGAACAGTTTGCTCAGGAAAGGTTAACGAAACATTTTCAAGCTGATAGTGGCCATCAGTAAGGTCGCACTGAAGGTACTGTTTTTCATCCTCCCGTTCGACAGGCATTGCCATGATACCGGCAATACCCTTGTAAGCTACTTTGGTTTGTCCCCATCGTGCGATTAAGCCTGCAACATGGGTCATTGGAGAAATCACACGCCCTGTTAACATACTTGCCGCAATCAACCCACCCATGGTCAGATCATGGTTTGCAATTTCATACACACCAACAATAAGTAAGGCAACCGTCGACATTTGCTGTATAAAGCCAGACGTGCTCGTACCAAAGGTTGAATAAAGCCGGGAGCGGTTGCTCCAGTATGAGGCTTCGCCAATATTCTGTTCCCACTTTCGCTGATTCAACCCCTCCATTCGATTACTTTTAACGGTTTCCAGGCCATTAAGGGTTTCAATCAGTAACCCATTCTTTACCGAGGATGCACCATAGCTATGGGAGATAGCCTCATCAACCGGTCGGCGGATCAACAGTGTAATGACTAAAATAATAAAAATTGAAACCACCGGGACAAGAGCGAGGTGGCCACTAAATATGTAAATTGCGATCAGGAAAATAATGACAAAAGGTACATCAACCAATGTGCTCAGTGTCGCAGAGGTAATAAAATCTCGAATACACTCAAATTCACTTACCATTCTGGCAAATGAACCCACTGACCTGGGTCGGTGTTCTAATTTCAAAGCCTGAACATGAGCAAAAATTCTGGATGAAAGAATGACATCTGACTTTCTCCCCGCAACATCCAGGAAAAAGGTCCGGATCAATTTCAGCAAAAGATCGAAGAAAAAAATAATGGCGACCCCAATTGAAAATGCCCATAAAGTATCAAAGGCTGAGTTAGGGACGACCCGATCATAGATATTTCGGACATAAAAGGGTGTGGAGAGTACAAATAAATTAATAACAACAGAAGCAATGACCACATCACGATAAATCGGGAAAGACAGTCGCAAGGTGTCCCAAAACCAATGTTTGCCTGCCTCGCCGGTTATCAGGCGGCGGCCTTTATCAAATTTGTACTCACGCTTAATAAAAAAACAGAACCCTGTGTACAGCATACGCAGCTCATCAAGGTGCATTTCAGCCTTGCCCAGGCCTGCTTCCGGGCGAATAATTGTGGCCTCGTTAGCGGTAATGTCGAGTTTGGTCAGCACGCAGGCATTGCCATTGTGGAGCAACAAAATAGCAGGCAAGACTTCGGGAAGTATTGTGTCGAGTTCACGATTCAATAAGCGCGCAGACAAACTGGCTCGTTCGGCCGCCAGTGGTAACAGAGCGAGGGTGAGTTTATTCTCAATCAAAGGCAAGCCAGCACTTAAGGCAGTCGCTGTACTTGGTTTATCATACAACTTAGTCACGATAACCAGGCTATCGAGCAAGGCATCAAAGTGTGTCCGCTCAGGAGATCCCGTATCCCATCGATCAGTGGCTTCATTGTTGCTCTGATCTGTCATCTATTCTCCCAAAAATTGAGTTTTGGAACGGTTCTTGTCTGCGTTTGCAGCAATTGTCAGTTGGGTCGTTAAATCGGTGGAAAGGAATTATCATCCGGCTTGGGTACCAGGTTATCTATGTGAAAGCTTGAACTCCCTGAGGTTGCATCATCGTGGTTAGTATCTGCGGTACCGCTTGCCAGGAGCTTTTCATCGGTCGATCGTGATGGTTCGCCTTTTACCTCATTCGAAACGGTTTCTTCTTCACCTCTCTGGCTTTGTTGTTCATTGAGATGTTGCTCAACCTGACGGTCTAACGAGTCCTCGGCTTCATTTTCGGTAGCTGCTTCAAGAACGACCCCGGCACGTATAATCCGGGCACTGTCGATATCACCCGAGGCCAGGGGTTGATTTTGATCGCGCAGCGCCTCCAGATTGATTTCAGGTTCGTTATCGGAAAGGCTTCCCTGTAAAGGTCCTCCAGATGCCTGTCTATCCTGTTGAACGGTAACGTCAGAGCTTTCACTGCCCGGAGCCTGATCATGGCTCGAAATCGGAGGTGCAGGTAAAGGCTGAGTCGGATCCAGTATCAGCGGTTCAGAATGTTCACCAACCGCATCACCTCCAGCACCGGTGGTTGTTACGACTAGCCGGATATCCATATTTTGTGCATTTCCACCGGGTAACTGAGCTGTCACACCACTGGTTGCCCAGTCGTGAACATCGATATGTTCTGTTATTTGGGTAACTGTATGAGTGTGACCACGGCCATCACTTAATACCGTTCCGACATTAAAACCTGTGAGTTCAATCTTACTGATATGGTCCTGCGGATCAGAAGGTGGTGTTATCGTTGGGTGTAAATGCAGTAGTGCAGAGCTATCTGGAGTAGCGATATCCGTATCGACTGATACCTTCTGTTCAGTCAATGCCCCGGCCTGGGATAACTGATGGTGACCCGTTACATCGACAAGAGTGCCAGAATGGTCTGCTTGTATGTCAAAAACCAGGCCTGCATTTTTTGGTATTACTTTGCCCAGGGGAGAATGAGCCAAGAGAGTTTTTTCGACATCGACATTGGCAGCCATCGATACACTGTACATCTGACCATGATAGGCGCTATTAGGGTTAAAACCATGGTTCCCTGTGGCAGCAGGCCCCGACTCTTCTGCATAATGATCCTGATCCTGGGCAAGAGCAAAAACGCCATGCCCCGGGATTTGATAGCCTGTTGCGATGTTGTCACGGCTATAGGCACTTTGGCCGTCGACAAGTACATCCAGGTGACCCGTCACTGAGTCCCATAATATTGTGTAGCGATGGCTGTTTCCGTCAGTTGTATCGATGCCGGTAGCATGCTCATGGCGACCTATTCCAATGGTCAGGTTATCTGGTCTCCAGACAAAAAACTCATTTGGATCTGCGGGGACGCCATAACTTAGAAACGTAGCGGCATGATGGGCACTTGTGGCAACTTGTTGACTTCCGATAATGTTAAACTCAACGGCCAGTTTTGTAATAAGGTTTGGTGTATCAAGCTGGCTCTGGTTCAAAACCCCGCCGGTTCCCTCACTGCCAAAGGTCATAACTTTTTGCTCAGCGGTAAAATGTAAAGCCACTGACGCTGCATCGGTTACAGGTCTGGCCGTGACCGAAACAGTCTGGGGGGGAGAGGTAACAGAGTGGGTACCATCACTCGTCTTTGCAGTGACGTATAACGGCATGGAGCCCTGATAATTTGCTGGCGGTGTTAAAGTCAACGATGAGACATCGCTGGCATTTACCACCCAGCCACCGGAACCGTCGCTCTGACCTGATGAAAACTGAGTACCTGCTAAAAAACCTGTCAGGGTAATGCTTTCCGGGGTATCACCGTGCGATGCAACAACCAGGTTTAGCGCGATGGCCTTATCTTCATCTCCCACAGGTGTGGCACTTGTCGATAGGGTAGCGGCATCAACAATACTCGAAACACTGATGTTGCCAGTTGCTTCGGCTGAATCTGCCTTACCATCGTTTACGGTATAAGCAAAATGCACATCGCCGTGAAAATTGGCGGCAGGGGTGAATACTAAATTGGGGATAGCACTGGTCACTATATTCTGGCCGACAGTGACATCTGCACCATTTAATTGCAGTTTGCCCTCACTGGCAACAGGCAACCGGGTGATGGTGACATGATCCAAAACTGCACCCGCATCCACATCCTGAAAGCCAAAGTCAGTGGGACTGAAGGTATAAGCTATGTCTTCAGTACCACTGAGAGCAACCGTCGCAATCGTGGGCGCATCATTGGTACCCGTGATAGCGACATTAACGGTTTGAGCATTGCCATCACTGGCCGTAAATGTGTAAGAGTCTGCGACCTGGCGCTTGCTGGCATCCGGAGCAGACGGGTTTAGATCCTGCACCTTGCTCTGGTCAAGCAGATAGGTCCACAAACCATTAACCATGGTGAAATGACCATAGGTCGTTGCAGTGGGCGACACATTCGGGAAAACGGGATTATCACCAACATCAACATCACTGATAGTGAGCATGCCTCTAACATTGGTGATATCACCAATGTCACCTTCGGCAACAGTGGCAACAACATTTCCGGATATTACTGAAAGATGATCAACAGCAGCCAGATTCATAGAAGCTGTTTGAGCGACAGAGGATTGATGCTCGTCCTGTACTTCATAGCTAAATTGCACCGGGCCGTTGTAATTTGCAGTCGGGGTGAAGGTGTATGTGCCATTACGATTATCAGTAATCCGACCATGGTCCGCCGACAGGTTATGAATACTAAGACGGGCACGATGATCCACATCAGCCGCGTGAGCCAGGAGGTCAGAAGTCTTTATGATAACCACCTTATCCTCTGTACCGGCAGGCAACACAACGGTTGAAGAGAGTGTTGGTGCGTCATTGGTGCCGCTAACCGTCATCATCAAGGCTTTAGTATCAGTAGCGCCACTACCGTCAGTCACCATGACCGGGATCACGATTCTTTGCGTATCGCCCTGAGCTAAACCATCGTAGGCCGGATCGGCTGGGTCGAAAGAATAGTTACCATCGGCATTCAATGTAAACCCTGGCACTCTCATAGTGCTGGAGTAAGTTGCAGTGTCACCCGTATCGACATCGGTCGAAGTAATGCTTCCGGTGGTCGGCTGGCTGTCACCTTCTATTGCAGAGGCGGCGGAAATGGCATTCAGTACCGGGCCATCGTTAGAACCGTTAATGGTGACAACAATATCATGCGTTGTGCCATCCGCACTCTGAATCGGGATCCTATCGGTCAGGCTGTTGGTGGTGGTTGTGCCAGCCCCCAACGCCTGAACGTCGGCATGGGTGTCGTCCAGATTGTAACTCCAGTGACCATTAGCATTAAGGTGCAAGCCGCCATGGGTTCCTGTGTAGTTTCCTGCCCGGAAGTGATCCTGTCCTGCATCGTTATCGGTGATACTCAGACTACCAGTGACTTGTAATGAAGAATCCTCGGTGACGCTACCAGAGTTTGCTCCAGCAATCACCGCAGCATCCGATTGACCGTGTACAGTAATGACCAGATTCCCGGTATCGGTGGCCCCGTGTTGATCCGTAACCGTAATGGGGATAGTCAGCGTTTTATGCTGACCGGTCGCAAGGGACTGGTACGCAGCATGGCCCGGATCAAAAGTATATTGACCATCCCGGTTAAGCGTGAAGCCATCGACCGGAGTAGCGATTGAATAAGCGACGGATGCATGGTTATCCGGGTCTTGTGAAGTGATCTGCCCGCCAAGTTGGCTGCCATCTTCTGTCGCGCTTTGCGCCTGTATCTGATCAAGCACGGGAGCGTCGTTGGTGCCGCTAACCGTCATCACCAAGGCTTTAGTATCAGTAGCGCCACTACCGTCGGTCACCGTGACCGGGATCACGATTCTTTGCGTATCGCCCTGAGCCAAGCCATTGTAGGTTGGATCGGCCGGGTCGAAAGAATAGCTGCCATCGGCCTTCAGGGTGAATCCTGCCACTGTCGCTGTGGTGGAGTAAGTTGCAGTGTCACCCGTATCGACATCGACGGAAGTAATGCTTCCCGTGGTCGACTGGCTGTCACCTTCTGTTGCAGAGGCGGCGGAAATGGCATTCAGCACCGGGCCATCGTTAGAACCGTTAATGGTGATAACAATATCATGCGTTGTGCCATCAGCACTCTGAATCTGAACCCTGTCGGTCAGGCTGTTGGTGGTCGTTGTGCCAGCTCCTAACGCCTGAACGTCGGCATGGGTGTTATCCAGATTGTAAGCCCAGTGACCATTAGCATTAAGGTGCAAGGTACCATGGGTTGCTGTGTAGTTACCTGCCTGGAAGTGATCCTGCCCTGCATCCTTATCGGTAATAATCAGACTACCAGTGACTTGTAATAAAGAATCCTCGGTGACGCTACCGGAATCTGTTCCAGCAATCACCGCAGCATCCGATTGACCGTGTACAGTAATGACCAGATTCCGGGTATCGGTGGCTCCGTGCTGATCCGTAGCCGTAATGGGGATAGTCAGCGTTTTATCCTGACCGGCCGCAATGGACTGGTACGCAGCATGGCCCGGATCAAAAGTATATTGACCATCCTTGTTAAGCGTGAAGCCATCAACCGGAGTAGCCACTGAATAAGCGACGGACGCATGGTTGTCCGGGTCTTGTGAAGTGATCTGTCCGCCAAGTTGGCTGCCATCTTCCGTCGCGCTTTGCGCCTGTATCTGAGCAAGCACGGGGGCGTCGTTGGTACCACTAACCGTCATCACCAGGGCTTTAGTATCTGCAGCACCACTACCGTCGGTCACCGTGACCGGGATCACGATTTTTTGCGTATCGCCTTGAGCTAAACCATCGTAGGCCGGATCGGTCGGGTCGAAAGAGTAGGTGCCATCGGCATTCAATGTAAACCCTGACACTGTCATAGTGGTGGAGTAAGTTGCAGTGTCACCCGTATCGACATCGGCGCAAGTAATGCTTCCCGTGGTCAGCTGGCTGTCACCTTCTGTTGCAGAGGCGGCGGAAATGGCATTCAGTACCGGGCCATCGTTAGAACCGTTAATGGTGATAACAACATCATGCGTTGTGCCATCTGCACTCTGAATCGGGATTATATCGGTCAGGCTGTTGGTGGTCGTTGTGCCAGCCCCCAACGCCTGAACGTCGGCAATGGTGTTATCCAGATTGTAAGCCCAGTGACCATTAGCATTAAGGTACAAGGTGCCATGGGCTGCTGTGTAGCTACCTGCCTGGAAGTAATCCTGCCCGGCATCGTTATCGGTAATACTCAGGATGCCAGTGACTTGTAGTGAAGAATCCTCAGTGACGCTACCGGAGTCTGCTCCAGCAATCACCGCATCATTAGATTGACCGTGTACGGTAACGACCAGATTCCGGGTATCACTGGCCCCGTGTTGATCCGTAACCGTAATGGGGATCGTCAGCGTTTGATCCTGACCGGCGGCAAGGGACTGGTAAGCAGCATGGCCCGGATCAAAAGTATATTGTCCATCCCTGTTAAGTGTGAAGCCATCAACCGGAGTAGCCATTGAATAAGCGACGGATGCATGGTTATCCGGGTCTTGTGAAGTGATCAGCCCACTAAGTTGGCTGCCGTTTTCCGTCGCGCTTTGTGTCTGTATCTGATCAAGTACAGGGGCGTCGTTGGTACCGCTAACCGTCATCATCAAGGCTTTAGTATCAGTAGCGCCACTACCGTCAGTCACCGTGACCGGGATCACGATTCTTTGCGTATCGCCTTGAGCTAAAGCATCGTAGGCCGGATCGGCCGGGTCGAATGAGTAGGTGCCATCGGCATTTAATGTAAACCCCGGCACCGTCATAGTGGTGGAGTAGGTTGCAGTGTCGCCCGTATCGACATCGGCGCAAGTAATGCTTCCCGTGGTCGGCTGGCTGTCACCTTCTGTTGCAGAGGCGGCGGAAATGGCATTCAGTACCGGGCCATCGTTAGAACCGTTAATGGTGATAACAATATTGTGCGTTGTGCCATCAGCACTTTGAATCGGGATTCTATCGGCCAGGCTGTTGGTGGTCGTTGTGCCAGCCCCCAACGCCTGAACGTCGCCGTGGGTGTTATCCAGGTCGTAAGCCCAGTGACCATTGGCATCAAGATGTAAGGTGCCATGGGTTGCTGAGAAGTTACCTGCCTGAAAGTGATCCTGACCTGTATCCTTATCGGTAATACTCAGGCTACCAGTGACTTGTAATGAAGAATCCTCGGTGACGCTACCGGAGTCTGCTCCAGCAATCACTGCAGCATCCGATTGACCATGTACAGTAATGACAAGGTTCCGGGTATCAGTGGCTCCATGTTGATCCGTAACCGTAATGGGGATAGTCAGCGTTCTATCCTGACCGGCCACGAGGGACTGGTAAGCAGCATGGCCCGGATCAAAAGTATATTGACCATCCTTGTTAAGCATGAAGCCATCAACCGGAGTAGCCATTGAATAAACGACGGATGCATGGTCATCCGGGTCTTGTGAAGTGATCTGCCCGCTAAGTTGGCTGCTATCTTCTGTCGCGCTTTGCGCCTGTATCTGATCAAGTACGGGGGCGTCGTTGGTACCGCTAACTGTCATCACCAAAGCTTTAGTATCAGTAGCGCCACTGCCGTCGGTCACTGTGACCGGGATCACGATTCTTTGCGTATCGCCTTGAGCTAAGCCATTGTAGGTCGGATCGGCTGGGTCGAAAGAATAGGTGCCATCGGCCTTCAGCGTGAACCCAGCCACTGTCGCTGTGGTGGAGTAAGTTGCAGTGTCACCCGTATCGACATCGGTGGAGGTAATGCTTCCCGTGGTCGACTGGCTGTCACCTTCTGTTGCAGAGGCGGCGGAAATGGCATTCAGTACCGGGCCATCGTTAGAGCCGTTAATGGTGATAACAATATCATGCGTTGTGCCATCAGCACTTTGAATCTGAATCCTGTCGGTCAGGCTGTTGGTGGTCGTTGTGCCAGCCCCCAACGCCTGAACGTCGGCATGGGTGTTATCCAGATTGTAAGCCCAGTGACCATTAGCATTAAGGTGCAAGGTGCCATGGGTTGCTGTGTAGTTACCTGCCTGGAAGTGATCCTGCCCGGCATCCTTATCGGTAATAATCAGACTACCAGTGACTTGTAATAAAGAATCCTCGGTAACGTCACCGGAGTCTGCTCCAGCAATCACCGCAGCATCCGATTGACCGTGTACAGTAATGACCAGATTCCGGGTATCGGTGGCTCCGTGCTGATCCGTAGCCGTAATGGGGATAGTCAGCGTTTTATCCTGACCGGCCGCGAGGGACTGGTACGCAGCATGGCCCGGATCAAAAGTATATTGACCATCCTTGTTAAGCGTGAAGCCATCAACCGGAGTAGCCACTGAATAAGCGACGGACGCATGGTTATCCGGGTCTTGTGAAGTGATCTGTCCGCCAAGTTGGCTGCCATCTTCCGTCGCGCTTTGCGCCTGTATCTGATCAAGCACGGGAGCGTCGTTGGTACCGTTAACCGTCATCACCAAGGCTTTAGTATCAGTAGCGCCACTACCGTCAGTCACTGTGACCGGGATCACGATTCTTTGCGTATCGCCTTGAGCCAGGCCATTGTAGGTCGGATCGGCCGGGTCGAAAGAATAGCTGCCATCGGCCTTCAGGGTGAACCCTGCCACTGTCGCTGTGGTGGAGTAAGTTGCAGTGTCACCCGTATCGACATCGGCGGAAGTAATGCTTCCCGTGGTTGGCTGGCTGCCACCCTCTGTTGCAGAGGCGGCGGAAATGGTATTCAGTAACGGACCATCGTTAGAACCGTTAATGGTGATAACAATATCATGCGTTGTGCCATCAGCACTTTGAATCTGAATCCTGTCGGTCAGGCTGTTGGTGGTCGTTGTGCCAGCCCCCAACGCCTGAACGTCGGCATGGGTGTTATCCAGGTTGTAAGCCCAGTGACCATTAGCATTAAGGTGCAAGGTGCCATGGGTTGCTGTGTAGTTACCTGCCTGAAAGTGATCCTGCCCTGCATCCTTATCGGTAATAATCAGACTGCCAGTGACTTGTAATAAAGAATCCTCGGTGACGCTACCGGAGTCTGTTCCAGCAATCACCGCAGCATCCGATTGACCGTGTACAGTAATGACCAGATTCCGGGTATCGCTGGCTCCGTGCTGATCCGTAGCCGTAACGGGGATAGTCAGCGTTTTATCCTGACCGGCCGCAATGGACTGGAACGCAGCATGGCCCGGATCAAAAGTATATTGACCATCCCTGTTAAGCATGAAGCCGTCAACCGGAGCAGCGATTGAATAAGCGACGGATGCATAGTTATCCGGGTCTTGTGAAGTGACCTGACCGCTGAGTTGGCTGCCATCTTCCGTCGCGCTTTGCGCCTGTATCTGATCAAGCACGGGGGCGTCGTTGGTACCACTAACCGTCATCACCAGGGCTTTAGTATCTGTAGCGCCACTACCGTCGGTCACCGTGACCGGGATCACGATTTTTTGCGTATCGCCTTGAGCTAAACCATCGTAGGCCGGATCAGCTGGGTCGAAAGAGTAGGTGCCATCGGCATTCAGCGTGAACCCTGCCGCTGTTGATTTGGTGGAGTAAGTTGCAGTGTCGCCCGTATCGACATCGGTGGAGGTAATGCTTCCCGTGATCGGCTGGCTGGCACCTTCTGTTGCAGAAGCGGCGGAAATGGCGTTCAGTACCGGGCTATTGTTAGAGCCGTTAATGGTGATAACAATATTATGCCTTGTGCCATCCGCACTCTGAATCTGAATGGTATCGGTCAGGCTGTTGGTGGTCGTTGCGCCAGCCCCCAGCGCCTGAACGTCGGCATGGGTGTTATCCAGGTTGTATGCCCAGTGACCATTAGCATCAAGGTATAAGCTGCCATGAGTCGCGGTGTAGTTACCTGCCTGGAAGTGATCCTGACCTGCATCTTTGTCAGTAATACTCAGGAT
Source organism: Endozoicomonas sp. 8E (assembly GCF_032883915.1). Classification (NCBI taxonomy): domain Bacteria; kingdom Pseudomonadati; phylum Pseudomonadota; class Gammaproteobacteria; order Oceanospirillales; family Endozoicomonadaceae; genus Endozoicomonas; species Endozoicomonas sp. 8E. The sequence goes on along the minus strand of NZ_CP120717.1, from coordinate 6,466,885 downwards.
ACCAGCGACTTGTATTGAAGAATCCTCGGTGACGCTACCGGAGTCTGCTCCAGCAATCACCGCAGCATTGGATCGACCGTGTACGGTAATGACCAGATCCCGGGTATCGGTGGCTCCGTGTTGATCCGTAGCCGTAATCGGGATAGTCAACGTTCTATTCTGACCAGTCGCAAGGGATTGATAGGCAGTATGGCCTGGGTCAAAGGCATAATGACCCTCCTTGCTGAGTGTGAAGCCATCAACCGGAGTAGCGATTGAATAAGCGACGGATGCATGAGCATCAGGGTCTTGCGAAGTGATCTGTCCGCCAAGCTGGCTGCCACCTTTCGTTGCGCTTTGCGCCTGTATCTGATCGAGCACGGGTGTGTCGTTGGTGCCGCTAATCGTCATCACCAGAGTTTTAGTATCAGAAGCGCCACTGGCGTCAGTCACCGTGAGCGGGATCACGATTCTTTGCGTATCGCCCTGAGCTATACCATCGTAGGCCGGATCGGCCGGGTCGAAAGAATAGGTGCCATCGGCATTCAACGTAAAGCCTGCCACTGTCACCGGGGTGGAGAAGGTTGCAGCGTCGCCCGTATCGGCATCGGTGAAGCTAATGCTGCCAGTGGTCGGCTGACTTGCACCTTCAATAATTGAATGGCCTACGTGTCTGCTATGTATGACGGGCAAATCATTAGTGCCTTGAACATCAACAGTAAGCGCATGGGAGAAATTAACACCGTTTGCATTTAGAGCATGTACGACAAAATACTCAGATACACGCTGGCCATCATGTAGCCCCTGAACATCGGATGAACTGTTATCTAGCGTGTAGCGCCATGCACCACTTTCCTCAATGGTCAGAACACCATATTTACCTTGATAAGCTTGCGCGGGGATAGTGCTCTCCCCACCTTCTAAATCAAATTGCCCATGTGCACTAATCTGCGAATCTTCGAACACTTGACCAAGAAAACTGCCGACAAACGTCAGAGGCAAATTATTCGAAGCAGCATTTTCGGATAATTCTGGTGATCTTCCTGCTATCGATGGAGCAATGGTTCCGTCTCGTGAATTTGAAAAAGATATTTCATTAAATTGCGAAGCTGAGCCAGGGTCTGTATTTAAAAAGCCACTGTAGTCACGTGCGGTAGGATCATTAGTGAAAGCTTGTCCTCTCGAAATGTCCACTTCAAGGTTAACGCGTTCCACAACCGCAGCTGGCCTATGATGCCCGTCTTCAAACTCAACAACATGCATAACTCGACGGTCATTATGGTCTTTAGCTGTTTTGGTCGCTTGCAATGCTTCCTCTAAACTACTGTCAGGCAGGTTGTTAGCTGGCTGGACGCTGTCTCCTTTAGAGGCAGCAGAATCATCAGGCAGGACGCTGGCCAGAGATTGAAAGTCTTTAACTAAAACAGATATTGGGGGTCCTGACTCCCTCTGAAGAACCACATAATGCTGCCCATAGGGGCTCGAAATTACGGTGCTCTCGGAAATCAGCATGCCTGATTCAAGCGACTCAAGCTCACCAGAATTAGCTAAATAGAAAACTGGGCCTGAAATTTGCGACACTGTATACATATCGAATACAAACCATGTTCCATAACCAGCCCACAGTGAAATATAGTTTAGATATTGAAAAATTACTAAAGTCCAATAAACCCCTGTTTTCATTAGCTCATGGCAGCCCAGACTGTGCTATGCTAGCCGCCTTTAGTATTACATGCCCGAAATGACCATAGGTGTTAGAACCAGTCCCTAATCTCCTTTGGAAATGAATGTTTTTCATTAAAGTTTCCGGCGTCACAGGTGTTTGGAGTCAATGTCGAAATCTCAGATTTTTCGTGTTATTTTTCAGAATGAGTCTGAAGTCTTTGAAGTGTACGCTCGACAGATTTTCCAGAGTGAGCTCTGGGGGTTTATTGAAGTAGAGGAATTTGCTTTTGGTGAGCGTAGCCAGTTGCTGGTCGATCCCAGTGAAGAGAAACTTAAGAGCACTTTCGAAGGTGTTAAGCGGAGTTATATTCCTTTGTCGTCTATTATCCGCATTGACGAAGTTGAAAAAGAAGGGGCAGCCAAGGTTTCTGAAGCAAAAGGCAATAACGTTAAACTCTTTCCAATGCCTCCGGCATGAGCCTCCGTGTCTGAACCATCGTCGTGCATTTGTTTTGCCAGCCATCTGCTGCTGGCAGTCCGACAGGAGAAGGGAGTGTTCGTTTATTCCTGATTTATGTCTGCTTGTTCGAAAGTCCGGTTCTGGTTTTTCAATAGCATGAACAAACCGGTTGCCATCAGCAGGCTTCCCAGGGCAATCATATAGCGGAAAAGGTTAAGCCTCAGGTATCCACCCAGGGTGCCCTCATTACCAATGACCAGGCCGCCAATAAAAAAGCTGATGAATGCGATGAGCAGTAAGCCCTTGGGGCCGGGCTCTACTTGTGCTCTGACTACACTATAGAGAGCGATGAGCAGGCTGACAGCCAGCAGGGCGTCCCTGTAGAGTGTTTCAACCCCGTACCAGCGGCTTATTTCATAAGCCAGACAGAGTCCGATGATCATCCTTCCCCAGGCCGGCTTACTCCACACCCTGTTAGACAGAAGCAGAGCGATTGCTGTACCAACTAATGGTGGTGAAAGGTAAGTAGCGGCATTATTCAGAAAGAGATAGACACCGGTCCAGATCTCTGAAAAGCCATACTTAAGGGTGCCCGCTGCCGACGCCAGAGCAACCAGCAGGAAGCCCAGGAGGGCCCCCTTGGTAGCCGTTCTGTGAATCTCGGCAAATGCCTGTTGCTGGCAGAGCAGGAAGACAGCAAAGGTGCTGGCAGCTGCCAGCACCGCATCCGAAAGAGCCAGTGAACTCATAGTGAATACAGCCGTGAGGTAAGAAAACTATTTTGCGTCATTTTTAAGTATGAATCAGGTGAGCATGAAAAACGACGCAGTAAAATATTTTTCACGGTCAATTGATTACCTTATCGACAGTGATGGAAAGCACGATCCGCAGCCTCTATGGTTTTCTGAATCTCCAGATCACCATGAGCTTCGGATATAAATCCGGCTTCGAATGCGGAGGGAGCCAGATAGACTCCCTCATCCAGCATGGCGTGGAAGAAGCGACCATAGAAGGTTCCATCGCAGGCCATTACCTGATCAAAGCGCTCGACATCAGGCTGGTCAGTGAAAAATAAACCAAACATACCACCCACCTGAGAGGTTTGCAGGGGAATGCCGTGTTTTGAGGCTTTCTCCTTAAAGCCTGCCAGTAACTTCGCTGCTTTTTCGGTAAGCTCCGCGTGGAAGCCGGGGCGACTCAGGTTTCTCAGTGTCGCCAGCCCTGCGGCCATAGCCAACGGGTTACCAGACAGGGTGCCAGCCTGGTAAACCGGTCCCAGTGGAGCCAGATGCTCCATGACCTCTTTTCGGCCACCAAAAGCGCCTACTGGCAGACCGCCACCGATGATTTTACCCAGTGTCGTCAGATCCGGTTTTACATCATAGTGAGCCTGTGCTCCGCCCAGGGCAACACGGAATCCGGTCATGACTTCATCAAAGATTAGCAGGGCGCCGTTCTCACTACACACTTCTCTAAGACCTTCAAGGAAACCTTTGACCGGGGGAATGCAGTTCATGTTACCGGCCACTGGCTCAACGATGATACAGGCCACTTCGCTGCCTGTTTCTGCAAAAGCCTGTTTAACAGAGTCAAGGTCGTTGTACGTCAGTGTAATAGTGCTTTCTGCCAGAGCTTCAGGAACTCCGGGAGAGCTTGGCACTCCCAGAGTTAGCGCGCCAGAGCCAGCCTTTACCAGCAGTGAGTCGGAATGGCCATGGTAGTTGCCTTCAAACTTCACAATCTTGTCACGGCCGGTAACGCCCCTGGCCAGACGAATAGCACTCATGGTGGCTTCGGTACCCGAGCTCACCATTCTGAGCAGTTCCATGGAGGGAAAAATTTCACGAACTTTCAGGGCCAGCTCGGTTTCCAGGGCTGTGGGCGCACCGAAGCTCATTCCATCCAGGGCCTGATCGCGAACGGCGCTGACAACATCCGGATGGTTATGTCCGAGAATCATCGGACCCCAGGAACCCACGTAATCAATCAGGCTATTGCCATCGACATCCTGTATATAGGCACCTTTGGCGCTTTTGAAGAAGACTGGTTCGCCACCGACACCCTTGAACGCTCTGACCGGTGAGTTGACCCCTCCCGGGATGACAGCCTGGGCTTCAGTAAACAGAGTGCTGGAGCATTCATGGGGAAGGGACATGATCTATTCCTGATTAAACAATTCAGTAAAACTGCGGGCACGACTCTGAATATCTGTGGAAGCAAACAAATTACGAACCACTGCCACCATATCAGCACCCGCCTCTATAAGCTGCGGGGCATTATCCACGGTAATTCCTCCGATAGCTACAACAGGGACTTTAAAGGTCTCCCGGGCAGAAGGCAGAAGTGACGGCTCGGCAGGCTTGGCGTCAGGCTTGGTACGTGAGGGGGAAAAACGTCCAAAGGCAATGTAATCGGCACCCTCCTCAACAGCCTTGTGGGCCAGATCGAGAGATCCTTCGCAGCTGATACCAATAATAGCGTATTCCCCGAGCCTTTTTCGGGCGGATTTTATGGATTCATCCTGTTGTCCCAGGTGTACGCCGTCTGCTTCCGATTCTGCAGCCAGTTCAATGTCATCATTGATAATTAAAAGGGCCCCGTAACTGTGGCAGAGCACCCTCAGAGTACTGGCCTGACGGAACCTCTTTTCATGATCCAGACTCTTGTCGCGATACTGAAGTACTTTCATGCCACCCATCAAAGCCTGTTCAACCGCTTCCATCAGAATACGATCGTCGGGGAGAAGCTGGCTGTCGGTTACACCGTAGAGACCTTTGAGCATGTTCTAACCTGATTTCAAACATTTTGCCGGATTATAACAGGATGAATGTTGACCCGGATAATTCAGATAGCCTCCAGTGCCTCGGACAGTTTGTGCACGCCGACAACAGTTAATCCTTCAATGGGTTTTCTGGGCTTGTTTGCTGCCGGTACAATGGCTCTTCTGAAGCCGTGTTTGGCTGCTTCAATCAAGCGTTCCTGACCGTTGGCAACGGGCCTGATTTCACCCGCAAGGCCCACTTCCCCAAAGGCGAAAAGATCCTGGGGTAGAGCAGTGTCGCGCAGGCTGGAAACGACTGCCAGCAAACCGGCCAGATCGGCGCTGGTTTCCGTGACTTTAACGCCTCCTACCACGTTAAGAAAAACATCCTGATCGCTGGTAAAAATACCCCCGTGTCGAGTCAGTATCGCCAGCAGCATGGCCAGTCTGTTTTGATCCAGTCCCACGGTTACACGTCTTGGGTTGCCCAGTTGCGAGTCTACAACCAGTGCCTGAATTTCCACCAGCAGAGGGCGGGTGCCCTCCCACAAAACATTTATGATGCTGCCTGAGGTTGGCTCGGATGCCCGGGACAGGAAAATGGCTGAAGGATTTTTGACTTCTTTCATTCCCCTTTCCGTCATGGCAAAGATGCCCAGCTCATTCACCTGTCCAAATCGGTTCTTGGTTGCCCGCATAACCCTGAAGCGAGAGTCGTCGGTATTTCCCAGCATGATCTGGGTATCAATAATATGGGACAGTGTCATAGGGCCTGCCAGAGAATTATCCTTGGTCACATGGCCCACCAACAGCAAGACAGTGCCAGTTTGTTTGGCAAAGCGGGTAAGGAAGGCTGCGGACTCCCTGACTTGGGCAACGCCACCGGGAGCCGCGTCCACGCCGTTCATATACATGACCTGGATAGAGTCGATAACAATAACCCCCGGCTTCTCCTGCTCGGCCACAGCGACAATATTTTCGGCTGAGGTTTCTGCCAGCATCTTCAGGCGATCGGCAGGCAGATCGAGGCGTTTGGCCCGTGCTGCAATTTGTTGAAGTGATTCCTCACCCGAGACATAGAGGGCATTCATGCTCTGGGCAACGTGACAAAGAACCTGAAGCAGGATGGTACTCTTGCCAGCCCCCGGATGGCCGCCAATCAGGACGGCACTGCCTTTAACAAAACCACCTCCAAGGACCCGGTCAAACTCTGACGTGCCACTGCTGAATCTGGGCGCTTCAGCAACATCCACCTCACTCAGGGTTTGAAGACCACTGAGGGTGCCTGCAAAACCGGATTTATTGGCGGCACCGATAGAGGGGGAAGCCGCAGGTCCCAGGTTGACCTCTTTGAACGTATTCCAGGCTTTACAGTCTGGACATTGCCCCTGCCACTTGGAGGACTCGCTGCCGCACTCGGTGCAGACATAGGCTTTTCTGGATTTTGCTTTGGCCATTAGAAGGTTTCAGATAAAACTGTATGGTAGCCTGTCCTTGTGTCAGCTCCAACTTAAAGCGCCATCTCTTTGTTGCGAGTCTGAAGCCTTTCTCGCACATGGCTCACAGCATGACAGCAAAAGTCGTATGTGCAATCAGTCAGTTTTTTAGAATCCCTGTTGACTGAGGGCTTCAGGGCTGCCCCCAGTCATGGCGTGCTGGGGGGTGAAATCTTGCTATATGAACCCTCAGGGCCGCTTGAGTATCGAAGACTACCCCACATTGCAGCAGGTAGCCATTCTCGTCCATTATGATCATGTTGCAAGCTATTGGACCACGCGCTCTCGAATGGATATCGAAAGAGGCCGTTTGTGAGGAGCTGATCCCCCGGGGCTCGTTAAAAGAACATGGCAAGTCCTGCTGTAGCTCTTCGCGTACTGCAAAGTCTGGTGAGTTTGCTAATGAAGACAGGTCTACTCTGCAATATGGGCAGATTTCCGCAGCTGTCTGAAATATATTTTGTAAACAATGTTTATCAATTTTCTGCGAACAACAGGGCGTAACAATCACATTGGTAAACATTTCAAAGCATATAGGGCAATCGTTACTTGCTTCAGGTAGCTCTCTGCTCTCAGCTGGTGGTCGGAATCGACAAACGCCGTTACAGGAGTCGGCGTAACAATCTAAACCGTAAGTGTGCTGGTGTTGTTCGGGTTCTCCATTACCGTCGCGGCGGCAAGAGAGAAGCCTGGCGAAAGAGCCTATAAGACGGTTGATTGTTCCTGAGGCCTGCTGAGCGGAAGATGCTGGCGCCTGGCTTTGTTGGCTATTTTTTGTTTGACCCTGTCCCGGAAGGACCATAGTGGTGATGGCAAACGGATGATTCTGACTGACCTCCAGTTGATTCGCCGTGTTGAACAGAAGTGAATCCGGGTTCCCATAGCTTTTCAAAAGCATGCCGACAGCAACAAGCGCTTCTAATGGTATCCATGAATAAAGTCTGGCGCTAAAGGGGTTGTCACTGGTGGTCAGTAGCAATTTGCTAGCCACCAGCAGATGAGTGGCATAAATCAGCTCCCACGATATCGATTCAATAGAAGATGTTGTTTCAACGTAACTGTTGCGTTTTATAGAAACGCTCCCTTTTGGAATGCCTCCATCCTGTTCAAACTCGTCAATAAAATATCTTTTTAACGGTTCCGCAGAACATATAACAGACACCGACATTAGCAATAACAGCACTGCCGCTGAAAACGGGTTTTTCAAAGGTTTAACCTGACAGCTATTTTGTGTCTTTGAGAATGTGGAGGCTAGACCAGAAACTCATCAGGGGTATATTTATTCGAGATACCCGATCAGGTCTCTGACATACTTGTAGACTCTTTGACATGGCCCATCCTCGCCAACTATTGGCAAGTCTCCGTTAACAGAACCTGTTAAGTCCTGCGGTGCCTCTGCGCTTGCTATAAAACCTAGTGATCGTAATACTGATAACGTGCCTGCTGTGCAAAATGGGCAGTGTCCCGACTCCGACCATACCAAAGCATCCAGTAGACAACATGTCTCGACTCTTTTCGAACAACAGGGAGTCACAAGCACATCATCTCTAAACATTTGATGGCATATAGGGCAATCCCCATCTGCTTCACCAAGAGAAAAATCCGGTGATTGAGCTAGAAAAGATAAATCTTCTCTGCAATATGGGCAGGTGTTCCCAGTTTTCTCAAATGCCTCTTGCAAACAGTGTTTGTCAATTTTCTGCGAACAACAAGGAGTAAGAATCGTATTAGTAAACGCTTCACAGCATATAGGGCATTCGTCACTTGCTTCGGGTAGCGTACTGCTATCAGCGGGTGATCGAAATCGACAAACGCCATTACAGGAATCGACGTAACACTTTAAACCGAAAGTATGTTGGGGTTGTTCAGGGTTCCCATTACCGTCGCGGCGGCAAGTCTGGAACTGGGCGAAACAGTTTTTAAGGTGGGTGTTTGTTCCTGAGGCCTGCTGATTGGATGATGCTGATGCCTGGCTTTGCTGGTCATTTTTTTGTTGACCCTGTCCGGGTAGTACCATAGTGCTGATGGCAAACGGATGATCCTGACTGGCCTTCGGTTGATCCGCTGTGTTGAACAGCAATGAATTGGAGTTCCAGTCACTTTTCAAAAGCATGCCGACGGCGACAAACGCTTCTACCGGTATCCATGAATAAGGTTTGGCGCTCAGGGCGTTGTTGTATGGCTCGGCGTAACAGATAACAGACAACGACATCAGCAAGAACAGCAGTGCCGCAGAAAATGGTTTTCTCAAGGGGTCATCCTTAATATCTATTTCGTATTTTTTTGAAATAGAGAGGCTAGACCAGAAAGTTGTTAAATCAAGAAAAAATGATCGATTGGTATGAAACCCCCGCCCCAATGAGGCTGTCGCAAAAGCCCAACAACTCGTTCCCACGCTCTGAGGCTGTCGCAAAACTCTCTCCAGCGTGGGAACGAGTTGACTCCCGTCATTCCCGGCTTCATTCTCGTCATTCCCGGCTTCATTCTCGTCATTCCCGACTTCATTCTCGTCATTCCCGCGAAGGCGGGAATCCACACTGACTCACCACCAGAACCATACTGCCCGGTGCCCCCCTGGCCTTGTCATCCCCGAGAAGGCAGAGATCCACCGTTGGCGCTGGATTCCCGCCTTCGCGGGAATGACGACCTCAGAGCATGGGAACCAGAGTTTTGCGACAGCCTCCAATCATAGAGGGGGCTCTCCGGCCATGTCACAGTTTCATCGGCGAAAGTGGCAACGTGATACATGATTGGCTAAGGCTGCGTGATTTTTGCAGACCTTCCCGCATGGCAACACCCTGCCAATCCCGTCCATTAGGATCACCTCGCAGACTGTTAGATCACGTGCTCTCATAGTGTTAGTGAAAGAGGCTGTTTGTGAGGAACTGATACCCGAAGGCTCGTTATCAGGAACTGTTAAGTCCTGCTGTGCTTCTACACTTGCTGCAAAATCCGGTGATTGTGCCAGGAAAGACAGATCTTCTCTGCAAAATGGACAGGTTTTCGTTGACCCTGATGAAGTGCTCAGAAATATCTCTTTTAAACAGTGCGTGTCAATTTTATTCGAACAACAGGGAGTCACAGTTACTTTTCCGAACATTTCAAAGCATATGGGGCACTCCTCAACTGTATCAGGTTGCCCGCTGCTATCAGCTTGTGATCGGAATTGACAAACGCCATGACAGGAATCGACGTAACAATTTAAGCCGAAAGTATGCTGATGTCGTTCGGGGTTTCCTTCGCCTTTGCCAGAGCGGCGAGACAGAAGCTTGCCAAAAAAGCCTTCACGGGTGATTGTTCCCGGGGCCTGCTGATCGGACGATGCTGATGCCTGGTTTTGTTGGTCATTTTCTGTTTGACCCTGTCCGGGAAGCACCATAGTGGTGATCGCAAACGGATGATTCTGACTTGTCTCCAGTTGATCCACCGGGTTAAACAGCGATGAATTGGAGTTCCAATAGCTTTTTAAAAGTATACCGACAGCGACAAACGCTTCTGTGGGTATCCATGAATAGGGTTTGGCGCTCAGAAGAGGGGCGCTTGTGGTCAGAACCAGCTTGTAAGCAACCAGCAGATGAGCGACGTAAATCAATTCCCACGGAATTGATTCAATAAGAGGCGTTGTTTCTCCATAATCGCCAAGTCTGTATGATTTGTGATCAGGTGGAAAAATTGATCCTGAGTCATCATTTGTTTCGGCAGAGTATGACTTGTCGTACGACAATGTTTTTGTATTGTATTCTATGAAAAAACTCCTTTCTGGAATGCCTCCATCTTGTTCAAACTCGACAATAAAATGTCTTTTTAACGATTTGGCATTACAGGTAACAGGCAGTAATATTAGCAACAACAGCAGTGCCTCGGAAAATGGCTTTTTCAAAGCTTTATCCTTACATCTATTTTGCGCTTATAAGAGTGGAGAGGCTAGACCAGAAAGTTGATAGATCAAGAAAATAATTATTTTTTCAAAAACAAAGGTTTCACCGCGCAAGAAAATGTCTTCCAAGTCATTAACGCCCGGAGTATTCATGACAACACTGGCCTTATCAGCAGTTTTTTGGCGTTAGTTGACAATTTTCATTTCAACTGCCGATACCAAACCACCTCTACTCTTGCAACCTTGGCTTCAGCCGGTGTTTCGGTCGCGGGACTGGTCTTGCCTGCGATGCCGGGTTCATTTGTCCGGCGTCGTTTATGATTCAGTATTGACTTGGGCTGCCAATTTCTTCTGATTTCAAACCTGAATCGGGTTTGACGTCCGAGAGGGTGGCAACTTCAAAAGAGAGTGATTGGGCGATGGCTATCAACGTTCTGTAACCAGCACTTTCCACTTGTCTGGGTAACTTCAGCACTTTGCTTAATATGTCCGGGTTGTTTTTCAGGAAGCTCTTTACCTGAGCTGTGAAAGCGTTGGGGAATCGGCAAACCACTGGTGGTGTTGCTGACATTTGTCGGGTGATCAATTTATGAAATCCGGATGGATTTCCAGAAAAGATCTGTTGCCAGTTTTCAACACTGAGCCGGGTCGCATTTTCTGCGATAAACCCGGGCCAGAAGTCGACCAGATCAGGGTGAGCAAGTAGTTTTTTAAAAAGAGCTGGCTCAATGTCCAGAGCCGCTTTTGGGTAGTGCTTGATGAATTCCAGAGTAATAGTTTTTTCCAGGGTAAAGTCAGACAGTAGCAGTGTATGTCGGGTGGCTTTGTATAAAAGCGGTGAGTGGGCAACCATCAAGCCATCCTGGTGCCTCAGATAATGTTTTGAGGCTACGGTAATATAATGCTCTTCCATCTCTGGGCTGAGTTGAATCAGAAGAATGAGCTGATGCACGAGGGCTGGCTTACATCGAGCCATCAGATTCGGGTATTTCAGATAAAGACCAAGACCCATCATGTCAGGATCATCCTGTGGTAGACGGGCAATAATGTCGGTGCTCTGCTGCCGGGCAACAGAGAGAACAATTTGATAAAGGAGGTCGTGTTTGTTGCGCTGAGGCTTTGCAGAGCGCAGAAGGTGATCATCCAGTGAAAGCTTCATGTTCTTCAGGTCTTTAGCTATGGCGTCAGGGCATTTTTCCAGACGGGATCTGAGTTCAAACTCTTTAACCTTCAGAAACCTGTCACCAAGATCTTTATCCTGACGGATCTTCTTCAGTAGCCGCTCCAGATTTTCAGTGTTGGATGACTGCAACCAGCCATCCATTTCACTCAGTGATTCGGCATTCTCACCCCACTGGTGCCCCTCATCTTCTGCAACCTGATTGGCTGCCCTGGCAGAAGAGGGTGTGATAACTTTGCCCTGAGTCTCAGTAATAAGGTCTTTGGTGAAGGCATCAAAACCGTTCCTGGTGGCCTGATATACATCGTTCAGATCGCCCTCAATTGCGCACAGATGACTGAATTCATCCAGCCATTCAAGCAGTGCTGTTTTATAGAATCCGACAAGCTGCTTGAGATCGCTGGCGTCCATAAGGTCGCAGAATCTTGAAAAGCCTTCATGCATGGCTTGTTTCAGTTCGTCCTGGATATTTTTCTTGGGCTTTTTGGCCTCGACAGAAGCTTGTAGCAGATTATTCAGCTGTTCTCTGGTTCGAATGATCTGACAGGCGGGGGTTTTCAGGAACTCTGCGACCTGTTTGGTCAGTACCGAAAAGTCCAGCTCTCCAGCTACCTGTGCTTCAAGCATTGAGGCGGAACGATCACTCAGGTTGAGGTATTGATTCACATCCTGGGCTGATTGAATCAGCGAGCCGAGCAGGTTTCTCAGGCGAATAGGATCCGGATGAGTGATAATCCAGTCTTTGTAGCTGGCTATTACTTCCACCAGTTCGTATTGGTCATTGAGTCCAACCCTGGTACCCGGTGCAAACTTATTACGATCTAGAGTCAGATCTCGAACCTGTTCATAAAGACCCGGAGTCATTGTTTACTTCCCTGTTTTAAAACCTCTTTATCAAGAATCTAGCAACAGAAACGGAGGCAGGATAAGAGTCAGAAACCTGATTCAACATTTGGATGAGCATCAACAGGGAGAGAAGGTGACAAAAAGGCGTCAGCAGGAGAGCGCCTCAGGCACTCTTCAGCACAGATCAGATTTCCTTGTGAGGACCGAATACCTCATAGTGAATGTTTTCTGATGGTACACCCCAGCTCAGAAGTGTTTCATTGACCATGGCCATGTAACCTGAAGGGCCACAGAAGTAGTAGTGAGCACCCGGGATTTCAATCTGCCCACGAATCAGGTTCAGGTCGGTACGGCCGGCATGATCATAGTGCTGGTCACTATTTGCAGGCTGATCGTAGAAAACAAATTTCTCAAGATTATCACGCTCTTCCGCCAGAGTGTTTATATGATCGGAAAAGGCATGAACACTGCCGTTTACTGCACTGTGAACAAAGCGGACAGGTTCCCGGGTGTTCGAGGCGATCAGGGTATTCAGCATGCTCAGTAGCGGTGTGACACCGACACCACCGCTGATTAGAACAACCGGGTTTTCATGGCGGGTGTCCAGAAAGAAGTCTCCGGCAGGAGGACTTAGTTCTACCGTATCACCTTCTTGTACATGGTCGTGCAGGTAGTTGGAAACCAGGCCCTGAATAGCCCCTGTTCCTTCACGCTTTACTGAAATTCTGTAGTTTTTGCCATTACTTGCATCGGACAGACTGTACTGACGGATGCAACGGTTATCACTGTTTTCCGGGGTTATGTAGAGACCTATGTATTGTCCCGGTTTGAAGTCAGCAATGGGTTTTCCGTCCACTGGCTCAAAGTAGAAGGAAGTGATCAGGTCGCTCTCTTTTACTTTTCGGATTACTGTGAATTCACGGGTACCGCGCCAGCCGCCTTTGTGACCCTCACTTTCCTGATAAATACTTTCTTCAACTTCGATAAAGATATTGGCCAGGAATTGATACGCCTTTCCCCAGGCTTCAAGAACCTCATCCGTTGCAATATCACCGAGAACGCAGGCCAATGCTGCCAGCAGGTTTTCACCAACAATGGGATAGTGCTCGGGTTTTACATTGAAGCTGGCATGCTTGTGGGCAATGCGCTGCACAGTATTGTTGAGTGCTCCCAGGTTATCAATATGGGCAGCGTAGCCATAGACAGCCGCAGCCAGTGCAGCTTGTTGACGGCCTGTCTCCTGGTGGGAGACATTAAAAATATTCAGCAGTTCAGGATGATGGCTGAACAGACGCTGGTAAAAGTGGCGGGTGATTGCATCGCCATGTTCAGCCAATACGGGGGCAGTGGCTTTGACGATGTTGATGGTCTTTTCACTCAGGCTCATGGGATGGCTCCAGATGGTTTTTTTATAAGATGTATTTGTAATGCATCTTTATTAGGTGCATCCTAGATGCATCTTTAAAAAAAGTCTATAGTTCCCATGAAATTGACCAAGCAAACCGATTATGCGCTGAGAATCCTGATCTACTCGGCATTGCAGCCACAGCTCAGGTTGATCTCTATTCAGGAAGTAACAAAGGTGTATGATCTCTCGCGAAATCATGTCATGAAGATTGTCCAGCGCCTGGGTCAGGAAGGTTATCTGTCAACGGTTCGTGGAAAAGGTGGTGGTTTCCGGATGGGGCGCTCTGCTGAAGAGATTAACCTGGGGGTGGTGGTGAGAATGATGGAGTCCACCCTGGTATTGGTGGACTGTGATGAACCGGTGTGTCGAATATCAACTGATTGTCGTTTGAAAAAGGCTCTGGCTGACGCCATGTCAGCATTCATGGCGGTTTTGGAAGGTTACACGCTGGCTGATCTGATTGAGAATCGCAATGAGCTGTCAGAGCTGTTGGCAGTGGGTTGAGCACTGTTATTTTACTCGTTCATCAAGGCCAACAGCTTTGAAACCGGGTGAGGAATCTCGGTATTCCCAAAACGCTTAACCTGACTTCTACAGGAGTAGCCAGTAGCCACCAGTTGATCCTGGTTGTCAGGACTCTCAATCACAGGTTTCCAGCTCATGTCGTACAGTTTGCGGGACGTTTCCTGGTTACGGGTTTCATGCCCGTAGATACCCGCCATGCCGCAACAGCCAGTAGCCTGGTAAGTCAGTTTTAGTCCGCAGGCGGCAAACAGCTTTTGCCACTGAGCCGGTGCTGCTGGCGCATTAGTGGTCTCTGTGCAGTGCCCCAGCAGTTTGAGCTCACCCTTCAGGTTTAACTGAAGCTCACGAATGGTATCCGCCTGGCTGGCAAACCATTCCGAGAGTAATTGCACTTTGGGGGCCTCTTCACCCATGATCTCATGGTATTCATCGCGATAAGTCAGGGTAACGGCGGCATCAATCCCTATCAGGGCTACGCCTTTATCGGCCAGTTTTTTGAGTGCTCTGGCATTGGTTTTCGCGACTTTTTCAAAGCGCCCCAGAAAACCGTAGACATGCAACACTTTGCCGTTGGGTTTATAAGGCGCAACGAGAGGGCGATAACCGAGTCTGACCAGCAGCTCGACCAGGTCAGTCAATACCGGAGTTTCGAAAAAACTGGTAAAGGCGTCCTGAACAATTACCACCGTTCGCGCCAGCTCTTTTTCTGTCATGGAAGCAAGCAGAGTGTCTGAGGCCACGGAGGCACCAGAACGACAACTGTCTTCCAGAGGGGATGCACTGGTGATAGCCGGCAGATCCTGAAGACCGGATGTCTTGGCCGAAAGCTTGTTCATCAAACCCGAGTTAGCCACACGGTTATAAACAGATTTGGCTTTTGCCAGTGCTGGCAGAACGGGTTCCAGCATGGCAGCAGCGTGATGTTTAGCGGGGCGCAGGTAGCGAGTGTGGTAAAGCTCAAAGTACCGGGACCTCAGATCAGGCACATTCACCTGAATAGGGCACTGACCTGCACAGGATTTACAGCTCATACAGCTGTCCAGTGCTTCATAAACATCATGGCTGAAATCTTCCTTGCCTCGCAGTTTATCGATGCTGTTGCGGGTCTTGTCCATGGCGTTATAAAAAAGTCCGGACTGGCGAGCCTCGTTTATTGCTTGAGAGATGTTGCTGCCCGCTGCGCTTTGCAGTCGCAACCATTCACGTACCAGTCCTGAACGGCCTTTGGGTGATTGAGTTCTATCCAGAGTGGCTTTCCAGGTTGGACACATGGCGCTGTTGGGGTTGTAGTTGAAGCAGGCGCCATTGCCATTGCAGAACATGCCATGGGTAAAAGCATCGAAGGCTTTTCTTTCGATGGTTCTGTCCAGCTGGCCACGGGTTTGCACACCGTCAATCTTCAGCAGGGTTTCTGATGCCCGGGTGGAGGGTGTCGCTATTTTTCCCGGATTCAACTGATTATGGGGGTCGAAAGCACTCTTGATGTTTTGCAGTACTGGGTAAAGATCCTGAAAAAAGTCGGGTGCGTATTCAGAGCGAACGCCTTTGCCATGCTCTCCCCACAGGACGCCACCATGGGCTTTCGCCAGCGCAGAGACTTCATCACTGATGGTTCTGACCAGAACCTCCTGCTCAACATCTTTCATATCAATAGCGGGTCTTACATGGAGAACCCCGGCATCGACATGGCCAAACATGCCATAAGACAGTTCATGGCTATCCAGTAACGCCCGGAAGCGAGCGATAAAAGCAGCCAGATTCTCTGGTGGCACGGCAACGTCTTCTACAAAGGGTATAGGTCGTGCGTCGCCTTCCATGTTGCCCAAGAGGCCCACGGACTGCTTGCGCATATTCCAGATCTTTTTAACGTTTGGAGTTCCTGTCACAATGCTGTGACCCAGCCGCTGGATTTCCGATGGCTTGTCCAACTCCGCTTTCAAGCGCTCAATACCTTCCTGAATATCGGCTTCCGACTGACCGGTGTACTCAACAAAGTTAATGCCGTCTATTTGATCAACATCATCGGGGAAGTACTCTTTGACGCTCTCCCAGACACTGTCTGCTTTGGCGAGCGACAAGACTTTGGAATCAATGGTTTCGACAGAACTCGGAGTCGCTTGCATGAGAGACTGGGCATCCCTGAGCGATTCCTGAAAGCTGGAATAGAACACCAGAACCAGTGCAGAGGTTTCAGGTATGGGCAGAAGGTTGACCTTGATTTCACTGATCATGGCCAGAGTCCCTTCAGAACCGCAGAGAATGGCATTGAGATCAAACTTGCCAACGTCTTCAGGATTCACAGGATCTTTTCTGCGGATATTGGCCAGATCGTAGCCGGTGAGATTACGGTTGAGCTTTGGAAAGATGGTTTCGACACGATCTTTATTCTGGTTATAGGCTTCAATCACCGTTTTGTGAACCTGCCCTGCACGGTCTTCGCGCTGACAGATCTCATCAAGCTCCTGTTCTGTCAGTGGTGATGAGTTCCATACGGTGCCATCAGCAAAGACCGAGGTCAGTTCAAGAACATGATGGCGGGTTTTGCCATAGACAACCGACCCCTGACCACTGGCATCGGTGTTCACCATGCCACCCACTGTCGCCCGGTTGCTGGTGGACAGTTCCGGGGCAAAAAACAGGCCGTGCCTTGCAGCCAGATCATTCAGATAGTCTTTGACGGTCCCGCTTTGAACCCTTGCCCAGCGCTCTTCAGGATTGATCTCCAGAATCTGATTCATATAACGACTGGTGTCTACCATAAATCCCGAGGTCAGAGACTGTCCGTTGGTGCCGGTACCTCCTCCCCTTGCAGAGAGCACAACCGTTTGAAAAGAAGGTTCATTAGCCAATGACAACATTTTGCTGAGATCTTCGGTGCCTTTGGGGTATAGGACACCCGCCGGATACACCTGATAGATCGAGTTGTCAGTAGCTAGCACAGTCCGCTCTGCATGGCCCAGCTCTATATCGCCCTGGAATCCGGAGCCGGCCAACCGATCGGCAAAGTTCTGATACAGCGTCCCTACTGCGCTGGCGGCATTAACGGCCTGTTGGTTCAGTTTGCTGATCACTTTCCTACTCCCGGGCTTTGCTGTTTTATCGTCTTGCGAAGCGAAGGTGACGTTTCTCGGATTGCGTATTGTACGCAATTAACAATCTTTAGTCAGTGGGGATTTTTGCTCATTTAGGTGTTTCCTGATTTCGGTGCTATATTGCACTGGGTTACAATTTTCCAGGTTTATTAAGATGCGTTTTTTTTCTATCCATTTTATGTTTATTCCGGAGAGTTTTTAGATGCCATAAAAAGTGCAGATAAGGAGAAAGTTACTCTGCTCATTACGCAAGGAAAAAATATTAATGTAAGGGAATTTGATGGAGTAGGTGAAGATGAAGAAATCTATGAAGAGGCTATCTATCCAATAGTGGCAGCTCTTCAGCATGGAAGCGTTGATATGATACTTCATTTACTTCAAAGTGGGGCTGATCCCAATGTGTCTGCTTTTTGTATTAGATTTATTGGCTATTCTTCTTTCCATCCAGCCATTTTTGAGACAGAAAGCATGCAGGTTATTTTTTTATTATTAGTATATGGAGCTGACCCGAATATTGGTTTAGGTAGTTCTTATCATATTGATTGCAATACTATATATACGTATGCGAGAGATAGTTATTTATTTAACCATTATTTTATTTTTTTCTACTGGTTTCTTTTGCCGGAAAATACCCGGGCTGAGCTAAAGAGAAAAATAACGAACATCCAGGAATTAAATAAAGCATTATTTGATCTTTTTCCGATGCTAACAATTACCACTTTAATTACCATATTATCTATAACGCCAGAGTTACAAATGTCATACTTCCCATACGCCTTCAGAGAAGTCTATGGGGGGGTATTGAAACCATTTATATGTGAAGAGAAACCTACGAATTATGAAAGCCCTTTAACTAATTCTACCGAAGATTGGGATGAGTAGCATCTGGCAAAAATGTTTTCAGAGACGTTCCAGTATTTGGTGGTATTTTTTCAAACAGCTTCGCAGTTGACTGTTTTTATCGAGGGGTAAGGTTTGGATATAAGGTTTTACAAAGAATGACTCGTTACCATGAATCGGAATGGGAACGAGTCAAACAAGTCAATGGATTCTCCTGTTTATTGAAATGTCTCAGACCGATCATTTATCAGTTGATATGCGGCTTTAAATAATTCAGAAATTATAAGTTTCCACTGTTTATTATCGTTTACTTTACTCTTGGCAGTTAGCTCATTCTCTCTTTCATATTCATCTAAAATATCCTTAACAAGTTCGCCCTTAATTTTATTGGTGTTTTTTGGTGTTAATTTATCTGATTTTGAAGTGACAGAACAAAGACGGTTTTCCGTTACTTTTGCAAGAAGTGAGGAAAGTATAATCTGATTCTCTTGCTTTATTTGTTTGTTTTCGTTAGGAAATACTTTTTTTAAATTGGTTTCAGCAAATCTCGGGTTTTTTATTTTTAAAATGACAGGTTTTTGGTATTTTAAAAATTTAGGCTGCACAGGCTTAATGACGACACCTTCTGCAACATCACCGGTTTGACTATGAAAACTTGTAAAAACCGGGTTGAAAGAAAGAGCACTTTCAAGGGAGTCACACATTTTTATCTCTGCAACGGTAGGGATGCCACTGGCTGAAGTCCATTGTTTAAAAGTGTTATAATCTATTTTTTGTTTGTTGACGAAAATGTCAAAAGCCGCAAATTTGATATTATCCTGATAAAAAACTTCTTTCTGAACAGATTTGCCGTAGAGTTCGCCGGTAACATTTAAAATGTCTCCTTCTTTACAGAACTTCCGGTGCATATCAAGAATCATTTCTCTGTATTGTTCATTTACCGGGCGGTGGTTATAAAAGTTTTCATCATCACCAATCCAGTCATTCCTTCTACCCACCTTAACAATGCTGCCATCCGTCCAGAAGCTGTAATTGCAGCCATGAATTTTTTCAAGTACAACCCATGAAAGGTCCTGTTCATCATTTTCTTCAATGAATGCTCTAATGGCATCAAGCACGATTTGATTCGAACTGTTTTCTATTGAGTGATACGTGTTGAAATTTTCAGATAGAGGCTTCGGCGTTACATCCGCTTTTTCATCCAGTGCTGAGGCTTCCGATCGTTGTGTGGGGGTTGAGGCAGTTTCGACTGTGGTCGAGGAATCTGTTGTCGCTTCTGTCGTAGTGTCTTCTGAGTTGGGGTTATCACCGGACGAAGTGGTCGTTTGCTCTTCCTGTTGCCCTCCGTTTTCGTTTTTTTTCTCAGGGCTATCAGGCACTTTTCTGATAATCTGCTCAAAAAAACCGGATGTGGAGTCAGAGTCCTTTCTTTTTGGGTAAACCCTGATGGTATCCCGAGTTTCAAAATCAAGGTCAATATAATCCCCGTCGGATGCCGCTGAGGACACAGGGGTCAGCATAGGAATAGAAGCGGTTGCGTAAAATGTATTTTGAGTCTCCTGATAGAGTTCCACCTCAGAATAAGCGATCGTTTTAGAGTTGTATTCCGTTGGCGGGGTGTACAGATTGGGTGTAGAAAGAATGATGGTTTTATCGATTACGGTGGTTGCCAGTGATATAACACTGTCGTTCAGTAGCTGTAGCCCTCTGGTTTGGTCAATGGTTTGAAAACCTGTGGCCGTCGGGGTTGGCTCAATGAGTAGTGGAAAATAAATGGTGTCTGGCAAGTTGTTTTTATCTTTGTAAATTTCTATCTTGTCCGGTTCTATTTCTATTTTTTGAATGCCTTTATTATCCATTGCCAGAGACAAAGGGTTGCTTTTGTGAAGTATCTCGTTGTTTCTAAACAGGGCTTTATCTCCCTGAACCTGTACTTCCAAGCCTCCCATTCTCCCAACAAAAACCGCTCCGGAAGATTGTGCGCTATTTGACAGTGTTGAGCCTGTAATAGTGCAGATCAAACCAAGAGGTAGACCACTGAGTAACTTAAGCAGCATAGCCATAAATTCCGAATTATTTCGCAGAAATGAGAAGGCTAGACGATTCTTTGGAAAGTTCTACACTCATTCAGGCTTAAGCGGTCAGCTTCTAAAAAGAAACGTCTCTTGAATACTTTTCGTTCGCGGTCGCTTAAAAAGCAAATAGCCGGAAGTGCTGAAGAGCATTGCTGTACCGGGCGTCGGTTGATGTTGAAAAAAAACAAACATGTATTATTTTAAACACGTTGTTCAAAAGGGTATGAGATGTTTAAATCCAATCTGATATTACCAATAGTTATTATATGCATGTCTTCCGCAGCTTTTGCAGAGAAGACAATGGAGTGCGTTCGAACTAAAGAAGGATCGCTGTTTTACGAACAGGAATTCAGGTTGAATCCACCAATTTCTATTGATGGAAAAAGAATCCGCTATATAAAATTAAGATCAGCACTAAAGGTTGCAACAGAGTTAGGAGCCGATGAGCCATTCTTCATTATGGGTAGGGGGATGAGGATATACGCCGGTGAAAATTCCGCAGAGGGGCTGATAATACAACAGTTGGATGGAACGACAAATCCAAATGAAATAATTTCACAAGTTCCGCAACTACGTGGATATAACACTGATTGTGTTATCGACTACTCAAATAAACTTGATGAGAAGCTGCCATTATTCAACGCTGGCGATCCAATGGCTGAACTTGGTAGATTCAAAGTCAAACTTGTTCCCACGAGTGGCCGCAGCAACTTTTAGGGCGCAGCCAGACAAATTGAGAGCACATGGAGCAAATGCTTCCAGTTCTTTCCGGGCCTTCGTCACTCGCCTGAAGCAGACTTTGATGGTTTTTTGATATTACGGGTGGTCTTATTTTCAGGCCGCCCGGTTAATGGCGGCGTAACTGGATGAACCACACAGTGTTGACTCATACAGCGGCGTGTTTGAGGAGCGTAGCCAAAAAAGCTACGCTCAACCGACTGATAATCAAGCGTCAATACGCTTGTATTTGATACGGTGAGGGCCTGCTGCCTCTTCACCCAGACGCTCTTTACGATCGTCTTCGTACTCGGTGTAGTTGCCCTCGAAGAAGGTGACTTTGGAATCGCCTTCGTAAGCCAGGATGTGGGTGGCCACACGATCCAGGAACCAGCGGTCGTGAGAGATCACCATGGCACAGCCGGGGAAGGCCAGAAGCGCGTCTTCCAGGGCACGCAGGGTTTCTACGTCGAGGTCATTGGAAGGTTCGTCGAGTAGTAGAACATTGCCGCCTTCTTTCAGTGTTGCGGCGAGTTGCAGTCGACCACGCTCACCACCGGAGAGTTCACCCACACGCTTCTGCTGGTCACCGCCTTTGAAGTTGAAACGGCCAATGTATTTGCGGGACTGCATTTCATAGCCATTGATGCGCAGAATGTCCTGGCCATCGGAGATCGCTTCAAAAACAGTTTTGTCGTCTTTCAGCTCGTCACGCATCTGCTGAACATTAGAGATTTTGATCGTCTCGCCGTGTTCGATGCTCCCGGAATCAGGCTGTTCGTCCCCGGTAATCATCTTGAACAGAGTGGTTTTACCGGCACCGTTACCCCCGATGATACCGACAATAGCGCCCTTGGGAATGCTGAAACTCAGGTCGTCGATCAGCAGTCGATCACCAAAGCCTTTGGAAACATGATTGAATTCCAGAACTTTATCACCCAGTCTTGGGCCGGGCGGAATGTAGATTTCGTTGGTTTCGTTACGGGCCTGAAATTCCTGGGACTGCATCTCTTCAAAGCGTGCCAGACGTGCTTTGGATTTGGACTGGCGACCTTTGGCATTTGAGCGGGACCATTCCAGTTCCTGTTGCATCGCTTTTCGATGAGCGTCTTGTTGCTTGCTTTCCTGCTCGAGTCGGGCTTCTTTTTGCTCCAGCCAGTCACTGTAGTTACCTTCCCAGGGTATACCGTGGCCACGGTCCAGCTCCAGAATCCAGCCAGCTGCGTTATCCAGGAAGTAACGATCGTGGGTGATAGCCACAACGGTTCCTGGATATTCGACGAGGAAGCGCTCCAGCCAGGCCACTGACTCGGCATCCAGGTGGTTAGTAGGCTCGTCCAGCAGCAGCATTTCGGGGCTGGAAAGCAGCAGGCGGCATAGAGCTACACGACGGCGCTCACCACCTGACAGATTGTCTACGACAGCATCCCACTCGGGAAGGCGCAGAGCGTCAGCAGCGACGTCCAGTTTGCGCTCCAGGTTGTGGGCATCGGCCGCCTGAATAATGTTTTCCAGTCTGGCCTGTTCTGCCGCCAGGGCGTCAAAGTCCGCATCGGGCTCAGCGTAAGCTGCGTAAACGGCGTCCAGCTTGTCTTGGGCTTCCTTGATTTCACCCAGTGCCTCTTCCACCACTTCACGGACTGTTTTACCGGGTGTCAGTTGCGGCTCCTGGGGCAGGTAACCAACATTCAGATCGGGTTGTGGGCGGGCTTCGCCATCAAATTCCTGATCAACACCAGCCATGATGCGCAGCAGAGTGGACTTACCGGCGCCGTTCAGACCCAGGACGCCAATCTTGGCACCGGGGAAAAAAGAGAGGGAAATATCTTTAAGAATCTGGCGCTTCGGGGGAACGGTCTTGCTCACCCGGTTCATGGTATAGACGTATTGTGACAATTTGGGCATCCATAATAGGTTTGACTGAAGCCTCCGTATAATAGCACTTTTGAGGCATTTCTGTATGCTCGTACTTACTCCGCAAAGGCGTCAGCCTCTGCATGTTTCATTTTGATTCCCTTCCGTTCTTTGCCTACAGTGTTAGGGCAATGAAGGTATATTTATGGAAAACCTGTATGACACTGATTTCTATAGCTGGTCGTATCGTCAGGCCGAGTTGATTAGGCAAGGTCGTTTCAATGAGCTTGATATTGCCAATCTGGTAGAGGAAATTGAAGACATGGGTAAGGCTCAGTATCAGGCTTTACGCAGTTGTGTTAAAGAATTGCTTTTGCACCTGCTGAAATGGCAAATGCAGTCCGGAAAAGACGATCAGCACACAATGACGGACTGGTACAGGAGCTGGCTGGTCAGTATCGCTAAACAACGAGGTGCCATCTTCGATCTACTCGAAGATAACCCTGGCCTAAACGGTAAGATTGATGAGGTCTTGCCAAAAGCCTATCGGTCTGCAAAAAGAGATGCAGCGGCTGACATGAAATGTAAGCCCGATGATTTCCCGGCTGACTCCCCCTGGAGCTTTGATCAGATCATGACTGAGGACTCTGGCTGCCAGAAAGCTAAGTCAGAGCCCATGAGCCTGGCTCAAATTGACATGAAACTTTTTCGATACGAAATCCTGAACAGCTGTATTAGAATGGTCGCCGAAAAACCTCATTAACAGGCAACATTCCGAGGAATCATTAATGTTCAGAAAGGACATGTCCATCGCTGAGTTCGACCCTGAACTCAAGGCTGCCATCGACGCTGAAGCGGTTCGCCAGGAAGAGCACATCGAACTGATCGCTTCCGAAAATTACACCAGCCCCAGAGTGATGGAAGCACAAGGGTCTGTCCTGACCAACAAATACGCAGAGGGTTACCCGGGCAAGCGCTACTACGGTGGCTGCGAGCATGTTGATGTCACTGAACAGCTGGCCATTGATCGAGCCAAAGAGTTGTTTGGTGCCGGTTACGCAAACGTGCAACCTCATTCCGGCTCCCAGGCCAATGCGGCGGTCTACATGGCTCTGATTAAGCCGGGTGACAAGGTTCTGGGTATGAGTCTGGCCCATGGTGGCCATCTGACTCACGGCGCCAAGGTCAGTTTTTCCGGCCGTATTTATGAAGCGGTCCAGTATGGCCTGAACCCTGAAACCGGTGAGATCGACTACGAAGAAGTTGAGCGTCTGGCCGATGAGCACAAGCCAAAAATGATCGTTGCAGGCTTCTCGGCTTACTCCCGTGTTGTGAACTGGCAGCGTTTCCGTGATATAGCCGACAAGGTAGGTGCTTTCCTGCTGGTAGATATGGCTCACGTGGCTGGTCTGGTTGCTGCTGGTGTTTATCCGTCTCCGGTAGGCATTGCCGATGTTGTTACGACTACTACTCACAAAACCCTGGGTGGTCCCCGCGGCGGTCTGATCCTGGCTAACGATGATGAAGAGTTGAACAAGAAGTTCAACTTTGCTGTGTTCCCCGAGTCCCAGGGTGGTCCCCTGTGTCACGTGATTGCAGCTAAAGCGGTTTGCTTTAAGGAAGCCATGTCCGATGACTTCAGGACTTACCAGCAGCAGGTCGTGAAAAATGCCCAGGCGATGACCCGGGTTATGCTCGAGCGCGGCATCAAAGTTGTATCCGGCGGTACTGACGATCATCTGTTTCTCATGGATCTGATCGGTAAAGAGTACACCGGTAAAGACGCCGAAGCAGCTCTGGGTGAAGCTAACATTACGGTCAACAAGAATGCTGTTCCAAATGATCCTCGCTCTCCATTTGTCACCAGTGGTCTGCGTATTGGTACTCCGGCCATTACGCGCCGTGGGTTCAATGAAGAAGATTCCGCTGCCCTGGCAGGCTGGATCTGTGATGTACTTGAAAACATTGGTAATGAGCAGGTTGTCGCGGATGTGAAGGCGAAGGTTTTGACAATCTGCAAGCGTCTGCCTGTCTACAGCTGATCCAAGGCTGTTTTCCAACGTAAGACCGCTGACCTGAACCGGGTCAGCGGCTTACTCACACAGGTCACTTCATTCTGCAAAGTATTGGTAATTTCACAGGGGTGAATTATGATGGAAGACTCACTCTGAAAAACGTTTCGCTTACCCATGCACTGCCCTTTTTGCAACGCTGTCGATACCAAAGTCATTGATTCCCGCCTGGTGGCAGATGGTAACCAGGTGCGACGTCGTCGTGAATGTTTGACCTGTAGTGAACGATTTACGACTTATGAAATGGCAGAGTTGTTGATTCCCAGGCTGGTCAAAAGAGATGGTTCCCGTGAACCCTTCAATGAAGAAAAGCTAAGGGCGGGCATATCCAAAGCTCTGGAAAAGCGTCCTGTCAGTATGGAACAGATTGAAGAGTCCGTGAACCGGATCAAGCACCGGCTCCGGGCCACCGGTGAGCGGGAAATAAAATCTCTGGTTCTGGGCGAAGAAGTGATGCGTGTACTTCGTGAGCTGGACGAAATAGCCTATATCCGGTTTGCCTCTGTTTATCGTCACTTCAAGGACCTGAATGAATTCCGGGAAGAAATTGAACGACTCGAAACCACTGATAAACAATGAGGCCATTGCTGACCTCATTGTAGGGTTTTTCGTTCATCAGCCAATGATTGACAGGGCCAGCACACCCATATAGATGGCAAATAGTGCAAGAATAATGGCGCTCTTGTAGCGTGGTAACCTGCTGCATGCCAATCTTCCCATGGTCATGGATGAAGAAGTGCTGGTTTCGTCGCGATCCATTGACAGGCTGGTTAGTATGCAAATCGCCAGAAGCGCAGTAAGCCCGGTCATTGCCAGGCCATCCCTCTGCAGGACAGTTGAATCAATTTCCAGTCCGCCAGTGAGAATCCCGGGAAAGGCCAGAACGCCTAACAGGTTAAATATGTTGGAGCCAATAACGGTGGCCATCACCAGATCAAACAGACCCTTTCGAGCACTGGCCAAAGCAGCAGCCATTTCCGGCAGACTGGTTCCGAAAGCGATGACGGTAAGACCGATAATCATTTCACTGATACCGAATGAGCGGGCCAGTTCACTGGCACCCCAAACCAGTAGTTTTGAGCTGCCCATCAGCAGAGCCAGCAGCACCAGACTTTCCACAACGGCTCTGGCGGTCGGGATAGAGAGAATAACCACTTCTTCTTCATCTTCACTGTCACCACCGGAATGTTTTGCCAGATAGAAGCAATAGGCCATCAGGGCTCCGGCCAGGATAAATCCATCCATCTGGCTGAGGTCGCCATCCACTATCAGAGCCATTGTGAAAGCGACGACCAGCCCTAACAGGGGCAACTCACGGGTAATAATACGACGGCTGACTACCAATGGATAAATAATTCCGCACAACGCCAGTACCAGGCCGATATTGATGATGTTGGAACCCAGGGCATTACCAATGGCGATACCGCCAGAACCGTCCAATGCGGCGACAGACGATACCAAAAGCTCTGGTGCAGATGTACCAAAAGCAACAATGGTCATACCGATGGTCAGAATGGACATACCCAATCGAGAGGCCAGGGTAGAAGCGACTTCGATCAAACGATCAGCACTTGCGGACAGAACAACAAAGCCTACGGCTATGGCGGCAACAAAGGATAGAGTTTCAATCATATCAAAAGGCGAGAGGGCTTTTGACACAGCTAGCAATCACCAGGCCCTCATAAACCAGTGCTGCCAACCGAGTCTCGCCAGGCAATGTGTTGTTACACTGCCGTATACGCCACAGTCGAATGACCAATGATGTTGACGTACACACCTGTTGTCTGTCAGGCAGGCTACTCCCCCGAATGAGGGGGTAGTATATTGAGTTCTGAGAATGATATCCAGAGGAAGTACTGAAGTGCTGCCATATAAATATTGCTTAGCATCTGTTTTGGTGGTCTGTTCTCAGTTTCCGGCTTTTGGTACAAAATTTTCGCTTCAGGGATTGACGGAAGGTTCCAGCATAGTAATAGTACCCTTGCTTGCGTCGATACGAACCTTCGTACCTTGACCAAGGGTAAAAATATTTGCCTGATGGCCAATCATTGCTCCATTCCAGGCTGGAATATTCAAGGGTGAGATGTGTTGTTTTAACACCTCCTGCAAGCGGTAAGAGCCATAAGGAACCTTGGCATTACAATTTGTACATTGACCAAAAATAAAGCCAGAGATTTCTTTTAATATACCGGCAGTTTGTAACTGGGTTAACATGCGATCAATTTGATAAACATCTTCACCAGTGTCTTCCAAAAACAGAATTTTATTTTTAAAACCGGGTAAGTAAGGGCTTCCCAGCATAGAAACTAAAACGGATAAATTGCCACCCAGGATTTCCCCTGTGGCAATGCCAGGGCGAATAGTTTGAATCCTTGCAACAGTACGGGTTAAATCATCGCTTTTGATGATGGGGTTGCCCATGGTAATGGCATTACCTTCAAAGAGAATTTTTTTTAAATAATTAACGGTGTATTGTGTCCAGGGAAAAGCAGCAGCCATCGGGCCGTGAAACGTTATTAAGCCGGTTTTCTGGTGGATGGCTAGCAGCAAGGTGGTAATGTCGCTAAAACCCATAAAAATCTTGGGATGCTTTTTGATTAAAGAAAAATCTAAATATTCCAGTATTCGCGCTGACCCCCAGCCGCCCCGTAACTCGATAATGGCTTTTACTTTTGGATTGGCAAACATGTCATTGATATCAGCAGCTCGTGCCTGATCAGTACCTGCAAAATATCCGGTTTGTTGAAAAATAGTTTTACCGTAGATAACGCTCAAGCCCAGTGCCTGCAGTCGTTCTGTTGCAAATTGCACATCCTGGGAGGTATTAACACGAAAGCCGCTGGAAATTAAGGCAACGGTATCACCCTTATTCAGAGGAGCTGGTTTAATAGCAGGTAACGCCAATACAGGGCTGGTAATTAGCCAACATAGAACAATAAATAATATTTTTTTCATAGTTTACTCCGGAACAAGGGCTTGTTTTCCTGGCCTCTCCCTCTCTTATCTCCGGGCTTGTAATATTCCCGACAGATTTCATCAACGGGTACGTCGTTAGTGAGGGGAGACTGTCATTACGTCCTGTCATCACTTGCATGCGCTTAGTTCTTAGCCATGAAACATCTCCAACATGGCTTAAAGCTATCCAGGATAGTTTAGACAACAAATCAGCTTCGAACAGACTTTGAACTATTGATTATCAGACGTGAGTCACTCAGTTTTAAACGCTTGTTTCTTTCTACTGTTTGAATGGCTATGATGCTTGGCATAATTACTAGAAGATTTGAGTATGTATCCATTTATTCGACTCCTGACCACAATCGGTAAAGCCAAAAAAGCACCCAAAATTTCCGTCGATGCTGTCAGTGAAAACTGCTTTCGCTGTATGCCATGGGATTTAGATCTGTTCATGGAAATGAACAATGGTCGGGTTTTGACGCTCTATGATCTGGGCCGGTTTACTCTTTCTATTCAGTGTGGGCTGTCTGATGTCCTCAAAAGAGAGCGCTGGGGATTGGTGGTTGCTGGCAGTACCACTCGTTATCGAAAGCGGGTTCGGATGTTCGACAAAGTAACTATGTACACTCAGGTGGCTGCGATGGATGAGCGATGGGTTTATATTATCCAGTCCATGTGGGTTAAAGGTGAACCGGCTTCTTCAATCCTGTTAAGAACAGCCGTCACCGAGAAGGGCCGGATAGTGGACACTGGGCGAGTCAGAAAAGCCATGGGCAGGGAAGACTGGTGTCCAGAGCCGGAAGGTTGGGTAAAGGCCTGGATTGAGAGTGAAGAGTCGCGTCCATGGCCACCTTTGTCAGCCCGGACGTAAGACAATATTGGCCTTTAACTGAATCTTTTAACCGAAAGCCCCGCTAAAGGCCCACGCGGCTTACTTTAGCAGGAATTTTTCCGGATGTGGCCAGATCTCACTTTCTGGCCGGTCAAACTGAATCAGCTCTACGAGTGTTCTACCATCTTTTATAAAAGCCACTGTGACATGTTCTGCCGGAGAAGTGGGCTCAAGAACGACTTCTTTTCCTTTTAGGGCTTCCTGAATGTCGTCCACTTCAAAGGCAATGTGGGGCGTGGTTTTTATAATTTCCGGTAATGTATTGTCGTCATCAAAATTCATCCACTCAACACCATAAGGGGTTTCGAAATACCCGGTGGCATGATGCTTCAATTCCTTGTTATAACAGTCTTCCGACAGCTTTTCGCGGGTGGGTATGCCGACATGGTGAAATCGAAGTTGTTGCATTTGCTTGCTCTCAACTCTTCTCATTTGCAGTAGGTTGATTTTACTTGCGGGAAGGGGCTCTGAGAAGTGAGTATTATCCTCATTAAATTTTATCGGGCGCTTTCACCAGTGAGTGATGCCGGAGGTAAATTCATATAAACTGGCCCCATTTCTGACTGAGCCCGGAGAAGATCCCATGGCGTCTGCCATTGATCATGAAATGATGTCTCGTGCGCTGCAACTGGCGCGTAAAGGGTTATACACGGCAATGCCCAATCCTAGGGTAGGGTGTGTGATCGTGAAGGATGGTGTCATTGTCGGTGAAGGCTTTCATGAGCGTTGTGGTGAGCCCCATGCTGAAGTGCATGCCCTGGAAATGGCCGGTGACCAGGCTGAGGGAGCAACGGCCTATGTCACCCTTGAGCCCTGTAATCATTTCGGAAAAACACCGCCCTGTGCAGAAGCGCTGATCAAGGCCAAAGTGAGCCGGGTGGTCGCTGCTATGGAAGACCCTAACCCCATGGTGTCGGGTCTTGGTTTGAAAAGGCTGAGTGACGTCGGCATTGAGGTTGAATCCGGTGTTCTTGAGGCCGAAGCCAGAGCATTGAATCCTGGTTTCATCAAAAAGATGGAGAGCGGGCAACCTTTCGTCCGACTCAAGCTGGCCATGAGTCTCGATGGCAGAACAGCTATGGCCAGTGGTGAATCCCAGTGGATTACCGGACCCGCTGCCCGCAGTGAAGTTCAAAAGCTCCGGGCGCAGAGCTGTGCCGTAATTACCGGGGTTGGCTCCATTCTTCACGATAATTCTTCATTGACTGTCAGGGCCGAAGAACTGGGGCTGCCAGACGCTGAAAAACTGGCTCGCAGACAACCACTCAGGGTGGTTCTGGATTCATCCCTGCAAACCCCTGTCAACGCGAAAGTGGTCACTGGGCCGGGCAGGGCTCTGATTGTCTGCACGGATCAGGCAGAGCAGAGCCGACAGGCAGAGCTGGAGGCCGCTGGTGCTGAAGTGATCAGGTTGAACGCCGGCAGGCAGGTGGATCTGAACGCATTAATGAGTGAACTGGCTCAAAGAAATTGTCAGGAAGTATTGCTGGAAACAGGAGCTACCCTTGCCGGGTCGGCTGTCAGTGAAGGACTGGTGGATGAGCTGAATATCTTTATGGCCCCGATCTTGATGGGGTCAGAAGCCCGGACATTATTGAACCTTCCATTCCAGTCCATGTCAGAAAAGCTGAGTCTGAATATCTCTGATATTCGTGCTATTGGCGATGACTGGCTCATCAAGGCAACGTTTAAACAGAACACTGATTACTGAGATTCACTACTCATGTTTACAGGCATTATCGAGGCTGTTGGTAGCCTGCAAAAAGTAGAACCCCGCTCCGGTGATCTGAGGTTAACGGTCAACTCAGGTTCGCTGGATCTTTCTGATGTAAAGCTGGGTGACAGCATTGCCACCAATGGCGTCTGCCTGACTGTGGTGGAATTGACCGGACGGGGATATGTGGCCGATGTTTCCCTGGAAACGCTTGAATATTCAACGCTTTCGGGTCTGGCTGTCGGTTCTGCCTTGAATCTGGAAAAAGCGCTGACGCCTTCAACCCGGTTGGGTGGTCACCTGGTCAGTGGTCATGTCGACGGTGTCGGTAAAATTGTCTCCATCGAACCTTCGGGTCGTTCGACGGTCTATTGGGTCGAGGCTCCCGCTAATCTGGCCCGGTATATTGCCCACAAGGGGTCAGTCACGATAGATGGTGTCAGTTTAACGGTAAACAGGGTGGATGGCTGTCGCTTTGCCCTGAACATCGTGCCTCATACCCGCCAGGAAACCATTATTGCCGGGTACCGGGCAGGAACAGAAATCAATCTGGAAGTGGATGTGCTGGCCAGGTATCTGGAAAGGCTGATGGACTCGAGCCTCAGGGGACAGAGCGAATCCGCTCCTGCCAGCCTGACAGCCGGTTTTCTTGCCGAACATGGCTTTATGAAGTGACTGCTTCCAGCTTGGGAACGAAACCGTTAGAATACGCCGGTTTCGCATACCGGATGTATAAAAACACACATGGGGGTGTTATGCAGCTTAACTCCATCGAAGAGATTATTGAGGATATTCGCCTCGGAAAGCCTGTCATCCTTATAGATGATGAGGACCGTGAAAACGAAGGGGACCTGATAATCGCTGCTGAAAAAATCACTCCCGAGATCGTGAATTTCATGGCCCGGGAGGCCAGAGGTCTGCTCTGCCTGACACTGACCGGAGAGCGCTGCGATTTTCTGGGGCTGCCTCCGATGGTGACGTCGGAAGACAATGCATCGGGTTTTGGTACACCTTTTACCGTTTCTATTGAAGCCGCGGAAGGGGTAACCACAGGTATTTCTGCCCATGACCGGGCCAGAACCATTCGGGTGGCAGCGGACCCACTGTCCCGCCCCGGCGATATTGTCCAGCCAGGCCATGTATTCCCATTGAGAGCGCAGCCTGGCGGTGTACTCAGCCGTGCGGGTCATACCGAAGCCGGTTGTGACCTGGCCCGTCTGGCCGGACTGACACCGGCAGCTGCCATCATCGAGATCATGAACGAAGACGGCACTATGGCGCGTCGTCCCGATCTGGAAGTGTTTGCCAAAGAGCATGATCTGAAAATCGGCACCATCGCTGATCTGATCAACTACCGAATCCTGAATGAGAAAACCGTTGAAAAGTCAGAGCGGCGCACACTGGATACCGATTTTGGCCAGTTCGATATGACGGCCTACAAGGATTCTATCAGCGGCGCTACGCACATTGCCCTGACCAAGGGCTATATTACGCCGAACTCTCCGGCTCTGGTGCGAGTTCATGCTATGGAACCATTCCGTGATCTGCTGTCGGCACATCCAGAAAACGGTAAGTCCAGCTGGCCACTGCACAAGGCGATGGCCAAAGTGGCCAGTGAAGGTCGTGGTGTGATTGTGCTGCTGGACTCTGAGTCCAGACTGGACCTGGGTGGAGCAATGGAAAAGTTCTCGGAAGGCAAGAGTGGCAGCAACGGTATGTCCGGTGCTTATCTGACCATTGGCACCGGTTCACAGATTCTGCGTGACCTTGGAGTAGGTAAAATGCGTCTGCTCAGCTCACCGGTTCGCTTCGCTGCCCTGTCCGGATTTGATCTGGAAATCGTTGAATATATTCCGTGTGAAGACTGAACGTCAGAGCACATGTACTCTGAATTCAGTGCATTACAAAGATTTATTGAGGAAAACGCAATGTCATTGCAAACCATCGAAGGTACTCTGCAGGCAAATGGCGGCAAGTATGCAATTGTTGTTGGCCGCTGGAATGCCTTTGTTGTAGAAAGTCTGCTCAATGCTGCTGTGGACAGCCTGACCCGTCACGGTGTTGCGGAAGAAGATATTACTATCGTTCGTTGCCCGGGCGCGTTCGAAATTCCACTGACTGTTAAAAAAGTCGCCAAAACCCAACGCTTCGACGCTATTATTGCTCTGGGTGCTGTCATTCGTGGTGGTACACCACACTTTGAATTCGTTGCTAACGAGTGTGTGAAAGGCCTGTCCACTGTGAATCTGGACGAAGAAATTCCAGTGAGCTTCGGTGTTCTGACCGTAGACACTATTGAACAGGCTATCGAGCGCGCCGGCACCAAAGCGGGTAACAAGGGTGAAGAGGCTGCCATGGCAGCTTTCGAAATGGTATCCCTGCTCAAGAAACTGGAGGCCTGAGTTGTCCACTGAGAAGCAGGAAGCCGGGCAGAAATCTGCCCCGCGTCCAAAACCATCTGCCCGTCGTCGTGCACGTCAACTGGCGCTACAAGCCCTGTACCAGTGGCAGATGTCCCAGTCATCCATCACCCAGATTGAAATGCAGTTCCGTGCGGACAACGATTTCAGCAAGGTGGACGATGGCTATTTCCACATGCTGCTGACCGGGATTGCCCGTGAAGCCAGTCAACTCGATGACGCCATGTCGCCGCTACTGGACCGCCCCATTTCACAGTTGGACCCGGTTGAGATGTCGGCTCTGCGCATTGGTTGCTACGAACTGATGAACCGCTCCGATGTTCCATACCGTGTGGTCATTAATGAAGCTATTGAGCTGGTTAAGCGGTTTGGTGCCCAGGATTCTCACCGTTACATAAACGGCATTCTGGACAAGCTGGCACCCCGTGTTCGTCCTGATGAAGTGCGTAACTTCCGTCGGAAGTAATCGGTTTTCGATCAGGGGGTGGCGCTGTTGTCTCCTGATCTGTTAACCCGCCTGGCAGCACGTTAAACTCATATTTTTGTTTGGCTGGAACCTTTCATGGCGCTTGGCGAATTTGATCTGATTCGCAGTTTCTTCGACCGTCCGGGTCTTCGATCTCACTTAAGTGATGTCGTTGGTATAGGCGACGATTGTGCACTTCTGTCTCTTCATCCTGGTCAGCAACTGGCTCAATCTCTGGATACGCTGGTTGAAGGCATCCACTTTCCGAAAAACTGCGACCCTTATCTGCTGGGTTATCGGGCGCTGGCCGTTAATCTCAGTGATCTCGCCGCTATGGGAGCAAAACCCCACAGCTTTACGCTGGGTCTGACCATGCCAGAATCCAATGATATCTGGCTTCAGTCGTTTTCTGACGGTTTGGCAGAGCTTGCGTCAACCCATCAGATAGGACTGATCGGGGGTGACACCACTCTGGGGCCATTGACCCTCTCAATACAGGTACAGGGAACCTTACCAGAAGCTAAAGCGCTGCGGCGAAATGGCGCTAAAGTCGGGGATTTGATTTACGTCAGTGGTCGTTTTGGGGACGCTGCCGGTGCGTTGCCTGATGTTTTGAGAGGTGAGAGCCCGGAGAGTGTTCGTACCCTTGAACAACGTCATCTGCTGGAACGTTTCTATCGACCGACACCCAGAATAGCGTTGGGTCAGTGGTTACTGGAAAATGGGGCCACGGCTGCCCTGGATATTTCCGACGGTCTATTGGGCGATTTGGGGCATATTCTCAACGCCAGTCAAGTTGGTGCTGAAGTCAATACGTCATTGGTTCCCGTCTCCAAAGAGCTGAAAAGTTTGCTGGGTCTGGAGAAAGCCAGGAAGCTGGCCCTGACTGGAGGAGATGATTATGAGCTGTGCTTTACATGGCCCGATCGAAAAAAGTTGCTGCTTCCTGACAGCCTGCTGGCAGAAAATCCTGTAACCTGTATCGGTCGTATAACTTCTGCTGCCGGGCTGATGGATGCGGAGACGGCACAGCCACTTTCTCCCCGAGCCTACCAGCACTTTTAGTGACATCTTTTTTATGAAAGAGCATTCTTTCATGGACTACAGGTACTTATGAGCAATACACCCTCAGTCTGGAAAAATCCGGTTCATTTTTTTGCCTTTGGTCTGGGTAGTGGCCTGTCGCCTGTTGCGCCGGGAACCGTTGGTACCATAGCGGCCATTCCTTTCTATTTGATGTTCCAGTACCTGCCGCTCTGGAATTATTTTTTAGTACTGGTTGTCAGTATTATTTTGGGCATCTGGCTGTGTGGAAAGACTTCTAAAGATCTGGGCGTCCATGACCATCCTGGTATTGTCTGGGATGAATTTGTCGGTTACTGGATCACTATGCTGGCTGCGCCCAGTGGTTGGGAGTGGGTATTGGCCGGCTTTATCCTGTTCCGAATCTTCGATATCTGGAAACCCTGGCCTATTGGTTGGCTGGACAAGAGAGTGCATGGTGGTCTGGGTATAATGATAGACGACATAGTTGCTGGTATTTTTGCGCTTATCTCTCTTCAGGTGATTGCTTATTTTGTGTTGTGATGGCTTGTGGTCTGTTGGATCTCAGAGTCATAGAGTTGAGAGTCGGCTCTGAGAGTTGGTGGGTGTTTTCGAGAATAAAATATTCGGCTGTGTCTAACAACTTGACCCTGATGCCTGCGGTGAGCAAGATAGAGCCTAAACGGATTTGGGTTATAACCCTTCGTGGGTGATCAAAATAAAAAATAGAATGAAATCAGTATTCTCTTTCAGGGTGATTGCTGGGGTGTTTACCAGCCTGTTGTTGTTTTTTTCACACTCTTCCCACGCCGTCAATGTCAGGGTAGTGGCCCTGTTTCCAGACAAAGCTCTTGTCTTCATTGATGGTGAGCGTCAATTTCTTAAGGTTGGTCAACAACCGGTAAAAGGTGTCCAACTGATCGACGCCAGCAGTCGAAAAGCCCGGCTCGAAATCAATGGTGTAGCGAAAGATTATTTTCTCAGTCGCGATATGGGTAACGGCATTCAATCGCCGGAGCTTTTGACGTTTCGAATCAACAGAAGCAATGATGGGCAGTACCTTGCCCAGGGTGTCATTAACAATAATCCGGTTCAGGTGCTGATCGATACCGGAGCGAATGTTGTCGCCATCAACAGTGCCACGGCTGACCGTCTTGGTATCCGCTACAGGGATGGCAGTGCGGTTCGTGTCGAAACGGCCAGTGGCGTCGTCAGAGGTTTTCGGGTGATGCTGGGTTTTGTGTCCGTCGGTGGTATACGGGTTGTCAATGTTGAAGCGACGGTCATTGAAGGCGGCAGCCCTGAAAACGTGTTACTGGGCATGAGTTATCTGAAGAATATCCGATTCAGTGAAGAAGGCGGGGTCATGACACTGGAGGCTCCATATTAACTCGCCTGTAACATCCTGTAATGCTACAATCCCAACGCACGACTGTCTTGAGGAGTAGTGAGTGTCTGTTCGTTACGTTGCAGAGTCTCGCTTGCCCACCCCTTTCGGTGAGTTCATGATGCATGGATTTGAAGAGAGTGGCACCGGCAAGGAGCATCTGGCTCTCTCCATGGGGGATGTGAGTCAGGGTGGTCCCGTTCTGGCACGGGTTCATTCAGAGTGTCTGACCGGAGATGCTCTTTTCAGCATGCGCTGTGATTGCGGCCCCCAGCTTGAGGAGGCTATGCGCAAGATTGCCGAAGCCGGACGCGGGGTTATTCTTTATCTGCGTCAGGAAGGTCGTGGCATTGGCCTGCTGAACAAAGTACGGGCTTACCAGCTTCAGGATACAGGTCTGGATACCGTAGAAGCCAATGAAGAACTGGGTTTCGCTGCTGATCTGCGCAAATACGATATGTGCAAGACCATGCTGGATCATCTGGGGGTTACACAGTTACTACTGATGACCAATAACCCTAAAAAGGTTGAAGCCTTGACCCGTCAGGGGATTGATATTGTTCATCGTCAGCCCCACCAGACCGGGCAGAATCCTCATAACGAGAAGTACCTGACCACCAAGGTCTGGAAGCTGGGACACTTGTACGATACTGCATGATGTCTGAGTTGGAGCCAGATGCGAACTGTCTCTGGCTCTTGGTGAAAAAAGTAGGACATCCATATAAATACAGCCCATAAGCCGCGAGCCCAGCAGCCCGTCAAACCCTGACAGCTCCCCAGAATAATCGTTTGTCATAACAAACGACAAACGAATGACTCA
Organism: Endozoicomonas sp. 8E; assembly: GCF_032883915.1. Lineage (NCBI taxonomy): Bacteria > Pseudomonadati > Pseudomonadota > Gammaproteobacteria > Oceanospirillales > Endozoicomonadaceae > Endozoicomonas > Endozoicomonas sp. 8E. The sequence goes on along the minus strand of NZ_CP120717.1, from coordinate 6,430,340 downwards.
AAAGGGGAAAAAGTCAGAAACAGCAAAGGTCCCATATGAAATAAACTGGGCACCCAAAAATGCTACTGGAAACAAATCAACCATATATCCCAAAAAAGGAACAGGTTACGAGTGTCTTGTATTTTCCATTGTTTTCGGCACTTGACAGTTTGCACAGAACTTAGTGCAAGCTGTCGGCTAATGAGGATTTAATCATGAAATATTCTGCCCTCTTTTATGATTGATTTATCGGATGAGTCTAATATCACGTATTTGTTATGTCTTGCATCACACTGAATATCGTAGTCGGATGCGGTAACAGGATTTTCATTAAAAAAACACACATAAACGTCGCTGTTGTTACCCAATCTGATACCATTTTCAACAAGATGGGAGTAGAGTTCATGGTCTCTTACAAAAAGTAGTTTTTTATACTTTTTATCACCGAATTCCTCTAAAAAATCATCGACCTCTCCCTTATGAGAGTCAAGGTTTATTTCATTCATGGCAGTATGCATGGCTGCATTAATTCTGTTCTCACTCGCAGAAATCAGAAGATAACAATAACGATGACACGCACTATAAATGGAAGGCAACTCAGCCCAAATTGAATCCCCTGTTCCCAGGATAACTTCTATATTTGATCCTAACGGATCGTCATAACTAAACGTGCTAGCATATTCTGCGTTAGTCATTTGTGAATATTTTTCATGGTTATTTTCTCTATTTTCCAAAATGGAAGTAGAGGGATGACTGCCAGAAGGCGGCCTGTCTGTCGGAACCAACAGTACTTCTTCAAACTTTCTTTTAGTTGCTTTACGGGCTGCAATGCCTGAAGCCTCATCTGCAGAAGGCTGATCAACACGTGGAAAAAGCGTTGTAGCCTCCGAATCGGTCCTGGACGCGGCTGCACTGTAATGCGGCGGTTGAGTTACCGCACTGACTGCGGCGCTGGTTGTTACTCCGTAAGTCATTATATATCCCTCGTAATAACTTGTAGTTTTAGACGAGCAATGGCCATCTAAGTTTTAGACAGGTAATGGTCATTAAAGTTCAAAAGAAAAATAGGACATCCATATAAAAATATAAAATACGGCCTATTAACCGCGAGCCCAGCAGACCATCAAACCTACAGCCAAGCAGAATAATCGTTTGTCATAACAAACGACAAACGAATAGCTCAAAAGGGGAAAAGTCAGAAATAGTAAAGGTCCCCATATGACAGGACAAACAAATAACAATGGAAAAGTTGGGCAGTCAGCTTACGCCATGAAATGAGCGACTACAGGTAAACGATCCCTATACTCATTACTGCCTCATTTTCCGAGCAATAGTTTTCATGGCTTCCAGCCTGCCCATTGCCCGATAAAGGCGGTTATTCCATCTCATGGTTTTGAGCCATTCATTTGAATCAATTTCCAGTTGGTTCAGAATGGGTGGGATATCTGAAGAAATTGAACCTTTCTTATCGAATGAGCGTAAAACCCCGTACTTTGAGGACGGGGATGAAAGCTCGGCTTGCAGAGCAAGCCCCTTGTGCTGTTTTGCTATCCGTCAGGTGTTTTTAGCGATTACGCTACCTGACAGGAAAAGTAAAATACCTTCCGCTTTCTGCCCGTGTTTGTTAAAGGGGTCGCCCAGACAATCCGAAAGGTAGAGCAGATTGTCGAATAAGGTGTATGCCGCTGTTGGGTAAGGTGTACACTGCGCTCGGGCATGACCTTCTAGCTGTAGGAATCCCCGTCGTTCAGAGGGTGTCGCAAAACTCCAACAGCTCGTTCCCATGCTCTGAGGTCGTCATTCCCGCGAAGGCGGGAATCCAGCGCCAACGGTGGGTCTCTGCCTTCTCGGGGATGACAAGGCCAGGGGAGCACCGGGCAGTACGGTTCTGGTGGTGAGTCAGTGTGGATTCCCGCCTTCGCGGGAATGACGAGAATGACGGGAGTCAACTCGTTCCCACGCTGGAGAGAGTTTTGCGACACCCTCTTCACGGCGGGGAGGATGTCGAAGGTAGGAATAGTACTCATGAATGCAAAGGTAATGACTTATCAGCAAAAAGTGCAACTTTTCTGTGATGCTCTACAAATTGTCCTGGCAAAGCATGACACCTCAAAAGTGACTGATTATTTTACGGAGGACGCCGTCATAATCATCAATGAAAGACGTCTGGAGGGCAGCCGGCAAATTTGCGAACGATTACAGTGGATAAAGGAGCATACCAGGAGCGTAGATATTTCTGTGCATCGGATTTTTTTTGACGGTGACCGGGGGTTCGATCACCACACCTCCAGAGTGACCTCTAATGAGGGCTCTACCGCCCTGTTTAAAATATTTGGCTATATAGAGATGCGCGACAATAAAATATCACTGTATGAAGATGTAACCATTCAGATGGAAGGTGAAGAAGCTATGCATTTAGCGACATCTGTTCAGCAATAGATCACAGTAACAGAAGTGAAATGAATCAGCCTCCCATGAACAGGAGGCTGATAATGAGATGATCAGGCTGGTGTGACGTGGGCGATCTTAATCGCGCTTTTCAGGCTCCGGCTCATGCGTTTCAAAATGGATCGTTTGATGCCCCCGGCATCCAGTCCACACTCGGCCAGTTGTTGTTTGTGACTGGCGGCTTCGATGTAGTCATCCGGAATGCCCAGCTGCATGATGGGCACATTGATGCCATGCTCGTTCAGGAACTCGGAAACGGCTGATCCGGCTCCACCGGCAATGCAGCCTTCTTCCAGAGTGACCAGTAGTTCATGATCTTTGGCCAGTTGTTGAATGAGCTCTTTATCCAGTGGTTTGACAAAGCGCATGTTTGCGACAGTGGCGTCCAGTTCGTCAGCGACTTGCAGAGCGTTCTGCAGCAAAGTGCCGAAAGAGAGAATAGCTACTTGTTGTCCCTGACGACGAACTTCTCCTTTACCGATTGTCATGGTTTCCAGACTTTCACTGATCGCGACACCGGGTCCGGTTCCTCTTGGGTAACGGACAGAAGCCGGTCCCTGATACTGGTAACCTGTAGAGAGCATACGACGGGTTTCATCTTCATCAGAAGGCGTCATAACCAGCATTTCAGGTACACAGCGCAGGTAGGCAATATCGAAACAGCCGCCATGAGTCGGGCCGTCTTCGCCAACCATGCCTGCCCGGTCGATGGCGAAAAGAACATTCAGCTTTTGAACAGCAACGTCGTGAATCAGCTGATCGTAGGCTCTTTGCAGGAAAGTAGAGTATATCGCTACGACGGGCTTCATCCCCTCACAAGCCATACCAGCAGCCAGAGTCACTGCGTGCTGTTCGGCAATGGCGACATCAAAATAGCGATCCGGGTAGCGATCAGCAAAGCGAATCAGGTCCGAGCCTTCACACATGGCCGGGGTAATACCTACCAGTTTGTCGTCTTTTGCTGCCATGTCGCAGAGCCATTGACCAAAGACATTACAGTACTTGGGCTTTTTGGGAAGACTGGGTTTGTCTTCACTGGCTTTGGAGCTGGGTTCCAGTTTGGTGATGGCGTGATAACCAATAGGGTCTTTTTCTGCGGGTGTGAAGCCCTTACCCTTGCGGGTTACTACGTGCAGGAACTGAGGACCGTCCAGATCTTTGAGGTTCTCAAGAGTGTGCAGCAACATGGGCAGGTCGTGGCCGTCAATAGGACCAAAATAGTTAAAACCCATTTCTTCGAACAGTGTGCCGGGAATGATCATTCCCTTCATGTGTTCTTCGGTCCTGCGCGCCAGCTCCCAGGCATGGGGTATGCCATTAAGTACTTTCTTGCTGCCTTCCCGAATATGGTGATAGGTCCTGCTGGATAAGATTTTGGTCAGATAATTCGACAAGCCGCCCACGCTTTTTGAAATGGACATGTCATTGTCGTTTAAAATAACCAGCATGTTGGCCTTGAGGTCGGCGGCATGGTTCATGGCTTCATAAGCCATCCCGGCAGTCATGGAGCCATCGCCAATCACTGCAACGGTACGACGTTTTTCTCCTTTCAGTCGGGCGCTGGTCGCCATGCCCATTGCGGCACTGATAGACGTACTGGAGTGACCTACGCCAAAAGTATCAAACTCGCTTTCTTCTCTTTTTGGAAACGCAGCCAGACCGTCTTTCTGACGAAGGGTGCTCATTTTGTCTTTGCGGCCAGTGATTATTTTATGGGGATAGGTCTGATGGCCCACGTCCCATACCAGGCGATCATGGGGGGTATCGAAGAGATAGTGCAGGGCGACAGTCAGTTCAACAACACCCAGCCCGGCACCAAAGTGCCCACCTACCCGACCAACCGAGTAGAGCAGAAATTCTCTGAGCTCCCGGGCCAGCTGGGGCAGATCTGTTCTATCAAGTTGGCGCAGCTGTTCAGGAGTATTGACCTGATCCAACAGCGGAGTATCAGGTTTTGTCTTGGGTATTTCGTGAAACATGTTTGCTTGCGATCCAGGCCTCTCAGCCATAAAAAGCGACTTTTTCAGGGGAACCGATCTTCCAGGTCGCTTTTCAAAAATTCGACGTAGTTCCTCATTCACCACAACTTGCATGGGACGGGAAGGGGAAACCTTGATGCTTCCGGCAGTTTGCCAGGTTTGAGGGTATCGAAGCCTGACAGCGTCATAACACAGTCATGAGAGACTGATATCATTCCACACTCTACCCAAAGGGCAAAGAATGATAACAGTAAATGTCATCGGTGAATTATAGGATTGTACCTGAACAGGAGGTTTTTTCTATGGGAATACTGCTCACATCGGTTCAATGAGATCTCTGGATGACATACTCTGCCATTTGTCTGAGGATTTTGGCTCGACCCCCGAAGCTTTCAAGGGAGTGAATCGCCTGCTGACAAAGGGAGCTGGCGAGTTCCCTGGCTCCATCCAGTCCCATGAGCGATACGTAGGTGGGCTTGTCGAGAGCCAGGTCTGCCCCCTGTTGTTTGCCCAGCAATTTGGTGTCGACAGTGACGTCAAGAATGTCATCCTGAACCTGAAAAGCCAGACCAATAGCGTCCGCATAACGAATAAGGTGGGTCAGTTGTTCCCTTTCGACTTTACCGCTTGAGATGGCGCCCATGACAACACTGGCGCGAATCAGCGCCCCGGTTTTGTGGCTGTGCATTAACTGCAGCTGTTCCTGATTCAGAGGACTGCCTACCGAGTTGAGGTCCATGGATTGGCCACCGCACATACCCCCATGGCCAGAAGCACGGGCCAGCTCCCCGACCAGTTGCAGACGGACAGGCGCGGGTAATTCATGACTGTTGCTAGCCAGTACTTCAAAAGCCAGGGTTTGCAAAGCGTCACCGGCCAGAATGGCGGTGGCTTCATCAAAAGCTTTGTGGCAGGTGGGTTTGCCTCTTCGAAGGTCATCGTCATCCATCGCTGGAAGATCATCATGCACCAGGGAGTACGCGTGGATCAGCTCTACAGCGCAGGCAGCAGGGTCTGCCTGAGTCTGCTCGCCGCCCAGGGCTTCAGAGGCGGCATAAACCAGGATCGGTCGAACACGTTTGCCGCCGTTAAAAACGGAGTAGGACATAGCCTCAACCAGTCTTTCGCTGACCTGACTGATTCCGGGAAGATGATTTTTGAGCTGCTCATCAACGCGGCTTTGACAACCCTTGATGTATTCCAGCAGAGTCATGGGTTATTGGCCTTCTGTCGGATCGAACGGGCGGGTTTCCGGCTGACCCTGATTTTCCAGAAGCTGCTGGACTCTCTGTTCTGCTTCAGTCAGGGCTTTCTGACATTCACGTGTCAGCTTTACCCCTTTTTCAAAGGCCTTCAGTGACTCTTCCAGCGACATATCACCGGATTCCATTTGCTGGACCAGTGTATCCAGTTCTGTGAGCGACTGCTCAAAGGCGAAGCCCTGCTTTTTTTCCGGCATGCTCAGAAACCTTTTCCATTGACTTGGTGAGGGAATACCTGCTTTTGGGATGACCTTTCAAAGCCAGAGTGCTTCAGTGCATGGCAAAAAGGACGGTACTCACCTGGATAACTTTAAACGGGCTCAAGCATATCACAAATCCTGATTAGGGCAGATTCTGCTGAAGCGGTTTTATGTCACACAGGAGAGTATTTTTATACCAATCGTGCTTTCTAATTGCCGTGATGAGCATGGAGATTTGAGCCTTAAGACAAGGCGGCGTGAGGAGTCATAGTCTTAGCAATGGCGACGATCGCCAACGCGGTATTAAGGCTCAAATCTTCGGCGCAATAGGGAGTTGGAAAGTTCGATTGGTATTAGAGGTGTTTTCATGGAAAAAGAGGTCGGGCAGGTGGCTCGACCTCAATAGGTGTTATTCAGTAGCCGTCTGGATCTTCACTTTCGGGATAGGGTATGGTCGAGCTTCGCCAGCATTGTGCTCCTGCCATACGTCTTTATCCATGGTCTTATCAAGCAATGGAAACTTCTTACGGTTAAATACCGGGACAACGCCGTCAGCCACCTGCTCATCAAAGTCTTTCAGAACCTGCACAACGATACCTGACAGTAACAGAATAGCGGTAATGTTAATCAGGGCCATGATACCCATGGACAGATCAGCAAAAGCCCAAACGGCAGGCAGATTGCCAACAGAGCCCCAGAACACCATAACCAGCACAGCTACTCGATAAATCACCAGCAGCGGCTTGCTGTTTTTGATAAACAGCAGGTTGGACTCACCGTAGTAATAGTTGGCAATGATGGAAGTGAAAGCAAAGAGCAGAATGGCTACTGCAATCAGGTGTCCACCCAAAGGGCCTATCTCACTGGACAAGGCAGCCTGAGTCAATGCAACGCCGGTCAGGCCATTGCCCGGTTCCAGCATGCCGGACATCAGGATGATAGCAGCCGTGGCTGTACATACGACGATAGTGTCTATAAATACCCCCAGCATCCCCATCATGCCCTGGCTAACCGGGTGAGTGGAGTGAGCAGTTGCTGCAGCGTTAGGTGCGCTTCCCATACCCGCTTCGTTGGAGAACAGACCGCGCTTGATACCTTGCATCATCGCCTGAGAAACCATGTAGCCAACACCGCCACCCATAGCTGTTTCAAGACCGAAAGCACTCTTGAAAATCAGAGTGAATACAGCAGGCAGTTCAGAGACATTCATGGCAACGATCACAAGAGCCACAGCCAGGTAGCCCAGAGCCATGACAGGAACAATCATTTCAGCGACTTTGGCGATGGAACGAATGCCGCCAAAGATAACAATGCCGCTGACTACTACCAGACCTGCACCGATGTACTCAGGAGCAATGTTATAATCCGAAAAAGCAGCCGCAATAGAGTTGGACTGAACACTGTTGAAAGCAAATCCGAATGCGATAATCAGGGAGATGGAAAAAGCAACGCCCATCCAGCGCTGACCCAACGCTTTTTGCATATAGTAAGCGGGACCTCCGCGATAGGTGCCATCGCCATTGTTGGTTTTGTAGATCTGGGCGAGAGTGTTTTCTGAAAAGCTGGTCGCCATACCCAGCAGGGCGATCAGCCACATCCAGAAGATAGCACCGGGTCCACCCAGATAGATGGCAACGGCAACACCGGCGATATTACCAGTACCTATTCGGGCTGCAAGACTGGTGCAGAATGCCTGGAACGCAGAAATCTGGCGCTGGGAGTGGGTTCTGCGACTTCCCATCATGGTTTTCGCGGCCATACCGAAGCGGCGAAACTGCACGAAGCGGGTACGAATGGTGAATAAAATACCGGCTCCAAGCAGCAGGTAAATCAGGATACTTCCCCAAAGAAGATTATTCGAGGCAGAAATGAAATCGTTCATAGTACTTCCGGAATATTAATATGACATAAAGTTTGTTTGTTATTATTTCCATATAAAATAGATGAATAAACGATGATAGATAGGTACAAATCCCGTCTATACGGTTCAGCTGAAAGTCAGGAATAACAATGGTTAAGAGGCTGCTGAAAAACTAGCGAGACAAGCTGAGACACAGCACTGACTGGCGAAAAAGGCCAGTTTACAGCGAGTAAATGAGCATCCCAGCCGCCCTCGTGGAAGCGCAGTACTTCTGCGACAGCCTCTTAGAAGTCTGGGTGAAACCACAACAATGAGTCAGTAGGCAGCTTCAGAGAGGTTTTTAGTCATGGGAATGCAATCCAGCTGAAACCCTCTGGGAGAATGATAAGTCGATACTGCATCTCCGTCAAAACCACAACGCCGATAAAAGGCGGCTGCATTCAATGTTGAATTCAGCTTCATTTCAGGTAGACCGGCTTCCCTCGCAATCTGTTCCAGATGAGTCATCATCCTGCGGGCAACGCCCACTCTCATAAATCGGGGGTCCACAAAGATGGCATCGACCATGCCGTTCCCGATATCAATCATTCCTGTACCGGCCACTTCACCTTTCATCATCACAACATGAAAATTCTGCTCAACGTCATTCATAAATTTCTCAGTGGCAGAACCTTCAGTCCAACGAGCCAGAGCTTCATCACTGTAATGGCCTTTGCATTCAGAACGTATCGCCAGAGTTCGAAGCTCAAAAGCCCTATGGGCATCGCTGCGTTGTGCTTTTCTTATTTCCATTGTTGTCAGGGATCTACTGCTTTTTTACAAAAAATGGCTTTCAGAATTTATCAGCCACTGACATGTTATGATAGCCGTTTTTTTTACTCAAGGCCTCCAGAACTGTCGATTGTTAGGAGTAATCCCTGATATTACAGTTCCGGTTTGCCTGAGGGTTGATCAGGATAATTTAAAATATAGGCGTCGTTTATTCCGTCGGCTGTATCATCGTAGTCAATCTCATTGCCTGTCTGATAGTGACCGGTTTTATCAACGCTACAGTACTGGTGACCTCGTATCATAGCTTGAAGCAGGCAATACTCGGTAGAGTATGGAGGGCCATAAACCGTATGCGTGGCAAATGGCTGACCATCGCGCACAGCCCAACCAACGCCTACCCAAGTGGCATCAGGCAGATCGTGACGCATAGCCTGTACAATAGGCATGGGCACTACATCTTTGCCCACCGCCGCATCAAACACCTTGCATTTGGCCTGTGTGGAAAGTTTCCCAAAAGCAATGCTCTCGCTCTTCAAAGGTTTTGCACACATACTGATATCGCTTGATTCAACCACTTTTGGTTTTTCAGCAGAGCAGAACTTGAACAAATCTGCCAGAGCGCCTGAACTCAACACCCATTTATCAGACTGATCAGGGCTGAGTGGATCATTTTTGTGCTTTGGCAGTACTTGAAATCTTGACTGGACCTCACTTTCTGTCGCATCCAGCCAGAAATAGTCACTGCTGCGCTTGATGTCATAGCCACCTTCACTCCTTACTTCATAAACACAAAAGTGCTTTATTTTGCCAGCCGTCTGGTCGGTTTCATCCAGATCCAGTGCCGCTCTGCCGAAGAACCATTTTGGTTGACCTGGCTGCACTTTATCATCGACGAGAATGCACAGGTTGCCATCGGCAGGCAGAACCGACTGTTGCTGCCAGCATGGTTCGGCATTCGCACCCAGAGAAAATAACAGGGTGAAAGGAAGGCCAAGTTTGAGAAATTTCTTCATTACACTATTCTCCTGTCTTCAGAACACTACGCATCAGTCAAGAAGTGTAGTGAATTAATTTGAATGAGCTGATATTTAAAATTATTTAAGCCATACACTTAAGACACGTTGAACCCTGTGTAAGTTCCCGAAAAACAGTAGCTGATGACTGCTGCATGGTTAAAAATCCGAAAATTACTCCACCGGTGGTCTCCTGATGTCTTTCCATCTGGAATGGCGTCCCTGGTGGCAACTTCTTCTGTGACGACGCAGTCTTTCGCTAGTCTCGAAGATCCTCCCGCATAGTTGTCGTGATGTTACCTGTATGCGTTCCTCGTAATTCTGCACGTATGCAATCACATCACAGAATACTGACCCAATATCTTGGTCGCTTCTATCGGGATCGGACCATCTGATATTTTCTTCACCTTCGTGGTATCTCCTGTTGTGACGCTGCTGCTTTAGTATATTGAAGACGGCCCCACATACTCGCTGCTCGCCATTACCCCCGACTACTATCACATCACAGAATCTTGGCGCAGTGTGGTATTGCATTCTGTGATTTGACAGCATCTCTCTGTCCCTTAAGCGCTTCCCGCACAGCCGTTCGCCACTCTTCACTTTCAGCAGCACCTCACAGACAAACGGCCCGGTGGGATCAGTAACTCCACTTTTACAAGTTTTACTGGCTGGCTCTGGTTGCCCGATCGGGACTGCTGAGGGAGGATGTATGCTCTGTGCTAATGTTGCCAGTGTGATGAGGCTTGCTGAACTGGCTAGGGAATTCCGCGGCCTTCTGGCGGACCCTCCACCAACAGATGATGATCGGAGTTTACAAACACCATGACAGGAACCGAAGTGACAGTTGTAATCGAAAGTATGCTGGTGTGGTTCAGGGTTTTTGTCATCGTCGCCAGAGCCAGAAGAAGGGGAGCCGCTGGCATAGCCTGTAGTCCGGGTGCTGGTTGCCCCTCCTGTGGCTTGCTGACTGGATGATGTAGATGGCGGGTTTTGGTGGTCATTTTTTTGTTGGCTATTTCCGGGTAGCATCATGGTGGTGATTGCAAACGGGTCATCCTGACTGGCCTCCGGTTGATCTATCGGGATAAACAGTGACGAATCAGAGTTCCAATCGTTTTTCAAAAGCCAGCCAATAACAACAAACGCTTCTACAGGTAGCCATGAAAAAGGTTTGGCGCTCAGAGAGGTGTCATGTGTGATCAGGATCATTTCGTAAGCCACCAGCAGATGAGAGGCGTAAATCAATGGCCACGAAATGGACTCAATAAGGGTGGTTTTTAATCCGTAACCGTTAATTCCATGAGGTTTATCATCAGGTGGTAAATCTAACCCCGCATAGCCGTTTGTGTCGGCAATGTCTGACGGGTTGTACGACAGAGTATTGAGGTTATGTTTTATAGAAACGCTCTGGATCGGAGAACCTGCACCATCCTGCTGAAACTCGATAACAAAACGTCTTTTCAACGAGTCAGCCTGACAGATGGAAGATATCGATACCGGCAGTATAAACAATGCCGCAAAGAGTGAGTTGTTCATCATTCTATCCGTGCATTCTAATTTCTAGGGAGTAAGGGTAGATTGAGAAAGTGACAGATCAAGAAAATAAGTGTTTTCTAAGTTTAATTGGAAGCTGAATCACGGCTCCACTTCATCATCAACGAGAATGTACAGGTTGCCACCGGCAGGCAGAACTGACTGTTGCTGCCAGCATGGTTCGGCATTCACACCCAGAGAATGTGTATACCCTATTCGTTCTTCATAAATTTCCGAGAAGGGTCTACTAAAAAAAAATTACCCATCCCTTCTCTTCCAAGTAACATCAAATATGTCATCTTTGCACGGTTAGAAAGTGTTACATCGATAGGCCAGATGTAATCATGTAATTTTAATGTGGTACTAATGACATACCGTTTTTCTTTAATTCCGTTTGATGACCTTATGGTTTTGATATCTTTAACAGGCGCTTTACAATTTAGAACTTCACCCACGTTATGGAGGTTTGGATGCAGGTCAAACATAACCCAGGGGCTTCCCTCGTCTTCAAAGGATATTAAGTTGTCCACATGCAGGGAGGAGGTTTTTGCTCCGGTATCAATGCGTACTTCAACGCCAAAAATACCCAGGTCTGGCAGATCGCATAGCTCTACACAGCCAATAACAGGCTTGTTGTTTGCCTTTTGTATTTTTTTAAACATTTGAGTTACTCTAAAACGGACGATTCAGTTTGCAGCTCTTCCTGCATCATTTCTATATCTTCAGCAACATCACCATCGGATGCAGTAAAGAAAGCGATATGAAACATAGCCTCACCCTCCTGAACGAGAGGGATATTCTGTTTACCAATAATGATGCCTGCCTGTGTCGCTTTTACTACATCAATGATTTCACCAAGTGGGCTTCCAATAGTGGCTAATGGAGTTCCCTTATCAACCTGATCACCAAGATTTTTAAGAGAGTTGATAATGCCGCTGGCATTAGCCCTGACCCACGAACTTTTGTTCGCTATATAGGGAGTGAAAGCTTTTACCTTGCGCCTCAGTCTAAGCATCCTCAGCTCAGCTAACACATTGATAACGCCATGAACTCCCGCACGTATACTGACTTCATCAAACCTTAAAGCTTCTCCGGCTTCATAAAGCAGTACACGCGCATTGAACTCTTCAGCTGCCTGTCGAAGAGAATTGTCACGAATATTGGCATTCAATAAAACGGGTACACCGAATGCACGGGCCAGAGAGAGTGTTTCTTTATCCATCAGATTGGCACGAATCTGAGGCAAGTTTGAGCGATGAATAGCGCCTGTGTGGAGGTCTATGCCGTATTCACAGAGGCTGACTATTTCTTTCAGGAATATATGAGCTAACCGGCTGGCCAATGAACCTTTTGGTGAACCGGGAAAGCTTCTGTTCAAATCCCGACGATCTGGGAGATATCGGCTTTGATAAAGCACTCCATAGACATTAACCATTGGTACAAGAATCAAGGTACCCATAGTAACTTTAAATGTCTTCAAATTTATTAGGCGACGAATAATCTCAATACCGTTCAGCTCATCGCCATGAACGGCTGCCGATACAAAGACTTTTGGACCAGTTTTTTTACTGTGTATAACATGTACAGGTAGTGAAAAGTCTGTATTGGTACATAGCTTTGCAACCTCCAGACGAATTTGTCTGGTTTGCCCAGCCTTGATCACAGAGCCACCGATACTAATATCTGATACTAACATCTTTGTCACCTTCAGCCTTTTCCACGGGTTCGGGTTGATTTAGTTGCTTTGCTTTCAATAAATTCGTAGATCATGCCAGCAACATTTTTTCCTGTTGCTGTTTCAATACCGCGCAGTCCCGGAGAGGAGTTAACTTCCATAACTACTGGCCCGTTATCAGATTGTAAAAGGTCGACACCGCAGACATTCAGCCCCATTGCTTTTGCGGCATTAACTGCAGTCGCTCGCTCCTCTTTTGACAAGCGGACAAGCGTAGCTGTTCCACCGCGATGAAGGTTTGAGCGAAATTCTCCATCTGCTCCCTGTCGTTTTATAGCGGCTACGACTTTGCTGCCGATCACAAAGCAACGGAGATCTGCACCTCCTGCTTCTTTAATAAACTCCTGAACTAGAATATTAGCTTTCAGCCCAAAAAAAGCCTCAATTATCGCTTCTGCTGCTTTCTGATTCTCTGCGAGAACTACGCCGATACCCTGAGTACCTTCCAGTAATTTTATTACCAGTGGGGCTCCACCTACGTTTTTGATGAGGTCCTTTACATTCTCGGGTTTACAGGCAAAGCCTGTTCTCGGTAATCCAATATCTTTTCGTGACAACAATTGTAGAGAACGTAATTTGTCGCGAGAGCGAGTAATGGCAACAGATTCATTCACACAGAATGTGCCCATCATTTCAAATTGCCTGACGATGGCAGTGCCATAAAATGTAATAGAAGCTCCAATTCTTGGTATTACTGCGTCGTAGTATGGAAGAGACTCGCCATCACAGCGAACAGTTGGGCGACTGCGTGTTACATCCATATAACATCGGAGAGTGTCAATAATATCAACTTCATGTCCTCTTTCTTCGCCGGCTTCTTTTAAACGACGAGTAGAGTACAATTTGGGGTTGCGAGACAGTACTGCAATTTTCATATTGACTCCAAATTACTTCAAGGTAGAAGTCTATGGGAACAAATAGACTTGATAAGAAATCTTTATTTCCTCAAAAATAGCTCGTCCGGGATGATGTTTTTCAGGCAGGTGGCGAAAGTTCATGATGATCATGCGATCCGGAATTTCACGATCCAGGGATAAACCTGCCAAAAACGCGTGGAAGTTTCGCTCGACAAACCTTTGATACTTTTTCGGAACCCTGAAGAAAAAGAGTCTTGTCAGACACAAAAAAGCCCTGCAGATCAATTATCCACAGGGCTGTATATTGGTGGAGGCGGCGGGAATTGAACCCGCGTCCGCCGATTCTCAGCCTTCGGCTCTACATGCTTAGATCCGCCTTTGGATTTAACTCAGAAACGACCCAGCGGTCGGGGTTCTACTGAGCGATCCTGTTAAGTTTTAGCTGGCCAGCCACAGGCATACAGGGCCTCGCGAGTCTACTTACGGTGACAGTCCGAAAACCGGCCAGCAGACGAGCCGGAGAGACTGGGAGACTCGTAGGGTTTAGCTACGATCAAGCTGCAAGTGCGAACTCTTCTTGATCGAAGAGGTCGTTTTGAGCGTCTCCAAGAGCTACCAGGTTGGCAACTATAAGGTTTGTAGTGTTTTGATTAACGAGAACCACTACGTCCTCGGCATGCACCTAAGGTTTCGATACCGTCGTCGAATCCAGATCGCCCCCGGATCAAAACTTCATTGGATCATTTAGTTATAGGCTATCTATAGAAGTAAGACAATTTTTTATATATCTCGCTCCCATCTCTTATTGTTCCAGCAGCTCCTGGCGCACAGAAGTCCGGCTATCCAAATTACCCCAGAATCTCTTTGACTTTAGAAATGTAATACAAAGGCAGGACCCTGGCAGCAGGGTCATCCAGTGAGCCTGTTGAACCAATCAGCTTGAGTGTTGTATTTGGGCTATATCGCTGGACATAAGTTTGCAGCGATTTGGCTCGAGTCCTTTTGCCACTTTTTACTTCTACAGGTACTATGTCACCTGCTTCGGTTTTATACAGAAATTCGATTTCACTTCTGGCGTATTCCCATGAATAGGTTGGCTTGCCGATCAGGGTGATGAGTTCGTTTTGTATGAAGTTTTCTGCGATAAAACCCTTGTAGTGATACTTCTGATCCCGATGCTCCTTGTAGTTGATCTGCAGCATGTGTCCCAGTAAGCCAATATCGAATAAAAACAGTTTGAAGATATTTTCTTTGGCCAGTGGTTTAAGGGGGGAGTCAGGCTTGCAGTCTATGGGGTGACACTTGGATATCAGTCGGCAATTTTCCAGCCAGTTAATGGGGCCCGCCAGCTCTTTGTAGCGACTTTTTTTCTCTAAAACGTCTTTGAACTTAAACCGTTTAACCGAGTCGTCCATGGTATTCGATAACTGAACTGGCACATTTTTAAAGATTGCCTGTATATGTTGTGCAGAAAGTTTATCGGAGTATTTTCCGAAATCACGCTCATAGCCCGAGAGAAGTGAAGCATGTATTTGTTGGACTGTCCGGGTTCTTTCAGTGATGTCTTTATCAACCTCAAACCAGGCCTTTACTGCTTCTGGCATCCCTCCAACAAAGTAATAGTCAATAAGCAAACTGAAGAGCTTTTCATGAGCTACCTTACCCAGATTCACTTGTTCAAAAGCTTTAACCAGAGGCGGTTGATTGGAGGCCAGGAGGAATTCCTCAAATGTCAGTGGGTAGAGTTCAAGCCATTCCACCTTACCAACAGGAAATGAATCCAGAAGACCAATATTTGACCCCGATGCACAGAGATACATTTGAGGACACTGTTCAGCAAAAAACTTCAGGGAGTGAAGGGCCGCCAGACACTCTCCAACCTCATCAAAAATGATGAGATCCTTTTGCCTGTCAATGCTGATGTTCAGTTCAATCTCGATATTGGTGATAATATCGTCTGGTTTGAGAGAGTCGGCAAACAGGTTCGCCAAACCGGGCTGCTCAAGAAAATCCAGGCGTATGACTTGTTCAAAGTGTCCACCGAACAGTGTTTCAAGGAGAAAAGATTTGCCCGTTTGCCTTGCACCATCAAGCAGAACAGGCTTTCTTGAGGGGCTTTGCTTCCAATCAAGCAGTTTTTTCAGCAACAATCTTTTCATGGGTTATGTCGGATTTTTGATCGTTCTTCAATAAAGTGTAGGTGTATACACTTTTATGCGCAATAAAGTGTATTTTTATAACATTTTATTGCGCATAAAAGTGTTATAACAGTTTTTTTGCGTGACCAACATTCTGTCCAAAAGATCAGGCATGAAGGTAGATCTGTCATTAGTTCGCTGCAGACAATGAGAGCATGACTCTCAGAGATTCATTCGATATGCACCCGCCATTTCACGCCCGCTTCACTTTATGCTATTTTCCCACGACCCTGACGATCAGGAGCCTGTCCGAGTCTGACAGAAAGGACTCACCCGCAAATGATACGGGTAGAAAACGGTGGCCTTTGTCCCGTCACATTCAGCAAACTGCGCTGTTTCAAGCCCATAAACCAGTCTGGTGACAGGTTATTCAATGACCATACAAGAAAAACTACCCAACACACTGACGTCAGCAAGCCCTCTGTCGTCTGAGGTATCTAAACAGCCTGCCAGGTCGCTTAAAATCTGTCTGCTGTGTTATCGAAGTCATCCCTTTGTGGGTGGTCAGGGCATCTATCTCAAGTACCTGAGCAAGGCTCTGGTGGAAGCCGGTCATCAGGTGGATGTTATTTCCGGCCCTCCTTATCCGGATCTTGATCCCCGGGTGGGCCTGATTGAAATCCCCAGTCTGGATCTGTTCAGCCAGGAAAGTCATGTCACAGCCCTGAGACCCAGACACCTGAAATCCTGGTCTGATTTCTTTGAATGGTGGGCCATGCTGACCGGAGGCTTTGCCGAGCCCTACACATTTACCCGTCGTGTCGTGAAATACCTGCGCAAAAACACTCATGACTACGACATTATTCACGACAACCAGAGTCTGGGCTATGGCCTTCTGGACCTGCAAAAACAGGGTATTCCCGTTGTAGCCACCGTCCATCACCCCATCACCCGGGACAGACAGCTGGCTCTGGATGCCGCGCCAGACTGGAAGCACCGTCTGTTGACCCGGCGCTGGTATTCTTTCCTGACCATGCAGGGCAGAGTGGTTCGTGAACTGAAGCACATTGTCACTGTTTCGGAGCAGTCCCGGGGGGATATCGCTGAAGCCTTTGAGCGTCCAGCTGACGACATCAATCTTATTTATAATGGGATTGATACCGAAGCCTTCAGCCCTCAACCTAATATCGAACGCAAGCCGTTCAGAATTATGACAACAGCTTCTGCGGACCAGCCTTTGAAAGGTTTAAAACATCTCCTGGAAGCCATGGCTTTGTTAAAACCGGACTATCCTGAGCTGGAACTGCTGGTGGTAGGCAAACTGAAAGAAGGTGGTCAGACAGAGCAGCAGCTGAAACAACTGAATCTTGGCTCAGCGGTAACTTTTGTGTCCGGCATTTCCACTGAACAAATGGTGGAATACTATTCCCAAGCCGCCATTGCAGTGACCCCTTCACTCTATGAGGGTTTTGGGCTACCGGCCGGAGAAGCCATGTCCTGTGGATGTGCGGTAATTTCTTCAGACGGAGGCGCTCTTCCTGAAGTTGTGGGTGATGCTGGCCTGATTGTCCGGGCTGGCAACAGCAAAGCCCTGGCACAAGCCTTGCGGACACTGTTGGAAAACCCTGAACAGCGGATTCAATACGGTCAGCTTGGCCGACAACGAATTCTGGATACTTTCTGCTGGAAAGTAGCCGCCAGACAGTTCAGTCAGTATTACCTGAACCTGCTGGATATTGAACAAGAACCCGAAGAATTAAAAGCCACAATGGCTGCCGATGCTGAGCTTGACCAGCGGACCGCTGTCAGCGGGTGATGCCCGAGGATAACTGAAACAACATGCAAACCATAGATTTTAATCGTCTGAAGTTACGCAGTGGCGATAAAGTGCTGGACGTGGGTTGCGGTGAGGGCCGTCACTCCATTGCAGCCTGGCTGGAGGCCAGAGTCGATGTGACAGGGTTGGACCTGTGCGAAAAAGACCTGCAAACAGCCCGTGACAGGCAGCAGGAGTCTGAACAATTTCTGCAGGGGTCAGAAGACGGTCGCAGTCTTCGTTTTATTCAGGGCAACGCTCTGGAGTTGCCTTTTGAAGACGACACGTTCGACAAAATAATCTGTTCCGAAGTGTTGGAACATATTCCCGATTATCTGGAGGTACTGGCTGAGATCAAACGGGTATTGAAGCCCGATGGTTTGCTGGCAGTCAGTGTACCCAGAGCCTGGCCGGAAGAGATCTGCTGGCGTCTGAGCAAGGCTTACCATGAGGTCGAGGGCGGCCATATTCGCATCTTTAACGCCACGCATCTGCGCCATGATATCGAATCGCTTGGCTGGCGCCGTTATTCACGGCACTGGGCCCACGCCTTGCACGTTCCCTACTGGTGGCTGAAATGCTGGAAATGGGAACAGCCCTCCAAACTGGTCGATCACTATCACAAGCTGCTGGTATGGGATCTTATGAAAAAGCCGAAGGTGACCCGCATTACCGAAAAGCTGCTTGATCCGGTCATGGGAAAAAGTGTGGTGATGTACTTCGAGTGGGAGCCGGGCAGAGATAAATCCAACGATACCAACAAGGAGGTCTGTTATGGATAGCCTGCTGCTGACCAAAGGCCTGTTCCCAAGAGATTTTCTCAACAAAACGGCAGAGCACATCCTCTCTGTACAGCAGAAAGATGGCAGCATTCCCTGGTTTACCGGTGGCAAGCTGGACCCCTGGGACCATACCGAAGCGGCCATGGGACTGAGTATTATTGGTCATTATTCTGAAGCTGAAAGCGCCTATGGCTGGCTGCGAAAAGAGCAGCTGGAAGATGGCAGCTGGTTCGCCAACTATCAGGACGGCAAGCCTCTGTACAGCGACAAGCGAGAAACGAACTTTGTCGCCTATGTGGCGACCGGTGTCTGGCATCACTACCTGATTACTGAAAATATCGGGTTTCTGGAACTGAACTGGCCCATGGTCGAAAGTGCTATCCAGTTTGTACTGCGACAACAGTCGCCTACTGGTGAAATTTACTGGGCCGTCATGGAAGATGGTGAGCCACACAAAGACGCGCTGATTACAGGCTGCTCTTCGGTTCTGAAAAGTCTGGAATGCGCCATTCTGATCGCTGAAGCGCTGAACAGGAACGTTGAGCCATGGCTCGATGCCTGGCAACAGCTGGGGCAGGCTCTGAAATTCCATCCCGAGAACTTCGACCGCACCTGGGAAAGCAAAGAGCGTTTTTCCATGGACTGGTTTTACCCCATTCTGGCCGGTGTCTTCCGGGGTCAGGAAGCCCGCGACCGAATCCAGACATTCTGGGACAAGTTTGTACGTAAGGACATGGGCTGTCTCTGTGTCAGTGATCAACCCTGGATCACCATCGCTGAATCCTGCGAGCTGACCATGGCGCTGCTGGCTGCGGGTGAAAAGCAGAAAGCCACTCAGCTCTTCAGCTGGTTGCACAACTGGCGTGACAGTGATGGCGGCTATTGGACAGGCTATCAATACGTTGAAGACGTGATCTGGCCGCAGGAAAAAACGACCTGGACAGCCGGCGCTATTTTGCTGGCAGCCGATGCTCTGACTGAGCACACAACCGCTTCCCGTCTGTTTCTGGAGTCGAGTCTGGAGATAAAACCGGAAGTGGAACTGCCAGAAACCGAGGAAGCTCTGGCAGCAGTCAACAATTAAAGGCGGCGGAAAAGCCCCAGAGTGTTGACCATGGGCAGCTCTTCAAATAATCCGGAGGCTTTCGCCAGCTTCCAGATATTGTAGGGTGCCTGCCCACCGTCTTTCGGATCGGGAAAGATATCGTGTATGGCCAGAATACCGCCGGGCTTGATAAAGCTGACCCAGCTGCGAAAATCCGTCCGGGCGGCTGCTTCACTGTGACCACCGTCAATAAACACCATGCCCAGAGGGGTGGCCCAGTGACGGGATGCTACCGCAGAAGGAGCTACAACAGGGACAACCGTGTCTTCCAGTCTGGCTTCGCGCATGGTGGTTCGGAACGCTTTAAAGCTATCCATCTGTTGAATGCTGGCATCGTAGAGGTCACTGTCGTGGTACTCTTCTCCCAGCTGGTGCTCTTCTGACCCACGATGGTGATCCACGGCGTAGAGCACACTGTTATTTTGCTGGCAGGCAACACCCAGGTAGACCGTAGACTTGCCACAGTAACTGCCAATTTCCAGACAGGGGCCCAGCTGGCTGGCTTCCAGAGCGAACTGATAAAGTGCTTCACCTTCATCCGGCGCCAGAAAGCCTTTAATCGAATCGATATTGAGTGGCAGTTTTAGAGGCATAGCTTGTAAAAGACCCGTTTGTAAAAGACCTGTTTGTAAAGAGGTCGTTCGTTTTTTCAACTTATACGTCGGAAGTAGTTCAGTCAGATGACTGGCTGCAAAGGCATAATAACAAATCAGGCTTGTTCAGTGCGTAAAAATCATAAACCTTTCTGGATCAAGATGCTCTCAGACCGCTGGCAGCGGTTTTATATCCAGCACTTTTTCAGCAAACATTTTGAACATCTGGGCGAACACCCTATGGTGGTTCACCCTTCTACAGTCAATGTGCACGGTGCCGGTATTTCCATCGGTCGTTTTGTCCACCTGATCAGTATCCGCCATAACCCGGTCAGTCTCTCCACCTGGAGCGGCCGGGGAATCCAGGGCAATATCAAAATTGGTGATCATTGCCTGATATCTCCGGGAACCACCCTCTCTTCAGCAGCCAGCATTAGCATTGGTGACAACTGTATGTTAGCCGCCGATTGCTACATATCCGACAGCGACTGGCACGGTCTCTATAACCGCCTGCGCCCCTTCCGTTGCAGCAAACCTATTGTGCTGGAAGATAATGTCTGGGTGGGGCACGGTGCGAAAGTTGGCAAGGGTATCACCATAGGCGAGAACAGTGTTGTGGCAGCAGGTGCTGTGGTTGTGAAAGATGTGCCTCCCAATACGGTAGTGGGAGGTAATCCGGCCAAAGTCATTAAAAAGCTGAACCCCCAACGCCGGATGCTGAAAAGAGAATTTATGTTCCGGGACAGCGATCGTTTCCTACGCATGCAGGAGGAACTGGATCGCTATGTTTTGGGGGGGAACAGCCTGAGAGGCTGGGTTCGTCACAAGCTTTTTCCCAGAAAGGGTGATTAAGTACCTAACCAGTTGGTTTCGCATATTCTGGACGGCGGCTTTTTCCATCCTTATGCGTTCCAACTCTGGTTGCGTAGCTAAGGCTACGCGCCCGTCGTTGCGCCTTGAAGGATGAAAAAATCCACTCGCCAGAATATGCGAAACCAACTGGCCAGGTACTTAACTGTGACGCTCCGGCAGGCTCTCATGGACTCTTAGCCCGGAGTCAAGAGGGTTTACAGGTCAGCCATTCTCCAGATTCCCAGCAGATCCGGCACTTCATCCTTGCCTCTCATAAAGTCATTAATGGCTGCCGCCAGGGTTGAATAATCAACTCTGCTTGCGGGCATTGAGGTAATGACGACCGGAATCGGTCTGTTATCATCAGCCGCAAAGGTAATGTTGATGAACCCCCTGGCAATGCTGACAGTGAAATACTGGTATTTGGACTGACCATAAAATGCCAGCAGATAGACGACGTCTTCATGTTTTGCAGCATGTTCGGTAACGGCAGCAATGATGACATCGGCCTGACTCTTGCCACTGTAATGGCTGACGACTTTTCCGGGGTCTACTTTACTTAGTTGCAGGCCAGATCCACCGGCTACGGCATTAAATCCTTTGCTCATGCCCTCGGCATTGCCGGTGTTACTCCTTATGAGTCTTGAATCTTTGCTGTTCGAGGTAAAGCTGACGATGTCATTAACCTGATCCGTACGCGCCTTTGAACCGATGCCCAGTAAATTAACAAGATCTTTATTGATATTGAAAACCATGGTTCTGGCATGGCTGCTTTCTATGAGCTTTCTGAAACTTCTTGCGCGAGAAGGCAGGAGTGACTTAAAAGCTTTTTTAATCAGTGAAGGCGTTTTGTAAAGTACGAAACCGTCATCTCTGCTGCGAGATGCCTCAATGCCGGCATTAAATTGCCTGCCGAAGTCCAGCGCCTTCATGGCATCCAGAACATCCTGTGCCGTGGGTTTATTCTCGGAAGCTGACAATTTATAAGCTTCACAGAGTTTGGAAAAATTCTCCTCAGCCTTGGCTCCAAGAGCTGTAAAGGCTTCAGAGAAAGCAGGGTCCACAGCGTGATCGTCACCGATGGCTCCGGCAGCGAGCATCTGTTCATAATAAGCAGAATTGCCGACCATTACAGCAGTCTCGGGATAAGCGCCCGATACGCTCAAACCGTAGGCTGTGGAAACCAAATCAATCATTCCCTGATTGATTTCTTCAGCTGGAGCCTGAAGTGGCAGGGCCAGAACCAATAGAATTGTCCATAAATACTTCATAATGGTATCTCCTCATAGTAAATCCGTTTAATTATTTAGACACGACTAAGGGTGACAAAGTTCCCCTAGCAGCCTGTCGGACTTAAGCGTCCGTAGCGAGGATTGCAAGAAATTGAGGATAAAAATCTCTGTTTCTGAGGAGAATAGCGAGCTATTTGACGAAGAAACAGGGATTTTTATCCTCAATTTCTTGCAACCGCACGACTGCATGGATGCAGGAGCTAGAGCAACGCAGGAGCAGTTGCCGTGTAGGACAGTCTTAAGTCCGACAGGCTGCTTGCCCCAGGAGGCATTAAAGGTAAGGATGAAGACAGATACTTGCGAAGGTTCTATGAAAACCTATTCAACACTGAGGCTCATCCTCGGAGACCAGCTATACGCTGGCCATAGCTGGTTCACTAACAAAGAGCCGGATACCCTCTATCTGATAGCAGAGCTCCATCAGGAAGCCTCCTATGTAAAGCACCATGTACAAAAGATCTGTGCGTTCTTTGCAGCTATGGAAGCCTTTGCAGCGGCACTGGCAAAATCCGGCCATGAAGTTTTGCATTTAACCCTCGATGAGACGGCTCAATACGAGGATTTGCCATCCCTTCTGCAAGCACTGGTCAAAACCCACGGGATCAAACAGTTTCAATACCAGAGAGCCGATGAATACCGGCTTCTGAGGCAGTTGCAGGGCATGAATATCGGTGTCCCTGTCCAGGAAGTCGATAGCGAACACTTTCTGCTGCCGTTTGATGAGATTTCAAGCTATTTCGGTCAGGGCAAAGCCACAAGGATGGAGCATTTTTATCGCAAGATGCGAAAGCGATTCGACATTCTGATGGACGGCAATCAGCCAGAGGGCAGGCAGTGGAATTATGACCAGGAGAACCGCAACCACTTTAAAGCCAGTGATCTTGAAGAGATCCCAGAGCCACTGGTGTTCACTAACCCGGTGGCAGGCATTCTGGAAAGGCTGAACAGACACAATATCCAATATTTTGGTAAAGCCACTCCCGAGCTGATCTGGCCGATTACGAGGCAGCAGTCACTCAAACAACTGCGCTACTTTTGTCAACACGGACTGCCGCGGTTCGGGCAGTTTCAGGACGCTATGACTCACCAGAGTGATAAAAAATGGAGCCTCTATCACTCCCGTCTGTCCTTTGCCCTGAACAGTAAAATGCTGACCCCGATGCAGGTGATTCAGGCCGCAGTCAGAGCCTGGCGGGCAGACCCTGAGTCCATCTCCATTGCTCAGGTGGAAGGATTTATCCGACAGATACTTGGCTGGCGGGAGTATGTTCGGGGCATTTACTGGGTCAACATGCCTGAGTATTCCTCACTCAACTACTTCAAGGCTCAGCGTGCATTGCCAGGCTTTTTCTGGACTGGCGAAACCCGAATGACCTGTCTGCAGGAGGCAATTGCTCAGTCTCTGGATTATGCCTATGCCCACCATATCCAGAGATTGATGATTACCGGCACATTCTGCTTGTTGGCAGGAATCGACCCCGGTCAGGTTGATGAGTGGTACCTGGGCATTTATGTGGACGCTATTGAGTGGGTCGAACTCCCAAACACCCGTGGCATGAGCCAGTTTGCAGACGGCGGTTTGTTAGCTTCAAAACCTTATGCCGCCAGTGGTAACTACATCAACAAGATGAGTGACTACTGCAAAAGCTGTCACTACGACGTGAAGCGAAAAACCGGTGAGCGAGCTTGCCCATTCAACAGTCTTTACTGGCATTTTATGGTCAAACACAGAGAGCAACTGAGCAAGAACCCCAGAATCGGTATGATTTACAAGAACTGGGACAAACAGTCCGGTGATGAACGGGCAGTTATTACTCATCAGGCAGAGGTGTATTTGAAGAAAATAGACCGGCTTTAGTTTCGATATAGTTTCGATATAGTTTCGATATAGTTTCGATATAGTTTCGATATAGTTTCGATATAGTTTCGATATAGTTTCGATATAGCCGATCATGTTACGGTTTTTTTATTGGCTAAGGTTGGCCCACTCGCTGCCAGACCAGTAACGATTGATTTAAATAGCGATGCTGGCCTGATGAATGTGTATCCATTTCAAAATCCCCGGTCAATTCGTAAACTGCCCAGCCGGAAGAAAAGTTATCCAGTTCACTTTGGTTATTTTGCATAAAGGCTGTGGCTTCTCTGGCAGTTTTTAAACGCCAATCCACCGGGATATAACCCCCAGAACACAGGTCCAAACTTGATGATACTTTTGCCTTCCGACAGGGCGCTCTGATAGCTGGCATCACCAATGGTAAATATGGGGTGGGTAATATCCTCTCTCACCAATGGGCTGAACGAGTCCATTACCCCAAACCAGACAATGGCAGCCAGGACAATGATCAGGATGATGAGGTACTTGGCAAATTTCATAAGGAGCCAGATCTGTTGTTGGTTGGTCAGCCTCCCGAGTCTCCGAAACAGGGCGCCGATGAGTCCATTCTGGCACAACCTGAAGAGACTATTATTGATTCAGCCGACGGGTCACACCAAAATAGGCCCTATAGGGCAAAATTCTGAGCATTCCCATCATCATGCCAAACACCTTCGGAAATCGAATCTCAAAATGTTTGCCATTTAAACCGCGCAGAATAGCTTCCGCTGCCGGCTCAACATCCATCAAAAAAGGCATTTCAAAGGTGTTTTTATCCGTCAGAGGGGTTTTTACAAATCCCGGATTGATCAGTTTGATATCCACACCTTTCGGTTTCAGATCCGTGTACAGGGACTCAGCCATATTGATCAGAGCCGCCTTGCTGGCTCCATAGGCGGCGGCCGCAGGTAAACCACGATAGCCGGCCAGCGAGGCATTAATCGCCAGGGTTCCCGACTGCTGGTTCACCATCGTTGGGATTAACGCATCCAGACAATGACAGACGCCCATCACATTCAATTCGAAGTGTTGACGCATATGGGTGGATCTGAAATCCATGCCTGCTGTCTTGATAAATGTGCCTGCATTCAATACGGCAATATCCACCTGACCAAAGCGGCTCATAATCTCCTCGGCTACCCGCGTTACCTCATCATGACGGGTCACGTCGGCGGGTAGAGGGATAATAATTCCCTCCAGATCAAGTGCTTCATTCTGCAGCCTGTCCAGATTGCCGAAGCTTCGGGCCGTGGCTATGACCGTGCCACCTTGGCGGGCCATCGTTAAAGCTAGCTGGCGACCGATTCCCTGACTGGCGCCGGTAATCCAGATTACCTTGTTTTTCAGAGACGGGAGTTTGTTCATTGTTCCTTCTCTGATTCTGTGTTCGAAGGTTGTAGCTTTTCCAACGATGAGGTACTGATCAGCGAAGGGTCTTTACTGAAATAGAAGGTCAGGGTGCCCAGCCTGAATCCCCATTTGCTGACATCAGCAATATTGAGAATCTGGCCATTTTCCTGCAGGAACAGCCAGTCATCAAATTTCACCTGCCAGTTGATTCCCTTGATGGGTAAATTCATTTTATAGGTCCAGTTAAAGGTGTTGCCCTGACTGCTGCCTGTGGCCAGACCGATCAAATCATCTGCCTGACCTTCATAGTGGCTGTCATCCAGTATTTTTATTTTCCACAGCCGGTTGGATGCAGTGCCATCTTCATAAATAAAGTCTTCATCCAGTATTAGTATATTGTCTTCTATTCGACCTTTCATGATGACTTCAAAGTAGTTCTGTACTTTACCGAAGCGATCAACAAACTCACCCCAGGCATAGGTGGTGCCCTGGAAATATTGTTCAATGGTCAGAACAGGTTGGTCCTGCCTGTAACGTTTCTGTATTGCTTCCCGCATAAATATGACCTCCCTGCCTGCTTCATAAACCCGGCTTACTGATTCGATAAAGTCTCACGTCAATACTGTCCTGCTTAAAGCCGGCTTCACAATAAGCCAGGTAGAACAACCACATACGTTTAAAATGTTCGTCAAAGCCCAGAGTCACAATCTCTGGCCAGTGTTGTCTGAATGATTCAGCCCAGATTGAAAGTGTTCTGGCGTAATCACGGCCAAAGGAATGAGTGTTCTCGATATTCAGACCTGCCTGATGACATTGATCCTGGATCACCTGGTCGGTCGGGAGCATGCCGCCCGGGAAGATATAACGCTGAATAAAGTCGGCCTCCGCCCGATAATCGCTGAAGCGCTCTTCATCAATGGTAATCACCTGAATCACTGCCACTCCGCCAGGCTTGAGGGCATCAAACACTTTCCGGAAATAAATGGGCCAGTGGTTCTCTCCTACGGCTTCTAACATCTCTATGGAGACAATGCGGTCGTACTGTCCCTGGATATCCCGGTAATCCTTTAGCTGAAAGTTGAAACCGGCATCCAGCTGAAGCGAATCACGGGCAAACTGTAACTGCTCTCTGGACAGCGTCACTCCCGAATAATTCTGTCCTCCCTGCTGCTGTAGTGACCGGGCAAAGCCTCCCCAGCCACAACCAATCTCCAGCACGGAATGCTCTGGCATCACATCCAGCCAGTCCAGTACCCGTTTGTATTTATTGGCCTGAGCCTGTTCAAGTGTTTCATTGTTGTCGCTGAATAAGGCACTGGAATAGGTCATGGAGTCATCCAGCCACAACCGGTAGAAGTCATTGCCCAGATCATAATGGGCAGCAATATTGCGACGGCTCCCTGAACGACTATTGTTGTTTAAAAGATGACTTAAACGATGCAGCTTTCGAAACAGCCAGTTTGAGGAAAATTGCCTGTCTATCTGCTTTTCATTGAACATTCCCCAGTCCAGTAGAGCCTGCAGGTCTGGCGTATCCCAGTCGCCTTTCATGTAAGATTCTGCCAGCCCGATGATCCCCCGGTTGGCTGCCAGGAGCATGCTGAAAGGACGATTAATCATGACTCTGGCAATGGGAACGTCCCGCAGAGACGAACCTACTTTTATGACACTGTTCTTTTGCACTAACTCAATACGACTCAGCGAAGCCTTCTGCAACCGTTTAACCAGCCAATTAACAGCTTTGGACGATGTTTTATTGAGAAACAATTCACTTTCGCCAAAGGTATTTCCTTTGTTATGGGCGCTTCTTTCACTATGGAGGTTAGCTGCACTCTGCCCGGGAGGCAATCCATTCTGCGACAGGGTTTTTCCTGAGATATCCAACATTTATGCCCCCTGTTTCTGGTACTTTTTTTGTTCGTTCATGGTTGTTGTTTTTCCTGTCTGTTCCACAGTGCTACTCAATCGGTTTGTGATGCCGCGACTCCAACTGAAGAAGCGATCTTTTGGAACATGTCGAACGACCCGAATACCTTTAATGAAAAGCCGGAGAGCTTCCCAATGAATGGCCAGAGTCACCTTGAAAGCCTGCAATGGCAGAACAAAAAACTGCCTGAGAATGTTCAGATCACTGAGCGCCTGTCGCTCGCCTTTGAGAACGGCTGCAAATAGCCGACCGTCAGCATTATGCAGATGAATGCCCAGTTTCAGAATCTGGTCGGGCAAGTGAGCCTTGAAACGGTATTCACATTCGGTTTCAAAAAAGGGTGAAACGTGAAGTTGCTTCTTGACGGACTGGTGAAAGGTTGTTTTTTTACCCTCACTGTTTGCTATCGGAATAACGTAACTGTGTCGTTCACCAAAGGTGTTGGACACTTCATAGATAAGGGTAGACAGTTTCTCATCTGAGTCCAGACAGTAATAGACCGTCAGAGGATTAAAGATGTAGCCAAGCACTCTGGGGTAACACAGCATAAAGATTCGCTCAGGTGTCGGTATATCATGTGCCGACAAAAGCTCGGTTGCCTGGGTTTTGAGACAGTTTCCGGAACCGTCAGCAAAGTCTTTTGGATGGAAAGAGAGTAGGTTGAATCGGCTCACTGAAAACAGCTTTAGCTCGTTATCAAGCTGATTCAGCTCATCCAGATCGATAAGCCAGGAAGCCACCCGGTAACTGAAACGGTGCTTCCGGGGCCGAATACGGTTATGCATCAACTGCCCCCAATAGACCGCTGACTTCATGTCCGCCTCCCGTTACTGACACTGCTGTCCGTAACGTTGTTGGTAATGTTGCTTGTACTGTGGTTTGCAAAAAGAGTAACCGGCCTTTTCCCGATACCATGTTCGGGCCAGATCAACCTGTCATTCTGGTTTTCAACAGACCAGGGTCTTCTTTTTCCACCCAGTGCTTCCGCAACGGCCAGCCCGGATTGAAGGCCGTCTTCATGAAAACCGTAACCAAACCAGGCGCCACAGAACCATGTACGATTACGGCCCTGTAACTCCCATAATCTTGACTGTGCCTCCAGAGCATTTCGATCAAACACAGGGTGGTCGTAAAGGTAGCAACCATGAATAGATTCAGGCTCTGTGGAAGGGTTGAGAGTGACAAACAGAGGAAGACCTTCCAGCTGCTGAAGACGATTCATCCAGTAAGTGACGGAAGGACCTTCATTGCTCTGGGTGCCAAAGTAGTTCCAGCTCGCCCAGGCTCTTTTACGGGAAGGCATTAGTCGTTCATCACTGTGCAAAATAGCCCGGTTACGCTGGAAACTGAACGAACCCAACAGTAATTGTTCCAACTCACTGGGCTCGCTCAACATTGCCAGAGAAGTATCTGCGTGACAGGCCATGACAACATGATCAAACTCGTGAGTATCTCCCTGCAAATCGGTAATGATAACCCGGTCAGCATGGCGCTTGACCTTTCGAACGCAGCGATTCTTGATGGCCAGGCCGTCCATGTCATCCAGAATGCGGCGAACATATTCTTTGCTACCGCCATTGACAGTTTGCCACTGAGGACGATTTGTCAGCTGCAGTAAGCCGTGATTCTTGCAAAAACGCATAAAAGCCAGGGCGGGATAATCCAGCATTCGATCGGATGGCGTTGACCAGATAGCCGCCCCCATCGGAACCAGGTGATCATCTATAAAACGTTGGCTGTAGCCCCGACCAGTGAGCAGTTCCCGGAGCGTGACTGATGGGTCCAGCTTTTTCATTAACTCTGCACTGGACTGATAGAACCGGAAAATATCCAGCAACATTTTCAGAAATCCGGGCTTAACAGCATTCAATCTTTGGGCAAAGAGTCCATTCAGGTCTGTTCCGGAATATTCAGTCCGTCCTTTATTCATGGAAACCGCAAAAGACATATCCGTATTGGTGACAGGTACATCCAAGTGGTCAAAAAGTGCCGTTAGATTGGGGTAAGTTTTATCATTGAAGACAATAAAACCGGTATCCACGGGTATAGACTGATCATCATCCTGAACCATCACCGTGTTACTGTGACCTCCAAAACGATCATCTTTTTCAAATAAGGTGATTTGATGCTGCTTGGACAATAACCAGGCGCTGGAAAGCCCACTGATGCCTGATCCAATTACAGCAATGCTGAGTCCTTTAGCTGTCATAGGGCGACCTGTAAACATAATCTTCAATATTTTTACGCTATAACGATTTATTTGGATCACTCACTAAAAAATCGGAATCCAGATGATCCAAACGACGTTTCATTGCGTAAAGAGAGACAAATGAGCTGGACACACTATATCCTGATGATAAGTCCATCTACGAACAAAAGCACAATGGATTCAGAAAACAGTCACTCTGAAATGCCAGACAAGCTCAAGCAGTCATTGGTTGATCTGGGCCGCTACCGGGACAAACAAACGTTTGCGCTCCTGTATAGTTTTTTTGCACCCAGACTCAAAAGACACTTGATGACTAAAGGCGCACACGGAGAAATGGCTGAAGAGCTGGTTCAGGAAACCATGCTCTCTGTCTGGAGACATTGCAAAAGTTACGACCCCGAGAAATCCACGGCGTCCACCTGGATTTTCCGGATTGCGCGCAACCTGTGGATTGATCGGTTAAGAAAGGAAAAAGCGGACTTGATGACACCGTTGGATAATTACCCGGAAAGCCATTTTGAGCCAGCCATGACAGAGCTTGATTCAGAAAAGATCAAGTCCGCTCTGAAAAGCCTGCCTCAACAACAGGCCCAGCTGGTGTATAAAGTCTACTACGAAGGAAAAAGCCACCGGGAAATCTCTGAAGACATGGACATGCCACTGGGCAGTGTCAAGTCAGGCTTGAGACTGGCTTTCAACAAACTTCGTAGTCAGGCGGGAGGGTTAAAATGACTACACATCACCCTGACCTCAGCACCCTGATGAGCTACTCTGCGGGCAGTCTGGCTGATGCCATTGCTACTGTGGTTGCTGCTCATCTGAGTGTTTGCAGTCATTGCAGACAACAGGTTCAGGAAGCTGAACTAATCGGTATCAGTTTACTGGAAGAGCTAGAGCCAGCACCCATGTCTGACCGTGCTAAAGACGACATTCTTGCTCTACTTGATGACACTGAGCAGGCTCCTGTCAACAGCAGGCAGGAGCAGAATATACCGGACGATGCCGATGTACCGGCTCCCTTCAGACCATTGCTCGGGTATTACCTGGACGATCTGCACTGGAGGTATATGGCTCCGGGCCTGAAGCAATTCGTACTGCCAGCATCCGGCAGTAGTAACCTGAGGCTCTTAAAGATCGCACCGGGCACCTGCATGCCTTCCCACGGGCATACCGGTTCAGAACTTACCATGGTATTGAGGGGTTCCTATTCTGATGAGCTGGGTCGATTCTGCGCTGGCGACGTAGCCGATCTGGACCCGGATGTTCAACACCAACCGGTGGCAGACACCGGTGAAGACTGCATTTGTCTGATTGCTACTGATGCACCTTTACGATTCAATGGTCTCGTTCCCAGGCTTCTGCAACCCTTCTTCCAGCTTTGAGTGAGTCATTAAATTATAGGGAGTCTTACGGGTTGCATGGGTTATCCACACCCTTTGCATTTCGAGAACTGAATTTAAACGACAGGCTTAAAATATTCACAGAACTGACTGGTTGTTTTTTGATCAGATAATAAAAAAACCCCATTTAATGGGGCTTCCAAATGTATCCAGAAAGAAGTCACAAGGTTATCCACAATATTTGTGGATAATGAAACATAACTGTCATCATCGTGCAGATATGACGTGATATTCCAGCAATCCCCGGTGTTGCATCCAGCGGATAAACCAGACCAGAAGCCTCAAACGAATCCAGACTTTTGGGCGGGTAACAGGCGACAGTTGGCGATAGTGCTGCGAGAACCAGAAGCAGAAGCCAGAGAGAACATCCTGACTGATGTCTACAGTCTCAATTTTTTCAAAGCCCGCTTCTTTCAGATGGGATTCATACTTTTGCCGGATCATTAAGCCTTTCACGGAGATACCACAGGGCCTTGCCAGTAGCTTTACCATTCTCCGTTCCATGCGATCCCTGAAAGGGCGGCTGAGTATCATATCGGTCAGGGTAAGGCTGCCGCCATCCTTAAGGACTTTTCTGGCGTTGTTGAAAAAGCGCGATTTATTTTCAAACTGGTAAGCGCAATCAAGGGCCAGTAGTTTGTCAAAAGAGTCTGACTCCAGCTTGGCCAGCTCCAGCTCGTGGCCTCTTACCAGCTTTAGCTGGTCATAGTGATCACACTGGTCCTGCGCGCCCGCCAGTAGTTGTTCTGTTTCAGCCAATGCGGTGAGTGATTCAACCTGATAATAATCGAGCCAGACCAAAAGCTGATCGTAGCTGGAAAAACCCACATCCAGCACCTTGTCCTGATTGGAGAGACAGGCTTTATCGGCAAGCAGACCTGCCAGCTCGGAACAGGCATGACCATAATCGGAAGTTTCGCGCCAATAACC
This sequence comes from Endozoicomonas sp. 8E, assembly GCF_032883915.1. Taxonomy (NCBI): domain Bacteria; kingdom Pseudomonadati; phylum Pseudomonadota; class Gammaproteobacteria; order Oceanospirillales; family Endozoicomonadaceae; genus Endozoicomonas; species Endozoicomonas sp. 8E. The sequence goes on along the minus strand of NZ_CP120717.1, from coordinate 6,398,435 downwards.
GATCAGCCTCCAGCCGGAAGAAGTTGATACACCACTGTTCAAAAGCCACTGATCAGCCAGCATGCCACGCTCTCCATTAGAAGGGGGCCACCAGATATTGACGATCAGACTGATCAGCTGGGACAAAAGTCCTGACATTACCAGCCAAGTTAACAGGATGCCTGAAAGAAATGCGAAGATGGTCATAGAATATAAATTATTAATTCCTTTGGATAAGCCTGTATGTCAGCCTCCCAGGGCAGTTACCTGATGATAGTGAGATCCTTCTTCTATTGCCAGCGGCAAACCGGGAGGCTATAGCCGTATGCTGGCAGACACTATCACTGTCAACAGGGAAGTATGGAGTACCTCTGATAACTAAAACGGCGCATTTGTGTAATAATTGGCCGTTTACCTTTTAAATGATGTATAGGGTGTCTGGTCAGGCAGATCGCCAAGGGGGAGCTAGTTTATGCTGATAACGTCTAATGTGACCATGCAATTCGGGGACAAACCCCTGTTTGAAGATATCTCCGTCAAATTTGGCGACGGCAACCGTTACGGTCTGATTGGTGCTAACGGTTGTGGTAAGTCCACCTTGATGAAAATTATCAGTGGCGAACTGGAACCCTCTGCCGGTAATGTCAGCTACGATCCCAACGAGCGAATTGCAAAGTTGAATCAGGATCAGTTTGCCTATGAAGAAAACACGGTGATTGATACCGTGATCATGGGTCATGCCGAACTCTGGAAGGTCAAGGAAGAGCGTGACCGCATTTATGCCAAGAGTGACATGACGGAAGAAGAAGGTATGCGTGTCGCAGATCTGGAAGTTCTGTTTGGTGAAATGGACGGTTATTCCGCTGAAGCCCGCGCCGGTGAACTGCTGCTGGGTCTGGATATTCCTCTGGAACAACACTATGGTCCAATGAGTGCTGTTGCTCCGGGCTGGAAGCTACGTGTTCTGTTGGCTCAGGTATTGTTTTCTGATCCGGACATCATGCTGCTGGACGAACCCACAAACAACCTGGACATCAATGCGATCCGCTGGCTGGAAGGGATACTCAAGCAGCGCGACTGCACCATGATCATCATTTCCCACGACCGTCACTTCCTGAACAGTGTCTGTACTCACATGGCTGATCTGGACTACGGTGAGTTGCGAATGTTCCCGGGTAATTACGATGAGTACATGATTGCGGCTACCCAGGTTCGTGAGCGTATGCAGGCTGACAATGCCAAGAAGAAAGCCCAGATTGCCGAGCTTCAGAGTTTTGTCAGTCGCTTTTCTGCCAATGCTTCCAAAGCCAAGCAAGCGACCTCCAGAGCCAAGCTGATCGACAAGATCAAGCTCGAAGAGGTTAAACCTTCCAGCCGACAGAATCCGTTTATCCGTTTTGAACAGGAAAAGAAACTGTTCCGGAATGCGCTGGTGATGGAAAAAATGTCTCAGGGTTATCAGGACAGCATGCTGTTCAACGACGTTGACCTGATGGTTGAAGTGGGTGAGCGCATTGCCATCATTGGTCAGAACGGTATTGGCAAGTCCACACTGCTGCATACTCTGGCCGGTAAGATGACACCAAAGGGCGGCACTATCCAGTGGTCTGAAAACGCTGATATCGGTTACTACGCCCAGAACCACAGCGACGAGTTCGATAAGGATATGAACCTGTTCGACTGGATGAGTCAGTGGATGAACGAAGGCGACGACGAGCAGGTAATCCGTGGTGTTCTGGGCCGTATGCTGTTCTCCCAGAGCGACATCAAAAAGTCAGTCCGCGTTATTTCCGGTGGTGAGCAGGGCCGTATGTTGTTCGGTAAACTGATTCAACAAAAGCCTAACGTATTGCTAATGGACGAGCCGACTAACCACATGGATATGGAATCCATTGAATCTTTGAACCTGGCGTTGGAAAACTATCCGGGCACACTGATCTTTGTCAGCCATGATCGTCAGTTTGTATCGTCTCTGGCGACCCGCATCATTGAAATTACCGAAAATGGCATCGTCGATTTCCATGGAACTTACGACGATTACCTGCGCAAGCAGGGGGTTGTTGAAGAATAAGTGATTAATGGGGCAGAGGGTCTCTGCCCTTATATGAATGAATGGTTTATTCGATACCCAGCAGTTCCACATCAAAGATCAGCGCAGAGTTGCCGGGGATTTTACCGGCACCCCCGCTGCCGTACGCCAGATTGGCAGGAATAAACAGTCGGAACTTGTCGCCTACTGACATCCGTTGCAGACCTTCGGTCCAGCCCGGAATCACCTGATTCAGTCCAAAAGAAATAGGCTGTCCACGATCTACAGAACTGTCAAACACCTGACCATTAACTAACGTACCATGATAGTGCACTTTCACTTTGCTGGTGGCTGAGGGGTGATCGGAATGTTCACTTTTCTCAAGAATTTTGTACTGCAATCCGGACTCTGTGGTGATCACACCTTCTTCATTGTGGTTTTTTTCCAGAAAAGCCTGACCCTGAACCAAGGCTTCCTGAGCCAGTTGTTTTTTCTGGTCAAAGCGGCGTTTGCCCCAGAACAAGATGATAGCAATAAAAATAATGAGGATAGCAGTAGACACAAGGATCACCCGATCTGTGGATAAGTCGATGAAAAATACCTTATCCGGACAGCTAGCTCAAAAATATCAGCCGCCTATCTCCCCTTCCCTGTCGGTTTCTGCGGACTCAGGTTTAGGATTAACCAGCTTTTCCTCTCTGGGCCATTGACCACTCCGTTTTCGGGTCCCCATAAAAAGAACGGCAACCATACCCACCAGAATCAGCCCCATCTGGACCATAAAAATCAACATGATCAGCGGCAGCATCATTACAAACAGGCCGGTGAGAATAAGGGTACCCAGAATCGCTTTAAACGGGCTGATGGCAGCGCCACTGCGCTGCTCAAAAAAAGCAGTCTTAATTTGATTAAAGCCATTTTTTAGTTGATTGAGCCATTTTTCCATGATTTACCTCGATTAGGGAGGGGGTTAGTCATGGCTAAAGTGTAGAGGGTTGTGGATAAACAGATCGTGTCCAGTAGATTAAAGTTTGTTCATGAAAAAGGGTTGTGTTTATAGACGACAGGTGTTGCCACTGGCCGGTGAAGGACTGCTTTGACGAAAATTGCTGGTTTAGCAAAATCGCCGTAAACCCTCGCCCAATCGAGGTTGTCGCAAAAGCCCAGTAACTCGTTCCCTCACTCTGCGTGGGAATGCATACCTCGCCTGAAAACCGCACTCTACAGCGTGAGATGAGGTGTAGGTTCCCACGCTGGTGCATGGGGATCAGGGTTTTGCGACACACTCAATCGGGCGCGGATATAAGTGCGCCGTGTAAACGGTGTATCCGCCTTTCACCACACCTGTCAGGAATACACGGACTCGTAAAAAATGCCCAAAATTTGAACGATCGTCCACTGCCTTTCCTTCAAGCCAATCACATGTTCCTCCTGATTATTGACCCTTAATACACTAAGCCCCTGGAAACAGAAAAATACCCATCTTGCTGTTGGGTTCTGGCAGGGCTTTTTTTTCTGGTCTGGAAATACACAACTTTGCTTTTTCAGTTCCTGCCTGATTCTGTGCTGGATAGCAGCATAGACTATCAGGCGTAGAGTCATCACCATTAACAGGGCTTCAATACGTTCCGCTTTCTTCAGATAGAGCGAAGAGACCAGAAAGTCCGGGCTCTTCAGGAACCGAAAGCCGCCTTCAACTTTTTGTTGCGACTTATAAGTAGACAGCAGCTCAGAGGCATTCAAACTATTTTTATCCAGTTCATTGGTGCTTAGGATAAAACAACCCAGTGAGGCCTCTGCATGCTCCCTTTTCTCGCAGGAAACATAGCATTCAGTTTGCACAAACTACTCGAAGTGATCAGGCTTGCTATCCGGCGATGGTCTTCCATTGCCCGAATAGCAGGGTTTACAGATAATCTCAGGCTCTGTTTCGCTTTGGCAAAGTTTCGATTGTTTCTGCCACAAGGCAAAAGCCTTCAATGCATCGTCCCGGCACATAGCGGCAACCAAGCCAAGGTGGTTGAGGTTCTTAGACTGGTATTGAGCTTGAGGCATGTTGGTGTACCTGAATGTCTGTTTATTTCTTTGACAACAGACTTTAGACAAATATCAATCGGGGTGGTGAAAAGCAGTTCAAATGACTCGGGTGACATGATTGGGCGAGGGATTACGGCGTTTTTGCTAGCGTGCTGGCTAATTCTATACATGTTTCGATGGGCAGCCACATATCAAGTTTTGTTTCATCTTCTGGATAGGCTAGACAAAAACCATATTGTTCATAAAATGAAACAACGGCTGCCATCATTGGATCAACAAATAATCCGATAGTTGAAATCTGGTCTGCAACAAGTACCGTTCGATAAATAGCATCAATTAGTAACATTTCCCCTAATCTCTGCCCTTGATATGAGGTAGCTACAGCGAGTCTTGCAAGCTTTACTGCACTCAGAGGATGCGGGTACTTCTGGTAATATTGATGTGCCGGAGGAACTGTTACTGAATATCCAGTCAGAGTGTAATAACCGGTGATAGTCTTTGATAACGATTCCTGGCAAGCCACATAGGTTTTTGAAATGTGTTTTACACTCTTTTGTCGCGCCTGCTGTTGTAAAAATCTATTTAATTCTCCAATACCGCAATCAAAGATCTTGCGATCATGATTGCGTGTGATTTCCTCAATGATTAGTGACATTCACAGTGTCCTTATAATTCCTGGCTGCTTCCAATAATTTCCCATTTGCTTTAGGAGGATTTTCCAGGGCTTCAAATAGGGCATCAGCCCCCTTCATGGAAAGTTGTAATGATTCAGTTTGTGTTATCACAGTGCGAGCCTTCTCCATTGCAGAATCAATTAGAAACTGAGAAAGAGATGCACCGGAATAATCAGCAGCTCGTTGGATAATCTCCTGAATATCCTTGGATGTTCGGGCTACAAGCCGTGTTTCTTTACGATCTGGAATTGAGGCCATAAATCACCTATCAGTTAGTTATTGAATAGATGTGTGTCATTATGGCATACAGGAAGTTCATTAACCAATAAATTAATTGCTTCACCACATAGTGTTCGGCCTGCAAAATTGCTTTCAGGGGTTTGAAGCCCCAGACCCCAATTACTAGAATGCTGGCAAAACGCTGTGAATATTGCGGCAAGACTGAAGGAAAGTTTGAAGTACACCATGTACGCAAGCTAAAGGACATTAATGATGGTACAAAAACATGGCAAAGACTCATGATAGCGAGAAATCGCAAAACTCTCGTACTTTGTGTTGAATGCCATGATCTGTTGCATGCTGGCAAGATGCCAGACAACAGGTACAGTCCTCGTAACAGCATGGAGAGCCGTGTGCAGTGAAAGCTGCACGCACGGTTCGGAGGGGGTTGCGCCTTGCAAGCGCGTAAAATCTTGTGACCTGAAATGGTCATCGCGGTAAAGCTGTGGTCGGCAGCCGTGTACCGAGTCTTGCGTGGTAGAAGGTAACGACTACTGCGAAGCGTAGACAGGGTGATAACAGGCCGTAACGTCTGCTAAGGGATAATTAGCCCCGAAATTGAACGTGGTTGAAGTGGCTGACCTTCTCTCTCAATGGGGAAAGCGGAAGTCGGGAGCTCCGCTAATGACAAGGCATCCCGACTGCTTCCGGGGTTCGTACCCACGGCATGTTATCGAATGATTTTACGTGAACAAGGGAGATCCTGAACGTTCAGGCGGAGCCTGTAGGGTCCGACGAGCCTGTAAAGCAAGAACGACTTGATGACGTTCAGGAAGTCAGACCAGCTGATAGTACTCCGAGGCGGGGAGAGCCCGTCACATGGGGAAGCGGCTGGCGGTATTTGAGCCTTTCCAGGGAAACATGGGCTCCACATCTGAGGGAGTTACGGTCTTTTACGCAGTGAGAAGGTAAACCAGCCATGGCAACGGGACTGGAGAGGGTAGCAGCGAAAGCCCGGAGTTATCCGAAACTTCGCTTCACAAGTCTGGCACATCATATTACCCCGGCGAGCCTGTGTATGAATCTGAACAAGATTCCACACAACACATCGCCCGGAGTCGATGGGCTGACTGTCGAAGAGACAAAGAAAGACTTTAAGCGGTGGTTGCAACAGACACTGACGTCTATCCATCGGCAAGGCTACAAGGCACCGCCGGTCAAAAGGGCATGGATACCCAAGCCGGGGAAAAAGGAAAAGCGCCACTCTGGGTGTTCCCTGCATCAATGACCGGGCTTTGCAGCGAAGTGTTGCTGATGTGCTGAATGCTATTTATGAGCAGGACTTTTTGCCCTGTTCCATGGGTGGCAGGCCACGACTGGGAGCGCACCATGCCCTGTCCACTTTTAACGAGGTGGTTTCAGGCCGAAAGGTCAGCTGGGTGCTGGAAGCGGACTTGAAGAACTTCTTTGGGAGTCTTGACCATGGATGGCTGCTTCGTTTTGTGGAACACCGGGTCGGTGATCCCAGAATTCTGAACCTTATACGGCGCTGGTTGAAAGCCGGGGTGATGGAGGCCGGGGAGTTGCAAGAGTGTGAAGAAGGTACGCCTCAGGGTGGGCCGATCAGCGTAGTTCTGAGCAACCTGTACCTGCATTATGTGCTTGACCTCTGGTTCGAGTGCAAGGTCAAGCCCCGGCTAAAAGGCGAGGCATGGCTGATCAGGTACATTGATGACTTTGTGGTGTGTTTTCAGTATCGCAGTGATGCGGAGCGGTTCATGAATGTGCTGCCACAGCGACTGGAGAAATTTGCGTTGAAACTGGAGCCGGATAAAACCCGGTTAGTCAGGTTCGGACGTTTTGCCAGTCGTGGGGGAAGACGATCGGAGACGGTTTACTTCCTTGGCTTTACGCACTACTGCACAAGGAATCTGAAAGGAAACTTCATGGTGGGAAGGAGAACGGAAAAATCCCGCCTAAGACGCAGCATAGCCAAACTGAAGGAACTGCTGAGACGAATACGCCATGATCCGCTGCACGAACAAGTGACAGCGATCAATCGACGGTTGAGAGGGCATTATGCGTATTACGGTCTGGGAGGAAACTTCCGAAGTATGGAGAAGCTTTACCGGTTTGTTGACCGCTACTGGTACAAGATGCTGTGTAGCCGATGCCGGAAAGGCAAGATTCCATGGGAAAAGTACCATAACCTCAAGCAGCTTCTGCCGCTACAGAAACCGAGGATAATGCTGCCTTTTATGGCAATGAAATCCATGGCTGTGCTGTGAGTCAAATATCGAAGAGCCCGGTGCGGGAAATCCGCACGCCGGGATCTGAGGGGGTTGGAGCTACAATTGGTAGCTCCTTCTACCCGGTGGAAACGGTAACCTGTCTACAGGAACACGTTCCCTACTCTATCACTCTGATCCTCCTTCTACATTACCTCTGCTCCAGTCATAAAGCATAATGCCAACTCGAGGTGAATATACGCATGCTGCCAGGCCTCCATAGATTAAAGCGCCTCTCAACGCCCTGATGTGGGGTGATCCATCGTAAATACAATACCCTGTAACAGCGCCTATAAATGCGTGTGGAGTCACAGTAAAAACAACAACCCCCGTTCCGAACAATGCCACCAAAGTTTTCATCAAGCTTTCCGGAGTGTATAAACCCCACAAAATGGGTTTTTTGCTGTAGCTGTCAGGACCAAAGTTGTCATCATCATCGCAGCAGCCATAATTGTAATTGCCATGATCACTGTCGGCACTGGAGAAGACAGCGCCTGAGAAAACACTCACATACCCAAGCATTATGACAAACAGGAAGTTTTTCATTAGATGATTTCAATGGCCATTAGTTCCTGATTGAACACGGAGAATAGCATTCGACTGAAAGCTTGCAAGCCAGACTGCTTTGAGCATGATTGAAAAAATTCTTGAACCAGCGTCCAGGCTAAGAGGGTCCTGATTGGAATCAGCATCTTTGGTTAAAAGGCAAGAAAGAAACGAAAGCTACCTTGAGAATGAGGCAGCAGACTATATATTGTGCAGGGAACAATAGAGGGTGTCCACGCTTTAAGCCAGGGAGATTAAGAAATATACGGGTGATCTGTTTTTCTTTCAGTGCGACCCCTCTTTTACATTATCTATACGACAATTATAAAGCATAACGCCAGCTGCAGTTGAAAATGCACATGCTGATAGCCCTCCCAGAATTGCAGCACCCTTCAACGCCCTGATGTGGGGTGATCCAGAGAAAAAATAATAGCCTCCAACAGCGCCTAAACATGCACGTGGAATCACCCAATAAACAACAAGCCCCATTGCGTGCAATGCCAGCAAGGTCCTCCTCAAGCTTATTTCATCGTATAAACCCCACAACATGGGTTCTCGATTGTGGCTGTGAGGGACAACGTAGTCATCATTGGTGTTTTCCTCATCGTATAAACCTGACAATATGGGTTCTTGATCGTAGCTGCGAGGGACGACGCAGACGTCATTGGAGCGGGCAGCGCTTGAGAAAATACTCGTATACCCAAGCATTATTAGAAACAGGTAATTCTTCATAAAGCGACCTCAATGGTAATTAATTCATGATTGGACATGAAAAAATAGCATTTGACTGAAAACGTGCAAATCTGGCTGCTTTGGGCCTGATTCAAAGGATTGGAAAAATTTTTGGAAGGTGGTGTCCAGATTAACGGTGTTCTGTCTGGAGTCAGTGTCTTTCGATGATGAGGGAAGAAAGAAATGGAAGGTATCTTGATAGTGAGGCAGGAGTATTTTTTTATTGTGCCGTGAATAAAGAAGATACCCACATTTTTAGCTCGGGCGATCAAGGAATATATGGGTGACCTGTTTTTTTCTGACTTTTCTGTTGATCTTTTACGACACCAGAACTTAGCGTCGAGTTCATTGATGAGTGAGCTCATTGAGAAGCCATTAATAAATTCGCCATTGCCTGCCTGGCCAGCCCCTTCAGCCAGAGGCTCTGCGACAGCCTTTGGAGCCTGGGGACGAGTCTTATGCACCAACAGCTTGACACCTGTCCTGACACATTTAGGGGATTGAACCCTTGGACTTTTTGAGGATTCTTTCTTTAAAGCAATACATTGGTTGCTTTTTATCAAAAATGAAACTAATGTGTTTCTTTATAGCTAAAAGCAACTAGTAAGTTGACAAGACAATATGGATACTCTGCTTCAACAACTTAAAAAAAGGCGATTAGATTTAGGTCTGAAACAAAACGACATGATGCTGCGTGTTGGCGTTTCCCGCCAGCAATATCAGCGCCTGGAATCCAAAGGGAATCCTCGGTTAGACACGCTCCAATTGATAGCAAAGGGCTTAAATAGCGAGGTAGTGCTTATACCCAAAGAGAAGCTTGGCGCGGTTCTGGCCGTCCTGGAGAGGAGCGTTAACGAAGAGCAGGAGGCAGGATCTGAAGGCATTAGCTCAGGCCAACGAGACCCGTCTAATTCAGTGAACAAAAAAAGCTTGTTTGATGATCCATGGCAAGATTTGCTTGGAGATGATTCGTGAGCAACGATGTCAACGTCATTAAGCTGACGCTTCACGGAGAGTGCGTGGGCTATTTGGCTGGCTACCAGAGCGGCAGGAATGTACTTTTTTTTGCCGATGAATTTACCAGTAATGTTCATCGGTCAACGTTTAGCCTGATCACTCATCCTGCATTCCCTCATTCTGATAAATTGATGTCAGAGCCTTGGGCACGAAATCAACGCTTGCATCCAACGTTATCAAATTTATTGCCAGAAGGATCGCTACGAGAACTCATTGCACAGGGATTAAAGGTGCATGTTGATAATGAATTTCAAATCTTCTCTTATCTGGGGGAAGATTTGCCCGGAGCAATCATTGCCACACCATTAGAGCCAGAAGACGTACCTGATGATATTGTATCCCTTATTTCCAGAGGTCATTATCGAAATGCGAAAGTGGTTAAGTTCGAAAAATTAGAACGAGAGAATAAATTTTCCCTGGCAGGCGTTCAGATGAAGTTTTCAATGGAAGAAAAGGATGGGCGTTATAACCTTTCTAATTCCGGGGTTTTAGGTGATTGGATTATAAAAACGCCGTCAACAAAATATAAAGATGTTCCTGTTAATGAATATACGGCGATGACACTGGCATCCATAGCAGGTATTGAAATACCGGAAATCAAGCTGGTTGATATGGGACAGTTGGATAACCTGCCACAAATCAATTTACCTGAAGAATCCCTTGCTTTTGCGATAAAGCGTTTTGATCGAAAAAAAAGCAGGCGAGTTCATATGGAAGACTTCGCGCAAGTATTGGTGAAGTATCCCCATGAAAAATATCACACCGCAAACTATGAACAGATTGCCAGGGTCCTGTACCAGTTTTCTGGTGATGCGTTAACAGATGTACAGCAGTTTGCAAGACGACTGTTAGTGAATATTTTGTTGGCAAATGGTGATGCGCATTTAAAAAACTGGAGTCTTTTATACGAAGACAAGGTGACACCAAGGCTATCTCCTGCTTATGACATAGTAACGACAAATGTGTATATCGACGGGGAGCGAAACTTTGCTTTGAATTTGGGAAAAATAAAAGATTGGTATGCTGTGTCATTCTCAAATTTCAAGGCGTGGTCAGAAAAATCGGGCATACCATGGCGGGCAGTAAGGCCTCATTTAGAAGATGTAATGTTTAGGGCCCGAACATTGTGGCATTCCACTATTAAAGAACTTCCGATGAATGTGAAACACAAAGAAAAGTTAACAGAGCATTGGAAAAACTTGCATCAGGATTTCAGGCTGTAAACCTATCTTGATGAAGAAAAGTGACAGAAGGGGCAAGGCCTGAGGTATTGCTCAGCGTATGGACTGCCTTCTTCCCGGCTCTCAAGAGACTGCGATGGGGCTAGCGGCAATAGTGTCTGCAGACTCTTTTTGCGGTAACCTTTTGTTTGTTTCTGAAGGTAAATTACAGATATTTTTTTGATTTGCCACTTTTCTGGTCTAACAATTACTCTCCACAAAATTAAATTGTATAGACCGGATAATGAAACAGCCGTTTTTTACGACACTACTCCTGCCGCTTTTGTCGCTGTCTGTCATCTGTCAGGCAGAATCGTTGACAACACGTTTTCTTGTCGAAAATACACAGTCATATCGGAGCTTTTCTATTAAGCGCGACTTAAATTCAATGCAGTACACCCCGTCAGACATTGCCGATACAAACGACTATGTATCGGCAACTTTTCGGCCTGATGACCAACTACGAAGACTTGGTGTTTACGGGCTAAAAAATGGCTTTATCGAGTCCATTTCATGGCGATTGCTTTTCGCCACCAATCTGCTGGTTGCTTACGAACTGATCCATACCACAAGTGACGCTGCTACCAGAGGCAAACCTTATTCATGGATAACTGCAGAAGCATTTGTTGCTGTTAGCTGGCTTTTAAAAAGCTACTGGAACTCCGATTCATCGCTGTTTAACCCAAGAGATCAACTGGAGGCAAGGCAGGATGACTCGTTTGCAATCACCACTATGATGCTCCCGGGACAAAACCAACAACAAAGTGATCAACAAAAGCCGCCACCAGAATCATCCGGTCAGCAAGCCTCAGGAAAAACTACCCGTGTTACAGGCTCTATCACCAGTCTACTGTCGTCTGGATCTGGTGGCGGAAAGGAAGAACCTGAACAAAATCAGCATACTTTGGATTTAAATTGTTACGTTGATTCCTGTTGTGGCGTTTGTGAACTCCGACAATCATCTGATAGTAGTGAGCCACTTTTTAACGCCGTTCCAGCGGAGTACAGCACTTTTTCGGCAGTCTCAAAAGCTCATGAAACTGTGTCAGGCATTATAGCGCAGATGAACTCTTTTAAAAAAAATCTGATTGAAAACGGTGAACATTATGGCGCAAAAAATCCTAACCCGGATATTCAGATAGTCGAGAATGCCATCCAATTACTTGAATATCTTCAACCTTGGGATATTTCAAAAGGTGAAGATGTCAAACTCGTGTCTGATGCCTTTGGTAACTATGATTTTGGTATCGAATATTATTATCATGTTTATTATAAAGGTGATGTGTTATTCACTGTTAATGAAACTGTTAATGAAACTGTTGGTGAAAGAAGGTTTTCAAATGAGTGCAGATGTGAGCATTTTGCAAATATTAAAACCAGCACGTTATTTGACGAACTCTATTATGCTCCTGACGCTCCCGGTTACCAATCTGCAAAAAATGAATTTGAGGCGTGTAAGAAATCAACTGGTCAGGTACTTAACAATTGATTCCGTTGATCATCTTTAAACGGCAGTGTTTATATATTGAGGCTATTTGATTAAGTGCCGATGGAAATTTTTAAGATCAAGAAAAATAGCAGCGAGAATGTATGATTGTCTACGCAAACCTCATTCAGTTCTGAAAATACTCCAAAACAACTCATATACGCCACCTTAAATATTTAGACATATAGTGACGTATATTGTGAGCGGGTGCTCTGGTTCAGATTAAATAAGTTATCCAAGAGTGAGGAAAATCTGAGTTTTTTGTCTAGAATGATGTTTTCGCTTCTTTTTGTGCTTGGTTATCAATAATGAAGAATAGTTGCTGTGTCTTTATTTTTTCCAGCATATTTTTGCCAGCTGGCAGTCAGGCTGCAATACCTTACACTTCATCATTGGTCTCTGGTTATGGTGTTGATACGATTCTGTCTTCTCTCTTATCTGACCCCGTCCGTTTACCAAAATCTAAGGTTGCAACGCTGTTGCTGTTACAGAAAGGTAAAAAAGGTTCGGCAATCAGTTTACCTGTATTTGAACAGCATGGGTTGCAGCCGGATAAGGGAACGGAGTTTACCGCCTATCCATTCGAATTAAACCATTATGGCAACGAAAACAAGGAACAGTCTAAAACCGACGGTAAATCGCCACCACCGCAGCAAGAGCAACAAAGTAAAAAACAAAGTAATAAAGGACAGGCTAGTTCTGGCTATTCAGGTTCCTCAGGCGCTGGTGCAGCGTCAGCATCGGCTTCCGGAAACGATGAGAGTCATGCCAGGCATCTTGAAAAACTGAAAGAAATACTTAAGGCCGCTAAAAAGTCATTGAAAACAATAGATCAGAAAAAAAATATTGGTGACTTTTATGCAGAACTGCAAGAATTGTATCGCGCAAACCCTGATCTTTTAGAACAAAAAGGCTCTCTGGAAGACAAAGAGCACCGATGGAAAGCGATTCTGAGGCTACTCCAGCTTTATTTTCCCGGCAAGCTGGAAGAAGGTAAATTGAGACATGTTTTATTTGACTATCCTGAGTTTAAGACATTGCCAGCAGTTTTAATCAAAGTATTTACCAGAGAAGTGGTTCCTGAGCTTAAGTTATCTGAAGAGCTGCCCAAAGACGAGTTAGTTGACAGGCTTGTGGGTACTGATAACCCGCATATTATAAGACTCATGCATGCTTATCTTGGCTTCCATCATTGTCTTCGTCAGCTACTTGCAATGTTTATTATTCAGCTGCCTTTAATGACAGTAGAAGAACCAAAAAACTATATTTTTCAGGATAAAACAGGTCACGTTATTGTTGTTTCTATCAGGAGAAATAGCAAAGGGCGTTATCGGTTTTTTTTGCTGATAGTCTAAGTACTTTTAGGCGCTACGATGCAGAAGAAAACTCTTTACCCATGTCAGATTTTGTCGGTTTAGCGTTAACAATGGCGATAGAATATCACAACTTTACTGATTCCCGGTTTTTCTTTCTGCCTCGACGTCAAGTCGACAGCTTTGGCTGTGAGTCATTTATGATTCACGATCTGGAAACATTGTTGGAATCCCCCATGTTGGCTCAAAACGGTTATTATGTGGATAAAGATCCTCTTACTAAAGACAACATGTGTCGTTTTTATAAGTCGATAATGTATGTGCCGGGGGCCAAACAACTGGGACAATTGGTAATCAATGGGGAGAGAAAGGACTCTATCGAAACAGTAAACAAACCCGCCTTTGATGCGCAAGATCTCGACTCCTTTATTTACATGATGATCCACATTTTGAATAAGTCAGGGCTGGAGCCAGATTTGGTTAAATTGTATCAGTTACGCCAGTTTCCTCTGAGGTTTGCACATCTGACTCAAGGACAGCAGAATCTGAATCGGTTGCTGGAGAAATTACCTGAAGAACGTCAAAAGGAAGTGATTCAGGTGATCGATGAAACTCGGGGCCTGTTAACCGCCAATGATGGAACTCTCCGTAACAACGTGAACCTGGCTGCTACTCTGCTATGGATGAAATTAAATATTGATTTGTTGGATAGGAACTGTCCGGGGCAAGGAAAATAAATCAGCCTCGCTCACTCTTTTGCGACACCCTCGATAAGGTGGGGAGTGTCACAGTGAACAGGTCCAATAATGAAACAATCGTTTTTTGCAACACTGCTGTTCTTGCTTTTACCGCTGTCTATTATCTGCCGGGCAGAATCGTTGACAATACATTTTGTTAACGTGCACACAACGACCACTCAGAGCTTTTCTGTGAAGTACAACTTCAATCCGTTGCTGGGCAGTCCGACAGACTTTGCTGACACAAACGGCTGTGCAGGATTAACTTTGCCACATGATGACAAGCCAGGCAGGCAGGGTGTTTATTGGCTAAAAATGACTTTTATTGAGTCCATTTCATGGCGATTGCTTTTCGCCACCAATCTGCTGGTTGCTTTCCAACTGATCCTGATCACCAATGCCCCCGCTCTGAGTGGCAAACATTATTCGTGGATACCTGCTGCAGAAGTGTTTGTCACCTTCGGCTGGCTTTTAAAAAGCTATTGGAACCCCGATTCACTGCTGTTTAAGCCAATGGGCCAGCTAGGGGTAAGTCATAATGACTCGTTTGAGATCACCAGTTTGATGCTACCCGGACAAAGCCAACAACAAACTGACCAACAAAACCCACAGTTAGTATCATCCGGTCAGCAAGCCTCAGGCTCAGGGACAACTACCCGTGTTGCAGGCTATTTCACTTACCTAGTGTCGTCCGACTCTGACGATGGAAAGGAAGACCCTGAACAAGAACAGCATACTTTTGGTTTAAATTGCTACGTCGCTTCCTGTTATGGCCTTTGTAAATTCCGACTATCATCCAACAGTAGTGAGTCGGATGAAGGGGCGCTGAATTCCCTGGAAAGTTCGACAAGCCATAGTCATCGCGCGATGACAGAAACACAACGCTCTCAGCGACGCGCAGATAAGACTATTGCAAAAGTAGAGAGCAAAGCTAAGAAAAGAAAAAAAGAGAAACGGAAAAAGGAGAAAAGGAAAAAAGAGAAAAGGAAAAAAGAGAAAAGGGAGAAAGCGTCAAGAAAGCGCAGGTTTGAGGAAGTAGATAAGCATGTTGACGCCTCTTCTATCACCGCGCAAGCGAAGCGTAGGCGTAGCACTTCTTTGACCGCTTCAAAAGTGCATAAAACTGTGCCAGGCATCATAAAGCATATGAACAGGTTAAAAAAAATCCTGACTGAAAACGATGAGCACTATCGCGCAAAAAAACCTAACCCGAATATTCAGGTATTCGAGAATGGCATTCAATTACTTGAATATCTTCAACCTTGCGATATTTCAAAAGGTGAAGATGTTCATGATGGGAATAATTTTTGTTCATGTTGTGATGGTTTTAGCGATACTTATTATCATGTCTATTACAGGGGTGAAGTGTTATTGACTGTAACTCAAACTGTTAGCGAGACAAGATTTTCAGAAGAATATACATGGGGGGAATCTGCATATATTCAAACAAATGATTTATTTGATGAACTCTACTTTGCTTCTGGTGCTCCCGGCTACCAATCTGCAAAAACTGAATTTGAAGAGTATGCAAAATCAACTGGTCAGGTAGTCAAAGATTGATTCCGTTGGGCATGTTTTAACGGCAATATTTATCACAAAATGGAGTAGCGGGTATTTGTGATTATCTGCCTGAACTTCAATCAGTTCTGAAAATACGTCTAAAGGTCACATAGACGGAATTCCCGGTTTTTAGTTAGTTGATGTCGTATATATTGAGCTTGTGATCTGCTTAAGACAAAAAGAAGTCACCAGGTAGTCGGGCAAATCTGAGTTTTTTGTCTAGTATGATGTTTTTGTCTTTATCTGAGCTTGGTTATCAGCAATGAAGAATATGAGCCATGTCTTTATTTTTGCCAGCATCTTTTGGTCAGCTGGCAGCCAGGCTGTAATTCCTTATGCTTCGTCATTGGTCTCCGGTGCTGGTGTCGATGCGATTTTTTCCTCTTTCTTATCTGACCCCATTCGTTTACCTGAGTCTAAGGTTGTTCCGTTTTTGCTGTTACAGAAGGGAAAAAAAGGTTCGATAGTCCGTTCGCCTGTCCTTGAATGGGGAGGATTACAGCCAGATAAAGGAACGGTGTTTTCTGCCTATCCATTCGAATTGAACCGTTTTGGTAATGAAAACAAGAAACAGACCAAAACGGGCAGTCAATCGCCACCACCACAGCAGGAGCGAAAAAGCAAAAAACAACACAGTGAAGGGCAGGGCAGTTCAGGTTCCTCTGGTTCTGGTTCTGGTGCAGCGTTAGCTTCCGGAAACGATGAGGGTCATGCCAGATATCTTGAAAAACTGAAAGAAATACTTAAGGCCACTGAAAAGTCGTTGAAAACAATGGATCAGAAAAAAAATATTGATGACTTTATTGAAGAAGTGAAAAAATTCTATGCCGTAAACCCCGGTATTCTGGAAGATAAAGGCTCTCTGGAGAACAGTCAATACCGTTGGAAAGCGATTCTAAGCTTACTTCAGCTTTATTTTCCTGGAAAGCTGGAAGATGGTGAAATGACACATGTTCTACTTGACTATCCCAAGCTTAAGTCTTTGCCAGTAAATTTAATCAAATTTTTTGCCAAAGCAGTGCTTCCTGATCTTGAGTTACCCGAAGAACTGCCCGACGATGAGTTAGTTGGCAGGGTTTTGGATGCTGCCAGCACGGATATCATAAAACTCATGCATATTTATATTGGCTTCCCTCAGTGTCTTTACCAGCTGGTTGCGTTATTTATAACCGAGCTGCCATTAATGGCAGCTGAAGAGCCAAAAAACTATATTTTTCAGGTTAAAACAGGCCACATTAGTGTTTTTTCTATCAGGAGAAATAGCAAGGGACATTATCGGGTTTTTGTCGCTGATAGTCTGAATGTTTTTAAGCACTATAATGATGAACAAACTTATTCACCCTTGCCGCATTTTGTCGCTTTAGCATTAACGCTGGCGATAAAATATCACGGCTTTACTGATTCCCGGTTTTACTTTTTTCCTCAACGTCAAGTCAGTCGCTTTGGTTGTGAGTCATTCGTTTTTCACGATCTGGAAACATTGTTGAAATCCCCCATGTTGGCTGATAACGGTTATTATTCGGAAAAAGAACCTCTTACTAAAGAGAAAATGTTGAGGTTTTTTTTGCAAATAATGTATCTGGAGGGCAGCGAACAACTGGGACGATTGGTAATCAATGGGGAGGATAAGGACTTTATCGACACAGTAGACAAGCCTGCCTTTGATAAACATGATCTGGAATTCCTTGCTATGATAGCACTCCGAAATTGGAAGGAATGGGGGCTGGAATCAGATTTGGTTAAACTGTATCAGTTGCGCCAGTTTCCTCTGAGGTTTGCATATCTGACCCAGGGGCAGCATCGTCTGAAACGGTTGCTGGAGGGTTTTTCTGAAGAATGCCAACAGGAGGTGAATCAGGTGATCGATCAGACTCGAGGTCTGTTATCGGTCAATGATGGAACCTGCCATAACAACGTGAACCTGGCTGCTACCCTGATGTGGATGCAAATGAATATTGATTTACTGGATAAGTGCAGCCCCGGACAGAAAAAATAGATCAGTCAGTTCAGTATTCACTGTCGGTGGTTAGTACTAATTCCTGAATATTCCAGTGTGATGTTTTTGTTTCTATTTGAGCTTGGCTATCTACAATGAAGAATCTGTGTTGTGTCTTTATTTTTGCCAGCATTTTTTTGTCAGCTGGCAGCCAAGCTGTAATTCCTTATGCTTCGTCATTGGTCTCCGGTGGTGGTGTTGATGCGATTCTTTCTTCTCTCTTATCTGACCCCGTTCGTTTACCAAAATCTAATATTGCTCCACAGTTGCTGCTTCAAAAAGTTAAAAAAGGTGCAGCAATCAGTTTGTCTTTGTTTGAAGGGCATGGGCTGCAACCGGATAAAGGAACGGAGTTCACTGGTTATCCATTTGAGTTAAACCGTTGTGGTAATGAAAACAAGGAACAGACTAAAAGTGACGGTAAATCGCCGCCACCGTCGCAGGAGCGACAAAGTAAAAAACAACAGAATAAAGGGCAGGGCAGGGCAGGCTCTTCAGGTCCCTCAGGCTCTGGTGCAGCGTCTGCATCGGCTTCCGGTAACGACGAGAGTCATGTCAGGCATCTTGAAAAATTGAAAGCAATACTAAAGGCCGCTAAAAAGTCGTTGAAAACGATGAATCAGGAAAAAAATATTGATGACTTTTATACAGAATTGGAAGAATTGTATCGGGTAAATCCCGGACTTTTAGAAGAAAAGGGCTCCCTGGAAAGCAGAGAATACCGTTGGAAAGCGATTCTGAGGCTACTTCAGCTTTATTTTCCCGGAAAGCTGGAAAAAGGTGAAATGACCCATATTTTATTTGACTATCCAGAGTTCAAGACATATCCAGAAAAATTAATAAGACTATTTACCAAAGCTATGCTTCCTGAGCTTGCATTACCTGAAGAGCTGTCCAGTGAAGAGTCAATTGACAGACTTTTGGGTACTGCCAGTCTGAATATTATAAAACTCATGCATACTTATCTTGGCATGCATCAGTGTCTTCACCAGCTGTTTGTGTTGTTTCTGAACCAGCTGCCATTAATGGCAACAGAAGAACCAAAAAACTATATTTTTCAGGATAAAACGGGGCACGTTATTGTTTTTTCTATCAGGAGAAATAGTAAAGGCCATTACCGGATTTTTGTTGTTGATAGTCTAAGTACTTTTAAACACTATTGCCCGGAACAAACGCATTCACCCATGTCGCATTTTGTCGCTTTAGCATTAACGCTGGCGATAAAATATCATGGCTTTACTGATTCCCGGTTTTTCTTTTTGCCTCGACGTCAAGTCAGTGCCTTTGGCTGTGAGTCATTTATGTTGCATGATCTGGAAACATTGTTGGAATCTCCCATGTTGGCTCAAAACGGATATTATGCGGACAAAGAACCCCTTGCTAAAGAAAATATGTTGAACTTTTTTTTGCAAATTATGTATCTGGAGGGGACTAAACAATTGGGACAATTAGTAATCAATGGGGTGAGTAAGGACTTTATCGAAACAGCAGACCAACCTGCCTTTGATATGGAAGATCTGGACTCCTTTATTGTTATGGCGCTTAGCACCTGGAAGGAATCGGGGCTGGAACCGGATTTGGTTAAGTTGTATCAGTTGCGTCAGTTTCCTCCGAGGTTTGCACATCTGACACAAGGACAGCAGAATCTGAAGCGGTTACTGGAAAAATTTCCTAAGGAACGCCAGAAGGAGGTAAATCAGGTGATTGATGAAACTCGGGGCTTTTTGTCCGTCAATGATAGAACCTGCCATAACAAAGTGAACCTGGCTGCTACCCTGCTGTGGATGAAAATGAATATTGATCTGCTGGATATGCCCCCCCCGGGGCAGGAAAAATAAATCAGTGTGGGCGGTGTTTACTGCTGGTGATTAGCATTAATGCCTGAGTATTCTAGAATGTAAACCGTCATGATACAGCGAGAGGTTCCATTATGTTGAGGCAAAATACCAGCCAGGCCTTTAAACTCGCATTTTTAGGGGTTGTGTTCTCTTTGTGCTCTCAGAATGTTCTCTCCGACGGTGTGAAACAGATAGAATTCTTACAGAAAATCGGGACCGATTCGGACCACTACACAGTTACGGCAGAGTGGGACTCATCGGGCGTATGTGTTGACTTTGTCTTGCCTCGTTCTGTGCAGACGGTTCCGGGATATGAAAACGCTCAAACCATGAATATTCATTACCTTGAAACGAGTTTTTGTAGCGAAATGTCGGCTGCTACCCAGCTCTTCGTGGTGAAAAGCGTGGAACATACTGAGAGAGTGGCACAACTTTGGTGGGAGAAAAAACTTGGTCAGGATCCCAGTGCCAGTGTCTATGAAGACGCAGATCCATATGGATTATTGTGGATTGATAATACCGATAGCAACAAGATTAAAGTCTGGGTCAGTTTTGATCGCCAGTCCCGGTGAGTTGAAGTGGTTCGAGATTGATGGCTCTAACGGGGTCAGGTATGTCGATACCAAGCAAGCGCAGGCTTTTTAGCAGTTTGATATTGAAGATGGACTGGAGTATGGGGCAAGTTGTTCGCGATAGAGTAGGTTTGAGGATGTTTGATAGTAAATTTGAGGGTTAATAAAAAGCCCTAACGGCTACCAAGAGCTCATTAGGGCTGTTTATACGTTGGTGGAGGCGGCGGGAATTGAACCCGCGTCCGCCGATTCTCCGCCTTCGGCTCTACATGTTTAGATTCCGTTTTTAGGTTAACGCAGAACGACCCAACGGTCAGGGTGACACTGCGCGATCCTGAAAAGTTTAACCTGTCAGCCCCAGGCAGACATCAAGGCGATCCTGTTTTCAGTAGCGGTCATTTCCAGCCAACAGGCAAGTCAGAGTGACCGGGAGTAGGCAGGTTTTAAGCTGCCAGAGCTCCTTGGAAGTTGTCTTCGTTAGCAACTAAAAGGTTGTAGTGTTTTGATTTACGAGAATCACTACATTCTCGACATGCACCTAAGGTTTCGTAACCGTCGTCGAATCCAGATCGCCCCCGGAGAAACCTGAGGCTTATTATTCAAAAAGTGGATTCAAAGTCAACCACTTATTATTAATGAGCGTAAAGCTTATCGTAGCAATAGTTGGTGGCTTCGATGAAACCTTCAATACTGCCGCAATCAAACCGTCTGCCCTTGAATTTATAAGCCAGCACACAGCCAAGCTGAGCCTGGGTCATCAGTGCATCGGTAATCTGGATTTCACCTCCCTTGCCCGGTTGGGTATCTCTGATCAGGTCGAAAATGTCCGGAGTGAGAATATAGCGCCCAATAATGGCCAGATTACTGGGAGCCTCTTCTCTGGCAGGTTTTTCCACCATATTTTCTACACGAATCAGGTCATCAGAAATAGCCTGTCCGGCAATGACACCGTATTTATGGACTTCATCTTCCGGCACTTCCATTACCGCAACAATTGAGCAACGGAACTGTTTGTAGAGCTGTGCCATTTGTGCCAGTACACCAGGCCCATCGGCGTTAATACACAGATCATCGGCCAGGACCACACCAAAGGGCTGCTTGCCAATTAATGTTTCACCACAGAGAATGGCGTGGCCGAGACCTTTCATCTCTCGCTGTCGGGTATACGAGAAAGTACAGCTGTCGATCAACTGTCGAATATTGGTCAACAATGTTTCTTTATCTGAACCCGCGATCTGGTGCTCCAGCTCGTAATTGGTATCGAAGTGATCCTCCAATGCCCGCTTACCGCGACCAGTCACCATACAGATGTCCGATAACCCAGCTTGCAGGGATTCTTCTACACCGTATTCAATCAGCGGTTTGGAGACCACCGGCATCATCTCTTTGGGCATACTCTTTGTGGCAGGCAGAAAGCGCGTACCGTAACCGGCAGCAGGGAAAAGACATTTTTTCAGCATAATCAATTGTACTTGGGTGGTTTAAGGGCTGTTTATGCCCTTTGGGGAAAGTGGCTAATACTTTTTAAGGCAGTGGGTATATCTGTTCTATCTGTTTAGCCCGATGAGGATAAAGCGTTACCAGCCGCTGATGACTGCTATTAAGCATCTGCTGAGTCGGCTCAGTCAACCATCCGTGATAATATCTGCCAAGAATGCTGGCATTTTCCATCACGTATTGTTCCCATGGACCCAGTTGGTCAGCGCGAACCAATGCCTGCTCAAACGACGAGTCAATTAATGATCGCTGTGAACGAGCCTGGGCATAGCTGCTCCAGCTATAAGGCCAGCCGGGTCTTGACAGAATGGATTGTTGCCAGGCGTCAAGTTCTGACAACTCTCCAGAATCATGGTTTGACCAGCTCACTTGTACTCTCCGATCCAATACTTTGGCACGCATCACCAGCAAGTCTGGTGAGCCAGGCATATTGGCTAACGCCTTATCAGCACCGTCCAGAGTGAGCTGCCACTCTTCTTTATCCACCGAGAAGTCGGCATCTTCTTTCGTTTTAGCAGCCCAATGATCCAGAAAATTCTCTGTCTGGGAGCGCCATATCTGCGACTGCACCAGATTCCATGAAGTATTCAAGGCGGTTACCAGCAGAACTACCGCTGGAAAAACCATCAACCATCGCTTAAACATCACGTCCAACCTTTAAGAGTGATTGGCCACCAAAGAGCGACAAGGTCAACAAGTCCGGATTGATCAGCGTCCACTGATCCCGAAGCTCTTTACCGTACCAGTCATCCAACACCTCTGCAGCAGCCTTCATCGCGGGTGGTCGATGTTTGCTGTTATGAGCATCAGAAGCCACAAATTGCACCAGTTCATGATCCAGCAGCCAGCGGGCTGTGGTCTGCGCCTTTTCACCAAAAAAACCGGGAATGCATCCCGCGGTCACCTGCAACAAAGCGCCCCTCTCCACCAGGGGGAAGATCCGCTCCGGGTAGGCCATCAATTCTTTATTACGTTCCGGGTGAGCAATCACTACCCTCACATGCTGCCGGGCCAGCCACTCAAGCATCTCTTCAATGCCCATGGGAATATTCTGGTGCGGCATCTCCAGCAACAGACAGTCGTTGCCCTCCCACTTGCCGATCACCGGAATACGCTCATTACGCAATTGAAACATCAGCTCATCACTGAAGCGCACTTCGGCGCCCATGGCCAGTTGAATACCTACGCCTGCTTCAAGGGCGAAGCCCACCAGTGCATCAAAGGCAGGAGCAATGGTGGTGATATCGTTATCGTAACGGCCGGGGTGCATATGGGGCGTACAGACTAACCGCTGGATATTATTGGCTTCGGCTATACGCAGCAGTTCCAGGGACTGCTCCAGAGTGTCCGGGCCATCATCAATGGCGGGGATAATATGGTTATGAATATCGATCATGTGAAAAAGCTATTCACCACAAAGGCATAAAGTTTTTGGTGAAAGAATGGTGGCATTAGTCAGTAAACGCTTGTTCATGATTTTCGCCGTGATATTGACGTTTTCACAAAGCTCATTCACCAGAAACCCGATAAGCCCGTTCGCAGTGCTGAACTCCTGACGCCCTGACCCTGAGCAACCATCGGGATAATTGGGTATATCGCCATTTAATGCCTCTGGTCAGCACCATCCGGCAACACCATCCTCCATGAATACACTTAGGGAAAGGTTAAAAGAAGTAGTACCTTCATGGAGGAAGATATGTTGTATTCTCTCAGGCTGCGCTATGCAGCTGGTTTTCTTTTACTGACTCTGATGCTGTTATTCCCGCCACTGTCTCAGCCCCTTTCGGCCAGCACGTCTCAACAGTGCAATGTTGGCAACCGTTACCTGGTGGGCCATCTGGAAACCGTGACTCGCATTGACCATCAGTTTGATACCCAACTTCCCGCACTGATTGACTCCGGTTCCACCACATCCTCTATGGATGCCAGGGATATTAATTTCGAAACCTCAGTCAATGGTTCAGACTGGGTAAGGTTCAAGATCCTGACGGAACGGGGCGGTTATGGTCGGGAGGTGACCCTGCTCAAACCCGTTAAACGGTTTATTCGTGTACTAACCCATTCCGGGAAACCACAACGACGGCCAGTCATTGAAGCCACTATTGAACTGGGCAATATAAAAACCACCACCGAATTCAGCCTTACCTCACGTTCCAAATTTCCCCAGAGTATTCTGCTTGGCCGGAATACGCTGGATGACCTGGCGGTGATTGATACCTCACAACAGTATCTTCTGGATAGCTGTCAGTCAGCCGGAGGTATTGCTTTCGGCCACTGAAATCAGTGGCTGAAAGGCTATTCACCACAGATCTTTTGCCGACGTGTTTTGCCAACCGTCGGCAAATACCGCGCCAGCAATGCCAGCGCCATCATGCAGACAAAATATGCCGAGTTAGAAGGGATTTGCAGATTAAAATCCACAGATGAGTGAATCATAATGGCCAGAATGCCCATAAAGGCAGTAAAGCCCATACCGATCATCAGCCGGTTACGACGCTTGCGCATGGCCACAATGGCATGCCAGGCCGCAGTGAGCACCATCAGCGCCAGAATGGCATAAGCGAGCAAACCAAACTCCAGGGGAAACTGCAGAAAATCATTGTGGGCCAAGTCATAATACCCCCTCCAGCTACCATCGTGATAAGAAGGTAGTGTCGTATAGAAGGAGCCGCCACCGGAGCCGGTCAGGCCATAATCGCCAATGGCATTCAATGTCACTTCGGAGACATTAGGACGGGTCTCCCGTTCCAGCGAAGTCTGCTCAAGACGCTCCACCACCTTCTCCAGGCCAAACCATTGGCTGACAATAGCGGTGTCGATCACCAGTAAACTGACAAACAGCAACATCATACTCCGGCTCAGCTGTTTTCGACAGATGACGTACAAAAAGCCGGTCACCATCAGGCTTGTGAAAAACGCAGTATTTCCCATACGTGAGCGCGAGAGCACCAGACCAATCACCATGATGGCCAAGCCGGTGCGGAGGATCACCTTATTACTCATCAGGGTTTTCAGGGTGCGGTGCAGCCATTCCTGCCAACTTTGGGAAGGTCGCTCATTAAGCTGGGCAATCAGCAACCCCATACCTGCAGCCAGGGTCATCTCCAGAAAACCGGCAAAGCTGTTACGGTTCACAAAGGTACCAGTGGCGACACCGAAGTAAGAGGGCTTATCCCGGAACAGCAAAACCTCCAGACCTGAAAGCGTAGTTAACGAACCAAACACTGCTTGAAAAATACCGGATATTACCAGCACCCAGGCAAAGATTTTCAGTTTCTCAGGCCGGTCAATCAGCAGAAGACACAGGCAAAACAGCAGGTAATAAGCCATTGTCAGCAAGGCCGTAACCAGGGTGGCAAAAGGGTCAATAGAGAGTGGGAGCAACTCAGGCAGAGGCAATTCCAATGCCAGGTAGGCCTGAGAATGAACATCCCACGCATGGGGGGAAATCGTTTTTACCCAATCAGCCGGTAGCGGTGTTTGTTGTATAAACAGCCAGCTGGTGATCAGAATAAACCCAACATGAAACCAGCGGGCTTTCTGAAAAACAACAGTCAGCGGCAGCCGATTCAGGGCATAACCGAGTAACCAAAACAACGCCAGCCCTAAGACCAGCATCATCAAAACCCCCATCGCCCACTCGGGCTTGCTGCCTTCGGGTAAGGGCAGCCAGAGCATCACCGCCAGCAACGATAAGAAAAGAGCTTGTTTCATGTTTATTTAAATCCGCTGCCTGTAAAAGCCTCTGTCTTATCTGCTTCGAGCAGCCTGAGGCGAGCAGCATCAAATCAATAGGCGTTAGGGTTCATAAACCCTTTAAACACCGTACCGATGATAATCCTGATATCCAACCACAGCGACCAGTTGTTGATGTATTCCAGATCACATTCCACCCGTCGCTGCATCTTATCCAGTGTATCGGTCTCACCCCTGAAGCCGCGCACCTGGGCCAACCCGGTAATACCCGGCTTCACTTTATGGCGCTTCATATAGGATTCCACCAGATCTTTGTAATATTCATTATGAGCCAGTGCATGGGGCCTTGGACCAACAATGGACATCCGCCCCTGCAGCACATTAATAAACTGAGGCAGCTCATCCAAGCTGGTACGTCGAATAAAAGTACCTACTTTAGTTACCCGAGGATCACCTTTGGTGGCCTGGGTTACTTTACCTTCGCCTTCCTTATGTACCTTCATACTGCGAAACTTATACACCTTCACCTGCTTGCCAGAAGCACCGTGACGGTATTGCCTGAAAAACACTGGCCCCGTTGACGAGAGCTTCACGGCAATGGCGACACCGATCATCACCGGTGATATCAACAGCAGAATCAGGCTAGCAAACAGAATATCAGACACCCGTTTAATAAAAGCGTTACTGTTGTCCATGGGGGAGCAACTGATATCCAGGGTAAGAAAATCACCGACTTTAGTAATGCTATGGTTTAACAGCGGCAGATCCTGCAGCCCTGGCATGTAACGAATATTGGCGGTACTGTGGCGCAGGGTAAACAGCACCGGCTGAAGAAGAGAGTTTTTGTTAAAGGGAATACAAAGCCAGCACTCATCAAAGCTTTTATTTTCAGCAAGGTATTGTTGAAGCTCTGCCAGTGCCTGCTCATTATTGTGATGCTCAATCACATGTTGCAAACGGAAACCCAAGCTGTTGTCTTTAGAAAAATAGGCGCGCATTGCCTCAAAGTTACGGCCTTCGCCAATCACCAGCACATGCCGGGTATTGCGACCGCGCCGTCGAATCGACATCAATATACGATAGAGAACAAAGCGGGTCAGCAGCGCCATGAAAATGCCTCCCACCCCCCAGATCAATAACCAGATTCGGGAATACTGCGCAGAGGTTTTGGTCAATACCAAAATGGCAAACAACGTCATAAACGACAGAAGCCAAGCAGCAAAAACTCTGCTGAGCCGTTCAATGAGTTTACGCCCTCGCCACGGCGAGTAGACCTCACACAAAAACGAAAAAACCACGACTAAAAGGGCCTGTATGGCCATTACATTCACATAATGGGTGGCATGATTCCCAAAACGGATATATTCGGACAGCTCAGCACAACCAAGTGCGATGGCTATGTCCATAATCACCAGAGAAAAAAGAGGCAGCCGGGAGCGGCCCGATAACAACGAGGTAGGCATTTACATAGACTCTATCTTTTTGGAGTATAACTCTTCTTCAGAATTCTCCACTGCGCGACCATAAACGGCAAAGCAGCTAGCAACAACCCGACACAGGTTACGAGAAAATCCAGCAGGTTAAAATTCCGCAAGGGGAAAAAAAACTGAACACTTTCATCCAGTGCACAGCCGGTAATCAATAGCATTAGCAACCAGCCACGGTGCCAGAATCGTGAGCTGGCCAGATGTGCCAATGCAGAGAGGATAAACGCCATGACAAAATGCATCTGCAAGTTGCCGCCCAGAAAATGCTCAATACTGCCCCAGGCCCATTTGCCATAGCCCAGACTCTTACTGACGGAAAGAATCACCACAAAGGTCAGCCAGCCAGCCGCTATAATCCGTACCATTCACAACTCTGTTTATTGGCGATAAAGGCAGGGAGAGAAGCTTTTTTAAAAAGAAAAACTCCGTGCCTCCGTGTCCAAAAAAATCACTGCCGAATCAAACTCAACAGTTCAGATGTTTTTTCTTCCATTAGCGCCACATCCCCCCGGCTCTCGACATTCAGCCGTATCACCGGCTCAGTGTTGGAAAGGCGCAAGTTAAATCGCCAATCACCCATGTCCAGAGAGATACCATCGGTATGGTCCACCGCTACCGCATCCTTTTCATAAATAGCCAGAGTGCGATCAATAGCCGTTTGTGGATTATCCAATGTACTGTTGATCTCACCAGAGGATGGAAACAGGGCAATCCGCTCGGCCACCAGTTCAGAAAGCTTCTTGCCTTTATGGGACATCAACTCCGCCACCAGTAGCCACGGAATCATCCCGGAATCACAGTAGGCAAAGTCACGGAAATAATGGTGCGCACTCATCTCGCCACCATAGGCGGCATCTTCTTCCCGCATCCGTTCCTTGATAAAAGCATGGCCGGTTTTACACAACACTGGCACACCACCGGCACTGGCAACCTGATCAATAGTATTCCAGGTCAATCGGGGGTCATGGATAATTTTGGCACCGGGATAGTGAGCCAGGAACGCCTCGCCCAATAGCCCGACAATATAATACCCCTCAATAAACTGGCCTTTTTCATCAAACAGGAAGCAACGGTCAAAATCCCCATCCCAGGCAATGCCCATATCGGCCTTGTGCTCAAGTACCGCATCCACCGTTGCCTGTCGACAGTCGTGTAACAACGGGTTAGGAATGCCATGGGGAAAGTGACCATCCGGCTCATGATGAATCTTCACAAACTCCACCGGCACAGCAGATGCCTTAAACCGTTCCTCAATGGCATCGATCACATGCCCGGCAGCGCCATTACCGGCATTGACCACCAGTTTCAGAGGCTTTAGCTCATCCGGTTTGATATACCCCAGAATGTGATCGACATAGGGAGCAAGGTTGCTGATCTGCCGATAAGAACCAAAAGAAAGTTCTGTGTCTTTGTGCCTTTGTGGTTCAACAAAAACCTCTTCAGCCAACCGCTGAATTTCACGCAACCCGGTATCTCCGGAAATCGGCTTGCTCTCTTCCCGCACCAGCTTCATACCGTTGTAGTCTTTCGGGTTATGGCTGGCCGTGACCATAATGCCGCCATCTGCCTTCAGGTGCGAAGTAGCGAAATAAACCTCTTCGGTGCCACACAGGCCGATATCAATCACATCCGCCCCGCCAGCCCGAAGACCCTCGCTCAGGGCAGCTTTTAACTCAGGCGTAGACAAGCGAATATCGCCCCCCACCACCATCGTTTTGGGCTTTAAATATTCCGCTGTTGCCCGGCCAATCCGCCAGGCGATAGCTTCATTCAATTCATCAGGCATGCGGCCACGGATATCGTAGGCCTTGAAACAAGAGAGTTTGTTCATTGTAAATCCTAATAATAAAACTCCGGCAACCAGCTGATTTATTGACTACGTTGACATCACAATAAATGCCACTTGTCAAAAGTAACATATAGGTTACCATAAATATGAAAATGACTGTTCAGGAATACCTGCAACAAGACGGCAAAAGCCCTTACCAGCAGTGGTTTGACCAACTACCTGCGCAGGCCGCAGCCAAAGTTGCAACCGCGAAAGTCAGGATGGAACTGGGTAATATCTCTGCCATCAAATGGTTTGATGGCATTGGCGAGTACCGTATCCACTGGGGTCCCGGATTACGCATTTACCTGGCTCGAGATGGAGAAAAAATCATCCTGTTGCTGGGTGGTGGCGATAAATCATCACAACGCAGAGATATCGCTCGGGCAAAAGAACATTGGTCCGATTATCGGGCAAGAAAAACAAACTAGCTTTAATGCTGGTATAAGCGACAAACCATGGAGAACATTTCTATGCCATTAACACGGGATTTCAAACAGACAATACAGGCCAGGGCAGAACGAGATCCTGATTTTGCCTGTGCCCTTCTGGACGAAGCCGCAACCCTGTTCCTTAACGGTGAGCCCGATGCCGCCCGAATGGTTCTAAGGGATCTGGTAAATGCCACGATCGGTTTCGAGCAGCTGGCGAATACTACCCAAAAATCCGGCAAAAGCCTTCATCGAATGTTATCGGGCAAAGGAAACCCCAGTATGGATAATCTGGCAGATATATTTTCTGCACTGCGAGAAAAAATGCAGGTTTCATTGCAGGTTCAGATCGTGCCTCAGCCATAAGCTCTGAAAGTTCTGGTCAGACTGGATGGGCGATTTCGAGTGAGTCGGAAATAGTTAATGAACGCTACCCGTCTTCCGCAACCCGGTATCCCCGGAAATCGGCTTGCTCTCTTCCCGCACCAGCTTCATACCGTTGTAGTCTTTCGGGTTTTGGTTGGCCGTGACCCTAATGTCG
This sequence comes from Endozoicomonas sp. 8E, assembly GCF_032883915.1. Taxonomy (NCBI): domain Bacteria; kingdom Pseudomonadati; phylum Pseudomonadota; class Gammaproteobacteria; order Oceanospirillales; family Endozoicomonadaceae; genus Endozoicomonas; species Endozoicomonas sp. 8E. The sequence goes on along the minus strand of NZ_CP120717.1, from coordinate 6,368,712 downwards.
CTGGTTTCCTGTTCATTGCCAAATACGCCGGGAAGCACTGGACTGCCGTATTTACGCCAGTAAAGATAAAACCTCAATTATTTCAATACGTTGCTCAAGATCCAAAGAGATAGCCGCTTATGAAAGCCAAAGAATTTGACCAGGCCTTTGATGAGGGCCACGACAGCATTGATGAACATATTGACTGGTCCAGCGCTCAGCGTCCCGGCCTGGAAACCCGTCGAATCACGGCAAAATCATGAAAGTACCTGCCCAGCAAGGACTTCAGCCAGATAGCGTGTACTCATAGCGGCCTTCTTTTGTTTTCTCTTCAGACCTGCTTTGAAGGTTTTCGTGTTGTTCATCAGATTGACTGCAATATGTCTAAAGCCTGCTAAAATTTCTGCTCCGTCATTTCTTCGAATGCGACACTCGTCTTCTCTCATCGCAACATCGAGTTTCCAGTGAAGCTTATTCTCGATGTGCCAATGCTCCCGGCTGGCCTTACCCAATTGCTCAGCCGTTAGCTCTGCAGAGCTGATGTAGTAGCGAATGTAGACATCATCCAAGCTCACCAGCTCACCCTCAATTTCTCTCGATGACAGTGCTATTCCCAAGGTTTTTAAACCCGGCCAGTCGAACGAAAAATTCACAAACTCATCGAAGATATCACTGACAAAATACATCCGGCTTTCTGTGCGGCCATGACCTGTTTCTCGGGTCATATAGCTATCACCTTGCCATTGGTTCAGCTTCTCCAAAGAGAAGTGATGATCGAAGGCCTTTTCAAGCTTGCCCTGATTGCCCTTGACCGCCAGCAGATAGTCAGCCCCCTTTTCGACTATGGCCCGGGCTATATCTCGCTGACATCCCATGGCATCGAGTGTCACCAGACAGCCCTTTATTTCCAAGAGCTTCAGGAGTTCGGGGATGGCGGTTATTTCATTAGATTTCTCTTCTGTTTTAAGTTGCCCAAGCACCACGTTATTGGCCGCAGAAAAAGCACTAACCCTATGAATCGCGCCGCGTTTTTTACCTTTATCGTAAGAACGTCTGAGCGTCTTGCCGTCGATGGCTATAACGTCTCCTTGAGAGACGTTATGACAGGCATTCATCCAGTCAATAAAGCACTTCTGGAATCGCTTTGGGCTAATGGTACTCACGACTCGCGCTATGGTGTCATTAGAAGGAACGCCTTCTTCAAAGTCACCGTACTGCTTAAGCCAGTCCAGCCGTTCATGACCAAAGTCTTCGATTTCACCCCAGCCTTCTGCGCCAGCAATGACAGCACAGATGGTCAGAAAAAGGATGTCTGTTAGCTTGTGACCGACTTTCCATGCTTGGCGTGGGTCACTGATGATAGAGAGTTGTGAAATCAAATCGTGAGCACTCATGCTGAGGCCTTATCCTGATGTGCAGGTATAAGGCCATAGACGTATTAAGAAGAAAATAAATATAAGCTACGGGTCAATAATTTCAGGGGTTTTCATGATTTTTCCCTGCCAATATGGGTAACCGTTACCTGACCAGAGCAGAATCAGACAATCCAAAGGTAGCTCTGAAAATTCTAGACAGACTGGATGACCAGTCATGATTGAATTGGGAATAAGTGCTGCTGGTAAACTAATTGCTCGGACGTTAACTCTGCAGAACTGATGCAGTAGCAAGTGCAGTCACCATCCAGGTTTACCAGCTCACCTTCAATTTCTTGCGATGACAGCGCCATTCCCAGGGTTTTTAAACCCGGCCAGTCAAGGGAAAAATTCACTAACTCATCAAAATGCCAATTTCTTTTTGTGTGCTATGCTGATCCCTCACCCACCTGTCAGGAGTACAGCATGAACTTGAACAATCAACGACCGTCCGACAGAGAACTTGACCATATCCGAGACACCCTGACGGGTATGGTCAATTACGCCAGCAATACCCGTGGCGAAATGCTCCGGAGGTTTGATCATCAAGATAAAGAAATTGCTGCATTGAAATCGGATGTCACAGTCTTAAAGGAAGATGTCACAGTCTTAAAGGAAGATGTCACAGCCTTAAAGGAAGATGTCACAGTCTTAAAGGAAGATGTCACAGCCTTAAAGGAAGATGTCACAGTCTTAAAGGAAGATGTCACAGTCTTAAAGGAAGATGTCAAAGTCCTCAAGGAAGATGTCAAAGTCCTCAAGGAAGATGTCAAAGTCCTCAAGGAAGATGTTGGGGAAATCAAAGGAACGTTAAAAATCATACTATCCCGACTCCCCGGCTAAAATTTTAAACGGCTAATGAATTTCAAAAAGAAAACTTTGTCCCAGAATTTTTCTTTAGGTTTTCTTTTAGGAAATTTTTGAGCAATGAAAAAGACAAAACACTCTTTTTCGGTAAAACCGGATGAGTACGAAAGTAATCATCCAGTTTATTTATTATATTTTGGTCAATATCAGACAGGATTTTAAACGATGCTCCGTCGAAGCTCTTTCCATTAAAAAGTAATGTGGAAAAACGGTCATCAGACCGTCCATTAAAAACCAAAAGGTCAAATACGACAACGCCACAATGATCAATAGACTTAAGCTCAGCACTCAATTCTTTTAAAAAAGGTTCAATGGTAATGATATCCATGACTCCTACTGGAGAAATCATCCTGCAGGTACCTGACAAAAAAGTAAGGCCAAGTATTGATGAGATATTTGATCGCTTCCAGCCTTCTCTGGAGCCTGAGGAATTTGAAGCATTACTGGAAGATAACCGTTCGGAGATCAACCAGTGAAACGAGTATACCTTGATGCATGCATCCTGATTGACGCGTCCAACAGAAACAGCGAAGTTTGGCTGGTCAAGATCATTTTCCGCTTTTCGGGCAGCGGGTAGCGGTAACACTTGCGCTGTGTACAATCTGTGCCTACAGATAGTATTACTATTGCAACGTAGAAATACATAAAGAGATACATAAAGAGGTGCGATGTGCATAAATTAACGGCCAAGAGGCAAGTGACTATTCCTCAAAGCATCTGCCAAAAGCTCGGGCTAAAACCAGGCGACTTTATACAGGCTTTCGAGCGCGACGGTGTGGCACATTTGGTAAAAATGAACTCCGATGATCTCTCTGGTATCATCAAATTATCCGCTGATCCCCATCTGCCCCTGACGCTAGAGAACACCAAAAAAGTCATCAAAGACAAAGCCGCCAGAAAATTCCGGGACAAACAATGATTGCTGTGGCTACCAATGTGCTGTTGCGTTATGGCTCGCAACACATTGAACAGCCTGCATAAAATCTTTTTTCTTTTTCGAGAGTCCTTCGTTAACAGGTCTATCTCGCGTTCTCATTGATGAAGCAAAGCCATTGCCTGGGCAGGGTTGTTGCGAAACATAATAAGTAGCGATCTGGCTGGCCCGAGCGGTTTTCTCACCTTTTGTTCCCAACTCTGTACTGTCTTGATGCTTACCCCAAGGAGGGCGGCAAACTTCTCCTGTGAAAGGTGCGTTGCCTTTCTGATAGCAAAGACGTCAATCTCTTCATATTTGAACGACCGTGAAGGTTTCTTAATACCTTTGTTAATGTCGATCGCTTCCCTGACGCTCTCCACCAATTCATCAAAGTTAAATTCATGGTCACTCATTGCAAAACTCCCTCGCTAGTTCTGACAGTAACTTTCTCTCGGCACTTGTTAAGTCTTTTTGTCGGTTTTTGGTGTAGGCATACAGCATGTAGAAGGTTTCTCACTGACCTGCCAGTAATAGATCGTTCGCACATATCCTCGCTTTCCCGAGTCACCCGACTTCCAGCGGACAGCGGAACTTCCGGAGCCCCCGAGTACCTTTGATAAGCCAAGATCAGGCTGTGCGATCAAGGCTTTTTGCATGGATCGATACTCATCATCAGACATGAACTAGGTGATGATTCTGGTAAATATGCTGGCTTCTACAAATTCCATATTTAATCCCATTTTGTAGTAATCAATGTACCACAATGTAGGATTTCTGAAAATTGTGAAACATCAAGGCATCAGGGAAATAAGCAAATCGTACTCCAGCCTGGACACCGTTATATCGAAATACGACCGGTAATCACCAAAGCGGTTAAAATGAACAGTTAATGTGCTGCTCGCCTCCCGCTCCCCATAAAAGATAAGAGCTGTGCTTTTTCAGGCAGCGGGCGGCGTCAATCAAGCCCTACCGTACGTATCCTCAAACCGCACAATATCATCCTCACCCAGATACCCACCGCTCTGCACCTCAATCAACTCAAGGTCAAACTTGCCGGGGTTTTCCAGTCGATGCACGACACCAATCGGAATATAAGTCGATTGGTTTTCAGTCAGCAGAATTTCCTGATCGCCATTGGTGACCAGCGCTGTGCCTTTCACAACAATCCAGTGTTCGGCCCGGTGATGGTGCATCTGTAAAGAAAGCTGTGCCCCCGGCTTAACAGTAATGCGCTTAACCTGAAAGCGGTCGCCCATATCAATCGAGTCATAGGCACCCCAGGGGCGATAAACCTTACGGTGTAATTTAGCTTCAGACCGGTTAGCTGCCTTTAGCTGTTCAACAATCTTTTTAACATCCTGCACCCGGTTTTTATGGGCAACCAGAATGGCGTCGTCGCTTTCGGTGATCACCAGATCATCGACGCCCAAGGTGGCAATCAGTTTTTTCTCACTGCGCACGTAAGTGTTACGGGTATCATGAAGCAGAACATCACCCAGAGTGGAGTTTCCAACCTCATCTTTTTCAGAAATATCTGCCAGCGATGACCAGGAGCCAACATCAGACCAGCCTGCATCCAAGGGAACCACCACTGCATCGGTGGTTTTTTCCATCACGGCGTAATCTATGGACTCCTCCGGGCAGGCTTTAAAGGCCAATTCATCCAAACGGACGAAGTCCAGATCAGCAGTTTGTACTTCCATGGCTTTCTGGCAGGCTTCCAGAATATCCGGACGGAACTTGTTCAATTCCTCCAGATAGCGCGAGGCTTTGAACAGGAACATGCCGGAGTTCCAGTAATAGTCACCTGAAGCCAGATAACCCTGTGCCGTTTCCAGATCTGGTTTCTCTACAAACTGCTCCACAGGCATTATTTTTTCAGCAGAAAGGCTCGAAGGCTCAAAGGTTTCTTTTTGCTCATCAGAAGAAAAGCCTTGTGCCTTTGTCTCACTGTCGTTCAAGGCTTTTATATAACCGTACCCTGTTTCCGGATGACCAGGCACAATCCCGAAAGTGACCAGCTTGCCATCAAGAGCCGCAGGCAACGCAGCCTCAACAGCCTGATGAAAAGCATTGACATCATTGATCACATGATCCGCAGCCAATACCAATAACAGCGGTTCTTCATCTTCGGAGAGGGTCTTGGCTTTTAAAGCAGCCAAGGCAACAGCAGGTGCAGTATTCCGCCCCACTGGCTCCAGAATAATTGCAGAGGCTTTGCGATTCATCTGGCGAAACTGCTCTGCTACCAGGAAGCGGTGCTCTTCATTGGCAATCACCATTGGAGCGGAAACAGAGTTTAGCCCATCCAACCGGCTCAATGTGTTTTGCAGCATGGTCTGTTCATTGACCAGCGGCAGAAACTGCTTTGGGTATAAAGAACGGGACTGGGGCCAGAGGCGGCTGCCGGAGCCGCCGGACATGATTATGGGTATTAAATTCATAATTTTTAAGGTGCAGTTTTTTTAAAAAATAATCTTTGGTGTCTTAATACACTTGCTCAGAAGTCAACAGCTCATCAGTGGTAAACCATCGGTAATCCCGATGCTGACTCCGGGTAATCAGCTCAGTAACGCCTCACCCTCCAGCTGCCACACAATAATTGTCCCTACCAGCCCTGGTGCCCGGCAACAAAAACTTGATTCATAAACTTTGAAAACCACAAACAATGTAGCCACATTACTGCATATTATGCCAATCGTGCTTTCTAACTCCCATGATAAGCATGGAGATTTGAGCCTTAAGACAAGGCGACGATCGCCAACACAGGATTAAGACTCAAATCTTCAGCGCAATAGGGAGTTAGGGACCGTTACTCACGTCCTGCTCAATATTGATCACTATAAAGAGATCACCCGCAATGCTGCCAATATTCTTGAACTGCTGGCTATGCCCGAAGCGAAGGATGTCGATCTGGTAGCAGAGCCTTTAAAAGACAACTTTCTGAAACCGGTAGATTTTTCCTGATGTACCTGCTTGATACCAACGTTGTCTCGGAGCTACGCAAATGCAGCACCTCAGTAGGTCAATGGGCCAGGTCCGTGGCACCGAATGAACTCTAACTTTCGGTCGTCAGCGTATTGGAAATAGAAATGGGCATCCTGTAAAAAGAGAGGAAAGACCCGCAGCAGGGCGAAACGCTCAGAGCCTGGATGAACCAGCGAATGCTACCAGCCTTTGAAGGGCGCATTATAGTGCTGGATACCCCAATTGCCCGGACCTGCGCCCAGCTTCATGTTCCAAACCCAAAATCTGAGCGTGTCGAAATGATTGCCGCCACCGCGATCATTCACCAAATGACCCTCGTTACCCGGAACATCAGGGACTTCGAACAGACAGGGGTGAAACTATTAAACCCGTGGGAGCCTTGAACCGGGGGCCTGACGGCAAAAGCTCACTTTGTTTCAGTCTTAAAAACTTATTTGCCCCATAGGCAACTTATTTAGAGGATAATACCTATGCAGCTGGCTTAACCAGTTTACCGGATTCTTCCAGCCTTTTATAAAGGCTGCCCGCACTGAACTCCAGGCCATTAGGCCAACAAAGAGCACCCAGCTCGATAAAGAAGCGCTGAAAAAAAACGCCATCCTCTAAAGCCAGGGTAAGGCTGGTTTTATGTGACAACATTTCACTAAAATCCATAACACCAAAGCTGCCATCAGAAAAGCGAAGCTTTATTTCCAGCCTTGTCTGATAAACAGCCTGAACAATTTTAATCATTATCAGCTCCTGCTATACGCCCAAGTGGTTGGAGATCCATTGCCCTTTGCCAATTGTCTGTCAACTCAGCCTGATGCAACAAACACCAGTCACCAACAAGCTTTGCAGCTTTTTTGGGTAGGCGACCTTCCAGAATATAGCCTGTGGATATTTCTACCAGCGCCTCATGCCCCTGATACTCGGCATGAATATGCGGTGGCGCATGATCGGCGTGGTACATCCTGATATAAATCCCAAAAAAACTTGATATCACTGGCATCGCGGTATTCCCGTTGAGTGAATTATTTTGCATTCAACACCGCAGATACAGTCTATACCATTAACTTTGGGTTATGAGGGAATAGTTAATGCCAAGAACGCTGCCCTGTGCCCGCTTACCAAAAGAACAAAACGCTTGTGATTAACGTGAGGCGGGCAGCGGGTGGCGGCATTCACCCACGACTCATCACACCCTACCGTACGTATCCTCAAACCGCACAATATCATCCTCCCCCAAATACCCCCCGCTCTGCACCTCAATCAACTCAAGGTCAAACTTGCCGGGGTTTTCCAGTCGATGCACGACACCAATGGGAATAATAGTCACCGGAAGCAAGATAGCTCTGAGCCGTTTCTAAATCTGGCTTTTCCACAAAACTGTCTACCGGCGAAACCTGTCCACTATTCCCGGTTAACGTTTTACTGGCCTTAATATAGCCATACCCGGTTTCCGGATGGGTAGGCACGATACCAAAGGTCACCAGCTTGCCGTCGCTTGCCGCAGGTAATGCAGCTTCAATCGCCTGATGAAAAGCCTGAACATTCTGAATCACATGGTCCGCAGCCAATACCAGCAGTAATGGGTCTTTCTCTTCAGACAGGGATTGAGCTTTCAGGGCTGCCAGAGCGACGGCAGGTGCCGTGTTTTTACCGACAGGTTCAAGAATAATGGCCGAATCACCGTCCCATCTGGCGGACTTGTTCTGCTACCAGGAAGCGGTGTTCTTCATTGGCAATCACTAACGGATCAGATACCGAATCCAACCCATCAAGCCGGGAAAGTGTGTTCTGCAACATGGTTTGTCCGTTTACCAGTGGCAGGAACTGCTTTGGGTATAGAGAGCGGGACTGGGGCCAGAGGCGGCTGCCGGTGCCGCCGGACATGATTATGGGGGTTAAGTTCATAAGCTTTTTTAACTACAAAGTCTCCAAGGCACAAAAAACATGGGTATGTTCTACATGCGAAGCATGGGTACAATTAAAACCTTTGTGAATCACTCTTTTAAATTTGCCAGTTAAAAACGGTTCTTCACCAAGAAATAAAAAAACAACGGTATGCCCAGTACATAACGAGCAAACAATCGTTTGGGCTCAAGCGCCAATCGGTATAGCCACTCCAGACCCAGACTACGAAACAGCTTGGGTGCACGGCTAACCCGACCGGCACTGAAATCAATAATGGCACCACCACAGACAATCAGAACAGGCCCGCTCAATTGCTGCATTAACAGATGAGCTACCCGCTCCTGTTTGGGCATACCCATAGCCAGAATAATCAGGCGAGGCTTATCAGCGGTGCCTTTCTTTTGGACCAGATCAAGGTACGCCAGGTCTTCCTGGAAACCATCCATCAGCTCGCAAGGTTTGTCCTTTAGCAAGCTGCTGGCACCCCGGCTTAACCAGGGCTCTTGTGTTCCGAGAATAAAGACTTCAGCATCGGGATGTGTGGTCAGGTAGTGATCACAAAGCTTGGGAATCAAATCTGTTCCATTGAGATTTGCGCCAGGGTCACACTGATTCAACTTACAGGCGATTTTAATACCGCCACCATCCCTTAACCGATACGTTAATTGAGCAAAAGCTTCAAAAACCTGCTTGTCTTTTTCAATTAGGTTATAAGCATGCTGATTAACAAAACCAAGAGAAACAGGCTTTTTGGTGGCACAAATCTCTTGGATAAAGCCAGGTACTTCCGAATCCGACAGCAGGTCCAGCGTACGTATAATCGCGTCTTTAACAGAGGAGTTATTGATAAACATTCAGGTATTTTTCAGCAACAGCAGGCCAGGCAAACTGTTTCGCATAATTTTGCGCAGATTGACCCTGTGATTCTGTCCACTGCGATGTTAAATGGTGAATAGCCTGCTCAAGGCTGCTTTTGTCAAGAGTAAACTGCATCCCCACACCTGACTCTTCGACAAACCGTTTGAACGACGGCGGCTCAGCAGATAGTAAGGGAACCAAACCATAAGCCATCAGCTCAACGACACTCAGGCCAAATCCTTCATAGGCAGAAGCACTGACGGTAAAACGGGCAGTGGCCACATGTTGCAATATTTCCTGATCATTAATATCGGTAAGCAACATAACTCGCTCTGTACAACCTAGTTCGATAATTTTGTTGCGTATAGCATCAACATCACCGGTTTTCGAGCGGCCAATAATTTTTAATCGGGTATCAGGACAATCAACTTCGGCAAATAGCTCAACAAGTTCAACTATCCTTTTATTTTCAGAAAAACGCCCAAAATAAATAAAGTCGTTACCCTTTTGTTCACTTTGTGTCTTTCCAAGTTTTTGAAAACCGACGCCATTTTCGATCAACGAAACATTGTGGTTAAGATTTTTAAATAGTTCGTAGTCATTAACACTACAGCACGTCACTGCATCAAACTTTGAAAGAGAAAAAGGAGTAATCGTTTTGAAAAAAAGCTTTTTCAAACCGGCCTGTTTATTGGTATGAAAAAAACCGCCATGGGTCGTTAACACTAGCAGCGGCTTAAGCCGACCGAGCCTTTTCTGCAACGACAGATACTCTACAAAAAAGTCCACGGCATGGACATGCACTACATCAAAACAATTTAATTCACCAATGGGTAGCAGGCAGACGGGATAACGTTCTGATCCATGCCATGGGTATCGAGTGACTGATATGCCGGACTCAACACTTTCATTAGCAAGCTGCGCATTGTTCTGAAAGTCACTATTAATAGTAAATACCTTTACTGTATGTCCGGATTTAATCTGCTCAAAAGCAAGATTGAAGACAACGTCTTCTAACCCTCCGATACTGGGGAAGAATTGACGAACAACATGAGCTACTTTCACAAAAAAACCAATCTATTCAATATTTATTAGAAGAACTTTTTAATAGCCAGTAATGAAACGACTATGGCGAGGCAATATTTTTTTTACTAAAGATGCAATCGCAACGGATATAAAGATAATTAAAAAAACAAATCCAAAGAATGCTAGCCAAGACTCTTGCTGAATAAGGTGCTTCGAAGGGACCAATACCCAGATAACACCAAGTAAATAAGCGTGTATAAAATAAACAGCAAAACTGGTAGCTGCTAAAAGCTGCAAAGGTTTGATTTCGATGTTTTCAAACCTGTGAAGCCAAATCATAAAAAACAAGCACAAACATAACTTTTGAATAAGGTTTATATCAATGCCATCATAGTTGAAAAATGGTTTTGTGAGAAAGCCAGTGTTACCCAAGTAGCTTTGCACAAAGGCAAGCAGTAAGCAGCAAGCAGCAAGCAAGCCGTCTTTACCTTTTAAGGCCGTGTAAATAGTAACTTTATACTGAGAACATAGGATGCCAAACAAATAGACTGGCATATAATACATTATTGCTTGCATAGGATTCAGGTCATAGGCAGGTCGACCCACTAATAATCCAATTATAAGAAATACTCCCAAGATAACGAGCTGTAGAAATTTTTTCTGTTTAATATATACAACATGCAAAGGAGACAAGAGGAAAAGGATCATTGCAAAAACAATGTACCAGTATGCAACTAAAAACCTGCCTGTAAAATAATATTTAATTATTGGAAGTATAAAACGTTCATAAAAACTCTGTTCACCAGAAAAAAAATAACCCCCCCAATGTGAATTCTGAGTATAAACATGATAAGCAATCGGTAATATACCAAGCAGAAAATAAGGGATAAATAAATTGCGAAGTTTCCCTTTTATAAATTTTTCAAAATTATACTTGGGATAGAAAACATGATGAAAAAGAAAGCCAGAGATAAAAACAAAAAGAGCCGTACCTCCAGAGATAATATTCATAAAAAAGCTGTTGAACATGCTGTCTGATGAAACTCTAGCCAATTCATAGCTATGGGCAGCAACAATGAAAAATATTGCAAGAGCTCGGTAGTACGTAAAAGAATTTAGAGTCATGGGTTAACGTTAATTTAATATTTAATAAGATTTTCGTTGATGTATGAATGACATATTGAAAGGCATTCCAAAAATATAAACCATACCAACTCAACCATAAAGTGGCTGCGATTTTAATTAAACTGAATTTCCATTTTCAATAATTGTGAAAAAAAGATTAACACTATATGCGAAACAGAGTAAACGCTCAGAAATTTGAGCGGGCAGAAGAAAATATCAATGCAACACAAATTAGAGACGAGGTACTCGAGTAATAGTTGACTTCTTACTAATATTTGAATATCTATCTTTATCCAAGTTTATTTATTATATATGTCACTATGAATTACTTCTTACAACTAGGTGATCAGATTAAAAACATTCATTATCTGCTTACTTTTGTTTTTCCAAGAATGCTCAAGCAAAAGCTTGCTTGTGTTCTGGTCTAGAGGTTGACAGGCTCTTTTGATTTCAGTCTTAAATTTCTTTTCAATATCATCTATGTTTCTATAATAAATAGTACTTAGCGAATCAACTGAATCTTTTTTGTAACCCTTTTTCAAAACAATTAAGTTAGATGCAAGATACTCCCATAACTTCATTGGTGATCTACCTTTATTAGCAGGGTGATCATTGAGTGGTAAAAGTCCAATACGATACTGCCTTAGTAATCTTGGTAGTTTTAAATATGAAACGGAACCTTTTAAATGCAAGTTGTCAGGCAATTCTACCGGTAACGCTATTGTACAAGGCCCATACATATCAAATGCAACATCAGGGTATGATTTAGCTAATGCAATAACGAGATCAAGGTCAAAACGGAAGTCTATTGCTCCAACATAAATGCAACCCTCTCTAACTTGTGATTTTCTTGCTTCCTTCTTAACAGATTGGCCAGAGAAAAATTCTAAATCAACACCATTATTAAGAACCAATGTGTTCTTTGGATGGTATTTTTTTAAATTATCGAGAACTGCATCACTTGTAGCAATGATTGTTTTAGTATATTTGAAAACCTCAGCTTCCGCTTTTTCAAACCTTGGCCCACCCATATCGGCATAGAGATCCGTCGGCCGGTAAATTATTTTCTTAACATTAATTAAAGGCAAAACACCATGGAAAAGAGGTTGATCGATTAATACTAAGTCAACATCAAGCCAACTCTGCTTCTTTAAAAATCGGTATACCCATTGATTATTGATCTTATCAAGCCAATCTTGATAACCATAGGGGAAAGGAAGAAAAGGAATGTGGTCAACAAATCCCCAATGTTCTGATTTATTAGGTGGGCTGCAAGCCGTTTTTATTTTGGCTCGCCCATCCTCACCTTTTATTAAATTAAGCAAAGAAACCGGTGAACTAACATGCAATACATCGTGCCCCTGCAGAATAAATTGTCTTGCAAGCTGGTGACTACCAACAACAAAACCAGTGGTCAGGCTGGCATGAGATAAAAATAATATTTTCAAGCAAAAGCCTCAGGTTTAGCTAATTCATCAGTTGGTGTAGTTATTTTTTCTTTCTCCAGCCGGTACATAACACCCGCCATAACCCAGAGAAGCGTAGCAGTTTTTATTGAATAAACAGAGTTACCACTTACTACGATGGTTAACCCAAAATAAAGGTTCATTCCTATAATAAAACGTTTAGCCTGTGCAGAGTGACCAGGTACCAAAAAGATCATATACAGCCATAGAGTTATTGCACCAAAGATGGAACTGGAAGCAACAAGGTAGGCAAATCCACTGTCCCATAATTTGTTAATAATGTTGACGCCCCAACCGAGATAATGGGCAAATTCCAAGTCAAAAAGGTGGTCAATGCCCAAAATTATACGACCATGTAATGTATCACCGTAGGCTTCATAACCTCCCACACTCAACACACTTACTAAACCGCAAAGCAAGATGACCAAAGGAATAATCAGCACTTGGCTGTACTTTGGCAAAACTGGGAAGACACGATAACCAAATAGCATTAACAGTGCTAAACCTGTTCCAGCCCTCGTATCGCTTGATAGAAGAATCAAAGTAATCAAAGAAACAAAGAAAATCTTTCGGACTTTTGCCAAGCTTGTCCAAAAGGTAATTAAATAAATGGAAAGTATAGAGGCAAAATTTCCAAGAGCAGTTTGCTCAAGAAATAGTGAAGAAGTTCTGGGTCCACTAAATACACCAAAAGAAAACCGTGACGAAAAGCCCAAAGCGGCATTGAATATACCAAGTTCATTAAACTCACTTACACTATGCCCCCTGGTATTCGCGTAATAGAGTGCTGGCTGGAAAATTCTTACGTAAGTTTCAAGGCTAATGATTTCAATCAGCAAAAAAAATAGAGTCCCGCAGGCTAGGATAAAAAAAACTTTATGCAGATCCTCCTCAGCCATTCTTATACCGATCAGGGTACATACAGAAATAATCAAGATGTTTCTGAAAGCATCCACATATAAAGAACCCGAAATAAGCGTGGTTACTAGCATTGAACCGACAAATACTGCTAATAAGGCAATCGGCCATTGATCATCACGCTTAAAGCCTGTCACAACGACCAGACCTAATAAAAGACCAAGCAAGGCTATTTCGGTAGCGGCCACAATGGCGGTATTTATGCCAAATAAGTTACCATTAACAAAGGCAAGAACCGCATTATAAATCACACACAGAGGTATCAGAACAACGATCAATTTATCAAATCGTTGTTCATTCAACAGTAAAGCCATCAGCATGAACCTGTTTTGTTAATCTTTTAAATATTTTTGCAGCACTTGCAACTGTGGCCTGTCCTGTCCGTCTATTGGCTCTAATGCCATTGAATATGTTGGTGACCAGCGACCACCGGCCCAATATGCCCAACCAACGCAGTTACCATGCTTATCCAGTTGCTGCATAAAATGGTCAAGTACCAATAACCAGCGCGAGTCATTACCCGGCACACTAAATTCACCAATGAAACCATGCTGATTATGATGACTCAACCAGTCTAAAAATGATTCAATTCGCTCAACTGCAATTTGCTTGGATGCAGCATCATATCCATTTTGATAAGTACCTGATTGATTTTTATCAAAATACGCATGAGCTTCATAAACTACGCGGTTTGCAGGGTCCTCAATGAAAGGCAACGGGTGCAATCGAGAAAACCGGTTAGCGTTACTCCAATGCTCACCAGCTACCAGGATAAAACGTAGCGGATCAACTTTTCGGATCGAGTTCACTGCCTGCTGAGCAAATTGCTCCCAATTTTTGGCACCCAAACCATGCGGCTCATTCATCAGGCCATAACCTAACAGAGCTGGGTAGTCTTTTAATTCATGCACAAGACGATACCAAGTATCTGCAAAAGAACGGGCACTGACTTCGGCACTGCCTATTTTCTTCTTTCGATAATAACCATAGTTGTGCAAATCAAGAATTAACCACATTCCATAACGTTCAGCAATACGCAAAGAATCCTTAATGCCTGAAAGGTAGTAACTGTCTAAAGGCTGATTAAGTTCTGGTTGTAATCTTTCCCACAATATTGGTAATCGTATGCTATTGAATCCTGCTACTTGATAATACTTAACACGATTTTCATCAAGAAAAAAATAATCGTAATTTCGGCGACCTGGTAAATTTTTTGCACCAAACTCAGCACCAGCGATATTTATGCCACGGACGCCGATATTGCACCAGCTTTTTAGGGTAATAATGTTGGTTGATTTATTGCTACAGGATACTGTTAATAACAGCAGAGAGAGAAATATATATCTAATCATCAGTTCCAGATAATGTAGTAAAAATTTTGATTAACTTTAGTTTTCTTGAAAAACGGTTATGGTACTAAGTTGTGAATCTCATAATCTGCAAAATCTGGGTATAAAGTCCAAGTCTTTCATTATGCATAATTTTTGACATTTAAGATATAAAAAAGAATGTATATGCACATGAAAGAATTGCTTCTTTTTTTTGGTATTTCTAAACGTTTATTTTTTCAACTAAACTGACGGATATTGATTTATATACAGCACTTTTACTTTAAGGTTTTTCCTACTAGATCCCAAAGCTTCTGGCTTTTCTTTTTGCTTTTTTTGATAATCTCTAAATGCTCTTTAGAATTTGACGTTTCTATTGAATCCTTCAACATTAATACAAGCTCTTCTGTACCAATATTTGAATTTGCAATGTAACTTTCTTTTCCATATTTTTCAAAGAGTCTTTCATACTTATAGCTCCAAGTAGTACCAATACATGGTATACCTTGAGATAAGGCGCTAACGCAACCGTGAAACCTAGTACATCACTCCGATTTGATCGTCGGGTAAAGCTTCTTGAGTTTTACCCGAGCATCCTCGGTCGTAAATCGCCATTCCATTTTGCTTTCTACACCATTACGCTGGGACTCCCACGCTTCAATCTCTGATTTCAGTGCGGCCTGATCGGGTATGCGTCTACTTAAACACTGACGACTGAGAATACTCAATTCAATCTCTGCCATGTTGAGCCAGCTTCCATGCTTGGGTGTATAGATGATTTCCAACTTACTGGCCAACCGATGAGCCTCTCCTGGTTCAAAGGCTTTATAAAGAGATGCAGGTGTATGTGTGTTCAGGTTATCCATGACAAGACGGATGACATCAGCTTTTGGGAAGTGAACATCAACCAGCTGTTTGATCTGGTGAGCCCAGTCGCAGGCAGTTCGGCTATCAGTCACCTCGATATGTCGCCAACCTTCCAGTGGCGCAAAAAACATGAAGAGAGAACTCACACCATTGCGCTCATACTCATTGTCATATTTTAGGGGTTGGCCAGGCTTCATAGGGAGTGGAGTCCTGACCTCCAAAGTATGCTGCTTACTGCTCTCATCCATACAGATCAGTGGTCGATTCGGATCATGTGGTTGTTGATAAACATCCAAAACACGTTCCATAGCGCAAACAAATTCTGCGTTTGCTTTTTTTGGAATACACCACTCCTTTTTCTGCCAAGGCTTCAACTCGTTTTTTTTAACTCTCGGCCAATGGTTTGATGCGAGATGGAATTGACATGCTCCAACTCAACCGTACGGTCAGCGAGAAGCTGTAGCGTCCAGCGGCTATGACCTTCTGGTGGTGTTGAGCAAGCCAGAGCTGTCAATGCCGCCTGCTGCTCCCCCTGGAGTTTTCTTGGGCGGGCAATGCCATTGAACTTGCTATTAACAGCAATATCCAGCCCTTCAAGTACACAGCGTTTGCGTGTTCTCTGAACCGTTTTCGTTGAAACACCACAGGTTTGGCTGGTCTGGAGCTCCGTCAGTTTTGGCCCGTTTTCATCGAGACACAGGAGGATCTGGGCATGAATACGTTTATGCTTGGCCACCTTGGTCTGGTGAATGAGGTCTCGGTAACTTTCAAGGTAGATGTCGCCTCAACTTATGCAGCTAAATCACAATGCTGCTGATTCTCTGATCGCTCAGGGTTAAGCCACACCTCTACCGGTAATTGCCAGTTTCTGGTTTCACGGCTTCCCCATCGCTCAGGGTGTTGCTCTTTTGCTTTACGGTAAACTCTTTCACGATTCAGAACCTTTTTCTGAGCCTTCCCTGTGTGTCTGTCGTAGGGGGTCTGGAACTTGATGCCACTGTGCTTATGCTCCATGTTGTACCAGTTTACGAACCCGTACACCCACTTTCTGGCTGACTCCAGACTGGAGAAGTGATTCGGATACCCGGGACGATATTTCATGGTTCTGAAGCCTGACTCTGAGTATGAGTTATCGTTACTCACGCGTGGCCTGCTGAACGATGTCTGTACACCCAGTTGCTGAAGAGTACTCAGCATGGTCGCCCCCTTCATCGGACTGCCATTATCCGAATGCAGGACCAGCGGTTGTTCCTTAAGGCTGATCTTATGCTGCATGAACGCTTTTCGGATCATCTGAGCAGCCAGATCAGAGGACTCCCTCTCATGGACTTCCCAGGTCACAATCATGCGGCTATAGACGTCCAGAACCAAATAGAGGTAATAATATTTACCCCTGATGGGTGACCCTAAAAAGGTTATATCCCACGACCAGAGCTGATTTGGTCCCGTGGCCCGATGCGATGTTGGCTTTCGCTTTCCGGGCTTCCGACTGCGACCGCGGTGATGCTGTTGATTATGAGCCTTGAGCACTCGATAAAAGCTTGACTCAGAAGCCATATAAACACCTTCGTCGGCCAGTGTCGGTACAATCTGGCTTGGCGACTTACTTTTAAATCGCTCGCTGTTACAGACTTTCAGAATCTCGTTTTGCTCACTCTTGGTTAGTTGGTTGGCAGGCATTCGCCGGTCTGCGTATTGACGCTGATCTTCCCGTACCTGTTCTACATCTTTTTTCCAGCGCTGAACCGTGCGTATCGACAGGTTGAGCGCAGCACAGGCTTTCACTTTACGTGCACCCTGTGAAACAGCTTCCTGGATTAAAGCAACGGCTTCCTTGCGATCAGGGAGAGGAATCAATCGTCCTCGCGCTCCCCCCAGATCGCGTTTGCCTTTTTTGTTAGAACCAACAGTGCTGCGGTTTCAGCAAGTGCTTTGTCTTTGCGTTTGAGTTCTTTTTCGAGTTTCTGGATGCGCTTCTTGTCATCTCGTCTGGCAGCGGCCTGTACCTGACGGGATTCAGCAGGCTTTGTGCTGCCTGCGATAAAATCAGCTTTCCACTGCTGCAAGTCTTCATAGTAGAGACCCTTCTTACGACAGTATTCGGATAGCTCTGTTGTGTTCATGTTGGCGGTTTCCATCAGAACCGCGAACTTGTTTTCAGCACTCCACTGCTGAGGATTCTTACCATCACCGGGCACGGCTACACCTTGCGCTTTTGCCTGTTTGCGCCAAGTATACAGGGTTGCATCAGTAATGCCGGTTTCTCTTTTAAGCTGAGCCACGGAAACATTATTGGGCGGCATCATCTTCTGGATAATGGACTCTTTCATTTCTTTGGAGTAGCGAGTCATAACAGCCTCTTTTTGTATGCTCTCAATTATTGAGAGTCATGAATCAAAAGAGGCGACATCTATCCTGACATAGGGGGGTCTTTTAATTGCTGCTGTTCGTCTATGGACAGGCGGATACGGTATTGAGCTGGCATAGGTCACCCTGATCTGAATCAGGGAGAAGAATGCCAGAATGGAAAATTCCGGCATTGCTGCAGGACAAAGAAACTGGAGTTATGTACTAGAGCATATAATGGCTCTACTCGCCCCGATAATGCCTTTTACTTTAACTGGATTTAACTCGATTATAAGTTCAACATTTGCCTTTTCGCAATAACTTGTCTGCAAATCAAACCGTCTTTTTCACCCTCGTGATTCAGAAGTACAGCTTCATAGCCAAGTTTTTGTACTGCGTCTATTGAATTAATCAAAAAGTCTATGTACCTTTCAATCCAATCTTTATGCACATTCCTTTTATCGATCATAAAATCCGGGGTCAAGTCTTTCATTGTGCGTTCATAATTTCAAATAACCACAAGCTTGTCGATAAACTAATTGCAAAGATTAAAGATTTAATAATTGTTTGAAAGAAGATAAAAAAGTTCACACAATAAACAAACCTATACATAACCCAATAAGACTGAATAAAATTTATAGAAAAGCTAACAACTAAACCCCAACAGATTGCTTCTAGGGTTCCAATATAAATGCCTGTAATTATTGCAGCTACATTAAAAATTGCTGACACTAAACCACTAGCAAACAACAAATCAGCCCTGTTCATTGCTTGAAAGAAGCTACCCGAAGTTGATAGTACTATTTGAATTGGGATGATAATTGCCAAGATTTCAAGAATGGGGATTACCTGTAGCCATTGGTTGCCCAAGAGTATTGTAACTATAGGATTGGCTAGCATATACATGGCGAAACCAACAATCACCCCTAGGATTGACATTTTTTCCACAAATTCATTGTGAATAGTCAATACCATTTTCATATCACTTCTGTGTTCAGTAATGACAGGTTGGATGGCAGGGGTCATTGCAAAAGTTAATAGCATTAGTGGGTAACGCATTAGCTGATAGGCTTTATCATAAATACCTAAGCTACTAGCACCAAGATATTTAGCAACCAGAATATTATCCAGGTTTCGTGAAAAGTAATTGACGAAATTAAAGGCAAACTGGTAAGTGCTAAATTCCAGCAGCGGTTTAACTGCAGCAATATTTCTACCAAACTGGCAAGAACCTATCGCTGTACTTTTTGCTATGGAGTTCATTATAAAGAATTTGCTTATGGCAACGACGAGGGGGCGTGATGCCAGAGCATATAATGGCTTACCCAAATGTGCCAAGGATAGGACAAATATTGCTGAGATTAATTCTGCTGTGGCATCAACTTTTGCAATAGTTATAAATTTTCTCTCTTTTTGAAAAGTTACGAGAGGGATTGTGCATAAAGATTGGAAAAATATAGCAGCAGATAGGAGGGTACCGTAATCTTGGTAGTCTGTTCGATTGTAGTAACTATTAAGGAAAAAGGTAAAAAAATAAAAAACAATCGCTACCGTTAATCCTATTAATGCAGTTGCAGTGAATATGCCATTTCTATCAGTTGGTGTAATAGATTGCTGATTAATTAAAGCTGGGCCAAGCCCAATTTCACCAAGCATTTGAAAAAAAATTACAAATACCTGTATTGCTGCAAATACACCAAATTGCTCAGGTGTAAATACCCGAGCATAAACAACCATTAAGGTAAACTGAATAATATATGTTGAGAACTTGCCTATAAGACTACTCAACATCCCTTTTTTAAGTTTATCTTTAATCTCTTTCACAGAAATTATTTCACTTTGTAATCAATGTTCAACAAACCACTTTTATTTTTATTAATTTGAGTTTAGCGTGGGGTGATCGGTCAGCCTTTGCCAGCCCTTGCACTGCGAGGGATTGCGTTGATTTGCATAATAAAAACGATCAAGTTCACTTATCTGACTGAAACTTTTGCAGGTCAAGGATTGTAGTGCTCTGACCAAGTGCCTATTCCAAACTGCAGTTTTATTAGGTTAAATTGTTAATTTTAGTAGTAAGCTTCATAATCTAATTTTGTATTTTGAAAAAACTTTACTAATCTGCTTGTCATTTTCGCCTAATATGACGTTTTGGTTTAGCAGACCTATATCTTGTGATTCTTCAAGAAGCAAAAATTCGTCGAAAAATGACGCGTTGCGTTGAATAATCTTACAGTATTTACCTGCTAATAAAGTCATGGTTTTTAACCATACATCGTCTGCAGTTGGTGCAACATCCATGAATATTTCTTTTTGTGTTACTTCATTATAGAAACACCCTGAGGGGTAAAACACTCCTCCTACGCCTGTTGGAAATATTAGCCGACCTGGCTGGTAATTTTTTACTTCATGCGTCCATTGGCTATAATTTCTGACTTTGCCACGTTCATCTATTTTTATTTCATGGCCTCTATTGCATAATACTAAGTCTTTGTTTTTATCGTGCTCTTTTACAAACCTATCAATCATATCTGATGGATATAGAATATCATCATCAATAGTTATTATGTTGCTATCTGGATACTTCTTTAAGGTTGGAATTATTTTTTTATATGAACGCAGGTTTTCACAATACTCTATTTGCAAGCCTCTTTTAACTTGTTTTTTTAATACTTCTGGTAAATCTTTGCACGTAAACTCCTCTTCATCCAACCATAAAATTACCTTATTTGGCTTTAACGTTTGGCGTGCAATTGACTCAATAACAAGATGTACATCATATATTCTTTTACTGAATGTCGTCAGACTTACTATTAAGCCTCTTTCCAAATTATATTCATCTTGACATATTGATTCTGTTGAAACTGTAGCACTTTTATTTAAATCATTTTTGGTTATTAATGTATTTATGTTTCTATTAAGATCTTTTAGATACCTTAATATATTGATCATTTTTTTAATTTTTGAAATCATTTTTACCTACGGAAAATCGGGGTCAAAAAACCAGGGTCAAAACCGGGGTCAGGTCTTTCTTGGCAAACCTTGGGCTTGACTCACTGAAAGAGTTATGGAACAGGTTTAACTAACACGGTGAATCGATCTGTGCAGTTCCTCATGTCGAGGTCGTTTTGGAGTTGGTGGATAGAAGCCTCAGACTACACGCTTTAGTTGCTTGTCTAGAGCAGGTAGCGAAATTTATTATTACAATAAATTAAAATAAATGAGATTGGTATAGATATCAAAATCACAGATAATGTAAGAACAGTATCATTCAATATCAAAAACTTGTAACCTAATGATAACAGAAAAGGATGGATAAAATATATAGCGGTTGAAATCAAGGCCATATCTTTATATGTACTTTTAATTTCGAACATTAATGTAAAAATGAAAATTGATGGACATAGTATCAATAATGAAAACAATAAATCAAAACCTTCTTTTCCGTCAAGCAGAAAGAAATTAATACTGCTTTCAATGAGCAATAGTAAAATACCAACTAGTGATAATATTTTTACGCTTGATATTTTTATTTTATCTTGTACATTATGTTTTTTTATCAAGTAACCAAAAGCAAAAAAAGGAAACCCAAAAAACAGGAAATTCCTATAGGAAATCAATTGACCAAATACATAATTCACCACATTGTTATCGAAAAGACTATGAGCGCCTGAATATTGTATAAATAAACCAATCGTGTATAAGCCAAAACTAGTTAATAAAATCAACCTGGTACTTTTACTAGACAAAAAATAAAGAAGTATTGCTGCTCCTATAGTACTAGGTAAATACCAAAGATGGTGATAACCGAATATAAGTATCTTAATTATTTTCGCTAGATTGTGCAAATCATAAGAGTCTGGTCTAAGCCAAAAATAACTATAAAATAACATCCAAAAGCAGTATAAGGATAATATTCTTACGAACCATGTTTTTAAAGAATTTTTCTCAATTGCATTGTAGAAGAAAAATCCATTTATAATAAAGAATATTGGCACAGCAATTCTAAAAAGACCGTTTACCAAGTTGTATGACACCTGACTATTGATATCTGAAAAGAAACTTCCGTGAAGCCCAACAACCATAAAAGCTAATACTACTTTCAATGAATCAAGTGTAATATTTCTTTGCATATAAATAAGCTCAAAAAGAGAAATGTTTGTAATACTGGCTCAATATAAGAATTGTTATGATGGATTTGCGCACACAACTAGGCAAAATTAAGTAAGTTCCTGCCCAAAAAGCCTTCAGCCACATAGCGTGTACTCATAGCAGCTTTCTTTTGTTTTTAACTTCAGGCCCGCTTTGAAGGTTTACGTATTGATCAGCAGTTTAACCGTAAAATGCCTAAAACCACCTACATCAAACCAACCGAACACCTTCCAGCTTGGCAATTCGGTGAATGGGCTGTTCAGGGTACTGGGTATTGTGAATCAGAATATCCACTTTTTGTTCACCCCATCGGTCTTCCAGAGCCAAGCGTAAGTGGATTTTCTTTTCGACCGGGTTGCTTAAACCATCGACTTCAATCAACAAGTCAATATCGCCACCCCGAGCGCCATCTCTGACCCTGGAGCCAAAGAGCCAGATCTGGGCCTGCTGGCTGATCTCTTTCCTGACCAACTCGATGATGTCGTCTTTCTTTTCCGGACTGATTCTCAATGGTCACCACCTAACTTTATATTGTGGAGCCTGAGTACATAGGCTTCGATCTGTTCGGTGATTTCAATCAGTTCGGGAGCCACAACCCATGCCATGTTAAGCGCTTCAGCCCGCTGTGATTCAGCTTCCGGGTAGTCGTGAGACAATGCATTGCGAATTTCACGCATTTTCCGCCAGCGGTCGGCAGTATTGAGGATATGTCGCTTTTCCATCCTTGATAATGTATCTGCCATGTTCAAGCCTTCTTCATCTTCCATTCGTAGCAAGTTTCTGAAGAGCTTATTGCCAATACAGTCTTGCAGGTCTGCAAATCGAATTCTGAAAGCGTCGATTTTTTCAAATAGCGCTTCATCTTCCGACTTGATTGCTTGAGCGGTTAATGGAAAGTGCTTTTCAAGTCTGCTGATGGAGGCTTTCATGCGTTTAATAGCTCTTTGGGATCCAGACCAATTTTGCTCAAAAAGGATTAGATATTTTTTATTGAGCGGCATTGTTAGTCTCAAAGATCAGAAGGCTTTGCAGTCAGTATGCTGCCAATGTTGCCACCTTACAAGCTGAGCACCACAGCCACGGCAAAATACTGAAAGTGCCTGCCCAGCAAGGACTTCAGCCAGGTAGCGTGAATCGAAGATATCACTGACAAAATACATCTGGCTTTCTGCGCTGGCAGTGACAGCACAGATGGTCAGAAAAAGGTTAGTTGACTTTGTGCCATCTTTTATTGACTGCTATGCTCAACGCACAAAAAATAATCACAGGGTGTACGCATGAACCACGATAAAGACACAGACGATTTCTTTAATGCCATCAGTCGCATAGAGGTCAGTGTAAAAAACTCACAGGACGATATTAGGAAGCTGTACCTGCACAGCGCACGGCAGGAAATGGCTATTGAGTCACTTAATGAAAAGATTGACGCTAACCAGCAAGAAAATCGTGAACGTTTTGACAAGATTGACGCTAACCAGCAAGAAAATCCTGAACGTTTTGACAAGATTGACGCTAACCAGCAAGAAAATCGTGTGCGTTTTGACAAGATTGACGCTAACCAGCAAGAAAATCGTGAACGTTTTGACAAGATTGAAGACACTCTAGCTATCATTGTGAACCACCTCCAAAAATAACCACGGTACCTAACAACAGCATCCACGGGACTTCTCCCGTGATGCAAAAGGATGTCTTTTAGCTGTTGTCAACTTTCCAAGCTTGGCGAGGGCCACTGATAATAGAGAGTTGTGAAATCAAATCGTGAGCATTCATGCTGAGATCTTACCCTGATGTGCAGTTATAAGACTATACACGTATTAAAAAGAAAACAAATATAAGTTACAGGTCAATAATTTCAGGGGTTTTCATGATTTTTCCCTGAACACCAATGTCAGGTCATTGTAATTGACGATAAAAAAACGGAGTTAAAAGCCGAGGCTAGGTCTTTCATTATTCGTTAAATCTATCGTGAAAAAGCATGAAAAACATCAGGCAGATATTACAAACTATTCGTTCAGTTGATCTATTAACTCCTGAACACTGTCCGCTAATGTGGGCAAATCGTTCAGAATAGTCTGCCAGACAATGTTTAGGTCAACTTTAAAGTAGCCGTGAGCAAGGGCATTTCTGATCTCGTAGGCATAAACAAAAGGGACTTCGTTATGCTCTTTTACAAACTGTGGAAAGTATTTAGCTACATTGTTACTAGCTTCACCAATAATTTCAAGGTTCCGTATAACTGCATCCTGAACAAGCCTCTTTTCATAAAATTCCTGCTCGCTTTTCAAATCAGCGGTGTACTCTTATACCTGTTCCACTGCCGCAACGATGTGAGAAAGGTACTCCACGAGCCTTAGTGCATTTTTCCGTTTCATATAGGCTCTGCCTTGGTAAGTACTTCTTCTCTGATTGAGTCTGAAAGTGAGCCGGGGGTCAGGATGTCAACTTTTACACCGGTTAGCTGCTTTAGCTTGTGGCGAAGGGCTCCAATATCAAACAGGGCCATGCCTTGATCTGGATCAATCAGTATGTCCAGGTCACTGCTTTCGGTGTCGGTTCCATTCAGTACAGAGCCAAATACTCTGGCATTAGCCGCTTTATGCTCTTTTATAATGGCCTTGATCTTTACCCGGTATTTTCTTAATGCTGCCGATGGTTTCATGGGTTGCCTCAGCCAGAATCGTTTCTACATATACTTTAACAAAAAACCTGGATCACAACGAAATTCGAAGGAATGTCTTTCATTATGCATCACTAACTGTTGCTCTGCTCAGTCATGAAAAACCGGGGTCAGGTCTTTCATCATGCATTTGCGTCTAATGGTCTACTTTTTCAATCTCTGAAAAAATATAAAAGTGGTACCAATGAATAAGAAACAACGTAAAAGAATGGCTGCGCTTAGCTGCGATCTTGTCAAGCTTCCATTGGGTGGGGCTGTACTATAACCAATCTTTCAGGAAAAAATGATTGCTGCTATTGTCTACTTTGGTATGGCCACCTCATTCGCCCCTGTCTATCTCGCTTTGCTTTTGGAGACTGAGCATGATTGAGATGAACGCTTTCGCCTGGACTCTGGCTATATTCTTTTCCATTGTCTGTGTACTGGTGATCTGGGTTAAGCACCTGAACCGTAAGGATCATAAAAAATAGCTGCTGGTTTCAGGTCTTCCATATCTGCTATACAACTTTCAGCCGAATAGTGCGTAAACCCATTGATGTCTTTCTTAAGAAACAGCAGGGAAGTCAGTGTAAAAAGCTGATTTTCACTGTTGGTGTTGAATTTCTGGTGATTATCAAAGGCAATTATTTGGCTGCTGCCGGATACGATTTGCGAAGTATCCTCGGCTTATCCAAGGTTTTCAAGGTCACTGTCCAGATCCGCAGGGTCATGGTCAACTACAGGAATGCCTTGTGTACCCAGCATCTGGATAAAATCAACCAGGGGAACCCGGGTTATCCTGGCCCCTTTAGTAAGGGTAACCAGGTCATTTCGAAACAAATGCATGGCAAGATTAATTGCCACTTCCTGTTCCAGCAGTTCGTCTGTAAAGGGAATACCCAACAGAGCATTTAGGTCAGGTGTTTCCAACGCTGTTTTCATGACCAGGTTTCACCGCTCATGGTTACATAAAACTTTACGGAATCCTTGATAAAGGCATCCATAATATTCAGTGCAGCTTTTGCTTTTTCCCCATCGTAGTCGTGAGAAGTTCCAATGCGAGTGTCTGCGTATATCAACCACTGAGCAACATCAGATGTTAGTAAGCGGTTTTCATTGGCTATCCGAAACAGCGGCTTTGGACTGTTAGGCACATCAGGGAGACCAAGGCCTTCTTTCAGGTAGCGTTTCAGGGCTTTCCATAAGCTGTCGTAGCAGATTACAAACCGCCGGATAACGGATTCAGAAACTGCTTCCTGAATCCATGTGGGTAAGGACGTATCCAGAGTTTGCCAATTCCCGAATTGCGACTCCAGTAGCACAAGGGACTGCTTGAATTTCCCAAAGTCAACCATTTAGAGAGTGTCGCAAAATTCTGGTTCCCATGCTTTTAGGTCCTGTGGGTCCCAGCGTGGGAACCCATACCTATCTCACGCTGTAGAGTCTGCTTTTCAGTGAAGGTAGCATTCCCACGCAGAGCGAGGGTGTCGCGAAGCTCCAACAGCTCGTTCCCATGCTCTGAGGTCGTCATTCCCGCGAAGGCGGGAATCCAGCGCCAACGGTGGATCCCTGCCTTCTCGGGGATGACAAAGCCAGGGGGGCACCGGGCATTATGGTTCTGGTGGTGAGTCATTGTGGATTCCCGCCTTCGCGGGAATGACGAGAATTAAGCCGGTAATGACGTGAGTCAACTCGTTCCCACGCTGGAGAGAGTTTTGCGACACACTCAGAGTGTGGGAACGAGTTGTAAATGATATTCATTGTATGAATTAAGACGACAAAGGTTTTGTATAGCTTTCGTAATTGATGAACTCACAGATCAATCCCTGCAAGATAACTATTTGATTTTGTAGGTTTCCAGAAACAAGTAACCCCTTTCAGTGCGCTGATCTGACGGGAAGCGGAAGGGGTGTTGTTAAACGGAACTTTAGCGTAGCTACCGGCAAAATCAAACATAATTTTAAGTGTTGGTTTGGATAAAAGTTGGATCTCGCTCTAACTCGTCTTTCCTGGAGGCATTGCAAATATAACGGGTGAATCACAGGTTTGTCCTGTTTAATCAAAATTTCTTTCTTCAGGAAGAAGGGATACTTCTTTCTCAATCATTTCAATACTGGGCAGTTTATCTTCCAATTCATCTGGCAATGTCTGGGCCAGCAGATACTCTGTAACACCAATGGGCTTGGCATTATCCCTGAGGGCATATTCGGCCACTACCTTGTTGCGCCTCTTGCACAGCAACAGGCCAATACTCGGGGCATCATGCTCTGCTTTGATCTGGCTAAGCAGGTTATGCCCCCAGGGAATTTGTCCAACAGTCTGTTGGATATTTGGTTCTTTGGTGAAGTCCGGCTAGGCATCAGCAATTTTAATTACCGGGAAAATCCCGAGTGCCTTCCTTACTTCCCGAGGGATAGTGACTTGTCCATTTTTAGATACTCTCATGGTTTTCTACCTGCACCTTAAGGTAATACTAATATAGTTTTACTTTAAGGTGCGAAGAGTAGGAAACCAGATTCAGGCCAAAAAACTGAGGTTGGGGAATTTTTCAGTTTTATATCGGCTCTGCCCGGCTAAGAACTTCTTCTCTGATTGAGTCTGAAAGTGAGCCGGGGGTCAAGATGTCAACTTTTACACCGGTTAGCTGCTTTAGTTTGTGGCGAATCGCTCCAATATCAAATAGGGTCATGCCCTGATCTGGGTCAATCAGTATGTCCAGGTCACTGGTTTCGGTGTCCGTTCCATTCAGTACAGAGCCAAATACTCTGGCATTGGCCGCTTTATGTTCTTTTATGATGGCCTTAATCTTTACCCGGTATTTTTTTATGCTGCCGATGGCCTCATGGGATGCCTCAGCCGATAGTCGTTTCTACCTGGTCTACAGTCGATCACTCATGTTTTGCGATTGTTCAGCCATTGGCAATGGATGAGCACTCGGGCTAAACTGATTTTTTGTGTAAACCATTGTGTAGGAGTTGATAACATGCCTTCAAACCTCGCTATAGACGACGACTTGATTGCTCAGGTCCAACAGCTGGGTGGCTACAAAACCAAAAAAGCAGCCGTTAACGAAGCTCTCGCCGAATTTATTCGCCACCGCAAGCAGTTGGAACTACTGGATGATTTCGGCACCATTGATTACCACGCTCAGCCCCCTAAAAAAGAGGCCCGAAGAAAATAATGGTGCTTGTTGATACCTGTGTATGGTCGGCTGCACTGCGCCGACGCAGGACTGAATCCATACCTGAAGAAACAATACTGTTGCAGAGATTAATCCGCCAACACCGGGCTGTGATGATTGGCCCGATATTGCAAGAAGTGTTAACCGGCATTAAATACGATGAGCAATTCACTCGGTTGTGTGAAAAACTGAGTGCGTTTGATCTGCTGCCGATTATGGAAATGGACTATATCAGTGCTGCGACCCAAGCCAATATCTGCCGCAGAAACGGGGTTCAGGGCTCTCATACCGACTTTCTGATTGCAGCCATGGCAATCAAACACCAGATCCCTGTACTGACGAAGGATAAAGACTTTATTCACTACCGGAAATATATACCTGTTACTTTGTATGCTGATTTTTAAAAAAAGTTAAACCTTTCAAAAGTTAAAAAGGGAACAGGGTAAGGTTCAGTTTATATATTGCGCACACATCCGACTGACCGTTGAATAATCCACGATGCTAAAAGTGACCCCGGTTTCCCTCTCTCGGTGAGCCTGATTTTCTTCTTATCTTTTGGGCCAGCTGGGTGTGTATACCAATTTCCAACTCGCCAGCCGGGTTCCTCGCTGCAATCTAAAATATCACTGGCTAATCCGCCGCAGATAGATTCTCGCATACCCGGTATATTGAGCAGGTGCAGTGTTTCCTGAATAGCACTCCAGTCATCTTCAGATATCAATACGGCATTATTGCGTTTGCCGGTAATGAGCACTGGCTTATGGTTTTGGGCAGTTTCATCAATCAAACGGCACAGATTTGCACGTGCTTCCCTGGCACTGTAGGCACTCATGGATTTTCTCCTGATTCTTTCAGCATCAACGCAAGTAACATAGTACGTATTCTCTGACTCTGCCTGGCCGAGAAGAGTGCCCGCAGTAAGGACGGCAGAAAAAGATAAGAAAAACTCAGACCCGCCCTGACTTCACGAATCGACCCCAAATAAATCACGGGTATAAACTTTCTCCGCAACATCTTCCAAATCAGATTCTTTGCGGTTGGCAATAATCACATCACTGACTGCTTTAAAGGCTTCCAAATCGTTGATCACCTCTGAATGAAAGAACTCATCTTCAGTCAGCACCGGCTCGTAGACGACCACTTTAATCCCTTTGGCTTTTATCCGTTTCATCACACCTTGAATGGCCGATGCACGAAAGTTATCGGAGCCCGATTTCATCACCAGCCGGAAAACACCGACCACTTCAGGGTTGCGCCGTAGAATGGAGTCGGCAATAAAATCTTTTCGAGTGGTGTTGGAATCAACAATAGCTCTGATCAGGTTATTGGGCACGTCCTGATAATTGGCCAGCAACTGCTTGGTATCTTTTGGCAGGCAATAGCCGCCATAACCAAAGCTTGGATTGTTGTAGTGGCTACCAATCCTTGGGTCCAACCCAACACCTTCGATGATTTGCCGTGAGTCGATACCGTGGGTTTCACAGTAGGTGTCCAGTTCATTAAAGTAGGAAACCCTGAGTGCCAGAAAAGTATTCGAGAACAGTTTCACGGCCTCGGCTTCGGTGCTGTTAGTAAAAA
Source organism: Endozoicomonas sp. 8E (assembly GCF_032883915.1). Taxonomy (NCBI): domain Bacteria; kingdom Pseudomonadati; phylum Pseudomonadota; class Gammaproteobacteria; order Oceanospirillales; family Endozoicomonadaceae; genus Endozoicomonas; species Endozoicomonas sp. 8E. The sequence goes on along the minus strand of NZ_CP120717.1, from coordinate 6,339,156 downwards.
GTACGGGGGTATCTTTTTGCTCCGCACCCTGGGCAAACAGCTCTGCTATTTTTTTTGCCCTCTCTGACTGTTCACCAATGATGATTCGAGAAGGGTAGAGGTTGTCGTGCAGTGCTTTACCTTCTCTCAGGAATTCCGGAGAAAAGATGATGTTGTTGCTGTCGGTGTCTTCTTTTAATTGCCGGGTGAAGCCTACCGGTACCGTTGATTTAATGATCATGACAGCATCCGGGTTGATGTCTATCACATCACGAACCACCGCTTCAACACTTTCGGTATTAAAGTAGTTGGTCTTCGGATCATAATCCGTAGGGGTTGCGATAATGACATAATCAGCCTCTGCAAATGCCTGCTGTTTATCCAGAGTTGCCCGGAAATGAAGCTTCTCATTGCGCAGAAAACGTTCAATATCGTCATCCTCGATCGGTGAGAGGCGCTCGTTTAGCATGCCCACTTTCTCAGGGATAATGTCCAGCGCAATCACTTCATTGTGTTGGGCCAAAAGCATGGCATTGGACAAACCGACATACCCGGTTCCGGCTATTGCAACTTTAGGCATTGGGGCCACTTGCGTATTTAGAGTGTCAAATGTCATCGTGTATTCTCAAAGCAGCCTGACCAAACCAGTCATAAGTGCTTTGTAATGCGTGAAACGTTAATTTTGCTTAGGGTCGCCAGGCGCAGGAGCTGAAACTGGTTAGATAAACTAACCGGAATTCATGGAATCTGGCAGTGCTAGACGACTGTTACTATTAGAAAAACCACGCTACCGCCCGTCAGATTTTCGGTTTTTTACTGAAACAACCAGCGTCGAGTTGTGATGTCTAGCCATACGGCTTCGGTAACAGGTATTGCTTACACCGCCAACCACGCTGCCTGTCAAATAAAAAAAGAACACCACTGACAACCAATGGTGCAGGTATGAGCAGACAGGGAAAAATTAGAGAGATCTAGCACCCCGATAACAATGGAGAAACATTTTACGGCAACAATGTTACATTTCAAGTACGATATAAGTTTTGTATTGAACGCACGTTGAGGTAAGTGCGCATAAACTCCATAAGTCGTTGTTTTCAGGGCGTATTTATCGCAGTCCTGAGTGGTTTTTTTTGGCAATTTCACTGGCTCAGTAACTTAACAAACTGGTGTCTAATTTTTGGACAATCTTCTTATATTTAAAGAAATAGAAGTTACCTAAGGCATTAAATCTATAACTTTTACTCTGTCGTGCATCATCAATATTGCGAGTGGCGAATATGCGACCATGGATCATAGCTGTTACAGCAATTGACCTATCAATAACAGGTATTAAGGCTCCCGTTTTTTAGCCTCAGCCTGGCTTGCTCCCCCTGACATAAAACAGTATTTTTCGATTTACCAAGAGCCTAAGGCCATTTTTAAGCCTTAGTGCTCTTCGTGGCTAAACAAAGGTCAGGAAGCCCCGGAGTAGTAACCGTTTGTGTCGTAATACCGCTGGTTATAACCGTAAGGGTCTTTGGCTTTCGGATTAATCTTGTTCAGCACAGCTCCGGTTACCGGAGCTCCAGCCTGCAGCAGTCGACCAACCGCCGCGTTGACGGCATTGGCCTGCATACGGCCGGCTTCCACTACATAGACCAGCCCGTCACAATGGCGGGAAACCATTAATACGTCGCTGACGTTCTGTACCGGTGGGCAGTCCAGTACAATGTAGTCGTAATGCTCCCTCAGTTTGGTCAACAGGCTTGCCAGTCGATCAGAAGCTAGCAGTTCTTGTGGGTTCGGGGGCACCATACCGCAGGGAATAACGTCAATCCCTTCCAGTTTATGCACCGCATCGGACACTTTGGCGGTATTGGCCATTAAATTGGCCAGCCCGGCAGAACCCCCTTTGACGTGAAAGTTTTTACCCACCACCGGGCGACGCAGGTCACAGTCAATCAGCAGGGTTTTGCCCAGCTGCCCAAGGGCCAGCGCCAGGTTGGAGGCCACTGTTGATTTACCCTCACCGGGTACTGTTGAGGTGACACCAAAAAGCCGGTGTTTCTCGTCCATTGCGGTCAGGTTGACACTGGTCCGGATGGTGCGCACCGCCTCCCCGAATGAAGCCTGCTTCTTGTCGGTAAACAGGTTGAACACACGGTCGAGCAGGGCTTTATCGGTGAGTTTTGGCAATACCCCCATTACCGGCAGGTTTAGCTTATCTTCTACGTCCTGCGTCGTGCGAATAGTGTTGTTCAGCATTTCCAGCAGGAAGGCGATACCACAGGAGATCAGCAAACCCATCAGCGCTGCCACGGCAACAATCAGCTTTTTCTTCGGTTTGATCGGCGAGTTCGGTACAAAGGCTTGATCCACTATACGGGCATTGGCGGTCTGCAGGTCGCTGGTAGCCGAGGTTTCCTGAATCCGTTTGAAGAAGGCGTCGTACAAGTCTTTATTGGTCTGTACTTCCCGCTCCAGGGCACGCAGGCGGAACTCTTTGCGGTTGGTTGCCTGAATGCGTTTTTTCAGCGCTTCCACCGCCGCAGTCAAGCTGCGTTCATTGGCCTTGTCGATTTCGTATTCCCGCTCTACCCCTTCGACGATGGTGCGAATCTGGAGATTAAGGTTGTCCTGAATACTTTTCAGTTCAGACCTTGCCGAAATCATATCAGGATGTTTCGGGCCGTAACGGCGGGACAGATCCGTTACCTGTCGTTGAACTTTTGATTTCTCCTGTTTCAGATTTTGAATCAGCGGGTGTCTAAGCACCGCCTGCAGGGATGCATTGTCGCCTTTGCGCGTATCACCGGTAGAGATCTGTCTATAGATGTTCTCAGATATCGCCAGCTTGCGGCGCACTTCCACCAGGGCATTGGTCAGCGCCTTGAGTTCATCGCTGGAAGCGTTCAGTACCCCTTCCAGCTCGATCAGGTTCTCCTGTTCACGGTAGTCCTGTAACTCCTGTTCTGCCACTCTCAGCTTTTCGGAGAGCTCACCCATTCTGCCCTGCATCCAGTCCGTGGCGTTCAGGGTTAGGGCTAGTTTCGCTTCCATGTAGGATTCGATATAGGCGTTGGCAATGGCGTTGGCGATTTTTGCTGCCAGTTGCGGGGTTTCGGATTGGGCATGGATTTTTACAATCTGGGTTTTTCGCACAGGCTCAATGGAGACACTGGCTGACAGTGCATTGATGGTATCGCGCATGATCATGCCCGGATCTTCCGGCGCTTTCGGCTCTTTCAGGCCGAACCAGCTGCGCCAGTCCAACATGCCTGCATACCGGGGGGGTTCTTTCAGTCGACCGTTAAACTCCGGGTTGTTCAGCAAGTCAAGCTTGTTGACTACCTTTTCCAGTACGCCACGGGACTTCAGCACCTCAAACTGGGTGTTGAGGTAGCTGTCGGTTCCACCATCAATGCCGTAGACCTCTTCAATAGATAGGACTTTGGCTTGCTCCTGCTCGATTTGCAGGGTAGCGGTGGCCTGGTAGATGGGTGTCATGGAGAACACCGCGAATATTGCCACCATGGTGACCGTAGCGGTAAAACCGACAATCGCCCAGCGGTGACTGTTGAGTACATGGAAAATCTGGCGAAGGTCGATAATCTCTTCGTCTCGGGGCAATCTTGTTTTTGCAGGGGCTTCGGGTGGCGATGATGCCTGTCGGGTTTCTGTGTTCATATCGGGTATATATTTTTTGCCACGGAGTCATGGAGGAAAAGTTGTTTTAAAAAGAAAAACTTCATGCCTCTGTCTCCGTGATTGCTGAAAAAGAGTCAAGTTAGCTACCGGTTTTCTGAGATGTTGTACGAGAATAGTCTTTTATTTTTCAGGCTCTATTCTCGGTCAGCCCTCCTAGAAGAAGCTTTCACTGACAACGATTATGTCACCGGGCAGAACCGAACCATTAAGCGACAGTTCCTTTTCTTTCTCACTGCCATTTTCATCGCGTGTGACGATGATGCCTTTTTTAGAAGCCCGTTGAGTAAAACCACCCGCCAGAGCGATAGCTTTTTCCAGGGTCAGCCCCGGTTCAAAGGGAAAGCCCCCCGGTTCCTTGACTTCACCGGTGACAAAAAACTTGCGGTACTTCACCATGGAGACGCTGACCCGAGGGTCAATGAAATAGCCGTCTTTCAGTTTTTCCGTTATCAGCCTTTGTAGCTGACCCAGGGTGAGACCCTTGGCGCGAAACTCTCCAAGGAACGGATAGGAAATACTGCCCGCATCCGTCAGGATTATTTCTTTCTCCATCCCTTCTTCACCGTAAACGGAGATCATGATTTCATCCCCTGCACCCAGTTTATAGCGGGAGAGGCTCATGGGGTTGGCGGCCAGCAGGCCACTACTAAAGACCATGATTGATAGTAAAACGACTAAAGTCGTCAGCTTCCGCTGTGGGTTGGTTAGGTATTGTCTGGAAATCATTGCTTGTACCCTATTGAAATCTCCTGAAAAGGCTGAGGTTTCCCTGAGGTGATAGATTGAAAAAAGTCCTGAATAAAAAAAGCAGGCATAATAGCATATCATGCTATACGTTTCTCGCCTTCTGAAAAATAGGGCCTTTCGCGGGTTGGCTGATTAAAAATCAGGTAAAACAGCAGAAATATTCAGCAAATAACAAGATTTCCTTCCTCGTAGCAAAGTATTGCACCAGATCAACCTGTTTACCGGGGTTACCCGGAAGCAGGTTGAGTATCGTTCTCCAATTTGCAGGTGTTAGGCGTGAATCGGGCCTGAAAACCGAACAGCCCGCAAAAGAACAGAAAAAGGAACAGTTTGACGCTTTTACCGGCAACTGGAAGCAAGCGACGACAGTCTTTTAGAGAGCTAATGTGGCCGTGAGCATATAGTAGTCTCGCTTATAATCTTCAGCACCGGTGAAGCCGTTTTTATCGGTTTCATCGCGGCTGACGTGCTGCCAGGAGGCAGAGAGTTGAATGTTATGTTTGATGTTCCAGTCTACCGCCAAACCCAGCTGTTTTACCTTGCGCTCTTTCTCGGTAACGCCGGTGCCGTCCTGAATTGATTCGTCGGAATAACTGTAGCTGGCTCGGGTGTTGATTTTTCCGGTCCACTGGTGCTCCCAGGTGAGTCGGGTTGTGGTGCCCTCGGTAAAGTCCGCACTGGCCGGGTCTTCCGATTCCAGACCGTAGTCCCGGGTGGTGCTCAGCTGAATCAGTGAGTGGTCCACCGGTAGATAGCTTACACCCAATTCCCAGCCAGTATAATCCTGACGTTCTGTGCCAGTGGCATTCCGGTAACGGCGACCCAGTTTGGCATAACCACTGCTTTTGGCGGTGGCATCCCAGCTTAAGCCCACCAGATAGCTGGTGATATCGTAGGCGGCATTTTGTTCCTCGGTGTAGTCCAGCTTGCGCTCCTTGATTTCTACCAGGGCGTTGGTCTTGGGCATAAACTGGTAGTAGCCGGTGGCTCCATATTCAGTGGTATTTTTATCTTCGCCACCCGCTCTGTAATTCTGTTTGTTGTAGCTGCCAAACAGGTCGGCACGCATTATCGCCTCTTGGGCACCAAAGCCGTATTTGAGACTGCCCTGGGTGCGATTATATTCCGGTGCGGACTTATCAATGACATCATTAACAGTGGAGCCAGCATCGTGGTAGCGGCCAAGGTCAAATCCGGCATCCAGCCGGTGGCGGCTGGTGAATTCCTGATGGATATCTCCCTTGACGCCAACGTCGGTATAATTGGCGTCGGACTGGCTGGAAAAATTGGTGTTACGGGCTGCCAGGGTTGCTGCGTAAGTGTTGAGACCGGTTTGGGCTCGGAACTGCGCTTCTGCATTCAACTTATAAACTGCAGAGCCTTTATCCGCCAGTTCGCCTTCGCCTTTACGGTAAACATTGTCGTCGTAGCCGATACCGGCACTGACTACCGGTACCATTTCCACAGGACCCAGATTGATATGGCCTGCATCCTCAACGGCAGCCATTGCATTCGTACCGTACATTGCCAGCAGGCTTACTGTGCTGAGCTGCTTTATTCCCTTCATGCTAACTGTCTCTACCTTAAACTGGAACGGCTGGTGTAATATAAACAACGTCCATTTGGATAAGCCAGTATATTAATGTCTATTACTGCTAATTAACAGACACTGTCAGACTTTTGCCAGTTTGTATTTGGGGTCTGCTAATGTAATTTCTCGCACTCCCTGCCTGTACATGGATGCGACAGTTGCTGTATAAAAGTTGCATATCCAAGGAACCGTAACCGGAACAACGATGAAACCAAAACTCATATTTGCATCCACTGCGCTGATGATGGCGGCCCTCTCGGGTAGTGTCCGGGCCGACCTCGCGCAAGATCTGGCGACCATGCCCGTCAAGCAGGCACTGGCCAAGGCCATGGAAAATGATGACCAATCCATTGAAGCGCTGATTTCAGGGGTTACCGCAAAGTTGCAGGATCAACCAGACTTGCTGGCTTCACTGGTGGTGGCTGCGGTTGCTGAATTTCCGGATCAGATGAAGCAAATTGTCTATTTTCCGGCTTGTGCGGTTTCTGAACAGAACAAAGAGTCGGTGGCTGCTGCGTTGATGACCGCCTCAGCAGGCAATGCTGCTTTGCAGGGCGCGATTGGTCAGACCGCCGCAAACTGTGAGCAGGCACTGGCGGAAACTGAGGGCACGACAGAAGAAGCGGAACAGACGGAGATTGAAGCGGAACAAACAGAAGTGGCTGTTGACACCACGGTGCCGCCACCACCTCCACCTAACACAGGTGCGGGTGACAGGCCGCCGGAGATCAGTCCCAACTGAGGCCTTTTGCTCCCGGAGCATCCGGGGGCAAGCTTTTCTTCTCTGATTAGCTGAACCTGCTGTGCGATCCTGAAAAGTTTAACCTGTCAGCCCCGATGCATAACCCGCTGCTTTTCAATATTCCATTCACGCTCTTTGGTGGCCGCTCGCTTGTCGAACTCTTTCTTGCCTCGGGCAAGGGCTACCTGACATTTGACCAGATGGCCTTTCCAGTAGAGCTTGGTAGCGATACAGGTATGACCTTTCTGTTGAGTTTCCGAGAACAGCTTGGCTAGCTCTCTTCTGTGCAACAGCAGTTTGCGGTCGCGCAGAGGGTCTGCCACCACATGGGTAGACGCCGTATCCAATGGAGTGATCTGGGCACCAATCAACCAGGCTTCGCCATCTTTGAGCAGAACGTAGCTGTCTACCAGCTGCACCTTGCCCATGCGAAGGCTTTTGACTTCCCAGCCTGCCAGTGACAGCCCTGCTTCAAATGACTCATCTATATGGTAGTCATGACGGGCCTTTTTGTTGACGACAATGGAGGAGTCGCCTTTACCGTTTTTTTTCGATCTTTTAGCCATGCGCGGATTATAACGTGGATAGAGTATAAAACCAGTCGTTGCTTATGACTTATACTCATTCAGGCTCCTGACGGTTTTTCGTATTTGTCCGGGACTTACATTTTTCAGGTTAAATAATCTGGTCTGTAAACTATTTTGGAGGATATTTCTTTTTTTGTGGTGATTGTAGGAAAAAGTGGTTGAGGTGAGAAATTAAACCGATACAATGCTCAGCGTCGCCCTCATGCTCCAGTGAAAGCTTTATGGTAGCTGCTTTATCCGGTGTTGAGTGGGCTGTTATTTGTGCCCCTGGCTGTAAGTAATGACTCTACTCTCTTCTTCAAGCTGGTTGTCGTTTGAGCTCCTTTTCCTGATTGTCTGATTCGAGACTGAATAGCCCGGGCGGCTTGCAATTAAATGCAGTGTTGTTCGAAGTATCTTTGCAGCACTCTGCATGAAGGTTTCACTCAATTAGAATTTTGCTGTACATCATTGAGGAGTCTCATGTCAGGACAAAACCCGACAACCTCGCGTAAAACCTGGAACAACCGTTGGACATTTATGCTGGCTGCGGCCGGTTCTGCCATTGGTCTGGGTAATATCTGGAAATTCCCATACATTGCTGGTCAGTACGGGGGCGGTGCCTTTGTAATGGTTTATCTGCTGTGTATCGCGCTGGTAGGTATTCCTTTGCTGATGGCTGAAACGGCCATTGGTCGTTCAACCCGCCTGAGTCCCCTGAATGCCATGCGTAAACTGACCAGCGATGCGGGTGTCTTTCGTGGCTGGGAAGTGATTGGCTGGATGGGTATGGTCACCGGCTTCATCATTCTGACCTTCTACAGCGTAGTGGCCGGTTGGGCGCTGTCCTACGCCTGGGATCTGTTGACAGGTGTTTTCAATGGTATGACGGCTGATCAGATTGGCGGTGAGTTTGAAGCTCTGACGGCCTCGGCACCAAGACAGATTCTGTGGCACACACTGTTTATGGTTATCACCGTTCTGATAACTGCTCGTGGTGTCCATAAAGGTCTGGAAAAAGGTCTGCAGGTTATGATGCCAACCCTGTTCGTCCTGCTGTTTGGCATGCTGGGCTACAGTATTCTGGCCACCGGTGAATTTATGCGTGGTTTCCACTTCATGTTCGATGTGGACTTCAGCAAGATTACTGGTGAGGCGGTTGTGGCGGCAATGGGTCAGGCCTTCTTTACCTTGAGTCTGGGTATGTGTGCCCTGATGGCATACGGTGCCTACATGCCTGCCAATAACTCTATTCCACGTACAGCACTGAATGTTGCATTCCTGGATACCCTGATGGCCATCATCTCTGGTCTGATCGTATTCCCGATTGTTTACGCTCACGGTCTTGAACCTTCTGCCGGACCCGGTCTGCTGTTTGTTTCCCTGACCTCTGCCTTCGCCAATATCACTGGCGGGTCGATTCTGGGCTTCATATTCTTCACGCTGGTTGGTATCGCTGCCCTGAGTTCAGCCATCTCCCTGATTGAGCCCTCTCTGTCCTGGGTGACTGAGCGCTTCGCTATCAATCGTGTGCTGGCAACCTGGTTGATTGGCGGTGCTATCTGGCTGGTAGGTCTGGGCTCTGTGTTCTCCTTTAACATCTGGGCCGACGTCAAGTTCTTCGACAAGACTATCTTTGACCTGGCGGGTTACATGACCGACGTCTTCCTGTTGCCTTTGGGTGGTGCTCTGACAGCGATCTTTGCCGGCTGGGTTATTAAGCGTTCTGTTATGTCTAACGAACTGGCTATGAGTGTCGGTCTTTTCAATGTATGGCGTTTTGCGGCTCGTATCATTGTGCCTGCAGCGGTAGCTATGATTCTGTACACAGCGCTGAAATGATTTGAACTCTTTTAAATCATAATCAGTATAGAGCGTAGCTTTGTGGCTGCGCTCTTCCCAAGCCTTCCCGGCTCACTTGCACTGTCCTTCCTTCACAGCCCCGAAAGCAATAGCTTTCACAATGTGGTATGCTCGCCGACCCTTGTTTTGTAAATTTGCAGTGCGTCATGCCAAGAGTTTCCCGTTCAGCCCTGATCATGCAGCCAGTAGAAAAAATGTATCCGCTGGTGGCTGATGTTGAAGGTTATCCTGAGTTTCTGCCCTGGTGTTCCGGGGCCAGAATACTGAAGCAGGAAGGAGAGGTGCTGGAAGCCGCTCTTGAGCTGTCAAAAGGGAGTCTGGGTTATGAGTTTTCCACAAGGAACCGAATGGTGGAAAATCGGTCTATTGAAATGTCATTGCTGAAGGGGCCTTTTTCAAAGCTGAATGGGGTCTGGACATTCAAACCGCTGGGCAATGAAGGCTGCAAGGTGTCTCTGGAGCTGGATTTCGAAATATCCAACCCGGTGCTCAGGGCTACAGTCGGTGCAGTGTTCAATAAGGCAATGAATAAAATGGTTGATGCCTTCTGTCAAAGAGCGGAGCAGCTTTATGGCTGAAAACAATAACCGGTCAGAGCCGGGAGAAGATTCCAGAGTAAGCATTGAAGTGGCTTACGCCAGGCCGGATGATTACCGAATCCTGACTGTTGATGTAAAAGAAGGTACTTCAGTACTTGATGCTGCCAGACAATCCGGGATGGAGTCGATTTTTTCTGAGATTGATTGGGACTCTGTTAAACTGGGTATCTTTGGCAAAGCGGTTATCAGACCTGCCGATCAGGCAGTGAAAGAAGGTGACCGGATAGAAATTTATCGACCATTGATTGCTGATCCGAAAGAAGTGCGCAAGAAGCGTGCGGAGACAGCAAAACTCAAGAAAGAAGCAGCTGCATCCTGAGGGTAAGCTGCTCTTTCAGTCATCAAAGCTGTTTTAAGGTGTCTTACCTGCACCGGGACGAAAGTCTCCTTCAATAGAGGTAAGTTTGTCGTCCTTGAAGAAGATAGTCAGGGTTTGCTGGGTGCGCTGTTCGCCACCAGGCTGAAGACTGGAAATATAATCCCAGCGGTCCCGGTTGAAGGCGTCTTCCATAAGAGGGGTGCCCATAACATACTGGACTTGGTTACGGGTCATTCCCGGACGAAGCTGATCGACCATTTCCTGGGTAATGACATTACCCTGCTGGATGTCGACCTTATAAACACCGGGGAAGCTGATGAGTTTGGAGCCACTGTCTGTTGAACTGGCACACCCAGCCAGAAGAGCAGCGGCACTGAGAACAACGGTGGTCAGGGCTGGACGTTTTTGCATCGGTTTCAGACTTCCACTATCTTCTTCGAAAATGAATGTTAGGCTTAAAAGTGTGATAATAGCAGGGATTACCTGCTAAATGCTAAGGGTTAGGGAAACGTGTTGGAAAATCAAGAGTTGCGCAAAGCGGGTCTGAAGGTCACGCTGCCTCGTGTCAAAATCCTTCAGATTCTTGAAAGCTCTCAGGGCCTTCATATGAGTGCGGAGGATGTCTACAAGGCACTCCTCGAAGCAGAAGAAGATGTCGGTCTGGCTACCGTCTACCGGGTGCTGACCCAGTTTGAAGGGGCCGGTCTGGTGATCAGGCACAACTTTGACAGCGGGCACTCGGTGTTTGAGCTGGCCAGAGGTGAACATCACGATCATATGGTCTGTATGGAAAGTGGTGAGATCATCGAGTTTATCGATGAAGATATTGAGCGTCGTCAAAAAGAGATTGCTGATAAGCATGGCTACGAGATTGTTGATCACAATTTGGTGCTGTACGTAAAGCCAAAACAAAAGTCCTGATTTATTCTGGAACACGTTTTCTTAAAAAGCCGGTCACAGTGTATCGGCTTTTTTTGTGGGTTGCGTTTTTTTCATTCAGCTGAATACTCTACTCCCTGCCAAAACTCATAAGTACTCAGCCATACGGAATCGAATATTTCTGGCTTATTGGTCAGGTGCTCTGCAAGGCGCAACGACGGGAACATAGCAAGCTATGTGACCAGAGTTGCAACGCAGCACGACTGCATGGATGCAGGAGCTAGGAGCCTGACCGAGAATAGACTGCCCTACGCGGCAACTGCTCCTGCGTTGCTCTAGCTCCTGCATCCATGCAGTCGTGCGGCGGCAGCAAATTGGTCTGAAAATCCGCTTTTGTTCGTCAAATAGCTCGCTATTCTCCTTACAAAACCGAATTTTCATCCTCAATTTTCTGCCGTCCTCGCTACGGGCGCTATTCTCGGTCAGGCTCCTAGAGCAACGCAGGAGCAGTTGCCGCGAGTGCCTGAACAATAAGTCAGAAAATATGATTTCGTATGGTTGAGTACTTACTGTGTCTGCGCTTCAAACAATGGATTGCACAGCCGATTGACTTGTCATCTGCATAATGCTGATGTTTACTTACCAGCCAGAAAAATGCACAACATGGGAGGTACAAATTGACATCGTTAATTGGCATTGGTCTTTACAGTATCTCTGAGGCATCGGTTCTGACTGGCATCAAGGCGCAAAAAATTCGTCGTTGGGTCTATGGTCACAAGTCTGGCAATCGTGTTTATCATCCTCCTTTATGGCACTCCCCGTTAGTTGATGAGGTTGAAGAAACCGTTGGTTTTCAGGACCTTCTGGAAATTCGGTTTGTTAATGCATTTCGTAATTATGGCGTATCCATGCCCGCTCTTCGTGCGGCTGCTGAAGCCGCAAGAGAATACTTTGATCAACCCTACCCCTTTACCTGTAAGCGATTTCAGACTGATGGGCGCAGCGTTTTTGCCCAGGTTACGGAAGAAACGGGTGAGGAAGGTCTGGTGGATCTGGTTAAGAAGCAAAACGTATTCAATAAGATCATCAAACCATCGCTCTATAGTGGTATAGAATACGACAGTGGTGAGAACAGTGCCTTGCGCTGGTTTCCAATCCGTAACAGCAGGAAAGTAGTACTTGATCCAGAGCGTGCTTTTGGTAAGCCCATTATCACTGAGACTGGCATCACGACTGAAACGCTCTACCATAGCTGGTTAGCTGAAGGTGAAGATGCCAGAATGGTTGCCTCGCTCTACGAGATTGATGTGTCGGCCGTGACAGCAGCAGTATCTTTTGAACAAAGGATTGCTAATGGCGAAATACTTCATTGACCACAATCTTCTCCCGCGTTTAGCTCATGCTATTCGGGAACTTTGTTCCTATGACAAGTCTTCAGAGATATATGCCTTGACGGATAAGTTTTCTGCTAAAGCTAAAGATGTCGACTGGATTACCTCATTGGCCGAGGAAGGAAGCTGGGTCATTATATCTCAGGATCGTTTCAAAAAAAGCAATGCCGAAAAAGAGGCTCTCAGACAAAGCGGCCTGACCGTTTTCTTTCTTGATAAACAGTGGTCGAAAAGAGCGTATTGGGATAAAGCTCATAATCTTGTACGCTGGTGGCCTGCAATTATGGATCATGCTGAACGGATGATCGGAGGTTCTGTATTTAAAGTGAGATGGAATCATGGAGCGGTTGCTAAATTCGAGCAGGTCAGGCTATAGCCTTTGCTCTTCAATCCCCAACCATTGAATGAGCGGAAAAAATAAAATGACACCAATTTCCTTATGACCCCGGCTGTTTCCGTCGATTGTCAGTGTTGCTAACTGAGTTGTCATTATAGTCAGGGTGAATTTTCTATATCTTTTAAAAAATATTAACTGCCACGGAGGTAATTCGTATGAATATTCAGGGAAATCAAGTAGCCACTGACTTTTACATCAAGTCATGGGAAAGTAGCATAGCTGGTGAAACACTAACTAACGACGTTGGTAAGTTCAAAGGTGAAAAAGTAACCTTTTACTCTGAGGAAGCAGAAAGAGCTTACACTGTTTATGTCCACGAAAGTAAAGATAAAGGCAGATTTGTTAATGTCAATGTCACAGCCGAAACAGGTAGGAAAAATATTTTTAGCCGTATGGTTGGTGCAGTTGCTGACGCATTTAAACGGTTGGTTACGCCGGGTATGAAATTTAATGAAACTCGTGCGCACCAAATGAAGAGTAAAATTGAAAATGATATTCTGAAACAGGCTATAAATGCTGCTACTAAACCTTACTACGATAAAAAGACGATCGAAGATGGATTCAGAGCCGCAACTCAGCTTAATAATAAATTGGGTATTGATGATCTTGAAGATAGAACTCGTCTCCATCTGGCGAAAACCTTTTATCAAAATCACTACGACGCCTCTCTGCTTCTTCAACTTCAAGATGAACTTGTTATCAGAATGAATAAGTTAGAACGAGAAGCTGCAAGCTTCTCAGCATCGGCCAGTTTTTGTCAGGGTCGAATGGTACTTAATAGTGTTGATGGTGCTTTAAATATGACTCATTTAGCTTTGACTGGAGACAATAGTGCAAGACAGCGAGTAGATGATGCCAGAGGCAGGATCCAATCTGATTTGTGGATGCAAAATCACTACAACCGTAAGCTCGTTAAAACGCACGATACTATCAGGTCAGTTAGTGCACGGTTATTAGAAGTTCAAAATGCTTTTTCTGATAAAATATTTTAAATTATTTATCAACCATGTTCGTATGTATGTAACCAGACTGCTTGCTGTTGAGCGATGGCTACCGGGTGAAAACGGTAGCCATCGCTCACTCATCCCCCTCATGAGCAGCAGAGAGGTCAGGCAGAGGGGGCGGGTCTTGAATCTTGAACATATTCAAAAGGAGCAATATTCAAGACCTGACACTCATCACTGATTGGAAATTAATTTGGCTTAAGGCTTGCAGAAGATGAAAAAACGTCAGAGTTGTCAATCATCTGGCAGCCAGTCGTCATCAGTCATTTGCTCGAACGTCCATGGACATTGATCGGGAAAGCTGTCTTTGTGTAACCGTTTATTTTCGATTCTAATGTGCTTGTTCAGTTCCTTGATGGCATCTCTTTTGGCGGTGGGGTAAACCTCGGCGAGTATGTCATTGACCATAGGCTCAAGGCTGGGGTTCTTTTTCATGTGGCGTTCAATTTCCCTTCTCGGGTTATTGATGCTGGGCAGCCAGGTATAAATCACCCTGTCTTCTACCCAAGGGTCTTGAAGTACCCGTTTTTGGTAATCGTATTTCAAAAGATGGACCAGCAATATCAATATATGGAAACCTAATTCTCGGGTATTGTCGCCCATTTCAGAATCCATGACCTCCAGCAAGTTAGGAATATCTAACTGGTCAAATTGGCCCTGAGCCAGCAGATCCCGTTGCTGGCCAAGCCACCGGTTGTAATCAGTTTCGTACAGGTTTTCCATAAAATACCTCCATCGCCATACCACTGTAGGCAAAATACAGAAGAGAATCAAAATGATCTACCAAGACACGGACGCCTTTGCGGGGGGGATCAATTTAGCAAAATCGCCGTAAACCCTCGCCCAATTGAGGGTGTCGAAAAACTCTCTCCAGCGTGGGAACGAGTTGACTCCCGTCATTCCCGACTTCATTCTCGTCATTCCCGCGAAGGCGGGAATCCACACTGACTCTCCGCCAAAACCATACTGCCCGGTGCCCCCCTGGCCTTGTCATCCCCGAGAAGGCAGAGACCAACTGTTGGCCCTGGATTCCCGCCTTCGCGGGAATGACGACCTCAGAGCATGGGAACGAGCTGTTGGAGTTTTGCAACACCCTCGCTATGCGTGGGAATGCATAACTCCCCTGAAAAGTGAGTGATCCGTCAAGGCAGCGGCAAATCAAACAGAAGACCCATCAATAAATATCATGTCACACTGGTTTAATACGCAGGTCAGAGCCTCTTTACTCACGCCCCGAACACCAAAGGTTTTGCGGGTAATGGCCTTCAGTTCTCCCGGGATTATCCGGGTTTGCCTGGTAATGCTGCTGATTACCCTGCCGCTGACAGGTGAGCAGCCCGGCTTGCCGTAGAGCACAGCCAGTAAGCGTTGTTGGGTTTTGGTGAACAATGCAGAGGCAATGGATGACACAGTGAAGTAAGTTCTTATAGAGGTCTCAATATTAGAACTCATAGGTCTCGTATTGAGACTTTTCAAGGTCCCAGATTAGTGTCTTTCGGTCTCATTTTGGTACTTATAGGTCTCTAAATGGGACTGAAGCATTGAGCAGTCAGTGTCTGCACAATTGTCTCCGCAGTGCGGAGACAATTCATTGGATCAGGGGTAAAAGTGGTTAGTCAGAAAAGCATGCAAGGCCTTCATCGCCTGATAATGACCGGGTAAACGACGATATATTTCTAATGCCAGGTCTTCTTTGTAGGTATGGGAAGTCAGGTTGCGGTCCTTCAACATACTCAGCCACGCTTTTTCGTCATCGAACCAGTGGGCGGAGTACGCCCGCTGCATACATTCTCTGGGCGTATTGGCAGTGATGCCTTCTTGTGCAAGGCATGCTTTCAGAGTTTTCCAACTCAGTTCAATGGAAAACTCGAATCGCTGAATTGAGGCATCAATCACCAGAGGGTGCGACTCTTCATACTGCAAGGATTCATGAAACCGCTGCAAGGCTTTGCCCAACGCGTCCAGTTTTAAATCAACGCTCATACAATACCTGCTTGTCCTGTTCGATGGCGGCTCTTAGTGTGCTGCCGGGTGGCTCGGCATCCAGACGAACACAATCGATGGTTAACAGGGTATCGGCTTGCTCGACAATAGCCAAGACCTCCAGCCACTGGTCATGGGTAGCAGAAGGACAGACAAGGGCCAAGTCAATATCCGATCGTTCACGGGCATCGCCACGAGCGCGGGAACCAAACAGGTAGAGAGCATCGACAAAAGGCAATGCTGACAGTTGTTGCAGGAATGGGTAGTCAGTCAATTTCAATGTTTTAATCCTTTGTCGGCAATGCCTTTCCTCATGGGTTATTGCTCACTTTTATTCTCGATACGTTTTCTGGCTTGCAGAACCATTTCCTGAAGACGTTCTTCCAGCATTTTCTTTGGAGGCAGAACGGTAAAATATTCCGCAACATGAATATCATTGCCTCCCAGCTCCAGAAGCTCAATTTGCTCCTGTCTTTTACCGGTACACAAGATAATTCCCAACGGCGGTTTTTCATCTGGCTCCTGTTCTAACTTTGCAAGCCAGCGCAAATAAAGCTCCATTTGGCTTTTGTGGCAGTGATGGAAAGTTTCTCAAAGTCCTGACGCTCCAGCGTTCAATGCCACACATTTGGACATAGAAATCCCTTGTCAGGGAGTCTTTCAGGTAAATCAGCTCAAGGAAGTGACTCCAGTGCAATTGTCTAGACAGTGTCGAGACAATTTGCTGATCCGGGTAAACCTCGGCAAAACGGCAGCAATGAAGGAGCTGCTTTCTTTATTGTTGGCTGGCTTTCAGGGGCTGTGTTTAGAAACCGGCCAAGATTTATCCATCACCTGCTCAAAACTCCAAGGGCAGACTTCAGGAAAACTGCTTTGATTGAGCCTTTGGTGATCATGGCGAGCATATTCATTCATTTCATCAATGGCATCTTGCTTACCGATGGAATAAGCCTTAGCCAAAACACGATCTATCTGGGGTTTTAGATTAGAATGCTTTTCAATCAATTGTCGAATTTTCGCCCTCGGGTTCCTAATGCTGGGCATCCAGGTATGCTTCACACATTCGTCCACCCATGGATCTTGTAATACTTTTTCCTGATAATCCCATTTTAATAAGTGAGTAATCAGGATCATCAGGTGTGACTCTAATGTATCCAGGTTTTGATTAATACCCAACTCTAACTCCTCAATCAGGTTTTCAATATCCAATTGATCCAATTGACCTTGAATGAGGAGTTCCCGCTGTTGTCTTAACCACTGGTGATAGTCAGTGTTGTATAAACTTTCCATCGTTCTGCCTCGATTTGGGGGCACTGTAGTGTTTGAGGTTTGAGGATAGCAGTTGGTGAGGGGAGGGCAAGTTGTTGGCGGGGGTTCGGGGGTTGTCGGATCTGCGCGGAGATGCCTGCCCACTGTGTCAGGATTGTTGGAGGTTTGGGTGTTGGGCATGCGGGTAACCGTTAATGCTGATGGATGTCCGGAGGGGCTGCTGACTGCCTATAACAGAGGCCCGGTCGGACTGCTTGAGTTAATTAAAAGTAGATTACAGCAAAGAAAGAGGGGGTTGAATCGTGCAGGGGCTATTCAGAAGCAGCCATTACTGAGAAAAATACGATCATGGTCGCGTAAAAACAGAGCGAGGGACTGTGACATATTAGACGGCAAGTGCCATATGATAGTAAGTCTCCCCAAGCTGCCGCTGCCACGTAAGCCCGTTGCTGTTAAAGCAACGGTGGGGATTGCTGTGATGAATCGGGCTTTCCACTGCGAGGTGGACCTGCGCTCCAGCACCAACGAGGAATCCCCGTTATGGTATTATCAGCCCGGGTCTTTAATGACTGGCAAACAGGCCAGGGAGACTTAACCGGGATTATATCGGTTATGCCGTGTAAGTCTGTAGGTTTTTTTTGCTATTGATCTTTTGACTGATAGCTCAATTGGTTTTTTGCCAACGTTGACCCACCTGGCCAGAGGGGGCAGGGATTTAGCTTTCGATCAACATGAGCGCTTGATCCAGCTTACCAAGCATCTGTTTGATCTGTTCCTGGGCATCGGAATTGTCGGTCAGGCTTTGCTGCCTGCTCTGTAGCAGTTCGTAGCTGATGTTCAGTGCCGCCATAACTGCGATACGCTCCGTACCTATTACGCCACCCGAACGGATTTGCTTCATTTGTTCATTTAAGTGCCGGGCTGCCTGGTGAAGGTTGGCTTCTTCCTGTTTGGGGCAACTGACCAAGTATTCCTTGTCCAGGATATTGACGGTGGTAGTGGATGAACTGTCCATCAGGATTCATGCTCCAGAGTGCGCAAGCGGTTGATCATGGCCTCGACCTTGCTGCGTGCGACATCATTCTTCTCCATCAGCTGCGCGCGTTCTGCCTGCCAGGATTGTTCCTTGGCACGCAGTAGCCGGTTTTCTTTTTTCAGTTTCAGACCGATGGCTACCAGGTCATCAATTTTCTGGTTCAGGGTTGTGAGTTCTTGGTCGTTCATAGGTTCCGGGACCGAGCTATTGGATCTACTATAGCGGCTGTCAGTATACAGAACAATGCCTTTGCGATTTGTCCAACCGATAAATCTGGTACACTCACACACCATCGGGTTTTTCATAAAGCCACTGGAATCCGGTTTCCTGCCGGTTTTTCAATCCACCCGGCTATTGATTGGTTGTTGCGTGATCAACGGGTTCATTCCAGAAGGGCTTTTAAGGTAATTGTAATGACAAATAATGATGCGGCTTGTGACCTTGTCGCCTTTGATGAGCTGGCTGATCGTCTGGTTGAGCTGGGTGGTGACAGTCATCCTTCTGAACTGCATGGCATTCTCTGTGGTACCTTTGCTGCAGGTAGTCAGCCCGGCGTAGAAGCCTGGTTCCGCCAAGTGTCCGGTTTACTGGATGATCAGGAGTTGGACAGCCGTTTTCAGGATCTCCTGATGCGCATGTATCAGGGAACCTTGCAGAAGCTGGATCAATCAGACTTTTCCGTTGCTTTGCTTCTGCCTGATGACGAAGAAGCCCTGGAGCAAAGAACCGAAGCACTGGGCTATTGGTGTCAGGGGTTTCTGTTCGGGTTCGGCGAAGTGATTGGCGGTCAGTCTCTGAGTCAGGAAGTGGAAGGGGTTCTGGGAGATTTCTCGGAAATTGCCCAGATCCGGCCTGAAGCGGATGGCAGTGATGAGTCTGAACGTTTGTTTATAGAAGTCAGTGAGTACGTTCGAATGAGTCTTTTAACCGTTTTTTCTGAGGTGGCGTCTCGGGAAAAGTCGACAAAGCACAATAATACAAAAACCATTCACTGATAACCAAAAAGGCCACCGTCGTTCTCTTAAGTGATGAGTGTTTTCATGGTTGAAAGGAGAGAGAAATGACCGGGAAGTACGATGTCCTGATCATTGGTGGTGGGCTGGTAGGTGCCAGTCTGCTGTGTGCTCTGGCGTCTGCGATCAATCAATATGGGCTGAAAGTAGCGCTGGTTGAAACGCACTCTATTGATGAAGCCAGGGACACCAGGCCTAACGCTCCACCCAACTCTCCACCAGGCTATGATGCCAGGGCCTCGGCACTCTCTTATGGCACCCGTCTGATCTATGATGAACTTGGCATCTGGCCCGATCTTGATCCGTTTGCCACGCCTATTCTGGATATACAGGTCTCTGACAGAGGGCATTTTGGTGCCACCCACCTTAACCATCAGGAAGAAAATGTACCTGCACTGGGGTATGTGGTTGAAAACCATCGGCTGGGTGAGGTGCTGCTCAAAAGGCTGAAAGCTTATCGCGATCAGGGGCAGGTTGACGTCCTGAGTCCGGCACAGGTTCAATCTTTACAACCATTGTCTGACTCAGAAACGAAGGTGGTTATCAATCAAGGGGATGAATCTTTTGAGAAATTGGCGTCTCTGGTGGTCCTTGCCGATGGTGGTCGTTCCCGTTTGATGGAAAAACTGGGTATTTCACGTAAGCAGTATGACTACCAGCAGCATGCATTGATTGCCAATGTTTCCCCGGATAAGCCTCACAATGGTATAGCCTATGAACGCTTTGCCGGAAGGGGACCCATGGCCCTGCTTCCTCTCTCTGGAGATCGTTCAGCACTGGTCTGGACAGTGCCGTCTGACGAAATAGACAACAAAATGTCTATGGATGACGAGACTTTCCTGACCACTTTACAAGAAAAGTTTGGTTATCGTGCTGGCGAGTTTATCAAAGTCGGGGTGCGTGAAAGCTATCCCCTGGCTCTCAGTGTTGCCCGTGAGCAAGTCAGACCTGGTCTGGTTGTTCTGGGTAATGCGGCTCACGCTATGCATCCTGTCGCAGGTCAGGGATATAACCTGGCCATCAGGGATACAATGGCTCTGGCCGGGAATATCGCTGAATCACTCAGACAGGGTATGGCCCCGGGCAATCTGTCTCGCTTGCTTCAGTATGTCGATGAGCAGAGAGTCGATCAGAGGATGACTCTGGACTTCTGTGACGGTCTGGTGAAATTGTTTTCCCGACAGGAACTGCCGGTGATTCTGGCCAGAAACCTGGGGTTAAGCTGTCTGGATATGAGCCGGGGATTAAAAGGTCGGTTTGCCAGAAAGGCGATGGGCTTTTAATGGCCAGAGCCTTGAGCGGAAATACAGCCTTGAGCAGAAATACAGCCTTGAGCTGAAAACACAGTATCAGCAGGAGATCTTGGTTGAAAACATTTGATCTGGTGATTGCCGGTGGTGGCATGGTTGGTGTATCTCTGGCCCTGTCGCTGTCAAAAACAGACCTGAGAATAGCCTTGGTCGATCAACAGTCGCTTTCGGCTCAGGTGTTCTCTTCTGACAGTCCCTATGCACCCAGAGTCAGTGCCCTGACCGAAGCTTCTTCCCGGTTATTCCAGCGACTGGGGGCCTGGAAAACTATGACCTCACAGCGTGCAATGCCCTATCAGCATATGTATGTCTGGGACGGTGAAGGAACGGGTGAGATCGCCTTTGATGCCAGGTCAGCAGGTTTTAAGACACTTGGAAATATTGTTGAAAACGATGTGGTTCGCAATGCGCTGCTGGAGCAGTTGTTTGAGACGAGTGTTGAATGCTTCCCCAACCAGTCAACCATTGCCTATCAGTTGGGAGAGCCCCATCAGGTTAAGCTGGACAATGAAAAGATAGAAGCCCGTCTGCTGGTGGCTACCGATGGGGCCGAGTCGCGCCTGAGGAAACTTTCGGGCATTCCTTCCAGTCAGAAGGACTGTCTCCATCATGCGGTGGTCACCACCGTAGAAACAGAGCGATATCATCAGGACACCGCCTGGCAGGTCTTTCTGGCTTCCGGGCCTCTGGCGTTTCTGCCCATGCCCAGCCGGGGAGAAAAACACTACTGCTCCATTGTTTGGTCGCTGGTTCCCGATGGAGCCGACGAAGTCCTTTCTCTGGATGATGAGGCTTTTTGTCAGGCCATAGAATGCGCTTTCGAATCCAGGCTCGGGAAAGTGCTTTCAGCCGATCCCCGTTTTCGCTTTCCTCTCAAGCAGCGACACGCCCGCCAATACCACCGGAATAGAATTGTGCTGGCAGGTGATGCAGCCCATACCATTCATCCTTTGGCCGGTCAGGGTGTGAACCTTGGGCTGCAGGATGTGGAGGTTCTCTCTGAAGAAATCATTCGTGCTATCGAGCGTGGCGATGATTTTTCTGGCAGTCATATCCTGAATCGCTATGAGCGCAGAAGGATGGGCAGTAATTTGTTGATGATGAAGTCCATGGAGGGTTTACAGAACCTCTTTGCCGCTGACGATATCGGTCTTCGCTGGCTGAGGAATACCGGACTGAAGTGGACGAATAACATGCCTTTTGCCAAAGACATGTTGATCAAACATGCACTGGGGGTCTGATAGCTCCAAATTGTTTGTCTTTCCAGACGCATTTTCTGAACAATTGTTACTTTTCTTTCTATGCTTTGTTGTCTGATTCTTTCATTAATCAGGAATAAAAGCATGAAAAAGTGGCTCCTGGCCTGGGGAATATTGTGTTTTTCAATGACGGCTCATGCTCAGTCAGAGTCTGACGACAATAACAATCAACGTGACTCTCACGACTACATTGTGACACTGGTACGGCATGGAGATCGTAGTCCAAGGTACCCTTTAAATCCCGAGCTGTGGCCCATGGGGCCCGGTGAGATGACAGACATTGGCTTCAAACAGTGTTATGAGGCGGGTAAACATTTCAGGCGCACGCAACTTCAGGCTGATTTTCCTTCCCACTGGAATCCAGAGCTCAGTTATCATCAGGCCCGTGGCCTGGACAGAACCATCCAGTGCGCCACCACCATGCTTCAGGCTATTTACCCCGACAGTCTCAAAACAGGCTCAGGCAATGAGTTTGCGGCTGTCCCACCGGTGTATGCTTACCCCCTGCAAGACGATTATTTTCTGGGATTCTCTCAAATTTGCACTGGATTCAAAGCCCTGATTGGAGAGCTGCAAAAGAGCCCTCTGTGGCAAAAGAAGGCAGAAGAAATGGGGCTTGACAGGATCAGATTCTGGGCAAAACAGTCAGGCAATAAGCCAACACTCCATGCCATGATGGGCCTTGCCGACGCATTGCATATCAGAAAGCTGCATAATCTTCCTATGCCAGAGTTTCTGACACTCAGGGATGAACAGCAGCTAGAGGATCTGATTGACTGGTTTATGTCTCAAATGAGCAAAGACAGGCGTATAGTCCAGCTGGCCAACCAGCATCTTATGAAGGCGATTGACCAGCGTTATCAGCAGTATCAGAGCTGTCTTGAAAGTGGCAGAACCGCCTGTGAATACTTCTATCTGCTTTCTGTCAGTGACGGCAACATTCTGGCCCTGATGACGGCTCTGGGGAGCCCGAGAGAGTCTAATGTTCCCTATACCAGTATGTTAACCCTGCGCTTCTCGGCCTCAAACAAGACTGTTCAGGCTTCATTAAATGACGAGCCTCTGGCTCTGTCCTGTGGGAAAACCTGTTCACTTGAGCAATGGGGTGAGTTGGTAGCGTCTGTGCAAAGCTCTGACTGGTCGGCATTGTGCCAACTAAAAGAGTCTGAGACTCATTTAACACCGGATATATCCACAGGGACTAAAAAAGAAAAATAACAATTTTTCTGAACTATATTTAACCAGCTCCGTCTAATGATATTAAGAAAGCAAAAAAATTTTGCCAGATCCCTGTCGAATTCAAGTCATGGCAATCTTGATGGTCAATGGTTGTTATGTTGGAAATTACAATTACCCCTCGGGAAGGAGAGTTGAATGCGTAGGTTAATGTTTGCAGGTATCGTGCCTGTCGTTTTATTACTGTCACTGCTTCAGGGCTGTTCAGAGAAGCGGGATTGTCCGAAGGTGGCCCCTTCAGCCGGTGAGCCTGCCCGTCCGGTTGCCGAAGAAGAAGCCTATGATTGCACCACTGTTGATACCACTGATGCGCTCAAGCAGACATGGTGTGAGGCACGTGGAGCTTTTGATCAGAGTCCAATGGCTGGTAATGTTGCCAACTTTGGCAATTATCTGAAAGGTTACCGTCAGGGTATCAACGATGCCCGTCGAGCTGAAACCAGTCAGGTTTCTCGAGAGGCTCTGGAAGGAAAGACTGAAAAGCCTGATGAAGCGGGCTACCGCGAAGGCTATCAGCGAGTGGTTGCAGAGCTGGGTGTCCTGGAATACAACTGCCGTGACGAAGAAAAAGCCAGTGAATACAAAGATCGCTGGTGTGAGGCCGACGATGCCTATCGTTCTGCCAGTGTCGGCAGCAGTGATAACCCGTTCCTGAGAGAGCGCTTCATTGACGGTTATATGGCTGGTGGTCGTGTCGCTCTGACCGTTCCCACTTCCATGGAAGCCTTCTTCAGTGGCGAAAACCCTGAAGGCAAACAGTCTGCCATTTTCAAGCAGGAAGACGATGATGTTAAACCTACCGAGCAGGCTTTTTATCGTGGCTTTGATGAAGGCTACAAAGCGATGATTGCCAGCATCAGGGATTCCATCAACCAAGTGATGCAGCAGATGCAGGTGCCCAACAACATGGAGATGCCAGAAGGTTTGATGGCGCCTCCACCCAATCAGTAAACTCTGACTGTTATTGTTGGGATATAAGAGTTGAGATAAGAAGCCTGGTTATTTTTTAATGACCGGGCTTATTGGTGTGTGTGCTGATTTTGCTAAAATGATACAGATCTCGTTACTGGCCACAGGCCCCCTGCGGCCGATATGATAATTTGCTTGAACATGCGGAATGGAGTCCAGAATGAATAAGGCTACCTTCTCTGTCAGTTTGAATTCAGAACAGGTCCTGCAGTATTACCAAGGCAAGAAAAATCGTGTCCAGGTCAGTACCCGGGAGGGCTTTAGCATGAGCATTCCCTACGATGTCCTTCTCAAGTTTGTCACTCGTGAAGGGGTTCATGGTACTTTCGAAATCTCCTATGGGTCCGATGGCAAACTGGGAGAGCTTCGGAAGATTAGCTGAACCTCCTTTCTGGTTTTTGTTTTGATCGGTCGCATCAATGTGCTGACTTCTCTGTGTCAGCACAGACTTCCTTCAAAATATTGGCCAAAGACTTTACGGCAGGTCCAGCGTAATCCTGATCGGTATAAATCAGGTATATCTGGTGACGTCGAGAGCCATGAGGCTGAAGGTTCAGTGGTTTCAGTACCCCAGAGGCCAGTTCCTGTTCTATGTGAGCGATTGGTAGCCAGGCAAACCCAAGCCCTTCGGAAATCATTCTTACCGATGTACTGATATGGCTGACGGTCCAGCGTTCTGTCGCTTCCAGCCATCCGGCATCCACTCTCTTGACGCCCGAGTCTCTGATGACAATCTGGCGGTGTTGCTTGAGATCATTGAGGCTCAGGGGTCTGTCTAGCTGATGCAACGGGTGGTCCTTGTGAGCGACAGCCTTGAAAGTCACTTTCATCAAAGGTTCTCCCATAAACCCCTGTGGTACCAGGCCGCTGATCACCAGATCTCCCTGGCCAGTAGCCATCATGTCTGTAGTCCCTGAGAGTACCGTTTCCACGAGCTCAATATGGGTCTGCTGGCACTCTGAGGACAGTCTTTTCAGACAGGTTGAGAGCAGCTGGGGCGGAAAGATGACATCAACACCCAGAATGATGCGACCTTCCCAGCCCTGTGACAGGCTGTCAGCAACCTTTTCTATCGCATCAGACTCCTTGAGCAGGGACTGGGAGCGCCTGATCAGCACTTTTCCGGCTTCTGTTAATTCGGCTTTCCTGCCTTTGATGACCAGAATTTCCACGTCCAGCTGCTGTTGCAGTTTATTCACGGCATAGCTGACGGTTGACTGGCTTTTGTGGAGGACTTCTGCGGCTTGTGCGAAACCGCCATGTTCAACGACAGCGTGGAGCATTCGCCATTGTTCAAGGGTGACTTTAGCCATGGCTTACGAACTTATAATCTAATAATTCGATATTTATAAGGGATATTTTGCGCTTTTTATTCGTAAAAATCGATATTAAATTAAGCTTAACCAAGGCAATTTAATGAACCGGAGATCAATATGAGTACTATCCTGCAAATCGATTCCAGTCTGTTTGGCTCACAAGGACAGTCAGGGCAGCTGGCCAGACAGTTTGTGGAAAAATACACCCAGACCCGGACTGTGGATAAAGTGATCTATCGCGATCTGGGTTCAGAACCGATTCCTCACCTGACAGCAGAAAGCTTTCAGGGCTTCAGCCTGCCAGAAGAAGAGCGTAATGAACATCAGAAGAGCATAGCCAGCCTGTCAGATCGTTTGATCAGTGAGTTGAATGAAGCCGATGTGCTGGTAATGGGACTGCCTCTCTACAACTTCACAATGCCATCAACCCTGAAGACTTACTTTGACCATATTGCTCGCGCAGGCATCACTTTCCGCTACACCGAGCAGGGACCCCAAGGGCTTTTGAAAGGCAAAAAAGCCTATATCCTGGCGGCCAGAGGGGGTGAGTATCAGGGAACACCTATGGATACACAAACGGCACTGATTAAGCACTTCCTTGGCTTTATCGGGATTACTGATGTTGAGTTCATCTATGCAGAGGGGCTTGCCAAAGGTGGCGATGCAAGAGAAGTAGCGCTGGGTAAAGCTGCAGAAAGAATCGATCAACTGGTGGCATAAAGTGACGCAAGCAAGAAGCCTGCTGGAAGTAGTGCCGGCCCGTCCGGCTTCAGACGGAGCCGGGGTGAAACTCAAGCGGGTGATGGGTTCGGGACAGCATAAGCTTATGGATCCCTTTTTGATGCTGGACGAAATCAGAGCTGACGGTTCTGGCGATCTGGGGGCCGGATTTCCGGCTCATCCTCATCGGGGCATCGAGACGGTGTCGTATATGAAACTGGGGGGCTTCAGACATGAAGATCATCTGGGCAATCAGAGGTCTATAAAGTCAGGCGGTGTTCAATGGATGAAGTCTGGCAAGGGGATTGTTCATTCAGAGATGCCCATTCTTGAAAATGATGAGCTACATGGTTTCCAGATCTGGTTGAATATGCCTGCTGCCCGGAAAATGAGTGATCCGGAGTATCTCGATATCAGTGAGAATGATTTGCCTGTTCTGTCCTGTGAAGGCTGGTCTGCAAGGTTACTGTTGGGTGAGGTAGAGATTGATGGTCGTCAATTGTCTGCACCACTGAAAAGAGAGGTGACCGATGCGCTGTTGCTGGACGTATCGCTGGAAGAAGACGGCATTGCCAAGCTACCTTTGAGTGACAAAAAACTGATGGTCTATGTCTATGAAGGTGAGCTAAAACTGCAGACGGACAGCGATCAACTCATCAGCCAATCAGAGCTGGCGGTTTTCGCGGAAGGTGACGAGCTGGTATTGAGTGCAGAGCGCCAGACTGGTTTTCTGATAATGGCCGGTAAACCGTTGAACGAGCCTGTTGTGCAATATGGACCTTTTGTCATGAATAGTCGTGAAGAAGTGATGCAGGCTGTTACGGAGTATCAGAGAGGGGAGTTTTTGAGTTAGGAGTCTGCCTGTTTGTAGTCAGACTCCTGTTGAACATGAGCAATGAAAAAGACAATGGTCAGGCTGCCGCCGTAATAATCAAATACTTTTCCATCAGCTCATCCTGTGACTCGACATTATTCGGGTCTTTGGGGATACAGTCGACCGGGCAAACTTGCTGGCATTGTGGTTCATCGTAGTGACCAACACATTCGGTGCAGAGGTCAGGGTCTATCTCGTAAATCTCTTCCCCGGGAGAGATCGCACTGTTCGGGCACTCGGGCTCGCAGACATCGCAGTTAATGCAGTCATCAGTAATGATCAGGGACATGATGTAATCTCCAGTTCCGCACGAGTGTTTCAGCTCAAGCCGCCAGGTTCGCGGCGCTCTGTCAGCTTTTGGCGTGTGGACCAAATTTGTCTTTCAGGGCTTCCTGAACGCAGGGGGAGACAAACTTGTCGATATCTCCACCCAGTGAGGCTATCTCCCGTACCAGCGTAGAAGAAATGTAGGAGTACTGCTCGGCGGGTGTCAGAAACAGACTTTCCACACTCGGTGCCAGAATCCGGTTCATGTTGGCCATCTGAAATTCGTATTCGAAGTCGGATACGGCTCTCAGACCACGCAGAATCACAGTGGCTTTCTGCTCTTCCAGAAAGTGAGCCAGCAGAGAGCTGAAACCTGTTACCGAAACATTATCAAGATGAGCTGTCACTTCTTCTGCCAGCTCAACACGTTTCGCCAGATCAAACAGAGGCTTCTTTTTAGGGCTTTCTGCTACCGCTATGACCACGTTATCAAAAATTCTTGCCGCCCGTTCTACCAGGTCCAGATGGCCTTTGGTTATAGGGTCAAAAGTGCCAGGGTAGATTACTTTGCTCATTGAAAATGCATTTCCTGCTGATGTCCCGGGAAGCCTTTGAGTCAGGTTGACCCTGGCTTGCCAAGATCAATGTTCTGAAAACTCGATGACTTCACAGATGCCTGTAGTGAAAGACTGTGCGTCCTGATCTGCCCGTTTCTACTGAAAATGGTTAAAGCAGAGTTCTTCAATCTATAGATAACGAAGGCCGAATGGTATCGAAATCAATCGAAGGTGACAAACAACCTGACTAAAAACAGGGTAACCGGATGATAGATAGTTGCTTTCAGAACTTCTGTGAATAAAGATTCCGGACTATCGAATGACAGTCCGGACCCGAATGATCAGGAGCCTGACAGGAATTTGATCATCTTCTTCTTCAGCCAGGTATTATAGGGGGGAAATACAAATCGAACACTGTTGAAACGTCCTTTGCTAAACACCGACTTTGCCTTGGACAGCGCCTGAAAGCCCTCTTGTCCGTGATAATGGCCCATACCGGAAGCGCCCACTCCACCAAAAGGTATATCATCGATAGCAACATGGAAAAGGGTTTCGTTCAGGCAGACACCCCCTGAGTGGGTGTGAGTCAGAACTTTGTCCTGAGTCTGTTTGTTTTCACCAAAATAATAAAGCGCCAGTGGACGGGGACGGTTATTGACGAACTGAATGGCGTCATCAATGTTGTCCACCTCAATGATAGGCAGCAGTGGGCCAAAAATTTCCTCCTGCATGACGCTCATATCTTCCGTAGCATTCAGAATCAGGTGCGGAGGTAAACGACGGGAACCATCGGTTATTTCCTCATTGTTTCCCACCCGGATTTCAGCTCCTTTATTTTTGGCATCTTCAATGTGGCTGAGTAACCTCTGGTGTTGTCTCTCGTTGATAATGGCGGTGTAATGCTGGCTGTCATTCACTGACGGATGCATACTGCTAAATGCCTTCAGGTAGGCTTCCACAAAGTCTTCCTTGCGTTGTTTCTTGACCAGTATGTAATCAGGAGCAACGCAGGTCTGCCCGGCATTCATCGATTTTCCGTAGCAGACACGCTCGGCTACTTCCTGTATAGGGAAGTCGTCGTCAATGATCACCGGAGATTTCCCGCCGAGTTCAAGGGTGACGGGGGTGAGGTTTTTGGCAGCAGCCGTCATTACATGCTTGCCGACCTGAGTGGAGCCGGTAAAGAGAATATGGTCGAACGGCAGAGCGGTGAAAGCGGCTCCCACTTCAGCTTCACCATTGACGACAGTGACCAGGTCAGCAGGAAAGATATCCGCAATCATCTCGGCAAAGAGTCTGGAGGTAGCCGGTGTGAACTCGGACATCTTGATCATTGCCCGGTTTCCGGCAGCCAGAGCTGTTGCCAGAGGCCCTATGGCCAGAAAGAGAGGGTAGTTCCATGGAACAACAATACCGACAACGCCCAGAGGCTGATACACCACTTTTGCCGAAGCCGGCTGCAGAGTGATTGATACATGTCGCTTACTGGGCTTCATCCATTTAGCCAGATGCTTGCTGCAGTAATCGATGGTAGAGAGTGATGGCATAAACTCGGCTAACAGGGTTTCTGTTTCGGCACGGCCCTTAAAATCTCTGTTAATGGCATCTACCAGAGTCTTTTGGTGTTTCTTCAAACCTTCTTTCAGCGTTTTAAGCCATTCCCTGCGTTGTTGGAGAGAGGGGTTTGGCTGTGTTCGAAAAGCTTGTTGCTGGGCCTCCAGAGATGTTTTCATCCTCGCGATCTGACTGGAAGAAGGATCATTGGCGATGATTTGATCCGGCGAGCCAGTCTCTGTAGGCTGGTCAATTTCACTAAGGCTCATGATACAGGTCTCCTTCAGCCGATCTGGTTTACATGTTTTTTACTAAGAATCTGGCTGGTTAGTGGGTTTTTGAATATTTAGAGCAATTACTCTAAAATAAAATTTAGCGATTTGCTGACAGGATTTCAAGGGTATTTATGGCAGTTAAAACTCGTGATCGTATTTTGGACAAAGCTCTGGAGCTTTTTAACGACCGGGGCGAAAGGACGGTAACGACCAATCATATTGCCGCGGATCTGGGGATTTCTCCCGGAAATCTCTATTACCATTTCAGGAATAAAGATGAGATTATCCTCGCACTTTTTCAACGTCTGATAGACAACATTGCCGTCAACATGGTGATTCCGGAAGGCCGTCCGCTGAACTTTCAGGATAAGCGAAGCTATTTGGAATTGGCCCTGGCCGGTATGTGGGAGTTCCGTTTTATCTACCGGGATGTTCATGGAGTTATGGGCAGGAGCAGCGAACTCCGTTCTGCCTATCAGCAGTTTGCAAGGCTTTCTCTGGAGGTACTGGAAAAAATTATTGCAGGGCTTGTGTTGTCAGGCTTTATGGTAGTGCCGAAGCATGAAGTGGAAGCATTGGCGTTGAACAACTTCATGGTGCTCAGCAGTTGGCAGGAGCTGGTCAGTGCAGCGTTTCTTGAAGAAGACGAATTGTTGCCAAAAAAACTATACCGAAGAGCTTTTTATCAGATTCTGCTTATGGACCGGCCTTATGTCAGTGAAATGGCCAGAGAGTCCTTTGCCGAGCTGGAAGCAGAGTACTTTGTGCCAATGAGGGGTTTGAGTGAATGAGTTAAGAGGCTGTAGAAAAAAAGAAAAAAGGAGCTGATAGACTCAGCTCCTGCGGGAGGCGGATCAGCAGATGCGATCGGCTTTGTAGTACACGTCAGCCTTGTCGAGACCATTGTCGTAAGCGGTCTGGCCAGTACGGTCCGACTTTCTCAGGTTTTCACGGGACTCAACGGTTTCAGCTGGCAGCAGGTGATCGACAGCCGCTTTCTCGCTCAGCAGTTCTTCTTCAGTCTTCTTCATCATGCTCTGACCGTATTCGTTGATCTCCAGACCCTGAACGATCTGGTAGCTACCGAATTCGCAGACACATGGGAAAGAGTAGTAAATGCCTTTGGCTACGCCGTAGCTGCCGTCGGAGATAATTCCCATGCTGACGATTTCGCCATTGCTGCCCAGAGCCCAGTCACGCATGTGGTCCAGGGCGGCTTGCGCGGCAGAGGCAGCGGAAGAGAGACCTCGCCATTCAATGATCTCAGCACCACGCTTTTGAATGCGAGGTGTAAAATCTTCTTTGTACCATTTCTCGTCAATCTTGCTGATTGCCGACTCTTCGCCCAGAACAGTAGCGTGATGAACGTCAGGGTACATGGTTGGAGAGTGGTTACCCCAAACGCAAACACCGTCGATGTCAGACGGGTTAACGCCCAGTTTGTTACCCAGGATACCTTTGGCACGGTTGTGGTCCAGGCGGGTCATAGCGCAGAACTGCGAAGGGTCCAGGTCCGGAGCGTTGCGGGACAGAATCAGGCAGTTGGTGTTAGCCGGGTTACCTACTACCAGGGCTTTAACGTCGCGATTCGCCACTTCGTTCAGGGCCTTACCTTGCTCGGCGAAGATAACTGCGTTAGCTTCCAGTAGATCTGCACGCTCCATGCCCTTGCTACGAGGACGGGCGCCTACCAGCATGGCGTAATGAACACCACGGAATCCGTCGAATGGATTGTCGTGCAGGCTGATACCGTGTACCAGCGGGAAAGCGCAGTCTTCAAGTTCCATGGCCACGCCACGCAGCTTGTCCATAGCCTGAGGAATCTCAACCAGCTGCAGAATTACCGGCTGATCCGCGCCCAGCATTTCACCAGCAGCAATTTTAAACAGTAGAGAGTAACTGATGTTACCTGCTGCACCTGTGACTGCGATACGGACGGGTTGTTTCATGTGACCACTCCTTAGAGTTCTCGTCTGAAAAGAGAGTGTTAGAATAATCTCGGCGGTGTGAAGGTTACCTAGAACGATAGGTTAAGTCCACTATCATGTGAGTGATGTTGTTTTCGAATGGTAGGGTTTGTATCGATGGTTCAGCTGCTTTTGGTTTACAGAGAATCGTGGCTGTGATGGTCAGGATGAGTGGCTCAATTCGGCGGCGGAGTCTCTGGCAGAAGCATGGAGATAAAATATTGATTAAAAGCGACATGAGTCGCTTTTGTCAGGGGCAGCGATTTTGAGCTTCGGAGCGTTTTTGGGCATTCAAAACAATCTCTTTCTGTTCATCCTGGTTGGCCCGGCTCCATCGGGCTATTTCTGTCCGGCTCCGAAAACAGCCAGTACAAACCTGATCTTCGTTAAGTGCGCATTGGCGAATGCATGGAGACTCTACTTTACTCATCATTTTTATAGCTTAAATTTACTCGACACTTAACAGGTAATAACTTAGCTGGCCTGCGGTTTTGGTTTTCGTAATGATCCAGTTTGAAGGTACGGGCAGAGGAGATAGTTCTCTTTCTACCTCAATGTAAATCAGGGTGTCGTCGTGAATGTATCCATTTTCATCAAGCAGACGACAGGTTTCTTTCAGTAATCCCTGTCTGAATGGAGGGTCCAGAAAGATCAGGTCGAATGCCTTGTCAGCGACTTGCTGTAGCCATTTCAGGCTGTCGGTGCGAATGACTCTGGCGTTTTCTGCCTGAAGGGTTTTCAGATTTTTGCCAAGGAGTGAGGCAGCCTCTGCAGCTGCTTCAAGCAGGGTGGCTTCCTTGGCGCCACGAGAGAGTGACTCAAGGGATAGAGCGCCAGTTCCACTGAAACAATCAAGCACTCTGGCACCCGGAACACAGGGCGCCAGCCAGTTAAACAGGGTTTCTCTCACGCGATCCGAGGTGGGGCGTAAGCCTGGAAGATCAGCGACAGGCAGTTTGCGGCTGCGCCACTGACCGCCGATGATTCTTAATTGTCCGCCAACTTTACCAGGGCCATGCCTGACGGCTGCTCTTCGTGCCATTGATCACTCCGGTTGATGGCATTGAGGCAGCGATTGTACATCAGTTGTCGAATGAGATAACCACGGTTTCTGAGGAGATACCCTTACCTCGCTGACACTAAGTATTCAACCACACGAAATCATATTTTCTGGCTCATTGTTCAGGCACTCGCGGCAACTGCTTCTGCGTTGCTCTAGCTCCTGCATCCATGCAGTCGTACGGCAACTGCTCCTGCGTTGCTCTAGCTCCTGCATCCATGCAGTCGTGCGGCAACTGCTCCTGCGTTGCTCTAGCTCCTGCATCCATGCAGTCGTGCTGCGTTGCAACTCTGGTCACATAGCTCGCTATGCTCCCGCCGTTGCGCCTTGCAGAGCACCTGCCCAATAAGCCAGAAATATTCGATTCCGTATGGCTGAGTACTTATTTTAATTTTAAAAAGCTTCATTCGTTCATAGCTGTAAGATAGGATACACAGTTCCGGAAGGCTGTCAGGCATTTTGGTTGCTCTTGTAGCCTTCTGAGACCCACCTGCTTTAATACGGTGACCCTTTTAATCCATTCTGATGAAGTAGTTTATGTTCGGTTCTCGCAAAAGTGATGAGAAAACGGCGAAGCGACGTTTTTGGCCCTGGGGACGCAAAGAAGAGAAACAGAGCGAGCCTGCCCCGGTTACAGATGAGAGTCCGAAAACTGAGCCGACAGCAGCCCCCCAAGAGACAATTGTCCAGGCAGAAGTCGAAAAGGCGATTGTAGAATCAGCAGAAGAGATCGTTTCTATCGAACCTGTTCAGGCTGAGCTTGTGCATGAGCACTCGCTTGAAGTGGCTGAGGAAACCTCTCAGGAACAGACATTCCCAACGGCAGAAGCCATAAAAGCTCTGGAAGCTGAGCGTATTGTTGCTCCACCTGCGGTCGCAGAGAGGGTTGGGCCTCATGACGAGAAGAAGGGCTTCTTTGCCCGCATGAAGCGCGGCCTTGGCAAGACCCGCAGCGCCTTTGTTGATGGCGTTGCGGAAATCTTTGTTGGTAAAAAAGAGATCGACGAAGATCTGCTGGAAGAGTTGGAAACACAGCTTCTGATATCGGATGTAGGCGTTGAAGCCACAACTGAAATTATCGAGAAACTGACCAAAAAAGTGAAATACCGTGAGCTGGGTGACGCCGACGCGCTGGTCTCTGCCATGAAGGTTGAACTTAAGGAAATTCTCAAGCCTGCTGACCAGCCTTTGGTCATTGATGAGCAGAAAACCCCCTTCGTTATTCTCGTTGTGGGCGTTAATGGTGTCGGCAAGACCACAACAATCGGTAAAGTAGCACGCAAGCTTCAGGCTGAAGGCCGTAAAGTGATGCTGGCTGCTGGTGATACTTTCCGGGCTGCTGCTGTGGAACAGCTGCAGGTCTGGGGTGAAAGAAACGATATCTCCGTGATTGCCCAACATACCGGTGCTGACAGTGCCTCTGTGCTCTATGATGCTTTTGAAGCAGCCAAAGCTCGTGGGGTGGATGTTTTGATTGCCGACACAGCCGGTCGGCTGCACAACAAAGATAACCTGATGGATGAGCTGCGCAAAGTTAAGCGGGTTTTGGGTAAGCTGGATGACTCAGCTCCCCACGAAGTGCTGCTGGTTCTGGATGCAGGCACAGGGCAGAATGCGCTCAATCAGGCCAAAATTTTCCACGAAGCGGTCAATCTGACGGGTATGGCACTCACCAAGCTCGATGGTACTGCCAAGGGTGGAGTTGTTTTTGCCCTGTCCAAACAGATGCAGCTACCAATCCGCTTCCTGGGGGTGGGTGAGCAGATCGACGATCTGAGACCTTTCTCTGCCGATGAGTTTGTAGAAGCTCTGTTCGATCCGCTTGAGCCTTAAATCATGAAAAAAGAGTAGCAGGGAAGTCCTGAATGATACGCTTTGACAATGTCACCAAGCGTTATCCCGGAGGGCATGTGGGGCTGGAACAGACCAGCTTCCACCTGCATCGGGGTGAAATTGCTTTTCTTACTGGCCATTCCGGAGCCGGTAAGAGTACTCTGCTGAAACTCATCATGCTGATGGAGCAACCGACCTCCGGCAGTATCTGGGTAGGAGGACACGAGACCAGCAAGCTGGGGCGTGGTCAGATTCCTTATTTTCGCAGAAATATAGGCCTGGTTTTTCAGGATCATCAGCTGCTCTTCGATCGATCTGTGTTTGATAACGTTGCCTTACCTCTGATCATTGCCGGGTACACTTACCATGAATGTGCGGGTCGGGTTCGAGCTGCCCTGGATCTGGTGGGGCTTCTGAATAAAGAGAAAATGAGTCCGGCTCAGCTTTCCGGCGGTCAACAGCAGCGTGTGGGTTTGGCTCGTGCGGTTGTTAACCGGCCTCCTCTGATTCTGGCCGACGAGCCAACCGGTAATCTCGACCCTAATCTGTCCGCTGAAATCATGCAGCTGTTTGAAAACTTTAACCAGGTGGGCGTTACGGTTCTGGTTGCCAGTCATGATCTGGCACTGGTAGCCCGTATGCGCCACCGTATTTTGACTCTGGATCAAGGGCACCTGGTTAACGATCAGGAGGTGCGTTAGGCGTGTTTCCAAGAAAAAGTGTCAGAAACGAAGACGGTAGTCGGAAAAAACAGCCCGAGACTGGGACGCCTAAAGACAATGATGCTGAAAGAGGGGCGGCCAGAAAAAAGGCAACGGGCTTCTCAATGGCTTATCTGAAAAGCCTGCACCGACAGGTGGCAGGTGACTCATTAGGTCGTATCTTCAAGACCCCTTTTGCTTCCTTTCTGAACTGCATGATGATTGCAGTGGCTTTTGCGCTACCTGCGATTCTTGTACTTCTGTCCAATAATCTGCAGTTATTGGGTCATGACTGGGAAGGTCAGCCCAGAATTTCTCTCTATCTTGAAAACAAGCTGGGGCGTGACCAGGTCAATCGCCTCAGGGTTGAAGCCAGAGATGATCCGAACATTGAGCAGTTCCTTTATATCAGTCCGGATGAAGGACTGAATGAATTCCAGGAGAGGGCCCAGATGAAAGGGGTTATTGAAGCCCTGGGCTTCAATCCTCTGCCGGGGGTTCTGGAGCTTGCACCCCGGGAAGGGTTAAATTCTGAGCATCTCAATGAACTAATGAAAAAATATCAGGTCAAAGAAGGAGTAATGGAGGCTCGGCTGGATCACGAGTGGATTGAGCGACTTCAGTCTATGACGCAATTGTTGGAGCGTTTTACCGTCATACTATCCGTGCTTCTCGGGATTATTGTACTGTTGACGATAGGTAATACTGTACGTCTCAGCGTTGAGAGTCGCAGGGCTGAAATCAAAGTGATCAAGCTGGTGGGTGGAACCGATGGCTTTGTCACATTGCCATTCCTTTACATGGGGATGTGGTATGGGTTGGGAGGTGCTTTGCTGGCTCTGCTGATTATATTGGCTGTGCTTGCTGGCTTGATGTCAGGAGTGTTAGAGCTCGCTGCATTGTATGGCAGCAGCTATACGCCGGTAGGGCCCGGCTTTGCAATGTTTTTTTCATTATTGGCCTCGGGTGTTTTCCTGGGAGTGGCAGGTGCAGCAGTGAGCTGCTATCGTCATGTACGGACAATAGAGTTGCAGCCCTAGAGGGCTTGGCAAGGATTGGCGAGTTTAGCCTTTTCCTTGCAGTGTTTTTATCGTAAAAGAGCGTAAAGTAGCTTAGGTCAGAAGGCTCGATTTTTGTTATTATTCAACTGAAAGCCAGTTTGTTGTCTTTTTACGCTATGGGTATTTGGAGTTTGAACTAAGTCGAGTGCCAAGTTGGCACTCAACCGGAGTGGATCATGGGAACCAGTTTACAGCCAGTTGATATCTTAGTCCCGGGGCAAAATATTGATGCCTACGTTACGGGAGTTAGTGCTATTGCTGTGTTGTCTGCTGAGCAGGAAAAGGGTTTGGCAGAGCGCCTCTACTATAAGAACGACTTGGAAGCTGCCCGTCAGCTGGTTATGTCACACCTGCGTTTTGTGGTTCATATAGCCAGGAGCTACAGTGGCTACGGACTTCCTCTGGCTGACCTGATCCAGGAAGGAAATGTGGGCTTGATGAAAGCCGTAAAACGGTTCAACCCGGAAGTGGGTGTTCGTCTGGTCTCCTTTGCAGTGCACTGGGTGAAGGCTGAAATCCATGAGTTTATCCTGAAGAACTGGCGTATTGTCAAGGTGGCGACCACCAAGGCACAGCGCAAGCTGTTTTTTAATCTTCGCAGCTCCAAAAAGCACCTTTCCTGGCTCAGTAATGATGAAGTTAAGGCTGTTGCCAATGATCTGGGCGTTGAAGCCAAAGTGGTTCGTGAAATGGAAGGTCGAATGGCTGGCCATGACACAGCCTTCGATGGTTATTCCGACGACGGTGAAGAGAACAGCACTTCCGTAGCGCCTGCCCATTACCTGGAAGACCAGCGAGCGGATCCGGCGAGACTTTTGGAAGATTCGGATTGGTCCGAGTCTTCAGTGAACCTGCTCAGAAATGCTCTGGCAACATTGGATGAGCGCAGTCGGGATATTCTTCAGAGGCGTTGGCTTAATGAAGATAAGGCAACTCTTCATGAACTGGCGGACCACTATGGCGTATCAGCTGAGCGAATCAGACAGCTGGAAAAAAATGCGATGAAGAAGGTTAAAGGTTCGATGGAGGCCCGGTCTGTCTAGACAGGCACTTTGTATTCCGCAAACACCCGCACTTTGTTGCGGGTGTTTTTGTTTAAGGGTGGATAAATAGAGAGCACAGGGAGGGGGTTATCTATAGTTTCTTGATAGAGTCCCCCTAATAATAAAGAGATATCACAATTCAGGATGAAGCGATGATTGAACGGTCAGGAACGCCTTCTCCCAATCGGAGACCCTCTAAAAGTCCCAGAAAAGCAGCTCAACCAAAGACTGTCCGGCTTTTTGGTTATGAGATTAAGCTTGGGTTTGTGAGCAAAAAGCTGATTGTTGTTGGAAAAACTCTTAAAAGGCTTTGGCGTAAGCTGATGACAGATCGACTGATAAAAAGCTTTCATATCCCGCTCAAATTAAAGTCAGGCAGGCGGGCATTTGTTCGGACTGAATCACCCTTTCTCATAGCGAGACCTGACGACTTGAAGGCAAAAGCCGGAAGTCTACAGACCAGAAGAAAAGAACTGCAGTTAAGAAACGAAGCTTTGGCCTCTGATTCAATGCGTTCACTGGCCATGGCTATTCAAACTGAAGATGTTACCAGGGCTGTCTATTCTCTGTACGACCTGAGACAGACGCTGGCTTTAAAAACTACGCTCCAGGGTAAGGAGTCATTTGATGTGACGGATCTGATGGAGCATGCAAAGTCAGCTTTGGGTTCAGTAGTTCTCAATGCCAATGACCTGAATCGTTTGAGTGAGAAAAAGGCCTTTCTTGCCGAGCTGATGGCTCTTTTAAGAATTATGGATACAGGAACGTATCAAGGGGAGCTGATTAGTTCGGTCATATCCAAAAGTGCATCGGGCTGTCTGGTAAGGCCTAATCCTCTATTAATATTTCAGGAAACGTTTTTTCCGGACTTTGACCTCCTGTCTGAGAGTGATAAACACACTGCGGCAAATATTGACCCTGATAAGAGCAGCCTCTGCTTTGCAGCACTGAAAAATTGCCGCACTCGATTGGAGGAGGCGGCAGATAATCTTGTGGGTTACATGCTGGATGGGGCAGTAGAGCGTTTACCAGGGCAGATTGACCATCTTATGGAAGCTTCAGTTAAAACCATCAGAGAGCAAGTCGAAGAATTAAGCTTTGAGAGAATCAGAGCCTACATGAAGACGAATATCTGGAGTATGGTCATTCCCGATGGTGTTAATCAGCAACTGAGGGGAGCTTGCCAACGACAAGAAAGTAAGCTGTTGCAATACATGGCAGCTGTTCAAGAATTGTCGTCTAAGCCCTCTGGTAATGAGTTGTTTGATTTCAGGATCAGAGTAGCAAAAGAGCTTAATGATTTGATCTGCCGACAACTGGATCTCGGTGAGGAGGATGAGCCTGCGGAGTTAGCCGCGGCACAAAAAGAGTTGTGGCAGCTTAAGGAAGAGAGTGAAATCTCTGAGGAAAAGGCATTAAGAAAGGTATTTCTGGAAAGACGTATTAAAGAGTTGATCCATGAGAAGGAGTCCAGAGGACGCTCATTGGTTCATATGGAAAGAATGGGTGTTAAGGCCAACTCCAAAATCGTTAAAGCGCTTAAAGAGCGTTTTAAACAACCTTTGAAGTTTAATCTGTTTAATGAAGAAGGAAGTGGCTTTCAGTCACTTTGAAATAAGTCGTTGACCTACCTCTCAAGGTGCGTATAATGCGCCTCCACTGATCGGGGCATGGCTCGTAAGGAAGTTTCCTTTACGGGCACGCAACGATCCATTGCAGCAGCGTTTAAAACGGTGATTGACAATCGGATCGAACAGCGTAGAATGCACCGCCGCTGAGACGAAAACGCAGCGCTCACTGAGTGAACGAATGCGGTCTTGGCAAGTTGAAAAGTGACTTAAAAAACAAGCACTTGACAACAACTGGCGCCAAGGTAAGATAAGCGCCTCGCTGAACAGCACTGACTGCTGATTCAGCCGGTTAAAGCCTTCTTGTTTTAATCCAGTTCTTTAACAAATTATCAGACAATTCGTGTGGGCGCTTGTGCGAATGGCATCGGTCAACAGAGCTTGGCTCTGGAATGATTTAAATGCTGATCAAGCAAGCGAACATACTCGTTAATTCTAACATGTACGTTTAATTGTAAGAT